>NZ_JBCHVG010000007.1:0-405137 GCF_050474445.1 Ensifer sp. B1-9
GACTATGTTGTATCGCTCGACGGACCGCCTCTGTCGTCGTGGCGCTCCCATGAAGAACCTGGCCCATAGCGCATCCTTTGATTCGGAAGATAAGGATGCCCCATCAAAGCCTGGGATCAAACATCTAGGATAACGCCCCCGAACGCAAAATGGGTGCCATGCGGCACCCATATCTCGCCTCGCAATGCACAGAGCGAATGCGTTAGCGGCGCATGAAGGCCTCAAAGGCCGCACGCGCCTCGGCGCTCTGCAACTGCGCCGCAAAGTGCTTGGCTTCCTCGTCGATACGCGCAAGAACGTCGCTGCGGTCGCCGCGGACGAGGTCGCGGGCGATGCGAAGCGCCTCCGGCGGCTTCTTGGCCAGACGGGCGGCAAGCGCCAACGTCTCCCCTTCGACGGCATCCTGGGCGACGACCTTCCAAATCAAGCCAGCTTCCAGCGCCTCGCGGGCCGTCAGAGGCTCGCCGGCGGCAAGCAGCGCAAAGGCCCGCTGGTGGCCCATGATGCGCGGCGCGATCAGGCTGGACGCTGCTTCCGGCACCAGCGCCAGATCGACGAAGGGCGTCTTGAACACCGAACGCTCGGACGAGACCGTCAGGTCGCAATGGAGATGGATGGTCGTGCCGATGCCGATTGCCAGCCCGTCGACGCCCGAGACGACAGGCTTGGTCGCAGTCGCCAGCGCCTTCAGGAACTCGATCACCTCCATGCCCATGGAACCGCCCATGGCGAAGGCGAGGAAATCCGCCATGTCGTTGCCGGCGGAGAAACAGCCATCGGTGCCGAGGAAGACGGTGGCGCGTACGGCCGGGTCGCTTGAGGCGACCGTCAGCGCATTGGTCATCTTCGCGTACATGTCGCGGGTGATGGCGTTCTTCTTCTCCGGCCGGTTGAAGCGGATCACCTGGACGCCGGGATAGGTTTCCGGCCGTTCGATGAGGACGTGGTCGGTCATGGATATTCCTCTCAAGCCAGAACGGCGCGGGCGACGGACAGGCTGTCGGCGCCGTTGACGACACGATCCTTCAGCGCAGCGGTTTCCGCCAGAAGGTTTTCCGCCGTGAAGCGGCAGAGCGCGATGCGCTGGTCTTCCTTGCCATCGCTCACTTCAGCCAGACCACCCTTTGCGAGATAGGCACCCGTCAGCGCCAGGCCGAACAGGCGCTGATAGGCCGTGGCGCCGGCCAATGCTTCGGCGAGCCTGCCGTCGGCGACGGCGGCGATGAGCCACTCGGTCGCAGTCGACAGATCATCCAGCGACGCATCGAGACGCGCGGCCGTCTCGCCGAAACCGCTCCGGTTCGAAGCGCGCACGGCAGACGCGATTTCGCGCAGGTCGCCGATGAAGCCGCGGACATGGGCGCCGTCGGAAAGCGGCAGCTTGCGGGTGACGAGATCGATCGCCTGGATGCCGTTGGTGCCCTCGTAGATCGGCGCGATGCGGGCATCGCGCAGGTAGCGCGCGGCACCGGTTTCCTCGATGAAGCCCATGCCGCCATGGACCTGGATGCCCATCGAGGCGACGTCGACGCCGGCGTCGGTCGAAAACGACTTGGCAATCGGCGTCAGCAGGCTGGAACGCTCCTGCCAGTATTTCGCCTTCTCGCCTTCGGCCGCATGCGCCATGTCGACGGCATGGGCGCAGGCATAGGAGATCGCGCGCGAGCCTTGCGTCAGCGCCTTCATCGTCAGAAGCGTGCGGGCGACGTCGGGATGCTCGATGATCGGGCTCATGCCCTGCCCCGTCCAGCCCGGCGCCTTGCCCTGGGTGCGCTCCTTGGCGAAGGCAATCGCCTTCTGCGTCGCGGCGTCGGCAATGGCGACACCCTGCATGCCGACGGCGAGCCGGGCGTTGTTCATCATGGTGAACATGCAGGCAAGACCGCGATTTTCCTCGCCGATCAGGTAGCCGATCGCGCCCTTCTCGGCGCCGAACTTGCCATCGCCATAGATCATGGTGCAGGTCGGCGAACCATGGATGCCGAGCTTGTGCTCAAGCGAATGGCAGAAGAGATCGTTGCGGTCGCCGAGCGAACCATCGGCCCTGACCAGGAATTTCGGCACCAGGAAGAGCGAGATGCCCTTGGTGCCGGCCGGCGCATCGGGAAGCCGCGCCAGCACCAGATGGACGATATTGTCGGTGAAGTCGTGCTCGCCCCAGGTGATGAAGATCTTCTGGCCGAAGATGCGGTAGGTGCCGTCATCGCGGCGCTCGGCGCGGGTCTTCAGGACGCCGAGGTCGGAACCGGCATGCGGCTCGGTCAGGTTCATCGTGCCGGTCCATTCGCCGGAAACCATCTTCGGCAGATAGGTGGCCTTCAGCGCGTCGGAGCCATGCTTCTCCAATGCCTCGATCGCGCCCATGGTAAGCGTCGGGCCGAGCGCGAAGGCCATGGAACCGGCGTTCCACATTTCCATGGCGGCAACATGCAGCATATGCGGCAGGTTCTGGCCGCCGAATTCTTCCGGCGCCGTCAGGCCGTTCCAGCCGCCGCCGATCCAATTGTGGTAGAGGTCGCGCCAGCCGTCCGGCGTCTCCACCTTGCCTTCGACGAGGCGCGAACCCTGACGGTCGCCGATATCGCCGAGAGGTGCCACCTCCTCCGTCGCGAATCGGCCGGCTTCGGAAAGGATGGCATCGACCAGGTCTTCGCCGAGGTCGCCAAGGGCGCCCGATTGCAGCGCGTCGCTCATGCCTGCCACGTGTTTCAGCGTGAACGCAATCTCGTCGACGGGTGCCTTGTACATGATGATCCTCCCAGATGGCCAGGTCGCGCAGAGCGCATCCTCGTTGCGCCGAACACTATTGATTTTTACGTAAACGTCAACGTCAATTCCTGCCCCTGTGCGCGGACACGGCGTCATGCTCACCTGTAACAAAACTGTCATCAACCGGGCATAGAAGCCAAGGCATACAGCGCCGCGCGTCTTGGTAAGACGCGCTAAGGTCGCTGTAGCATTTTGAATGGCCGCATGTTTTCTCCCTTAAATCGGTGGCGATTTAAGGGAACATGCGGTAGGCCCCTGCCAAGGCATTCCGATGAACCTGATTTCCCCCGAAATACCCGGCATCGTATGGGCCTATCGCTTTCTGCCCGGCGAAAGCCGCTGCCGGCGTATCGCCACCGACGCTTCGATCGACAGCCTGCTTGCCGGCGAAGGATGGGTCTGGGTTCATCTGGCGCTCTCCGACGCACGCACACCTGCCTTGATCGAGCGGATCGGCAACCTTCCGCCGCTCGCGGTCGCGACGCTGACCAGCCACGACACGCAGGCCGCGATTACGGTTTCGGACGATATCGTACACGGGACGCTCGTCGACTTCGAGCGCACCTTCGACGCAGTGACCAAGACGATCGGCTGGCTGCATTTCGCCGTCAGCGACAGGATCATCATCACCACGCGTCTGCATCCGCTGCGCAGCATCGATCGCGTCAAGGCAGCGGTCGAGAAGAGCGCGAAATGCGCCCGCCCGATCGATCTCTTCGAGATGATCGTGATCGAATTCCAGCGCACTTTGATCTCGCTGGTTCTGGAACTGACCGAGGATCTGAACGTCATCGAGGATCACGTCTATGGCGAAGCGGGGCATCGACAGCAGCCGGGCCTCGCGCCGCTGCGCCGTACGGTCGTGCGGCTTCATCGCCATTTGCGCACGATCCTGGCCTTGCTGAGACGGGCTGCCGCCTCGGACGAAGACGAGGTGCCGCCCGGTTTCATCGATGCCGCCGAGCGGCTTTCAGACCGGCTCGAAACGGTTGACCGCGACGTCTTCGCCCTGCAGGAACGGGCGCGTCTGCTGCACGAGGAGATCGACAGCAAGATTTCCTCGGAAACCAACCGGCACCTTTACATCCTGTCGCTGATGACCGCTTTCCTGCTGCCGCCGACGCTCGTCACCGGCTTCTTCGGCATGAATACCGGGGCGCTGCCCTTCGCCGATGGCACCGGCACGCTCTATGCGGCGCTGTTCATCGGGCTCTCCATGGGCTTTGCCTGGTGGATCCTGAGGCGGATCGGGATTCTGTGAGCCTGCGAGGAAGGGCCGGAAGCGGAAGCCCCGGCCCGCTCACCCTTAGCTATAAGGCGAGTAGCATTGCCGGCGCGGGCCGCCATAGGGCTGGTAGGTATTGTCGTAGGCCCTGTAGGAACGGTAACGGTCATAGCACCACTGCACATGACGGTTGCCATAGCCGGCAGCAGGACGCTCGTAGCGTGGCGGCTGGGCGATCGCCCCGCCGATGATCACGCCGGCACCGAAGGCAGCCATCGGGTACCACCAACCGTCATAGTAGCGATAGCCCGGGCGATGGTAGCGATAACCGCGATAGCCGTTGTAGTAGTAATAGTTGCCGCGGCGTTCATAGCCCGGCCGGCGATACTGAACGTTCGTCGCATCGGCCTGCCGTTCGATGCGCGTCGGCGCCGGCATGAACGCCTGCGACGGGGCCGCGGACGTCATCAGGACTGCCGCGGTAATGATCGAAGAAAACCACCGGCTCTTCCCGGTCTGCAGAAAAATCTTCATCGAAACCTCCAAAACCGAATCCACGCTCCGCAGTTCACCGAGAAATTGGGCAACCGCGGCACCTTCAGCCTCTGCATGATTTCTCCCGGATCGTTGCAAAACCGGGGGACGCCCCTCAGCCGGGAAACCCAAAACCCCCGAGCAACGTGTAAGCCACCGGTTTTGTTCCATATTCAGGCGTCGCGGCCCACGCTCCCGCACAGGAGATCGCCAGCGGCAGGCCGGTAACAGCGACGGTCTCGATCCACGTGTTGATCGGTCTGCCGGCATCCACGCCCTCTTGCGACACACCAATATTATGCAAGATATTGCTCATATACAGCCGGAGGTCGGTATACATTCACGCGTCGCTCCAGCACAGTCCTGCTCGGGGGCTGAGATTTACGATGCATTAACGATACTGTCGGCAATCTCAGAGAATGGCTAAGCGGTATATCTCCACCACAGGGATGATTCTGCGCCTCGCGACCTTCCTGGGTCTGATTTTCGCGGCGGCGACCGCACGCGCCGGTGAACTGGAACCCTGGAAGACAAAGTCGAATTCCATCATCGTCGACGCCTATGAAATGAACAGCATCGACTGGGAAGTCATGCTCGCCGACAAGCGCATCTCCGGCTTCATCGCCAAGGCCTCCGACGGTTTGCCGGAGAGCTTCTCCTGCACCGGCGACCACAATGGCGACACCTTCAACCACTGCAAGACCATGTGGCGCAAATACGCCGTCAGCCGCGAGCTCTACCAGACCCGGCGCATGATCGCCCGTTCGCACGGGCTGCTATGGGGCGCCTACCATCTCGCCCGTCCCGGCAACCCCGTGGACCAGGCGAACCACTTCCTCGACTACGCCGAGCCGCGCGACGACGAACTGATGGTTCTCGATCTCGAAGGCATCGATCCCGACAAATACATGTCGCTCGAGGATGCCGCCATCTTCGCCGGCCACATCAAGACCCGGACGGGACGCTATCCGATCCTCTATACAAACCACATCACGGCCCAATACATCGCCACGCACCGCGCCAAGCACCGGCTGCTATCGCGCCTGCCGCTCTGGTATGCGCGCTACAAGCCGGATATCCGCCAGGTCTTCCCGATGGGCAACTGGGACAGCTATGCGCTGTGGCAGTTCTCCTCCGGCGTCAATTGCGGTAAGCGGCGCTGTCCCTATCGTGTGCCCGGCACCTTGGACGACATCGACGTGAACGTCGCAGCGATGTCGCCGCTGGCGCTGAAGGCGATCTGGGCGCAAGGCGCGTTGCTGCCGGAAAAACCAATGCCGATCACCCTCGTCGCGCAAGCTGCGCAAGGGACCGGAGTGCACGCGGTCGCACGGGCGGCCGCAACGCTTGGCGAGCCGCTGCTCGTCAGCCGTGCCGGCGCCACGAGCAGCGCCGGCAGCAGCGTCGACATGCTGGTGACCGGGTCGATCGATTTCGCCCGCCACGAGCGCGCCCTGCAGGTGGCAGTCGCGGCCGATGACGCCGCGCAGGGCGGATGCCCCAAGCCATCGGCCGGCAGCCCAGGGCTCGCCACCGCCCAGCCACCGCCCTGTAGCACGCCCTAGCCCCTTCAGGCTTCGATCTGGACATCTCCCAGCGGCCGCGAGCAGCAGGCGAGGATGTAGCCCTCGTCGATCTCGTCATCGAGAATGCCGCCATTGTGGCTCATCTCGACCTCGCCTGCGACCTTCATCACACGGCAGGTGCCGCAGATGCCGCCCTCGCAGGCAGCACCGATCCGCACACCGTTGGCGCGGGCCGTCTGCAGGATCGTCTGGCCGGGCTTTGCCACCACTTCCTTGCCGCTCATGGTGAAGGCAACCTTGGCCACCTGGCCCTCGCCGTCATCGCCGATACCAGCGCGCACGGCGATTTCTTCCGCAGCAGGCGCGGCCGCCGGCTGGAAGCTCTCCTCGTGATAGCGGCTCATGTCGAAGCTGGCTGCCTTCAGCATCTCGCGCACACCGCGCATGAAGGGTTCCGGCCCGCAGCAGAACACCGTACGTTCCAGGAAGTCGGGAGCGAGCAACGGCAACTTGGCACCGTCGATGCGGCCACGCAGGCCATGCCAACCGTGGCGCGCCTCATGTCCCTCGACGATGAAGCCGAGGTTCAGCCCGGACATCTGCGTTGCCAGGACCTCGAGCTCCGAGCGGAACAAAAGATCCTCCGGCCGACGGGCGCAGGAGATGAAGGTGACGTCCGTCTCCGGCACGCAATCCGCCATCCAGCGGGTCATCGACATCATCGGAGTGATGCCGGAGCCGGCCGAGATGAACAGGTACTTGTCGCCCGGATGGCGGACGAAGCTGAAATCGCCGAGCGGCCCGAAGGCCCTCAGCTTCATGCCGGGCTTGAGATGGTCGAACATCCAGCGGGTGCCGATGCTGTCGGCCTGTGCCTTCACCGTGACCGCGATCGAGAGCGGCCGCGATGGCGTCGACGACAGGGTATAGGTGCGCATGACCGGTTCGTCCGCGACCGGCAGTTCGAGCGTCACGAACTGGCCGGGCAGGTAACGAAACCAGGCTGGCTTCCCCGCGCGGAAGGTGAAGGTCATGACGTCGGCGGTCTCGACGACCGCCGACGTGCATTCGAGCATCTGCTGCCGGTCGATCCAGACATGCAGTTCGTCGAAATGGTGGAAGGAGGGTGCCATCTGCATGTCAGGCGACCTTCGACAACGGAGCCGCATCGCCCTCGAGGCGCTGCTCCATGAACTTGCAGTACCACTCGACGAACTGCATCACGCCGCCTTCATGCTCCGGCGAATAGGGGCCGGATTCATAGGCCGGCGAGCGGATGCCGAAGGCGTTTTCCTCGACGATCTGGCGATCCTGGTCGTTGGTCTCGGTCCAGACATGGGTCAGGTCATCGAGTGTATAGTCGACGCCTTCGACCGCATCCTTGTTGACCAGCCACTTCGTCGTCACTTGCGTGAGCTCCGGCCCGAGCGGCAGCACGCGGAAGGTGATGGCGTGATCGGAAAGCACATGGTTCCAGGTGGTCGGGTAATGGAACATCAGGAGCGTGCCGATCTGCTTCTGCCGGACATCGGCCGACAGCGCCCTTTTGACTGCTGGCGCACCCGACATGGTATAGCTTTCGGCATCATCGACCAGCGGCATGCGCGCGGCGCGGAACTGGCCGGTCGGCGACATCCGGAACTCGCTCGGCAGGCCCCCTGCCTCGCATTTCGCCCAATGGGCGGCAATCACCGGATCGTCCTTGGCGCCCTGCACCCCGGTCGCGGTCGGCGCTTCCGGATAGGTGCGGCAGAGTTCGGGGTGATTGGCGGCGCAATGGTAGCACTCGCGGTTGTTTTCCCAGACGAGCTTCCAGTTGCCCTTCTCGATGATGGTGCTTTCGAAGGCAACCTTGGTCTCCCCAAGCCGGTGCGGAGCGAGATAGGGGGTGACCAGTTCACGGAAGGCCGCGAAATTCGCCGGTGTCTCCGACAGGTTGATGAAGATGTAGCCGCCGACCGTCTCGCAGTGGATCGGTTTCAGGCTGTGGGCCGCCTTGTCGAAGTCCTCGCCCATCTGGCGCGCGAAGAGCAGCGAGCCATCGAGTTCGTAAGTCCATTGATGGTAGGGACAGACAAGCTTCGCCGAGGACCCCTTGTGCTGCGTGCAGACGCGGGAACCGCGGTGCCGGCAGGAATTGTGGAGCGCGCGGATCGTACCCTGCCGATCACGGGTGACGACGACGGGAAAATCGCCGACCTGGACGGTGAAATAGTTGCCGGCCCGCGGGATCTCGCAGTCATGGCCGATGAACAGCCAGTCCTTGTACCAGATGTTTTCCAGATCCTGCCGGTAATAGTCGGGATCGATGTAGAAGGCCCGATCGAGGCTGTAGCCGTCACGCCGGCCCTTCAGCTTGCGAAGCATATCGGTCTTGGTATCCATGTCCTGTCCTCATGCGCCATGTTTCGGAGAGGCAGGACAGGAACCCGCACGGGCGTGCACCCATGCGTTTCAGGCTCCGATCCGGCTGCCCGCCGCAACCCGTTACGGTTATGTCCGTCAAGGCTGGTTTCCGGGCTCAGGAGCCGTCCTTTGCGGACCAGCCCGGCGCCTTCCCGGACGGAACGGTCCAGTGGCTTTTTGCCGAGGCTTTCGCTCCACCACCGTTGCGGGGGCAGCGCCGGGATTTGACCGGCTTCCCAATTCTCCGCCTTCCTTTTGGAAGACGACACCTTGAGCAAGGATATGTAAGCGCGGAAGGCACCCTGGCAGACGCCGGATAGCGACATCCAATTCCAGAATGACGACACAGTGGAAACCATCCTTCTGAACCGGAGTCGAAAATTTTTCTATTTATAAACAGATAGATAGATCAAATATTGGGCATATGCCACTTTTCGCGGCCGATATGGCGCAGGCACGGGAAGACTTCGCCCGTTTGCGACATTTTTATGAAAGTGCCGGCGCATCTTCCGCCAACGAAAGGAAATCCTTCATTAACCATAAGGCACTAGGCTTGCCGGCGGACGAAGATGTCCGGCAGGCAGATGGCGCATGGCAAAATTCAGATATTACGACGCAGCGGCCGAGAAGCCGCCGGCCGTCGTGCCGAAGACGGCGGTTCACAGCGAGTTCCTGCGCACCGGCAGGATCAATCGCCGGCAATGGGCGCCGGGCGAACGACGGTATCTGAGTTATGAGGAAGTCGCGGACAGAACCGCCAAGAAGCTCGCGACCGCCGGCGACACGACGCACAAGCGGATCAACGGCTTTCACGCCTCGATCCAGTTCCCGAAGCTGATCTTCCACCGCACGCTCGTCGGCAAGCCGCATCTCGGCTATTGCCATGTGACAGCGGCGCGGACAGCGGTCACGCCTTCCAAGGACATCACCTGGTCGTTCTATTTCGCCAATTTCTTCAGCGACCTTGGTGACGAGACCCATTTCTTCGACCGCATCCAGAGCGGCTATTCCCGCATGTATTTTGCCGTCGCGATCGAGCCGAACGCCGAAGACGGACAGATGGTCATCAACCGCAACGTCCGCGACAACGGGCTGCTCTTTCGCACCGACGACCCCAAGGTTGCTCTCAAGAACGTGCTGATGCTGGGTGCCCGGGACGACGCGCTGCGCCGTATCATCCGCAGCCTCTGAGCCAGTAACCGTTTCCCGCAAAGAAAATCGTTCTGTTTTCCCGGCACGTCCGCTAAGGAAGCGTCGGAAAGGAAACGGCATGGCAGAGATCATCGACACGGGCATTGAACCGTACCGCGCAATCGAACGCGCCTGCGCCGTTCTTGCCGAAGGCGAGCCGGTCGCCATTCCCACCGAAACCGTCTATGGCCTTGCCGCCGACGCCACCAATCCCGATGCGATCAGCCGCATCTACGAGATGAAGGGCCGACCGCGTTTCAATCCACTGATCTCGCATGTTTCCGACATGGCCATGGCCGAGGCTCATGTGCGCTTCGACCCCGTGTCCCGACGCCTGGCGGAAGCATTCTGGCCAGGCCCCCTGACATTGATCCTGCCACAGCGGCCTGAGAGCACAGTGCATGCGCTTGCCTCGGCCGGCCTCGACACGCTTGGCATCCGCATGCCCGACGGCTTCTCGCGCCGGGTGATCGCACGGTTCGGGCGACCGCTCGCCGCGCCCAGCGCCAATACCTCCGGCAAGATCAGCCCGACCAGTGCGGCCCATGTCGACGCCGATCTCGGCGAGAAACTGAAGCTGATCCTCGATGCCGGCCCGGCCGAAATCGGCTTGGAGTCCACGATCATCAAGGTCGACGGCGACGAGATCCGGCTGCTGCGCCCGGGCGGTCTCGCTGCCGCCGAGATCGAGCGCCTGCTCGATCGTCCGGTGATCCGACCGGAAACGGCGGGCGCAACGATCGAGGCGCCGGGCATGCTGGCCTCCCATTACGCGCCGGGCGCTGCCGTGAGGCTTGATGCCACCGATGTGCGCAGCGGTGAGGCGCTGATCCGCTTCGGTGGCGATCGGATCGCCAACGAGGAACAGGCGGCCGTAATACTCGATCTCAGCCCGACCGGAAATCTTCGCGAAGCGGCAGCCAATCTCTTCGACTACATGAAGCGCGCGGACGCCAGCGGGGCTGCGACGATCGCCTTCGGGCCGATCCCTTCGGAAGGATTGGGAGAAGCGATCATCGATCGGCTGCAGCGGGCGGCGGCACCGCGCGGATGAGCTTTGCGTGCGGCATCTCCTCCGCACCGCGATCGCGGTTATGATCGCAGTCGATACGAACCGAGGATCGTGTCTTCAGATCGACCGGTCCGATAGCGCGCGCAGGCGCCATATGAAGGCAGGCCCATGACGACGACCCTTCCCTCCCCCGAACTCATCGCCTCCTTCGTCGAGATCGTCGGCAGCGCCAATGCGCTCACCGCCGAAGCGGACAAGGCCCGCTATCTCGTCGAATCCCGCGGCCTCTATCGCGGCACGACGCCGATGGTGCTTCGTCCCGGCTCGGTCGACGAGGTCTCGCGCATCATGAAACTCGCCAGCGCGACCCGCACGGCGATCGTGCCGCAGGGTGGCAATACCGGCCATGTCGCCGGCCAGATCCCACGGGAAGGCAAGGCGGACATCGTGCTTTCGCTCGAACGGCTGAACCGGATGCGCGACGTCGATCCGGTCGGTAACGTGATCGTGGCGGACGCCGGCTGCATTCTCGCCGACATCCAGAAGGCTGCGGACGATCACAATCGTCTGTTCCCGCTGTCGCTCGGATCGGAAGGCTCCGCCCGCATCGGCGGCAATCTCTCCACCAATGCCGGCGGCACGGCGGTGCTCGCCTATGGCAATATGCGCCAACTCTGCCTCGGCCTCGAAGTGGTGTTGCCGACCGGCGAAATCTGGGACGGGCTGCGCCGACTGAAGAAGGACAACACCGGCTACGACCTGCGCGACCTCTTCATCGGCGCTGAGGGCACCCTTGGCATCATCACCGGTGCCGTGCTCAAGCTCTTTCCGAAACCGCTCGGCCACCAGGTGGCTTTCGCCGGTGTCGGCAGCGTCGAGCATGCGCTCGCCCTCTTCGAGAAGGCCTCCAGTCTTTGCGGGCCGGCGCTGACGGGTTTCGAACTCATGCCGCGGCTCGGCGTCGAATTCACGACGAAACACATTCCCGGCGTTCGCGACCCGCTGGAAACCGTCCATCCCTGGTACGTGCTGATCGACATCTCCACCTCCGATTCGGCCGAAAGCGCCGAGCGGATGGTCAACGACCTCCTGGAACAGGGATTTGCAGCCGGCCTCGTCGAAAATGCCGTGATCGCTGCCAACGAGACGCAAGGCAAGGCGCTGTGGCATATGCGCGAAAGCATGTCGCCGGCGCAGAAGCCCGAGGGCGGCTCGATCAAGCACGACGTTTCGGTGCCCATCTCCAGCATTCCCGCCTTCATGAAGGAGGCGGATGCCGCTGTCATGAAGGCGATCCCCGGCGGGCGCATCTGCTCCTTCGGCCACATGGGCGACGGCAACATCCACTACAACATCTCGCAGCCGGTCGGCGCCGACAAACAAGCCTTCCTCGATCGCTGGCGCGAGATCAACGCGATCGTCCACGGCATCGTTCTCAAGTACAACGGCTCGATCTCGGCCGAGCACGGCATCGGCCAGTTGAAGCGCGACGAGCTCGCGGAGATCCGTGCACCGATCGAGATCGAATTGATGCAGCGGATCAAGCATGCCTTCGACCCGGCGGGCATCATGAACCCTGACAAGGTGTTGCGCGCGGATCGGTGATTGCGGACAGTCTTATGCTGCAGGCTTACGCACCTGGACTTCAGGCGACCCGTGTCAGCGACCACCTGCGCGTAATTGCGAGAGGGACAGGAGCGTCTCGGCGCTGACGCCGCCACCGCCGCTACCGCTGAGGATCGCCAGCCCCGGTGAAACGTCCGTGTTGTTTTCGACGTCATAAAGCGCCGTGAACCGCTGCAGGAGCTTCCCGAGCTTCGCAGGATCCTGCAGATCCTTGATGTCGATGACGCGCTCGATATACGCGGCCTGCGCCTCGATCTTGGCGTTCTGCAGCCCCTCCGGCATGCTGTAGGCCGTCTTGACAACCTGGAACAGGGCGGTCTCGGCCAGGATATCGTAGGCCGTGTTGATCTCCGGGGCCTTGCGCTTGAAATAGAGCGCCAGGCGAACACCACCGTTGTCGGCGCCTTCCGACTCCTCGAGCGACTGATTGAGATAGAGGTCGACCGTGGTGATCAGCCCGCGCCGGGTCTGGATCTGACCGGCCTCGCCCCGGACGATCTTACCGGCTGTGTCGAAGTTGAAAGAGGCGACAATCTCGCGATATCTGAGCCCGTTCGGATCGGTATTGATGAAGCTCTTGGGATCGTCGAGATCGGACGTGAACATATCCTTGAGGTATTCGGTCTTAACCGTTTCCGGATCGATGCCGGCGCCGACCAGAACGAAATCGACCAGACGCCGGTTCGCGAGAAAGGCGTCGAGCGTCTCGATCTTCTCGATCTCGGCGGTGTAGTATTTGGCTTCCTCCTGCGCCTTATCCTTGGCGACCTTCTTCTCTTCATCCGTGCCGAAGCGGGACTTGGCGATCACATAGGCCTTGGCCGTGTTCATGATGTCGGCTTCGCTCTGCGCCAGCTTCGGTGCGCCGAGCGTGCCGTCCGGATTGAAGTTGAATGCCTTTACCAGCTTGACGTAGCGCTCATCGCGCAGCGTGTTGGCATAGCTCTTGGGATCGTTCAGGTCGCTGGTCAGAATACGCTTCAGCGTTCGCGTGCTCAGATCCTCGTTTTCGAGGCCGAAGGCACGCAGCATGAATTTCTTCATGTCATTGTTGGCGAGCAGTTCGTCGACCGATTTCATCGTGCCGATCTGCAGCTTGAAGCGCTTGACCAGAGCTTCGTCCTCGGCATCGCTCTTGTCGTTGTAGCGCACCATGTACTCGTCGGACGTCGTCTTCATCTGGTCCGCATCCTGCGCGGTCTTGCCGGCTTGCAGCGTACCGTCGGTCTGGAAGTTGAAGGCGGCGAGCATCTTCTTGTAGGCGGCGTTGTATTCGCCGCCATATTTGTTCACGTAGCTCTCCGGGTCGTTGATGTCGCTGGTGAGGATGTTCTCGACCGTAGAGGGCATCGTCGTCGCGGATGGCAAGCCGAAGGCCGTGACGATGTAGTTGAAAAGACGGCTATCACCGACCAGGTCCGAGACCGTGGTGATGCTGCCGATCTTCTGTTCATAGTATTCCTTGTTGAGCAACGCCCCGGCGCCGGTCAGTCGTGCGGCGCCCGACGGCGTGACGCCAGGCCGCTGGAAGACATAGGCTTCGTTGAGCAGCGCCTTCTTTTCGTCGCTGATTGCCTTCTCACCGGCGGGCACGCTGCCGTCGGCATCGAAGTTAAACGTCGAGGCGAGCTGGATATAGATATCGAGACTGCGGACCTGCCTGTCGAGCGTCGTCAGTTCCAGCGAGAGCTGCGCCTTAAGCGCGGGCGCCTGGTCGCGCGGTGGCAGCCTGGCGTCGAGATCGGCCACGATCGCGTTCTGCTCGTCGATCTTGGCCTGGATGGCCGGCTTCTCGGCATCGGGCGCAGCAGCCAGCTGCTCCGTCAGGCTGGCGATCTGCGAAAGCGCGGTATCGCGCGCCCCGAGGTCCGTCAGCTGCTTCGTCGCCTCCGTCATCCTGGTCTTGGCGGCCGTCTGGTTGGCCGTAAGCGTCGCGGGATCGCTGGTCAGCGCATTGCGAACGTCCGTGTAGGAGAATGTCTTCGGGTCCAGTCCGAACACCGTGAAGGCAAAGCTGCGCAGCTTTTCGTTACCCAGGAACTGGTCGACATCGGTGACCAGATCCATGGCCGCGCCAAAATAGGCCATCTCCTGCCGCATGACTGTATCGAGATTGGCGATACGGTCGTTGTAGAGACCGATCAGCGCATCCTGCTGTGCGTTGGTTTGGGCCACCGCGGTTGCCGAACTGAAGTTGAAGGCCTGCGCAAAATTGCGGTAGCGTTCATCCGTGAGACGATTGGCGAAACTGTTGTCGTCCTTGAGGTCGCTTTCCAGAACCTTGCGCATGAAGGCCTTGGCATAGGTCATGTCCTCCAGGCCATGCGCCTTCATCGCGTAGGAATAGAGCCGGTAGTCGTCGAGGAACTCGTCGACGGTTTTCACGCTGCCGATGTTTTCCCGGTAATACTCGGCTTCGCGCGCGATCTGCGGCTGCTGGGCAACACGGTTGAGGCTGCTGCGCAAATCACGCGTGATGCGACTATAGTCGAGATAGGTCGATACCATGCCTGGCCCCGTCGGTTACCCATGGGGTGGGCGAGCCATCCCCGAAACAGAATTCTGACGCGTCATGATTGCAGCACTGGCTTGTGTGTGGCTTTTCGCCGACGGCCGGCGGCCCGCGTGCGCCCGATCGGGACAAGGCGGTCCGACCCGTTGACGAAACGGAAACCCTGAGCGGTCGGCTTTTGCTAACCATCGAAAAACGCAAAGTTTTCTTAACCGCGATTCTTAAGTCGTTCGGAAAGGGGGGCGCCTATTCTCCAGCCCATAGAGGACGAAAAGTCCCGAAGAGAAGACCGGAAACCGGCTCTCAAGGAAAAACAAGGGCGATTGAAATGCGCAATACACTCTCTCAACCCGCATGGGTCGAAAACACGCTCCGTCTTGATCCGAAGCGCTTTCCACAGCAGGCAAGCTACGCTTTGCGCGGTCATACGGGTAATGTCACGATCAGCCTGGACGAGCGTGGCGCAGTTCTGCGCAAGGTGCTACCATCGAGCGGCCTGCCGCTTTCGATCGCACTGCCGGCGCGGGCATTCAAAGGGGTCGCGGCTCGCGCGATCGATCACGGCGACGGAGACGTTACAGTGACGCTGGAACTTCATCACGACGACCCGGACCTCTGCGTTCCGCTGCTCGTCGCACACGACCTGTCCGACATCGCGGCCGACTGGCGCGCCTGGGCGGAGGCCTATCGCATTCCGATGCTGATGGTCGAAGCGGACGGCGTTGCAAGGCCGCTCGAAGAACATCTCGGCGACGTGCGCACCGCACCGGTCAAGCCGCGACGCCGCCACTCCTTCTTCGCCGAGCGCCGGCCACGTTTCCTCGTGCGTCGTTCCACCGGCAAGCTTGGCGTTCACATGAAGATCGACGGGCGCGAGATCATCGCCCGCAGTTGATCCGCAGCAGTACTTCCAGCGCGACAGCCGGCCGTTCCCTGCGGTCGGCTGTTGTCGTTTTCCGAGCCGCCGGTTTTGAAATGCGGTTCCGGACGGCAAGCATTCACAGTTTTCCTGGGACTGCTCGAGATGTTCCCACGGAAACAGCTCCGTCGCCTTTTTCGTGCCATATCGGCTTCATAGCCAAGATCACGAAAGAAGGAGAAACCCGATGCGCAAGCATATCGCCGCCGCCGTTGCCGTCATCCTGTCCAGCTTCCGTGCGCGCCACGAGGCGAAGGAGCGCAAGGCCGCCCGCGAGATCAGCTGGGCCTGACGCTTTTTACGGCCCGCCACTACAGCGCCGCGCGCGCAAAGGTGGCTGTAGCGAACCGAATGCATGAAGAGGATCCTCCGCCGCGACGGAGGATTTTTCATATCAGGCGAACAAGGAACGCCAGCACCAGACCGGCAAAGATAATCAGGCCGACGACCCCATTGAACTTGAACAGCGCCAGACACTGCGCCGGATCGTGGATGTTCAGCACCAGGATCTGGTAGGTCAGCATCGCCGCGGCAATCAGAAGGCCGATGTAGACGACAGCGCCGGCACCGGCAGCCACGAAGGACATGAGCAACAGCAGCGTCGCGATGCCGTAGAGGCCGATCAGCCACGGCCGCGGATTTTCGCCGAACCGCCGTGCCGTCGAGCGTACGCCGATCAGCTCGTCGTCCTCCCTGTCCTGGTAGGCGTAGATCGTGTCATAGCCGATCGTCCAGGCAATCGCCGCACCGTAGAGCAACACGGCTGCCAGCGAGAGCTTGCCGAATTCGGCCGTCCACCCCATCAGCGCGCCCCAGGAAAATGCCAGGCCCAGGAAGAATTGCGGCCAATCGGTAAACCGCTTGGCGAAGGGATAGATCGCCACGATCGCCAACGACAGGATGCCGAGCACGATCGAGAACGTGTTGAACTGCAGCAGCACGACGAGGCCGACGAACGCCTGCAGCACCATGAACACCTTCGCCTGGAGACGCGAAACGCGCCCCGACGGCAGCGGCCGCGAACGGGTGCGCGCAACCTCCATATCGATGTCGTGGTCGACGATGTCGTTGTAGGTGCAACCGGCGCCGCGCATGGCGATCGCGCCGGCAGTGAACAGGAAGCAATGGTACAGGAAGCGGCCGAACGAGAACGCCTCGGTGCCCGCCACCGCGCCCGTAGCCAGCGCCACCGACCAGAGGCAGGGCAACAACAACAATTGCCAGCCGATCGGGCGGTCCCAACGGGCGAGCTGCGCATAGGGCCAGATCGCGCGCGGCAGCACGCGATAGACCCAATTGTTGGACGGCGCATCATGGACGCGGCCGGAATCGGCGGAAAAGGTGTTCATGCTTCTGTTTGACGCCGCGCGTCCGGCCGGTCAAGCGGCGAGATCGTCGCGGCGCCGGACCAGCGTAGTGTCACGGAAGGCTGAAGTCGAAGCGGTAGGTTGCCGACAGGCCGACCAGGACCTGGTTGCGGCTGCCGCGCTCGCGAACGAGGCTGGAATCGGCGGCAGGGCCGAGCAAACGCCGGTACTCGGCATAGGCACTCGTTTCGAGCTTCTCCGTTGCCTGCCAGGTGATCGCGGCGCCGACGCCAGCGGATCCGACGCCACCATGCGGATAATACGTGGCGAGGCCGGATGCGGCAGACTCGCGGTCGTTCACGCCATAATAGGCGCCGTAATAGTCGCTGGTCGCAGCGGTCAGGCGCGGACCGCCGGAGATGCGGACATTGCTGCTGACATCGGTGAAGGCGTCGGCCGCGACGTCGGCGACGACGCCATGGTGGCTGCGAATGCCCTGGCGGACTTCGGCGCGCACCCGCAGCCATTCGGTCGGATAGACCTCCGCAAAGCCACCGACTTCACCGCCGAACTTGATCGGATCGAGACCCTTCAGATCGCTGGAGGTGCCCGCATCGCGCTCGAAGATCAACTTGCCGACGAGGCCGGCACGGAAACTTCCCTGGTCAACCAGCGCATAGGACATGTTGTCGTTGCGCGAGGAGAAACGGACGGTGCTGCCGGCCTTGCCGAGCGAGATCAGCGGTGCGGCCTGGAACATGCGCTTCGAGGCACCTTCGTATTTCGGGCCAAGGAACCCGGTGGCTCCGACCTTCAGATACCAGTCACCGGACCAGAAATACTGGCCGTCACCGGCAGAGGCGGCGTTCGCCGACAGCAAAAGGGTTCCAGAAAGGAAGACAAGAGAACGGATACGCAAGAAACAACTCCGGAAGAATCATTCGCCGGGGCGAAGTTTTGATCGTGCCGACAGGTCGAGGGAGGAAAGGTGGACTGGGACGGCACAGGGCGACTTATTGCGGCTTGTTCCTACGATTCCGTTAACCAGGTCAATTCAACCTTCCTTTGCCATACCCGGCTTGCCAACGCCGATCACTGCCCAAGATAGGTCTTGAGATAAACACTCGGCGGGCTGCCGAGCATGCGGCGAAACATGGTGGTGAAGGCGGCGACGTTCTCGTAGCCGGCATCGAGCGCCACATTGGTGATCGGCTCGCCATCGGCCAGCAGCGGCAAGGAGGCGAAGATACAGGCCTGTTGGCGCCAGGTGACGAAGCTGACGCCTGTCTCGTTGCGAAAATACCGCGTGAACGATCGTCGGCTGAGACCCGTCCGATCCGCCCACTGGTCGATGCTCGCTGCCGCAGACGGCGCCTGCAGGAACTGTCGGCACAGCGCTGCAAGTTTCTCGTCGCGCGGGAACGGCAGGCCGAGCGGGCGTTCCTGCAGCCGGCCGATTTCTTCCAGAAGCAGATCCGTGACCAGTTGCTCGCGCCGCTCCGACATCGTCTCGTTCTCGACGCCGACGAGCGCATCGACGAGGCTGCCGGCGAGAGGGTTGATTTCCATGACCATGGGCCGCTCGGCGCGAAGCAGGTCCGGCGCGAAGTAGATCGAATGCATGCGCACGTCGCTGATCATCTCGGCCGAGTGCTCCATGCCGGCCGGGATCAGCAGGGCATGGCCGGGCGGAACCATCCAGCGTCCGCGTTCGGTGCGCATCAGCACGACGCCGCCGCGTGCCCACCAGAGTTGCGTGCGCGTATGGCTGTGGAAAGGGACGAGAAGGCCGGCACTGTAGTCTCGCCCCAGTGCCAGCACCGGGGCGTTTCCGGCCTCGATCCAATCGAGGTTGCGGAAGTGATCCTCATCGGGAAGCTGCGGCAAGGGAAATCGGCGGATCGGCATCTGGCCCACTCACGAAAGAACTCGACCAGATCACAAAAGCAGGCCAATCGCAACCTCAGTACAGATAAGCACGCCGCATACAACCTTCGAGACGGCAAGGAATCACCCATGTCTACCGTGACCTCAACTTCCGGGATCACCCCAGAAAAGACGGCCTTCTCCGTCATCCTGGCTGTCAGCTTCTGCCATATGCTGAACGACATCATGCAGTCGCTGCTGACCGCGCTCTACCCGCTGCTCAAGGCGAACTACGCCCTCGATTTCGTGCAGATCGGCCTCCTGACCTTCACCTTCCAGCTCACGGCGTCGATGCTGCAGCCGGCCGTCGGTATCATCACCGACCGCTGGACGCTGCCCTATTCCCTGCCGGTTGCGATGCTCTCGACCTGCAGCGGCCTGATCCTGCTTGCCAATGCCCGCGACTTCTGGGTCCTCCTCGTGGCGGCAAGCCTGATCGGCATCGGTTCGGCAATCTTCCATCCGGAGTCCTCCCGTATCGCCCGTCTTGCCTCCGGCGGTCGCCACGGCCTGGCACAATCACTGTTTCAGGTGGGCGGAAACGCCGGCAGCGCCATGGGGCCGCTGCTTGCCGCCTTCATCGTCATTCCCTTCGGCCAGGGAAGCCTCAGCTGGTTCTCGATCGTCGCGATCATCGGCTTCTTCGTGCTCTCCTGGGTCAGCACCTGGCATGTCCGCCATCGCCGCACGACGATGAGCCGGCCGGCGCCGAGCCGCACCCTTCCCCTGCCGAAGGGACGGGTGATGTGGGCGGTCGCCGTGCTGGTGCTGCTGACGGCCACGAAGAACGTCTACATGGCCAGCATCTCCAGCTATTTCACCTTCTTCGTCATCGAGAAGTTCGGTGTCGGCGTTCAAGAGGCACAGCTCATGCTGTTCCTGTTCCTCGGCGCGGCCGCGGCCGGAACCTTCCTCGGCGGCCCGATCGGCGACCGTTACGGCGCCCGCTTCGTCATCTGGTTCTCGATCCTCGGCGTCATCCCCTTCGCCCTGCTGCTGCCCTATGCGAATCTCTTCTGGACCGGGGTCCTGTCGATCGTCATCGGCCTGATCTTCTCCTCGGCCTTCTCGGCGATCGTCGTCTTCGCCCAGGAACTCGTCCCGGGTCGGGTCGGGCTGATCGCCGGCGTCTTCTTCGGTTTCGCCTTCGGCTTCGGCGGCATGGGCGCGGCCGTACTCGGCATCTTCGCCGACCGGCAGGGCATCGAGTTCGTCTACACCATCTGCTCCTATCTTCCGCTGCTTGGTATCCTCACGATCCTGCTGCCGAAGATCCCGGCGAGATAGTGTTTCGCGCAGAGGTTGTCCTTGCAAATTCACCGGGCGCCGCCATGCGGCGCCCGGTTTTCGTTTGAGCGGCAAGCAGCACCCGACACCCCGCCCTCGCCGCAGCCCCACGTAATCATTCATCAATTTTTGCGCGGTACGGTCGTCTGACGGGCTTGGGCAGAGGTGTGCAATGCAGGGGCGAACGGTGATTCCGGCCTTTCTGGCGACGTTGCTTTTTGCAACGGCGGCACCGGCCGAGACCCTGAACCTGCTGATCTGGGAATCCTATATCGACCAGAAGATCCTCGACCGCTGGACGGCGATCACAGGCGTCGCGGTGCATCAGGTCTACTATGACAGCGGCGACACGCGCGACGAGGTGCTGGCCGACCCGAACAGCCGCGTCGACCTCGTGGTCACCGGCGAAAACAGCGCAGCACTTTTCGGCCGCAAGGGGGTGCTCGAAAAGCTCGACGAGACCAATGTCGCCTCTCTGCGGGACTACGACGAAAGCTGGCGCAAGCGCTGCTCGGGGCGCGGCGTGCCCTACCTATGGGGCACCATGGGCATCCTCTACCGATCGGACGTCGTTACGGTGGCGCCGACCTCCTGGCAGGATCTCATGCGCCCAGCCCCGGCGCTCGCCAAGCATGTCGCCATGTACGACGACCACAACGAGGCCTTCGTCGCGCCGCTGATGCTGCTCGGCCAATCGATCAACACCAACGACAGCGCGACGCTGAAAGCGGCCTTCGGGCTGATGAAGGAACAGGCGCCTTCGGTGCTCACCTACGAATACGTCATCAGCTCGATCCAGAACCCGACGGTCGGCAAGGACATCTATATGGCGCTGGGCTACAGCGGCGACCAGCACGTGCTCAACGACAAAGCCGGCACGCCCGGTGTCTGGCGCTACGCCGTTCCCAAGGAGGGCACGCTTTCCTGGCTCGATTGCATGTCGGTCGTCGCCAACTCGCCGAACAAGGATCGCGCGCTCGCACTCCTCGACTATCTCGGTTCGCCCGGAAGTGCCGCCGCGAACGCGCTGGCGCTCAACATGCCGACGGCAAGCCGGGCCGCCTATGCGCTCCTGCCGGAAGAAGTGCGCGCCGACCCCGCCATCTACCCCTCGCCCGACATCCTGGCCAGGAGCCAGTATCAACAGGAACTGTCCACAGAGTCGGTGCAATTGCGCCGGCGCATCATCAGCACATTGGCGAACTTCCAGTGAATCTCGGCAAACGCGCGCTCATCCTGATCTTTCCCGTGGTTCTCGCTGGCTACCTGCTGGCGGCGGTCTCGGTCCACGTCACGCAGAGCCGCTCGATCCGTGCGCTCGAGCACGCCAAACTGTCGCAACGACTGGAACATGCGGCCGCAGTTTTTCAAAACGAGATCGGCCGCAGCAAGGCCTTCCTCAATGCGCTCTTGAATGGCAACTCGCTGCGCCAGTATGTTTCGGAAACGGACGAGAACTACCGCGCCAATGCGCTCGGCGTCAGGCTGCAGGAGAGCCTCAAGTCGCTTCTGGACGACCCGACAAACTATGTCTCGCTGGCGCTACTGACCTCCGACCTGAAAACGGACTATTATTTCGAGAACAGCTGGGATCCCTTCGCCCAGATCGACGATGCCCAGCTCAACCTCGCCCGCCGTCTCATCCGCGAAGACAAGCTCGCCGACTGGACCTATCTCTACGAGGCCGGGCAAAGACCGCGCATCGTCTATTCTTTCTTCCTCGATCCGGTTGCCTTCACCCGGCCTCTGCCCAGCAAGAAATCGAGCGCGCTGCTCGTCCAGGTCGCGATCCGGCCGGACCGTTTCCTCGACATGCAGCGGGCGCTGAAGAAGGAATACGGTTCCGACATGGTGCTCCAGCCCTGGCCGCTGGCGACCACCGATGACCTTTCGGCAAGCGTCCATCTCGGGCCATCGCTCTACGCGACGCTGACCGTTTCCAGCAAGCATTTCGATGCACTGATGGCCCGGCAGAGGTTTCTGCTGGCGCTCGGCGCCGTCGCCATGAGCCTGTTCTCGATCTGGCTGATCATCGTGCTGATCCGCCGCTTCATCACCGATCCGATCGCCACGCTCGACGCCAATGTGATGGCGGTGATGGTGGGCGCGCGCGACGAGATCCGCGACATGGAGGAGAAAGGCGAGATCGGGCGGCTGACGGAGAATATCCGCGAACTCCATCGGCAGTCGGTGCAATCGTTGAAGCTGGTGCAGCGCAGTTCCTGGACCGACACCCTGACCGGCATCAGCAATCGCGGTCATTTCAATGCGCTTGCCGCCGGTGCCTTGCGCGAGGCGATCGCGGCCGGCGAAAAGTGCAGCCTGCTGTTCATCGACATCGACAACTTCAAGTTCGTCAACGACAAGCATGGACACGAGATCGGCGACGAGCTTCTGAAGACGCTGGCCGTCCGGATCGGCGAAAGGGTCGATGCGATCACCGAGCGGCGCGGCCAGAAGCCCGCTATTCTCGCCCGTCTCTCCGGCGACGAATTCGCCGTATTCGTGCGGTCGCGGCCCGGCGATGGCACGGTCCGGGAAATTTCGGCGGCCATTCTGGGGCTGTTCGAGGACGGCTTCGAAGTCTCCGAAAAGCGCTATCCGGTGACCGCGAGCATCGGCGCGGCGATCTGCCCCGACGACGCAACCAACCTTGCCGAGTTGATCTCGAACGCCGATGCCGCGATGTACCAAGCCAAAACCAGTGGCAAGAACCGCTCGGCCCGCTTCTCCCGCGCCCTTCACGACAAGCGCACGCGGCTGCGCCAGATTCAGGACGAACTGCGTTCGCTGGATCCGGACGAACAGTTTCACCTCGTCTATATGCCGATGGTCGACACCGATGGTCGCGTCATCGGCTGCGAAGCGCTCTTGCGCTGGTACTCGCCCGTTCTCGGCAACGTTACTCCGGATGAATTCGTGCCGATCGCCGAAAGCTCGGGTCTTTTCACCAAGATCGACTGGTGGGTGATCAACAAGGCGATGTCGGATTGCGGCCAGCTCAAGGCCCTCTTCGGCCCGGAAACGGTCCTGGCGATCAACATCTCCTCGGCCGAACTGCATTCGAAGGCGATTGCCGACCATTTCTCCGACTGCCTGGAGACGCATGGGCTGGAGGCGCGTTCGATCGAAATCGAGCTCACCGAAACCTTCGCCGTCAAGTTCAGCGATCAGCTTCGCCGCAACATCGACGCCCTGCGCCAGAGGGGCTTCCGCCTTTCGATCGACGATTTCGGTGCCGGCTACACCTCCGTGCAGCAGATCATCGAATACACGGCCGACACGATCAAGCTCGACCGGGCGCTGGTCTCGAACCTCACCGCCTCGCAATCTCTGCCGGTGCTCAAGGCACTGATCGCGCTCTGCCACGCCAAGGACGTCGCCGTCGTCGGCGAAGGCATCGACACGCCGGAAAAGCTCTCCATGCTGACGGCTGCCGGCTGCGACCTGTTCCAGGGCTATCTCATCAGCAAGCCGCTGCCGATCGAGGACCTGGCGATCTGGGCGCTGACACGTACCGCCCGCTACGCACAGGGCGATGGACAGGACAACCTGCAAAGTCGGCAGGCCATCGCCTGAACGGCGATGATTGCGGGAATCGCTGGCCGGACTCCCGTTTTCCCTTGACCTTGCCGCCCTGCCGTCCTAACCGCAGCGCAGCAATTTCGGGATATCGGGGGCTGCAATGAAGGTTCTTCTGATCGGATCGGGTGGGCGCGAGCACGCCCTTGCATGGAAGATTGCACAGTCTCCCAAACTGACGAAGCTCTATGCGGCACCGGGCAATCCCGGCATTGCCGAAGAGGCTGTTATCGTCGCGCTCGACACGGACGACCATGCGGCCGTCGCCGCCTTCTGCCGCGAGGAAGCGATCGATTTCGTCGTGGTCGGTCCCGAGGGGCCGCTCGTCGCCGGTCTCGCCGACGTCCTGCGCGCAGCCGGCATCGCCGTGTTCGGCCCGTCCGCAGCCGCCGCCCAGCTTGAAGGCTCCAAGGGCTTCACCAAGGATCTCTGCGCCCGCTACGGCATTCCGACCGGCGCCTATGGCCGCTTCGCCGATGCCGAGACCGCAAAGGCCTATGTGCGCGAACAGGGTGCGCCGATCGTCATCAAGGCCGATGGCTTGGCTGCCGGCAAGGGCGTGACCGTGGCGATGACGCTCGACGAGGCGCTCGCCGCCGTCGACGATTGTTTTGCCGGCGCCTTCGGCGCGGCCGGCGCCGAAGTGGTGGTGGAAGCCTATCTCGATGGCGAGGAGGCGAGCTTCTTCTGCCTCTGCGACGGCAAGACCGCGCTGGCGCTTGCCTCCGCCCAGGACCACAAGCGGGTCGGCGACGGCGATACCGGACCGAACACCGGCGGCATGGGCGCCTACTCGCCCGCCCCGGTCATGACTGCGGAAATGATCGAACGCACGATGAAGGAAATCATCGAGCCGACGATGCGCGGCATGGCGGAAAGCGGCCATCCCTTCTCCGGCGTCTTCTTTGCCGGGCTGATGATCACCGCCAAGGGACCGGAGCTCATCGAATACAACGTGCGTTTCGGCGACCCGGAATGCCAGGTACTGATGATGCGGATGAAGAGCGACCTGTTGCCGCTGCTCTATGCGGCGGCAACCGGCACGCTCGCCGGCATGAGCGCGGAATGGCGCGACGAGACGGCGCTGACCGTCGTCATGGCCTCCAAGGGTTATCCCGGAAGCTACGCCAAGAACACGCCGATCAACGCCCTTCCCGCGGCCTCCGACACCACCAAGGTGTTCCATGCCGGCACAGCCATGAACGACGGAGCCCTGGTCGCAACCGGCGGCCGCGTGCTCAACATCACCGCAACGGGTGAAAATGCCGGCATGGCCAAGGACAGAGCCTATGCGGCGGTTGCAGCCGTTTCCTGGGAGAATGGCTTCTACCGGCACGATATCGGCTGGCGCGCGGTTGCACGCGAGAAAGCGTGAACCGGAGCGGAACTACTTCAATGTGCTACAGCGACTTGGCGCGTCCGATGGAGCGCGCGGCGCTGTAGTTTCTGGATCATTCTATTTTTACCAATTCTTCTGACGGGAAAGTAAGGGAGAGCGCATATTCTCGCCGCCAACAATTGCGGGAGAAGCCTATGCGCCTGTTGCTGATCACCACCGTTCTCGGGCTTGCCGCCGGCAACGCGGCGGCGTCGTCGATCGAGTCGGTCGCTTCCGGCACGACCGACAACGCCAGCGTCGCCACCGTCTCTTGCGCCGCGTGCCCGCCGCTGCAATCGAAGAAGAAGGTGACCTATGTCGTGCCGACGATTGCGGCGGGCGATGAGACGGTCGAGCTCAAGAAAATCAACGGCGAGATGAAGATGGTGCGCACCGAGGCCTGGCTCGGTGGCTCGCCGGTCGTCTTCGTGAGCAAGCCTTCGCAGGAGTTCATCAAGGCGGCGGCTGTCGAAGGCGATCCCTCCCCGACGGTCATCGTCTCGACGAATGCGAACGACCAGAATCCGGTGGCGGATGAAGCGAAGATGATCGCGGTCGACCGGACCGCAACGACCGCCGCGGTCACGCCTGTCGGCGCCTCCATGGGCGGCACGGCTAAAAAGGCGACGGCAGACGGCTCACAGCAATTTGATCCGTCCACCCTCGAACTTCGGCTAGACTGATCTCCTATCGGGAAAGTTCCCTGCCCCGCTCAGCTGTCCCCTGCATGCAAGGCTGACGGGCGTTTCGCTGCAAGAGCGAGAGATTGCGCCCCTGAGAGAAGCAGGGGCGCAATCTTTTATTCTGGGCTTTCCAATGCCTCGATCCGCGCGAGCAGCGCCTCGATCTGCCTGTCCGAATAGACTTCGATGCCATTGCCGGCGAGCAATGCTGCCGTGACGCCCTGCCCGGCGTGGCGCATGCCGGTAAAGCTCCCGTCATAGACGAAGCCGGAGCCGCAGGACGGACTGCCATCGATCAACAGCGCGAAGCGACAGCCCGTTTCCCGCGCCAGCGAAAGCGCGTTTTTGGCAGCCCGAACGAAACCTTCGGTGATGTCGCGGCCATTGATCTCCAGCACCTTTGCATTGCCCGCCAGCACATCCTTGCCGACGGCGCCGGCGGCGATCTCGGCCGGCGGACGCGGCACCGGCATGCCGGCAGACATTTCCGGACAGATGGTCACGAGACGGCCCTCGGCCCGCCAGCGATCGATCGCCGGATGAATGAGCGGCTTCGATTGGCCGTCGTAGCGGACGGCATGGCCCATGAGGCAGGCGCTGACGAGGATCTTTTCGGGCATGTCCTCCTCTACCCCGACGCCATGCCGATCAGCAAGCGCCTTCATGCCGTGCCGATCCCACGCATCAGATCCAGCGGTCGTTTTCCGCCGTGCGTTCGCCGCCCTCGTGGCCGGTGTTGAGGGTGCCGCGCGGCTCAATCAGCAGCATCTTCACCTCGCGCTCCGCACAGGGCTTGTGCTCCACGCCCTTCGGCACGACATACATTTCTCCCGGCCCGAGCGTTACAAATCCGTCGCGGAAGTCGATGCGCAGCGTGCCTTCGAGCACGATGAAGGCTTCATCGGTATCCTGGTGATCGTGCCAGATGAAGTCGCCCTCGATGCGCACGATCTTGAACTGGTAGTCATTGAGTTCGGCAATGACGCGGGGCTGCCACTGATCGCTGAAGAGCGAGAGCTTCTCGGCGAAATTGATCGGCTTGTGGGTCTTCGTCGCACTGTCCATAGGCTGTCTCCATCGGCTTGATGGAGACAGGATATAGGTCGCCCGGCGGCAGCCGGCTTGAACGTTTGTGCGAAGGCAATGGCCGAGGTCGCCGGCGAACCGGCGGCCGACCGGCTCGTCTTAGCCTGCGATCTTGGAGAAATCCGCAACGGTGCCGGTTGCCGAGCGGATCAGGCCGAGCAGCGCCAGGCGATTGGCGCGGATCGCGGCATCGTCGTCATTGACCAGTACGTCGTTAAAGAACTGGTCGACCGGCTCGCGCAGCCTTGCCAGCGCTTCCATCGCCGAGCGGAAGTCTTCCTTGGCAATCGCATCGCGCGCTTCGCCCGAACCAACTTCAACGGCCTGGTGCAACGCCTTTTCGGCATCGAGCCGGAAGAGGCCAGCATCGACGGCATCGGCGACGGTCGTTCCCTTCTTCTCTTCGGCCGCCAGGATCTGCGTCGCACGCTTGGTGCCGGCCAAGAGGTTCCGGCCTTCCTCGTCGGTGATAAAGGCCGTCAGCGCCTCGACGCGGCGGGCGATCATCAGCAGGTCGTCCGAATCCGGCGTCAGCACGGCGTCGATCAGATCATGGCGGGCGCCGAGATCGCGCAGATAGACCTTGAGGCGGTCATGGAAGAAGGAAAGCAGATCGGTGGAAACGTCGTCCGCGAGTGCCGGCTTTTGTGCTCGGAGAGCGACGAGCGCGGCTTCGAAGGCCGGCCGCAACGCCAGGCGCGCCTTGCCTTCCAATATCAGGCGGATGACGCCCAGTGCCGCGCGGCGAAGCGCATAGGGATCCTTGGAGCCGGTCGGCTTTTCGTCGATCGCCCAGAAACCGACGAGCGTGTCGAGCTTGTCGGCAAGCGCCACCGTCACCGCCACCGGATCGGTCGGCACCCGGTCGGACGGGCCCTGTGGCTTGTAGTGATCCTCGAGCGCATCGGCGACCGACTGCTCTTCGCCCTGCAGCAGCGCGTATTTGTGGCCCATGATGCCCTGAAGCTCGGGGAACTCGCCGACCGCCTCCGTGCGCAGGTCCGCCTTGGCGAGCACCGCGGCGCGGTCGACGAGTTTTGGGTCGGCACCGGTCACCTTGGCGAGTTCGCCGGCCAGTGCCCGGATACGGGCTACGCGTTCGCCCTGCGTGCCGAGCTTGGCGTGGAAGGTGACGTTCAGCGCATCGAGCTTGGCCATGCGCTGGTCGAGCGGCTTATCGAGATCGAGAGCGAATTTCTTCGCGGAGGCCCCGAGCGTTTCGAGGTCCGGCAGGTTGCCCTGGTCGCGGTGCCAGAAATGGGCCGCGTCCGAAAGGCGGGCGCGCACGACCTTGCCGTTACCGTGCACGATCTCCTTGCCGCCGTCCTTCGCCTCGATGTTCGAAACGAGGATGAACTTGTTGGAGAGGGTCTCGGCGCCGGGAGCGCGGGTGACGAAGCACTTCTGGTTGGTCTTGATGGTCAGCCGGATGATTTCCGAGGGGATTTCGAGATAGGCGTCCTCGAAGCTTCCCATCAGCACCTGCGGCCATTCGACGAGGCCCGAAACCTCTTCCAACAGGCCTTCGTCCTCGACCAGCTCAAGGCCGTTGGCGAAGGCGATGTTGCGCGCGTCGGCGACGATCATCTCCTTGCGACGCTCGCCGTCGAGAACGACCTTCGCCTTTTCGAGCTTTTCGGCGTAGTCGGCGAAGCGGCGAACCGTGATCGCCTCCGGCGCGTGGAAGCGGTGCCCGTAGGTGACGTTCGACGCGACGATGCCGTCGACTTCAAACGGGATCACGTGCGTTTCCTCGGTTTCCGAGCCGAAGGTGCAGACGACCGACTGCAGTGGGCGGACCCAGCGAAGCGCGCCGGGCCTTGCCGACGCCGCGCCGGAGCGCATCGGCTTCGGCCAGGGGAAATTGCGGATGATACCCGGCATTGCCTCGGCGATGATCTCTTCGGCCGGGCGACCCGGCTTGACGATATGGGCGACATAGAAATCGCCCTTCTTCGGATCGCTATGGACATGCGCCTCGCTGATCGAGGAAAGGCCGGCGCCGCGCAGGAAGCCTTCGATCGCCTTCTCGTTGGCGTCGGTGCGCGGGCCCTTGCGCTCTTCGCGGATATCGGCGGAACGGGCGTTGAGGCCACGGATGTCGAGCGTCAGTCGGCGCGGCGTCCAGTATTCGCGCGCCCCTTCATAGGTCAGGCCCGCCTCGACCAGGGCATCGGTCAGCAGCTTCTTGAGGTCGCCGGCCGCCTTGCGCTGCAGGCGGGCAGGAATTTCCTCGGAGCGGAGTTCGATAAGAAGATCGGGCATGGGAGTAACTTTTTCTGTTCCTGACGGTTGCGGCGGACTTAGCAATCTCTGGCAAGAATGTCACCAAGCCCGTCGATGAATTTGGCTGGTCCATGCACGGGCGCGCAGGCGGTTTCACCAACCGCCGCCGCCTCCGCCACCTCCACCGCCGCCGGAAAAGCCGCCGCCGGACGAAAAGCCTGACGATGACGATTTGGGCGGGGGCGGAAGGGACGATGTCATCGTCTCCGCCATCGAGCCGGCAAAGCCACCAATGCGGTCGCCGAAGGTGCTGGAGCCGAAACTGTCGCCCTGATACCAGCTCGGTTGATAGGCGGCTGCCGCGGCCGCTCCTGCCGCGGCAGCGAGCAACCAGCGATCGAAGGTCTCGGTCCAGGGCTTTTCGACGCCGAGCGCCACCGCATAGGGGAGCAGCGTTTCGAAATGCCGGGGCGACATTTCGGGCGCGCCCTGCATGTTCATTCGGTCCTTCTCCGCGAGCGTCATGTACTGTCTGAGCCCGTCGATGCCATCCATCATCCGCGTGCCGAGCGGCGTCGGCGCGCCCATCAGGAAGAAGAAGAGCACATTGACAAGAACGATGGCGCCGATGACGAACAGCAGGGGTAATTCGTCCGTCTCGGCCGCGGAATAGAAGACGGCGGCGAGGATCGCCGAGAAGATCGTGAAGGCCACGAAGCCGATGAAGGCGACGACCACGATCGACATGATCCGACTCATCAGGCTCTTCTCGCGGCGGAGCGACTTGCCGAAGGAGACGGCGAGGATCGATACGAAGAAGGCGATGAAAACAGGAACGATCACCAGCGGCAGGCTGTCTTCGCTGAGGTCGCCGAAGAAGAACACGGCCGCGACGGCCAGCACCGACAGGATGACGCCGGCGACCACGTAGCCGGTGTTTTCCAGATAATATTTGCCGCGGTGCTCGCGCTCCATGGCACTGCGGAAATCGGCTCCGGTCGCCTGCACCCGCGTGCCATGGGCGCGATCGATGGTGAGTTTACCGCCCGCGCCGTTGACCGCCTTCATCACGGCCGCTTCGCCGGTCGGCAGCTTTTCGTCGCTCTTCTTGCCGGTCGCGGCAATGACGATCGCGTTCTTCAGGTCCTCGAGGACCACATGCCCCTTGACCGCAAGGTTGAGCGCGGCCGCCGACAACGCCGTCCAGCCCTCGCCCGAGAAGCCCTTGTTGTCGATATAGTTGACGAGCGCCGGCGAGATGCCGTCCGGCGGATCCCAGCGCGGCACCATGACTCCGCGGTCCGGGTCGCGCCCGACCCTCAGCCAGGCTTGGCCGTAATAAAGCAGCACGACGACGAGCCCGGCACCGGCGATGACCAGCGCGAGGTGATCGCGCAGCCACCAGGCGTTCTCCTGGCTCGAGGAAGGCCTGTCGATGCTGCCCTTCGGCATCTTGATCGCGATCGTCAGCCCTTCCCGCGGATCGAGGCGGCGGGTGGTGGCGAAGAAGATCTCGCTGCCATCCCGCGATGCGCGGGCATCCTTGCCGGTCGCGCCGTAACCGCCGGTGAAGAAATCCAAGGCGTCGGCCCTGACGCCTTCCGGCAGTGTCACCGTCGCGCTTGCCTCGTCGATTGGGAAGTCCCACTCCGTACCGGTCACGTTCCAGTAGAGTTCGTCATGATCGTCGAAGAAACGGATCTGCCGGCCGGTTTCGTAGGTGAACTGAAAGGTATGCTCGCCCGGCTCCAGAAACACCTCCGCCGAGCCGGTGTAGATGCGGATGCCGCCGCTAACCGATTCGGTGCGGTAGGGCTCCTCGTCGCCGTCGCGCTCGACCGACAACAGCTTGAAGTCCACCTTGCTGCGCTTGCCCTTCGCATCGGTGAAGGTCAAAGGCAGGTCGCGATAGATGCCGCGGCGGATCTTGTTGCCCTCGACGGTCGCCGTGATCGTCTCGGTGACCGTCATCGTGCCATCCTTGGCGACATCGATGACGGAACGATAGGCGGAGAAGACCTCCTCCGCCCGACCGATACCCGCCGTTGCCAGCAAAAACACCAGAAAGGCAAAAGCGGCAGCAAGACGGGCCATGCGGATCAAGCTTTCTTCCGGTTGAAGTTCAAGGCACGTGGTCGATCTGATTGGTTAGAGCGGGATGCGCTCACATGCGTTCGCGCCGCTGCTCTAACCCTTTGTCTTTGCCGCATTTGTGCGACGTCAGGTGAGTCCACCTGTCTGCAAAATGCTCTAGAGCGGGATGCGGGCGGAAAACCGCATACACTTTTCCTCATTCCGCTCAGGCTCAGGGGCGGTCACCGGTGAATTCGACGCCGAGGGAGGCAAGCGCGTCCCAATAGGCCGGATAGGTCTTCGCAACGCAGCCCGGATCCTCGATGGTGATGCCGTGGATCTTCAGGCCGGCAAGCGCGAAGCTCATGGCGATGCGGTGATCGGCGAAGGTGTCGATCGAGGCCGGCAAGGTCTGGCCGGCAAGCGCCGGATCGGAAGAGACGATCAGGTCGTCGCCTTCCTCATGAGCCAGGCCCGGCCGGATTGCGGTGAGCCCCAGCGAAAGCGCGCGCACCCGATCGCACTCCTTGACGCGCAGGTTTGAGAGACCGACGAAGCGCACCGGCGTGTTGTTGAAGGCGGCGAGCACGGCGATCGTCGGGATCGCATCCTGCATCTGCGAACCATCGATGACAGCAGGCAGGTTCGGGAAGCTGGCGATCACCGCATGAGCGCGCGCATCCGGCTGCGAGAAGGCCGTGGCCGGAACGCCGAGATCGATGGCACCGCCGGTCAGGACTTCCGCAGCCCAGAGATAGGTCGCAGCCGAAGCGTCCGGCTCGATGACATAGTCGGCCGCCCGGTATCCTGTCGGCGCAACCTGCCAGACGGACGGGCTCACCTGCTCGACTTCGGCACCGAAGGCCCGCATGGCGGCAACGGTCAGGTCGATATAGCCGCGCGCGCCGATCTCGTCGCCGGCAAGCTCGATGCTGACCGGCCCTTTGGCGCCCGGCGCCGCCATCAGCAGGGCCGAGACATATTGGCTGGAAAGACCCGCATCGATGACGACGCGGCCGGACGGGAACCCGCCCGTGCCCTTGACGATAACCGGCGGGCAGCCGGTATCGGAGGTGACCTCGACGCCGAGGGTGCCAAGCGCCTCGACCAGCGGCTTGATCGGCCGCTTGCGCATGTGCTGGTCGCCGTCGACGACGACGGTGCCGTCGACGAGCGCCGCGGCCGCCGTCAGGAAGCGGGTCGCCGTTCCCGCATTGCCGAGGAACAGCGGCGCAGCCGGCGGCTTGAGCTTGCCGGTGCTGGTCACAACGAAGGTGGTTTCATCCGGCTCGTCGATCTCGACACCCATCGCCCTCAGCGCATCCGCCATGTAGCGGGTGTCGTCACTCTTCAAGGCACCCGTCAACCGGCTCGTGCCTTTCGCAAGGCCTGCGAGCAGCAGCGCACGATTGGTGATCGACTTCGAGCCCGGGGGGCGCACATGGCCGCGGAGCGGATGGTCGGTCGGCAGGATGGTCAGCTTTTTCATGGTATCGGTGGTCATCGAATGAGGTCTCTTGATGCGAATTGAGCCGCGGCGGGAGCCCGCGGCCGGAATGTTCATGGTGACCGGAGTCGCGGATGGAAGCGGTCAGAATTTGACCTGCGGCACCGCGCGGTCGGCCTCGTTGGTGATCTCGAAATAGCCGGCCTTGACGAAGCGGAAGGCGTTGGCGATGAGGTTCGACGGGAAGCTCTCGACCTTGACGTTGAGATCGCGGGCAGCACCGTTGTAATAGCGGCGCGACATCTGGATCTCGCCTTCGATCGTCTCCAGCGAGCGCTGCAGCTCGGCGAAATTCTCGTTGGCCTTCAGGTCCGGATAGGCTTCCGCGAGCGCGAACAGCTTGCCTAGCGCCTGGGACAACGCACCTTCGGCCTGGGCCCGCCCCTCGATGTCACCGGCCGGCACCGCCTGCGCCCGGTTGCGCATGGCGATCACCTCTTCGAGCGTCGATTTCTCGTGCGCCGCATAGCCCTTCACCGTTTCGATCAGGTTGGGAATGAGATCGGCGCGACGCTTCAATTGCACATCGATGCCGGACCAGGCCTCCTCGGCGATCTGCCGCGCCTTGACGAGACCGTTATAGACGAAAACCAGATACAGGATCACGACGACGGCGATTGCCAGACCGATCATAGGGTACCCTCCAAAGAATTCGCGCAGAGATTAGCATCCGCGTCTCAGCTTCATAGCGCTTTCTGCAGCATTCGGGCCGAGAAACGCACTCCTCCCCAATTGCGATCCGCAGCGTGAACGCACTGTTCACCGCAGCAACGCGCCCCCACGCCAAAACACCTCGAATCCTGTTCCAGCGGTAACGGCGACCGGGCGGGCGATCGGCGATAGTCGCCCCATCGAACAACCCGAAACCGAAGTGAAGATCATGAAAACGTTCGCAACCTTCATCAACGTGATCGCCTTTACGGCGCTCTTCGTTGCCTATGCGAGCGTTGGTTCCGCCGAACGGCCGACCGGTGTTCGCCGCGCCCTGCAGACCTATTCCGGCCAGGTCTACACCGGCGCCTATCCCACGCTGAAGCCGTTCTGCAAGAACGACATCAGCGCCACGCAGATCATCTGACCGCCGATGGAGCAGCGATCTGCGCCGCAATCGCTTCGGCCGCCGCATCCGCACCGAGTGCCGTAACGTCTATCTCAATCAACTGATCGCTCTTGCCCCGCAGCAGCCTGTTCGCTTTCCGCAATCCCACGAGTACCTCGGGATCGGTCAGCTTGTGCTGTTTGGTCCGACCCGCCCGCGTCAGCCGCTTGAGGTTCTCCTCGAGATCGCAATCGATGACGACCGCGACAAGGCGGGCTCCGCGCTTTCGCGCGAGCTCTGCACAATCCTCGAAGGTACCGCTATCGGAGGCATCGTCGGACAACGCGTCGGTGAAGACGAAGGATTGTTCCGCCGGCGCCTTCGCCAGATGTTCGAAAACGCTCTCGCGGATCGCAATGAGCGATAGAGCGGCGTGCCGCGCGCAAACAGCGCTTCGACCGGATTGATCAGCGTGTGATTGTCGGCGAGCCGCGCACCCAGCCTTTCGGCCAGATGGCGCGCGATCGTCAGTTTGCCGGTGCCGGGCCAGCCGTTGATGTGAACGACGAGCCCAGGCGTTTGCGTGGTCAAGCGGCATCCCGGTTGAAGTTCGCGCCGCCGGCGTCGGTCAAGAGGAAGGCTTCGCCGCAGGCCTTGGCCAGCGTGCGGACGCGCAGGATGTAGCTTTGGCGCTCCGTGACCGAGATGACGCCACGGGCATCGAGCAGGTTGAACACGTGGCTCGCCTTGATGCACTGGTCATAGGCGGGGAAGACGCATTTGTGCAGGTGATTGTTGCTGTGATCGCCCGGCGCGCCGGCGGCCAGCAACGCCTGGCACTCCGCTTCGGCATCGATGAAGTGCTGATGCAGCATCGCGGTGTTGGCGTATTCGAAATTGTAGCGCGAATATTCCTGCTCCGCCTGCAGGAAGACATCGCCATAGCTGATCTTCTCAGCACCCTCGCGGCCGTTGAAGTTCAGGTCGTAGACGTTGTCGACGCCCTGAACATACATGGCGAGACGTTCGAGACCGTAGGTCAGTTCGCCGGAAACCGGCGAGCATTCGATACCGCAGACCTGCTGGAAATAGGTGAACTGCGACACTTCCATGCCGTCGCACCAGCACTCCCAGCCAAGGCCCCAGGCGCCGAGCGTCGGGCTTTCCCAGTCGTCCTCGACAAAGCGGATATCGTGGAGCAGCGGGTCGAGGCCGATTGCCTCCAGCGAGCCCAGATAGAGTTCCTGCAGGTTGGACGGGTTCGGCTTCAGAAGCACCTGATACTGGTAGTAGTGCTGCAGGCGGTTGGGATTTTCGCCGTAGCGGCCATCTGTCGGGCGGCGCGACGGCTGCACATAGGCGGCGCGCCACGGACGGGGGCCGAGCGCGCGCAAGGTCGTTGCCGGATGGAAGGTACCGGCGCCTACTTCCATGTCGTAGGGCTGCAGGACGGCGCAACCCTTGTCGGCCCAATAATTGTGCAAAGTCAGGATCAGGGCCTGAAACGAGCGCTTCGGGTTCATATGATCGGGCAGAGTGGTCATGGATCGCGTCCGAATTTCTTCTAAAAAATGAGCCGGACTGGTGCCACGCCTGATGGCAGGGGTCAAGCAACTACAGCTCCGGCCCGCCAATTAGACGCGCCGGAGCTTCTACGCCCTGCGATCTCATCATTCGTCGTCGCGTTTCAGCCTGTACTCCCCGGTCTCGGGATCCTGGACCAGCGTGCCTTGCGCCCCGGTCCGTTCCTCGCGGCGGGTCTGTTCACGATGGCGCGTCAATTTCTGTGCATCGGCCACGAACTTGCGATAGCCGAGCCAGAAGATGAAACCTGCGATCAAGAGCAGGATGAGTTGCGGCATTTTTCCTCCAAGGCAACGCGCGCGGGCTAAAGCCCGAACCGCGCCCACAATGCCCTTTCCTCGATTGCTTCGGCAAGACCCGCTGCTGCCGACGCCGCCAGGGGCTCGACAATGGCGCCGGCAACGGCCGCGCCGGTCTGCCGGCGGCCGAAAAGGCTGCGCACCGGCTGGATGAGTTCGAGCCGTGCCTTTTCGCCGTAGCGCTTCTTCACCTCGCCGCGCAGGTCGCCGAGACCGTCGATGAGCCCCAGTTCCAGCCCGCGTCGTCCGGTCCAGAAAAGCCCGGAGAAGATATCCGGATCATCGGCGAGCATCTGCCCGCGACGGGCCTTGACCATCTGGATGAAAGTATCATGGATGTCGAGCTGCAGGTGCTTCAGAAAGGCGATGTCGTGTTCCTTTTCCGGCTGGAACGGATCGAGCATCACCTTGTTTTCGCCGGCGGTATAGACACGCCGCTCGACACCGATCTTCTTCAGCAGTTCCGGAAAGCCGAAGCCGCCCGAGACGACACCGATCGAGCCGACGATCGAGGTCGGATCGGCGATGATCTCGTCACCGGCGAGTGCGATCATGTACCCGCCCGAGGCGGCAACGTCCTCGACAAAGATCAGGACGCGCTTCTTCTTTTCCTGGGCGAGGTCCCGAATGCGCTGGTAGATCAGGCGCGACTGCACCGGGGAGCCGCCGGGCGAATTGACGGAGATCGCAACGGCGGGGGCGTCCTTCACCGCGAAGGCCTTTTCCAGGAGCGGTGCCGCCGTCGCCAGGTTGAGCACGGGCCGGAATTGCCCGCCGCCGGCCATGATCGCTCCGTGAAGCCGGACAACGGGGACCGTCACGCCTTCCCTGCGAAACCGCCTCGGCAACAACCGTCTCAGGAACGCCTTCATTTCAACTCCTGCCTGCTAGATCGCGATGATTTGGCTCGGATCGAGCCCAAAATCATAACCGTGACCGCTTCCCATAAGTTAGAGCGGGATGCGCGCGGAAACCGCATACATTTTCCTCATCGCACTCCGACAGCCAAGTATCCTAGCCTGTCCATGTCATGTAAGCGCCGGCGCGGCAAACGCAATCCGCATACGGTAAATCAACGGCGGCGATAGGCCGCGCGGCCATTGTTGAGATCGTCGACATGATCGGCGAAGCGGTGCCCTTCTTCATGCATGACGAGCGGCGCGCGCAACACCAACCGCTTGCGGCTCTGCTTGATCGCCGTCACCAGGATCCGCACGGCGTTTTCGCCGACGCGTGGATGAAGCGCCGTGATCTCGATGCCGCCGAAACGGCGGCCGCAGGCGGCGATGATCTCCGCGATCGATTCCGGCCGGGCGATCAGCGACAACTGCCCGCCCGGCTTCATGATCGCGCCGGCGGTCTTCACCCAAACCTCGAAGAGGCCCTCGCTCATCGCATGGGCCTCCGCCTTTAGAGTATCCGGCGTCTTGCGGTCGGACGCATCATTGAAGGGCGGATTCATGATCACGTGATCGAAGCTGTCATCGGCCAGGCCAGCGGCGACACGCGCCCTGCCGGCAAGCGAGACATCGGCCTCCAGCACAGAGACCCGCGACGCAAAGCGGGCGTTTTCGATGAGCTTCAGGCTGCGGCGGGCATAGTCCGCCATGATCGGCGAGCGCTCCACCAGGACCACCTCCGCACCTTCGATCCGCGAGGCGACGGCCATGCCGGCGGCACCTGCACCGGCACCCAGATCGGCGACGCGGCAGGGACGCTCCGCGGCAACGAGCGACGCCAGCAACATCGCATCCATGCCGGACCGATGCCCCTGCCCCAGCGGCTGGACGACGTGGAACTTGCCGCGATGAAAGGCATCGACGGTTTCAGTCGCAGCAGCAGTCATTAGTCTTGCACCTGCAGCATGGCCAGTTTGCATGGCACCCTCACGGCCGCAACTCCGCCTCGAGCCCAGCGTCGATCAGGATCCGCCGCGCGGCTTGCGCGTCTTCATCCGCAACCAGGAAACGGCGGGGCAGCAGGCCGAGCGAGCCTTCCAGAATACTCATCCCCTGATCGGCAATGAGGCTTGCGATGCCGGCATCCTTCATCAGGCTCTCGGCAAAGGAGAGCACGACGGCATCGTTGGTACGGATCAATTCCTTCATCCGGCGGTTTTCCTGTCCTATTTCAGCAAGCGGGACAATTCGCCTCTTGCCGCACGTGGCACCCCTTCCTATTGTCGAAAGCGACAATGAAAACAGGAGTCCCGGTGTGGGCGTAGTGATACCGCTGGAAGACAGCAAAAACAAACAGGCGTCCGTTAAGCCGCTCGTCGACCTGACTGCGCCGGACATGGAACGCGTCAACCAGCTCATCCTGTCGAAGGCCGGCTCCGACGTTCAGATGATTCCCGAGGTCGCCAACCACCTGATTTCTTCCGGCGGCAAGCGGCTGCGCCCGATGCTAACGCTGGCCTCCGCCTCGATGTTCGGCTACGAGGGCGACGCCCACGTGAAGCTCGCCACCAGCGTCGAGTTCATGCACACGGCGACGCTGCTGCACGACGACGTCGTCGACGAAAGCGACCTTCGCCGCGGCAAGTCGACCGCACGCACGATCTGGGGCAATCAGGCGAGCGTTCTCGTCGGCGACTTCCTGCTCGGCCAGGCGTTCCGCATGATGGTCGATGTCGGCTCGCTCGACGCGCTCGACGTGCTGTCGACTGCAGCTTCCGTCATCGCCGAAGGCGAAGTCCTCCAGCTTTCCGTTGCCAAGAACATGGAAACGACCGAGGACGACTATCTGCAGGTCATCCGCGCAAAGACCGCGGCACTCTTTGCCGCTGCCGCCGAAGTCGGGCCGATCGTCGCCCAGACCAGCAAATCCGATCGCAACGCCCTGAAGTCCTACGGCATGAACCTCGGCCTCGCCTTCCAGCTCGTTGACGACGTGCTCGACTACGGCGGCTCGTCAAGCGATCTCGGCAAGAATGTCGGCGACGATTTCCGTGAAGGAAAGATCACGCTTCCCGTGATCCTCTCCTATCGTCGCGGGACGGCGGAAGACCGTGCGTTCTGGCGCGAGGCGATCGAAGGCGGCGACAGCAGCGATGCCAATCTCGACAAGGCGCTCGGCCTGATCAAGCGCTACGGCGGCTTGAGCGATACCATCGCGCGCGCCCAGCACTATGGCACGATCGCCCGCGATGCATTGGCACCGCTGCCGACTTCTCCCTGGAAATCGGCTCTCACGGAAGTGATCGACTTCTGCATCGATCGGGTAAGCTGACGGGACCTCGACCGTACCGGGACGAACGACAGGAATTTCTTGCCGCATTGCGCCAAAAAAGCCATTCTGTTCCTCAAGAGTTGTGCTGGCTATATGTGGCTGACTCCGATAACAACCCTTAGTGGTGCGCAAGGCCGAGCAATCGGCACGAAAGGTTTGACATGCGGCAAATGACGATCCTCCGCCTCCTCAGCGGCGCAGCACTGCTGGCTCTCGCCGCAGTCAGCGGCAGCCACCAGGCCTTCGCGGAAGATAAGGCCGCCGCGGTTGAGGAAAAAAGCGAACCCTTTGACATCAAGTCGGTGAACACCTTCGCGGGCGCCTTCCTCGCTGCCCGTACAGCCGATACGGACCGCGATTTCGCATCCGCGACCGAGCTCTACAAGATCGCGCTGCAGTTCGAACCCAATAACAACGACGTCAAGCAGCGTCTGATGATTACGCTGCTGATGGCCGGCCAGTTCGACGAAGGCGCGAAGATTGCCGATCAACTCAAGTCCGACCCGGCCGTCGAACGCATCACCACCGTGATCCGCGCGATCGAAGCGATCCGCAAGCGCGAGTATCGCAATGCGCAGAAGCTCCTGAACTACCAAGGCCCCAACGATCTCGACCGGCTGATGAACGGCCTGCTTTCGGCCTGGGCGAAATTCGGTCAGGGCAAGCCGAAGGAAGCGCTGGCACAGATCAACAGCCTCGAAGGTCCCGACTGGTTCCGCGTGTTCAAGAACTATCACGCGGGAGCGATCGCGGTTGCCGCGGGCGACAAGCAGACCGCCCGGACCAGGCTCAACGATGCCATTCTGGATCGCGAAGGCGGGAGTGCGGCGCCTGACACCTTCATGCGGGCGGTCGAAGCGCTCGCCCGTTTCGAGGCGCGCGAAGGCAACAAGCAGAAGGCGCTCGACACCGTCGCCGTCGGCGAAAACATGGTCAACAACTATACGCCGCTGCAGGCGCTGAGGGCCGATATCGAGAACGGTGTTCCGCAGGAACAGCAAGTCAAGAACGCCAGCCAGGGTACGGCAGCGGTGCTCTTCTCCATTGGTGCCGCGCTCAACCGCGACGGCGCCGAGGACATCGTTTCGCTCTACCTGCAGACCGCCCGCCGGCTCGACCCCGACAGTGCCGACATTCTGGTGATGCTCGGCGGCATTGCCGAGAACCTGAAGAAGCCGAACGAGGCGATCGAGCTCTATAAGGCGATACCGGAGACCTCCCCGATGCGGCGGGTCTCGGAACTGCAGCTCGGCTTGAGCCTCGCCAGCATCGGCAAGGTCGACGAGGCGAAGAAGCACCTGAAAGCGCTGATCGACGTCGATCCGAAGAACATCCGCAACTATCTCGCCTATGGCAGCGTGCTCTCCGATGCCAAGGACTACAAGGAGATGGGCGAGCTCTACGACAAGGCCGTCGAACAGATCGGGCCCGTGCCGAAGCGCAGCGACTGGACCGTGTTCTTCCAACGCGGCATCGCCTACGAGCGCCAGAAGCTCTGGGACAAAGCCGAGCCGAACTTCCGCAAGGCGCTGGAACTCAACCCGGACCAGCCGCAGGTGCTGAACTATCTCGGCTATTCCTGGGTCGACATGAACATCAACCTCGACGAAGGCCTCGAGATGATCCGCAAGGCGGTCGAACTGAAGCCGGACGACGGCTACATCGTCGATTCGCTCGGCTGGGCCTATTTCCGCATGAGCCGCTTCGACGATGCGGTGGTGGAACTGGAAAAGGCGGCTGAACTGATGGCCGGCGACCCGACGATCAACGACCACCTTGGTGATGCCTACTGGCGTGTCGGCCGCAAGCTCGAAGCGGTGTTCCAATGGACGCAGACGCTGGAATTGAAGCCCGAGGAAGCCGAAATCCCGAAGATCAAGGCGAAGATCGAAAACGGTCTGCCGCCGCTGAAGGAAGAGGTTCCGGCCTCGGCCGACGCCAAGGAAACCGCGCCGAAAAAGGTAGTCCCGGAAGCGCCGGCGCCGGACAAGAAGTCCTGATCGATCCATGATCGAGGACGGCATTGTGGGCTTCACGCTGACGCGCGCGGCGCCCGCAAAGATCAATTTGGCGCTTCACGTCGTCGGCCAGCGGGCCGACGGTCACCATCTTCTCGAAAGTCTCGTCACCTTTGCCGATCGCGGCGACCGGATCGGGTTTGCATCGGCAGACGCCGATCTCTTCACTGTGTCGGGGCCCTTTGCGGCCGAACTGCCGATGGATGCCAGCGCTGAGGGCGGAAATCTGGTTCTAAAGGCGCGAGACCTCCTGCGTGAAGAGCTGCGGTCCCGCAATCCCGCCGCTGCGGGGCCTGTCCATCTGCATCTCGAAAAGAACCTCCCCCTCGCTTCCGGCATCGGCGGCGGCTCCGCCGACGCGGCGGCAACGCTTCTCGGGCTGCTCGATCTTTGGGGCGCGACGATCGAACCCTCCCAACTCGATGCGATGGCATTGACGCTCGGCGCCGACGTACCGATGTGCCTCGCCGGCATGTCCCTCATCGCGAAAGGTATCGGCGAGGACATCACTCCGCTTGCCGACCTTCCATCCCTGCCCCTGGTTCTGGTCAATCCGCTCGTCGGCGTTTCGACGCCTGTCGTCTTCCGGACGCTCGCGAACAAGACCAATCCGCCGCTCGTCCTGCCTCGGGACATGAAGATGATGGACGACTGGCTGTCGGCCATGGCAACGATGCGCAACGATCTGCAGCCGCCGGCGCAGCAATTGCAGCCCGTGATCGGCGACGTCTGCCAGGCGCTCACGGAAGCCGGAGCGATCCTGGTGCGGATGTCAGGTTCGGGCGCCACCTGCTTTGGCATTTTCGACGACGGTGAACGCGCGGCTGCGATAGCGCGCACTCTTTCGGCGGCACAGCCCGGCTGGTACGTTCTCGCCTGCAACACGACAGGGAGAGACAGGTAGAATGGCCGGCATCGACGAAAAACGTCCCTTCATTCCCGTCGGAATCGCCATCCTTACGGTGTCCGACACACGCACGCTCGCCGATGACAAATCAGGCGACACGCTGGCGTCGCGCGTGCGTGACGCAGGCCATCGCCTGGAAGCACGCGCGATCGTGCCAGACGATCAGGCGAGGATCTACGAGCAGGTGAGGGCCTGGACGCTCGAGCCAGCGATCGACGTGGTGATCACGACGGGGGGTACGGGATTTACCGGCCGGGATGTGACGCCGGAGGCGCTGGAGCCACTCTTCGAAAAACGCATGGACGGCTTCTCCGAGGTTTTCCATCGGATCTCCTACGAGAAGATCGGCACCTCCACCATCCAGTCGCGTGCGACCGGCGGCGTCGCCAACGCCACCTTCATTTTCGTTCTGCCGGGATCGCCGGGCGCCTGCCGCGACGCGTGGGACGGCATCCTGAAGCAACAGCTCGACTACCGGCACATGCCCTGCAACTTCGTCGAGATCATGCCGCGGCTCGACGAACACCTGAAACGCGGCTGAGCCGAAGCCGCCACGCTCCTCGCTCTTCGGGCGCATCTGTTACCGTTGTAACAGACAGCCATTTTTCCCGTCATTAGCGTCCGATGTCAGCCCAGCGAGATCGGCCGCCGCACCTTTCTTTGGGCTGCAAAGACGCCTCCCCGCCGCTATTCCCCGAGCGGGGAAAACAAGGGAATACGACGTGCAGCCAGAATGCTGCCCGGCAAGAAATTTACCAGACACGGTCATTTGAGAGCCACCTTGAGGTGCCGTCCCCTGGGGACTGGCACCTTTCTCATGCGGCAATCAGCGAGGCCCTGGCGCCCGCCTGCTTTCGACGGCAACCCAGGCCGGAACGAGTTCCGTCGAGAGTTTGCGAACGGTCCGGACATTTGTCATGTCTCCAAGGCATTGGTTGCCCTCAGCCGCCGTCAGCGCATCGTGTTTGCTCATCAGAAAACCCGCTTCCAGCGGTTTCTTCCGCCGGACCAGGCGGCTGAAGAACGGCTTGCGGTGCATTCTGGAATCGGAGAACCGCGCAGGTGCCCTGTTGAGCGCGACATATTCGGCAAGCTCGTCGACCCACCGGCCGATCGGACGGGCACCGGGTTCCAGCAGCATCAGCCATTCGCCGCGCGCCGAAAGCACGATTTCGCGGAGATTCCAGTCGACGCAAAAGCGGCAGCCGGCCGCTTCCGCCACGCGCGACGAGCCGTCCTTGGAGCCGTGATCGAGGATGATCACATCGCTGACCAGGCCCTCCACGGCTCCGGCGACGAGCACAGACAGCGTCTGAACCAGCTCGGCTTCGTTGTCTTGCGTTTCCATGATGATCGTCAGCATAGCTCGTCCTACCGCATCACCGCCACAATTGCTACATGCCCGGCCGGCGTTGGTCGCGAACGGGGAAGCGCGGATCCCGACCAGATCGGCCCTGCTTTTTGTTCTTGAATTGTTCTCGTATTCGCGATAGGAAAATAATCAGAACAAAACGGGATCAAAGATCTGATTCCGGGGAGATTCCAATGAACGAGCTGTCTCAGATCAGGCAGGGTGCGCTTGCGCCCGCCAATACGGCGGATGTCGCCGAAGCGATGATGAGCGCAACGGGCCTGCGGATCGACATCGACCGCCGCCGTGGACGCGGCGCCGGGCTCAACATGTCCGGCCGCTTCGAGCCGCAGGCGCGGGAAAGCTTCGACGATGGCTGGGAAAGCCTGGAGGATCTGCCGCCCTTCAAGACCGAAGTCCAGGTCGAGAAGCCACGGACGGTGATCACCCGAAACGAATCCCCCGACATCTCCTTCGATCGTTCGATCAATCCCTATCGCGGCTGCGAGCACGGCTGCATCTATTGCTTCGCCCGGCCGACGCACGCCTTCATGGGCCTGTCGGCCGGTCTGGATTTCGAGGCGAAGCTCTTTGCCAAGCCGGATGCGGCGCGGCTGCTGGAGCGCGAGTTGGCGCGACCGGACTACAAGGTCAGGCCAATCGCCATCGGTACCAACACGGACCCCTATCAGCCGATCGAAAAGGAATGGCGCATCATGCGTCAAATCCTCGAAGTGCTGAGAGATGCCAACCATCCGGTCATGATCGTCACCAAGTCGGCGATGGTCACCCGCGACATCGACATTCTCGCGCCGATGGCCGAGAAGGGGCTGGTGCGGGTCGGCATCTCGGTCACGACCCTGGACCGCAAGCTGGCGCGAACGATGGAGCCGCGCGCCGCGACGCCGGCCAAGCGGCTGGAGGCGATTCGCGCCATGGCCGAGGCCGGCATTCCCGCCGGCGTTCTCGTCTCGCCGATCATCCCGGCACTCAACGACCATGAGATCGAAAGGATTCTGGAAGCGGCGAGGACAGCCGGGGCGACGGAGGCGAGCTATGTGCTTCTGCGGCTGCCGCTGGAGGTAAGCCCGCTGTTTCGCGACTGGTTGCTGCGCAACTATCCGGATCGCTACCGACACGTCATGTCGCTCGTCCGCTCCATGCGTGGCGGCAAGGACTATGACGCCGAATTCGGCAAGCGCATGAAAGGCGCCGGTCCCTATGCCTGGCAGATCGGCCGCCGCTTCGATCTCGCCATCAAGCGCCTCGGCTTCAACCCGACGCGCCGGCAGCTTCGCGACGATCTGTTCGTGCCACCGCTCGGAACGGGGGTGCAGCTCTCGCTCCTTTGAAGGTTCTCCGGAATGGCCTTCGCGATGGCTATTCCGGATTTGTGACCGACTTCACGCGCCGAGGATGCCCGGGAAATGGGAGAGCTATCCCTCCCTCCCTTCAGGTAACCGGTGTGAACATTGGAAGGTCACAAAGCAGTTCCGGTGCCCTGCCCCCGCCTGGGGCATCGGTTATCCCCCCGTCCGCCGCCGCACTCGGACATGGGGGCTTGAAGAGAATCGGTCGATCATGCGAATTAGACTCATGTCTCGCAGGTCGTCCGATTCTCCCCTTTTTCCCGATATCATCGAAGCGCCCGATTTCAGTTTTGAACTCTCGGCAAAGGGCGACGGTTTCTGGCCGGTCGCCGGCGCCGATGAGGCCGGCCGCGGCCCGCTCGCAGGGCCGGTCGTGGCAGCCGCAGTCATCCTGAATCCGGACGCCATTCCCGAAGGCCTCGATGACAGCAAGAAGCTCAGCGCGCAGGCGCGCGAGAAGCTGTTCGAGGAAATCCTCGCGACATCGCACGTTTCGATCGCCTCAGCCTCCGCCGGCACGATCGATGCCACGGATATCCGCAAGGCAAGCCTGGAGGCGATGCGGCGTGCTGTGGCGGGCCTTCCCTCCGCCGCGCGCTTCGTGCTCGTTGACGGCCGCGACGTGCCGCCTGGGCTCTCTTGCCACGCCAAGGCTGTCGTGAAGGGCGACGCGCGGTCGCTATCGATCGCGGCCGCTTCGATCGTCGCCAAGGTTACGCGCGACCGCATGATGGCCCGCGCCGATCTGGCCCACCCAGGCTATGGCTTCGCGCTCCATGCCGGCTATGCGACCGTGACCCACCGTCGCGCCATAGAGACCCATGGCCCCTGCGCCCTGCACCGCATGAGCTTCCGTCCGCTGCGGCAGGACTGAAAGCCGCACAGCGGATCTCGGAAGTGCGCTGGCGCCCTACTTGCAATATTTGCAAGATGCCAGCACGCGCCCTGTAAGACCACGCGCGCCGACGAGAATGCACTTTCAAGCAGATGTTTTTGCGGGAGCTCGCTGGTGCCGCGCAAGATGCGCTCGCCGCGAACCGGGGACTTGTGCCCAAAAGGCCTCCGCGACCGTTCACCGCATCGCCGGCAAGCCAGAGCCTGCAGCCGCTCTCCGGCGCATGGCTCAAACAGAAAGCCCCGCACGGGGCGGGGCTCTCTTCAATCGGGAATGTACCAAGACTTAGTTCAGGCGTGCCTTGACGTCGCCGAGTGCCTTCTTGAACAGGTCGTTCTGTGCACCGGCGTCGGCCTTGGCGGCAACGACCTTCTCGGCAGCGGCGATTGCCAGATCGACGGCAGCGGAGCGAACGGCGTTGATCGCGTCGCTTTCGGCCTGCTTGATCTTCTGCTCCGAGAGAGCCGTGCGACGGGCAACGTATTCCTCGGTCTTCTGCTTGGCTTCCGCCGTCAGCATTTCGGCTTCGCGCTGAGCGGCAGCGACGATACCGGCAGCTTCCGCCTCGGCATCCTTACGCTTGCGCTGGTATTCGGCGACAAGGCTCTGTGCTTCTTCGCGCAGACGCTTCGCCTCGGTCAGCTCGTTGCCGATCTTTTCGGCGCGGGCGTCGAGCGCCTTGCCGATCATGCCCGGAACCTTGAGATAGGCGATCAGGGCGAGGAACAGGATCAGGCCAACGAAGGCATAGAAAGTTGCATCAAGATGCATAGCTCAGTGCTCCTCAGTTGCCAGCCGATGCCTTGACGGCAGCGGTGATCTCGGCCTTGGTGACGGTTCCACCGATCAACTGCTTGACGACAGCGGTCGCGGTTTCCTCAGCGATGGCACCGACGTCAGCCAGGGCCTTTGCCTTGATGTCGGCGATGCGGTCTTCTGCAGCCGAGATCTTCTTGGCAAGATCGGCTTCAACGGCCGTGCGGTCTGCCGTGGCCTTGGCCTTTGCGGATTCGCGGGCGTCGTCAGCGATCTTGTGACCCTTGGACTTGGCCGCTACCAGGTCCTGCTCGTAGGATGCGATAGCCGCGTCAGCTTCGCCCTTGAGGCGGGACGCTTCATCGAGATCCTGAGCGATCCGATCGTGACGGGTTTCGAGAATTCCGCCGATGCGCGGGATGATAACCTTCGACATCAGAAGATAGAAGAGGCCGAACGTGATCGCGAGCCAGAGCAGCTGCGATGCGAAATGGGTCGAATCGAAGGGCGGGAACACGCCGGAGCCAGCCTCGCCTTCGTGGGCCACACCCGTTTCGGTGTGCACCTCACCGGCCGCAGCGGCATCGTGTGCTTCGGCGCCTTCAGTGGTGGTTGACTGCTGGGCATAGGCCGCGGTCACAAACATGCTCACCTCCAGGTGCACTCAAGAATATGCGCGGCCGCGGCCGTTTGACGGGCCGCGGCCGAAACTCCAGCCGGTATTAGACGGCGAAGAGGAGGAGCAGGGCTACGAGCAGCGAGAAGATGCCCAGAGCTTCCGTAACGGCGAAGCCGAATACGAGGCGGCCGAACTGACCGTCAGCAGCCGACGGGTTACGCAGCGCGCCGGACAGGTAGCTGCCGAAGATGTTGCCGAGGCCGAGAGCCGTGCCGGCCATGCCGAGGCAAGCGAGACCTGCGCCGATGTACTTTGCTGCTTCCGCTTCCATGTTTGAACTCCTTCGAATGGTGTTGCGGCTTAGGATTGCGCTTCCGGCGGCGGGCCGGCCGGAAGCAAGCGACTGTTATTCCTTAGTGGCTTCCGGGATGGACAGCGTCGTTGAGGTACATGCAGGTCAGTACCGCGAAGACATAGGCCTGGAGGAAGCAGACGAGGAATTCAAGACCGGTAATGGCGACGGTCATGATGAGCGGCAGGACGGCACCACCGATGCCGAGCGCGCCAAGGGCGCTCAGCGAAGTGACGAAGCCTGCGAAGACCTTCAGCGTGATATGGCCGGCCAGCATGTTTGCGAAGAGACGGACCGAGAGGCTGATGGGGCGGGAAAGGAACGAGATGATTTCGATCGCGACGACGAGCGGCAAGAGCACGCCGGGAACGCCATGCGGCACGAAGAGCTTCAGGAAGCCGAGACCGTGCTTGTAGAAACCATAGAGAATGACGGTGCCGATAACGAAGACGGCGAGCGCGAAGGTGACGATGATCTGGCTGGTGACCGTGAAGAAGTAGGGCATCATGCCGAGCAGGTTCGCCGTCAGGATGAACATGAACAGCGAGAACACCATCGGGAAGAACTTCATGCCGCCGCTGCCGGCGCCTTCGCGCAGCATCGAGGCGATGAATTCGTAGGACATTTCGGAGACCGACTGCATGCGGGTCGGGATCAGACCGCGCTGCGACGTCGTCAGATAAAGGAAGCCTGCGGCAGCACCCACGGTCGCGACCATGAACAGCGACGCATTGGTGAAGGAAAAGTCAATTCCGCCAATCTCGATCGGGACAATCTTGTTGACCAGGAACTGGTGGGTCGGATCGTTTGACACCGCGCTTCTCTTTCGTTCTGCCCGCCCGAGAGCGGAAACCGTTTTCTTCGGGACAACGCCTCAGTGGGCGTCTCCGTCCTTCTTGTCATTCCCAGAGCCATCTCTTCCGGCTTCCGATGTCGCCACCATACCGGCCGAGCGCAGCACATTCAGCACGCCGGCGCAGAAGCCAAGAAGCAGGAAGACGATCATGCCCCACGGCCCTGTACCCGCAAAGTGGTCCAAAAGATAGCCCAGAAACGCCCCGACAACGATGCCGGCGATGAATTCGCTCGAGAGCTTCATCGCCGCCGCATAGCCCTTGCGGCTGTCGGCGGCACGGGCCTCTGCTGCATCAGACGCATGAGGCTTCTTGGCCTCAATCTTCTCGCCGAGCTGCTTCAGCCGCGCTTCCAGACTTTCTTCAGGTTTCTCCGCCACGTGGCAACTCCCTTGCCGTCCTAATCGGGTCTCAGACCGCGATTTCGGTCATACAATAGGCCATCGTTCAAGCCACGTTTCGGCCCCATTTGAAGTCGCGCGCAACATAGTTTTAGGCACCCGCATAGTCAAGGCATGCGAGCTGCTTGGGCGTGGACAATATTATTAAGACAATTCAAATGGTTAGAGGCACAAAGCATGATCCGCGACAAGGTTGTCGCAGGATTCCTGCGCCCTGCCGGCCGGAATCTCCGCTCTCCGGCCAGGCAGAAAAAGACGGCGGAATCGCGTCCGACACCGCTCAGCTCCAGCCGCCACCATAGGTCCGGTAGAAGACGTGCATGCCGATCTTGCCGACCCGCTTCATCGTCTTTGCCCACGGCGGATTGACGTAGGTCGCATGATAATGAGTAGCAGACCCCACTTCCGGCAACCAGATTTTGCCGGCCGTGACCGCCATTGCGACTTCCTTGGCCATCTTCCAGTGCGAGCGGGAATAGATCAGGTCGCGGATCATGTCGCAGGCGAAGGAAAACTGGCAACGATTGCGCCAGGTCTTGTTCTGATAGACGACGCCGCAGATGGTCTTCGGATAGGTCGGATTGCGAACACGGTTGAGAATCACCTGAGCGACGGCTGCCTGGCCCTTGAGCGACTCGCTGCGCGCTTCGAAATAGATGCCTTCGGCAAGGCAGGTCTGCTCTTCCTTGCTGAAGACCGTCGGCGGCAACACGGTTGCTGCCCAGGCATGATCGTCGGGTGAGATTTCGGGAATGAAGCGACCCGCGTTCTTGTCTTCGCGCAGGATCGAGTCGAAGGGCGATTCACGCGCATAGTCCGGCTCGGGCCGGACATAGGCAGTCGCAAGAATGTCGGGCTTGTCGTTGGTCACGAGCTTGGCCAGCATGGGTGAGACGCCGGGATCCGCCTTTGGTGGCTTCTTTCTGTAGAAGGCCGTGGCTATCTCGATCTCCTTGCCCTTGATGCGTGACTTGGCGAAGACCATTTTCTCGCCCTCCTCGAAGCGCGGCTCCGTCAGGGAACTCGTGCGCTGCAGGATGGAGCCAGCGGTGAAATCCTTCGGCGGCGTCACCGGCGTGACCGCGACGATGCGTCCCTTCTTGTCGCGACGATTGATCCGTTCCTCGTCGGGCGTGCCGGAGTGTTTGGTCTCGGAAGTGAGTGCGACGCGGCTGCCATCGGGCATGTTGATGCCGGCGCCGCCATCGAGCGCACCCGTCGTGATCGGGTCGGCAAAGACCATCTCGACTTCGTGGATCGAGCCCGCCGGCGATGGCGTCATGTACATGCGCCAGCGTTCGCCGCCGCGATTGATGCCGGACAGGAAGGTCGCGAGATCCGCATAGGCGGCGACGGAGGGGAAGCCGAGATAGAGCGCGAGGCCGATGATTGCAGGCGCCATCCACGTGGACACGTTCAGGCGAGACTTTTGACGCAGGTTCCGACTCTTACGCACCAACCGACTCCACGCAAACGCTTGACTGACGGCACGGCTCCGCCCGCGCCGGCCAGAAGCCAGCGTCGGAGATTCCGCGCAGGAAGCTAAGACAATGAGGCGGCCGGACACCCCGCCGGAGCCGCTTCGTTCGTGCCTTGAAAATGAAGCATTAACCTTGATGTTTGGTTAATGCTGCCGCGCCGAAGGACATGGCCGCAGAAAGCGAGCGGAGCCGCCCCGGCCGGGAACGGCTCCGCTTCATCTCTCTGCATAGGCGAAGCCCCCCTGCCCCTGCCCACCCGGGAGGGGCAAAAGGATCAGATGATGACGTGAGAACCGAGTTCGACGACGCGGTTGGTGGGCAGGCGGAAATAATCGGACGGGTCGATCGCCGCGTTGGCAAGTGCGATGAACAGCCGGTCCTGCCAATGCGGCATGCCGGATTCGGCATCGGGCACGAGCTTGCGGCGACCGAGATAGAAGGAGGTCGACATGATGTCGAACTTCAGCCCCGACTTGCGGAAAAGGCCGAGCGCCTGTGAGACGTTCTGCGTTTCCATGAAGCCGAAGCGCATCTCGAGCAGCGTGAAGCGATCCGAAAGCGGTTGCATGCTCACCCGCTCGGATTTCGGAACTTTCGGCGTGTTGGCGGTTCGGATCGTCAGAATAAAGTTCTGATTGTGCAGCACGTGATTGTGCTTGATGTTGTGGAGCAGCGCGGCCGGGGTCGATTCCGGATCGCTCGTCAGGAATACGGCCGTACCGGGGACGGCCACCGGCGCATGCTCGCTCTTGCGCTCGATCGATTTGATGAAGCTCGCCAATGGAATGTCGATGTGGCGCGTCTTGGCGTGCAGGATTTCGGTTCCTCGCCGCCAGGTCCACATGATGATGATGAAGGTGGCGGCGATCAGCACCGGCACGTAGCCGCCGTCGTGGATCTTCAGCATGTTGGCGCCGAGGAAGATAAACTCCAGCGCGAACAGGGGCAGCAGCACGGCAGCCGCCCAGACTGGCGACCAGTTCCAGCGCGTGCGCAGGAACTCGAAGGAAAGCACCGTCGTCACCACCATCGCGCCTGTGACCGAGATGCCGTAGGCGGTGGCAAGCGATTCCGACGAACCGAAGACGAAGACGAGCGCCATGACGCCGAACATGAGCAGCGTGTTGACGTTCGGCAGATAGATCTGGCCGGTGTGCGTTTCCGACGTGTGGAAGATCGCCATGCGCGGCAGGAAGCCGAGGTGGATCGCCTGACGCGTCAGCGAAAAGGCCCCGGTTATCACCGCCTGGCTGGCGATGATGGTGGCGGCGGTCGCCAGAATCACCGCCGGCAGCAGCGCCCATTTCGGGAACATCAGGAAGAACGGGTCAGACATGCCTTCGGGGTTCTTGAGTACGAAGGCGCCCTGTCCAAGATAGTTGAGCGTCAGCGCGGGAAAGACGATGACAAACCACGCCCACTGGATCGGGCGGCGACCGAAATGTCCGAGGTCGGCGTAAAGCGCCTCGGCTCCCGTCACCGTCAGGAAGACGGCGCCGAGCACGATGATACCGACATAGCCCTCGCTCAGCATGAAGCTCACGGCATAGTAGGGATTGAACGCCTTGAAGATCGACATGTCATCGGCGATGTGGACCAATCCGACAGCACCCATGACCAGGAACCAGACGAGGGTGATCGGCCCGAAGAAGTTGGAGACCGCCGCGGTCCCCTTGGATTGCACGGCGAAGAGCAGCAGCAGGATGACCACCGCAATCGGAACCACGTAATCCGATAGCGCCGGCGTCACCAGCTTCAGACCTTCGACAGCCGAAAGAACCGACAGGGCCGGCGTGATCATCGCATCGCCGATGAAGAGCGCTGCACCGGCAATCCCCATGAAGAAGAGGATCGACGCGTGGCCGTTGGCGGACTTCATCAGAAGGGCGAGCAGCGACAGCGTGCCGCCCTCGCCCTGGTTGTCGGCGCGCAGCAGGAACAGCACGTATTTGATCGTGACGATGATCGTCAGCGTCCAGATCATCAGCGAGATCAGGCCGATGATCTCCACGTCGGTCACGCCGTCGTGGGAAACCGGGCGCAGCGCTTCGCGAAAGGCATAGAGCGGGCTGGTGCCGATATCGCCATAGACGACACCGATCGAGCCAAGCCCGAGGATCAGCAAGCGGCGCAGATCCTTCGGCTCGTGGGAGGGGGCATGCGGTTGGGTCATGCAAACCTACTGGCCATCAAAGCCAGCCTTTCCAGCGGAAAAAGAAGAAGGGGATCACAGCCGATATTACCATTGCCGCAAGCGCCCAGGGATAGCCGAGCTGCCACTCCAGTTCGGGCATGACACGGAAGTTCATGCCGTAGACCGAGGCGACCAGGGTCGGCGGCAGGAGGACGACCGATGCGATCGAGAAAATCTTGATGATGGCGTTCTGCTCGACGTTGATCAGGCCCAGCGACGCGTCGAGCAGGAAGGTGATATTGCCGGAAATGAAACTTGCGTGTTCAGAAAGCGACTGGATATCGCGTGAGATCGAACGGCAGAGTTCGCGCGTGTCCTTGTCTTCCTGAACGACCGGAACGGTGTAGACGAAGGTCAGCAAGCGCGAGAGCGAGGCAAGGCTGTCGCGAGTCTTGGCGACAAGACGATGATGGCCGGCGACATCACGCAAGCGCGCTTCGAGATAATGCGGCGGCCGGCGCTTGCCTGCCGCCTTGTCGCTGAAGACGTCGATCGACAGATCGTCGATCTTCGTGACCGCTTGCTCGAGAATCTCCGCGGTCCGGTCGGCAATCGTTTCCAGAAGCCGGGTCAAGACGACCGCACCGTCGCGGCAGCCGCCCGGGAAGCGGTGCATCGATGTCTTGAAGAGGGTGAAGGACCGGGGCTCGGCGTAGCGGATGGTCACAAGCCGGCCACCGGACAGGATAAAGCCGACATCCGTCAGGCCAGGCACTTCCGTATCCGAACGGAACACCAGCGACGCCGTCATGAACACGGCATTGTCCTCGACATAGAGGCGGCTCGAAGGTTCGATATCCTTCAGGTCGTCGCGCGTCGGAATGGAAATGCCGAGAAGCTTCTCCATCATCAGGTCTTCTGCCTTGCTGGGCTCGAACAGATCCAGCCAGATGATATCGGGACGCAATTTCTCGGGTGGTTCGGCCGACGTCAGAACGACGGCAGTCCCATCGGCGCAATAGCCGGTGATCATGCGACCGTCCTCGTCGTGCGAATCTGACAGCGCCGCCGGTCTGCCAACATGCTCAAACGTGGCCGTAGCACAGTGAGCGGCCGCATAATTTCATCCTTAAATCCATTCCGGTTTGAGGATTCATGCAGTGTGCCGAACCGCGAAGGCGAAAGGTCGTGCGCCACAAAATACCCACAATAGAGATCCATCGGATGGAGCGTTCCGCCAGTCAGGACAAAGTCTTCAACTCAGTCATCGCGCGAGGCCAAAATCTCCGGCGAGAGGGCGTCAAGTTGGGCACCTTCGCAAGTGCGGCAAGGCATATGGCGCAACGCAAACGCAAAATCAATGCCCCCTTGCAATCCGACACGCGGGCGTGTGCCGCCATATCGGCTCCACCCTACCGCATGTTTGCTTAAATCAAAATCGAATCAAGGGCAAAACGATTCGGCGCCCGGCGCGACGTCATGGCTGACATGCAAAGTCGCAGGAGCACCTTGAATTGCGGCCTGCGCCAGGCCCGAGAGTACCGCGGCGCGGAAAGGCCAACCGACCTCCGCGTAATCGGTCACTCGAAGACGATGGTCGGCGCTGCGCGGCTCTTGTCCTGCTGCGTGGCGGATATCTGGTCCCAGACCTTGGTCGCGATACCGCGGTAGATGCGAGCGACCTCGCCGGCCGGGTCGGACGCGACGAGCGGCGTCCCGGCATCCGATGTTTCGCGAATTCCCATGGTCAGGGGTACTTCGCCGAGGAACGGGACGCCGATGCGCTCGGCTTCCTTGCGGGCACCGCCATGACCGAAGATATCGTAGCGTTTGCCGGTATCGGGCGCGATGAAATAGCTCATGTTCTCGACGATGCCGAGAACCGGAACTTCCACCTTGCGGAACATGGTAAGGCCCTTGCGGGCATCGACCAGCGCCAAATCCTGCGGCGTCGAGACGATGACGGCGCCGGCGAGCGGCACCTGCTGCGCCATGGTGAGCTGGGCATCGCCTGTACCGGGCGGCATGTCGACGACCAGCACATCGAGATCGCCCCAGGCGACTTCGCGCAGCATCTGCAGCAGGGCCGACTGGATCATCGGCCCGCGCCAGATCATCGCCACTTCCTCGTCGACGAGGAAGCCCATCGACATGACCTTGAGGCCATAGTTCTCCATCGGACGGATGAGGCGTCCTTCGATCTGTTGCGGCCTTCCGGAAATCTTCAGGAGGCGCGGCATCGAGGGACCATAGATGTCGGCGTCGAGCAGGCCGACCTTCAGGCCGTTCGCCTTCAGCGCCAGCGCCAGGTTGACCGAGGTCGTCGACTTGCCGACGCCACCCTTGCCGGAGGCAACCGCGATAATGGCGCCGACACCCGGAATGCCGGCCTTGGCCGGCGGGCCACCGGCGGGACGTGGCGCATGGGAATGGCCGGCATGAGGCGCTGCCGAGGGCTGCGGACGCTGCACCGGCGCACCGGCGGGCGCCGCCTTGCGGTCGGCGGTCAACGCCACCATTGCCGCCGTGATCCCCGGGATGTCGCGCACGACGCGCTCGGCTGCGGCCCGCATCGGCTCCAATTCCTTGGCGCGGTCGGCCGGCACGGTGATCGAGAAATAGGCCTTGCCATCGGAGATGAAGACATCAGACACGAGTCCGAGATCGACGATGTTGCCTTCCATGTCCGGGCCACGCACCGTGCGCAGCTTCTCAAGGACCACTTCTTTCGTGACTTCCGGCATCGCGCCCTCTCATTCTTTTGTTATCCCTTAGATAGTCGAGGCCGGGCGCTTCGCCAATGCGACATATCGGAAAAAGAAAGGGCCACCACCCACCCCGGTGTCCGTACATCCGGGATCACCTTGAGGTGGGCAGTGGCCCTTTCGATCGCGACCTTCTTGGGCGCTGTCTTCTTTTTAGTCCCCTCTGGACACGCCAATAGTAAAGCAGGATGCGTGCCAGATTCATATCAGACGAAAACAGCAATAAATTTCAAATAGATGAGCGAATTTCTGACGAAAGACGTGGCTGAGGCATCTGCTCAGAATCTGAGCAACCGTCTGCAGATCGTCCAAGGATGAAGCAGGTCGGCCGGCGATCGCAGAAATATTACGGCGCATCGCGCTCTTTCCGATCGCTCCTTGCGCTTCAAGCTTTTGATATTTTTCGCGCCGTTATCGCAAGTCGCTGAGCGGTTCTGCGCGACAGGCTGCGAAATTCCGGCGGCTACGATGGTCGGTCCCCTTCGTGAACGCACGACGGGGCGCCCGAGAGGGCAGCGGCCTTCGGCACCAGGAGGGTTAGCTGATGTAGCCCTTTTTCATCGCCTTCACGACCGCCTGCGTGCGGTTCACGGCGTCGAGCTTCTTCGTCACATGATTGAGATAATGATTCACCGTGTGTTCGGAGAGCCCGAGGATTCCGGCGATCTCAGCGCTGGTCTTTCCGGCGGCAGTCCAGCTCAGGCACTGGATCTCGCGCTCCGACAGCGTCGCGCCGCTGCTCTTCCACACGGAGCCGATCTCGGCAAGGCGATTGTAGACATGGATCGCAATCATCTGCAGTTCCATGGTCACCGTCATCGGCAATTCGACCAGCGGCCCCATCAGGATGACCGCGCCGCGGCCGCCCTCGGCGTCATGAACCGGGAAATAGCTTGCCTGGAAGATGCCGTTCTCGCGCAGCATCGTGATGTATTCGGACGCGGTTTCCGGTTTTCCGCCCTCGCCTTCCCAGGCTTCGAGCGTCACCTGGAATGGCGTCGTCGTCTCGCGCAGGCGGCGAACGCCGGTGCTGAAGCGCAGCATCGACAGGCTGTCATATTTGTTCAGCAGTTCCGCCGGCATGTTGGAGATGACGGTGCTCGCAGCCAGACGCTCCACGTCGATCGAGGGGATCGAGCAGATCAGAAAGGTCTTGAAGCCGAAGACCTGCGTAATCCGCCGCATATAGCGGATGATATCGAACTGGGTCTCAAGCGTTGCGATCTCGGACGCGAAATCGCCGCCCCGGGGCAGATCTGCGTCAGTCATCCCGGCCGTCATCGTATCCTGCATTCGCGCGTTCCATGGCATTCATCAATTATCAAATAGACCGAGCGGCCTGCCAATGCCAACAGATGATCGAGAATCCCTGCCTCCGCGGCCCAAAAGTCTGTGTATTTCCTTCGCGAAGGGCAGACGGGCCGTCCGCTTCAGGCGCGGCCGGCACCGATCGTCAATTGATGAGACCGGCGCGCACGGCCTTCGCGACCGTTTGGACGCGGTTGACCGAGTCCAGCTTGCGCGTCGCGCGGTTGAGGTAATGGTTGACCGTATATTCGGACAGCGCCAGGATTTTCGCCATCTCACTGGTGGTCTTGCCGGCAGCCGCCCATCGCAGGCACTCCACCTCGCGGCGCGAAAGGCTCCCCGCCCCGCGCCGACCGCGCTCACGAACCTCCATGTACTTGCTGTAGAGCACGCCCGCCCACAGATTGAGCTCCTGCAACTCGTCGTTGGAAACGACGGGGCGATCACCGCCGAAGGCGATCGCCGCGCGATGCCCGTTCGCGTCATGGACCGGCAGATAGAGGCCGCGCGGCATGTTCGCCTGCTCGAAAACGCAAATGGCCGCATCCCCCTTGCCGTCGGAGCGGCGACGCGCCAGTTGATGCGCGTCATAGGTGAAGGGAATGGTGCTGCGGCGCAGCCGCTGGATCACCGGACTGCCATTGATCAGGCCGGCGCTGTCATAGCCCTGCAGAAACGCAGTCGGATAATTGGTCATAAGTGCGTTGGCCGACAGGCTGCTGGAGCCCGTATCGGGGACGGCAAGCACCAGAAAGCCGCGGAAACCATAGGCATCCGCGACCTGGGCGATCACTCGCCGAAAGTCTTCTTCACAACAGATCGGCCCCCTGATGCTCCGCCCATCAGGAAGCGTCAACGACGACAAATTCGCGCTGAAATCGATCATCTTCCGCCCTTCTCCACATCCGGCGCCAAAAGGGGGCCGGCCGCTGACGCCGCTTGAAGATCACGTCAAAAATTCTACAAATACCAAAACCAAACCAGACTAAGACCATCCACGAACCTGAGTCTGATATATTAAAAGTTATCGAGCTTGACGCGCCGCGTCCAGTCGATGTTTCTAATTTACCGTAAAGTGAATTCAAGGTCCACCACGCCCGGGTCCGAGCCGGATTGCCGCCTCCTCGGCGATCGCCCGAGCCGCCTCGCGCACAGGGGTTGCCCAGGCCACCAGTTGCTCCATGCTGACCCGGTAGGCCGGCCCCGTCACCGAAATTCCGGCGGCAAGCTCGCTCCCGGGAATAGCGATGGGTGCAGCCACGCAACGTATCTCCGCCTCATGTTCCTCGCGATCGAAGGCGTGGCCGTCGCGCCGGATTTCCTCGACTTCCGCGAGCAGCGTCGCAGCCGAACGATGCGTATGCGAGGTGAACGGGTGAAACTCGGTCCTCGCCAGCACATGCTCCAGTTCCGGCTGCCCCAGCAAGGACAACGCCGCCTTGCCGATGCCGGTACAATAGGCCGGTGAGGCCTTGCCGATCTGCGAGCTCATGCGCACCGTCTGCCGGCTCTCGACCTTGTCGACATAGACGATCTCCGTTTCGCGCAGGATGCCGAGATGCACGGTCTCGCCGGTCAATTCGTGCAGACGCTGCAGATGCGGTTCGGCGACGTCGCGAAAGCGGTTGGCAGACCAGGAACGATAGGCAAGCGTCAGCAGCCGAAGGCCGGGCTCGTAGGACAGATCGCGGCGCTGAACCAGCAGCCCTTCTTCGACGAGGTGGCTAAGCAGCCGATGCAATGTGCCGCGCGGCTGGCCGGAGCGGGCAAGAATATCGGTAAAGCGCTGCGGGCCATCTGCAGTAACCACGGCTTCCAGCACCGCGATCGCCTTGCCGAGCGTGCCCGTGCCGGCCTCCCCGCGCGCCTCAGGCGCTGCCATCATCTCGTTTGTCATCGTCATTCGCTTGTCTTCAAGTGGCTGTCGCCGTCGCGCGCCTGATCTTGACAAGATAGACGCTTCGATCCGATAATTCCACATACTAAAATCAAGTTCCGAATAATGGAACCATCTGAAACCTTAAACGGCCTTCACGGGGGAGTGCGGGACATGCCGGCGCCCAAGGTACAGTTTCACGACTTGCGTGACCGCTGCGTGCTGGTAACCGGCGGCGGCTCGGGTATCGGCGCCGCCCTGGTCGAGGGCTTCGTGCGCCAGGGCGCGCGGGTCGCCTTCGTCGATATCGACGAGCGGGCAGGCGCCGATCTCTGCGAACGGCTCGACGATCAAACCGGCTACAAGCCGCATTTCATTCCCGGAGACCTGCGCGATATCGAAGCGGTGCGTCACACGGCGGAAGCCGCGATAGAATCGCTCGGCGCAATCCATGTGCTCGTCAACAATGCGGCGCGCGATGATCGCCAGGCATTGGAAGCCGTGACCGAAGAGAGCTGGGACGAAAGCCAGGCGGTCAATCTCCGGCACCTCTTCTTCATGAGCCAGGCGGTCGCGCCGCACATGCGGCAAGCCGGCGGTGGCTCGATCGTCAATTTCTCGTCGATCGCCTTTCTGCTCAACATGGGCGAAATTCCAGGCTATGCGACGGCGAAGGCCGGCATCGTCGGCCTGACCAAATCGCTCGCCGGCAGGCTCGGGCCGGACAATATCCGCGTCAACGCAATCCTGCCCGGCATGATCGTCACCGAACGGCAGAAGCGGCTGTGGCTCAGCGACATGGCAATCGCCAAGATGCAGGAAAGGCAGTGCCTGAAACGCAGCCTGACCGCCGACGATCTCGTCGGGCCCTGCCTTTACCTCGCGTCGGACTGCTCCTCGGGCATGACCGCACAAACAATGATCATCGATGGAGGCGCACTTTGATGACGGCAGCCTATTATGCCGCAGTCGACTGGGGAACCACGAGTTTCCGGCTGTGGATCATCGGCGAGGATGGCTCGGTGCTTGCCGAACGCCGCAGCGGGGAAGGCATGACGACCGCCAGCAAAAGCGGCTTCCATGCGGTTCTGGAAAAGCACCTGGCGGCCGTCGAGGCGCCCGGCCATCTGCCCGCGATCATCTGCGGCATGGCCGGCGCCAAGCAGGGCTGGGTCGAGGCCGGCTATCTCGATACCCCGGCGGCCCTGACCGACATCGCCGCCCGTGCGGTGGCAGTACCGGATCTCGATCGGGACATCCGCATCCTGCCGGGTCTCGCGCAACGCGACAGGCGGCACCCGGACGTCATGCGCGGCGAGGAAACGCAATTGCTCGGCGCCGCCAGCGAGCTCGGCCGCGGCCGGCACCTCGTCTGCATGCCGGGAACGCACAGCAAATGGGTTCGCCTCGAAGACGGCGCAGTCAGCGGCTTCTCCACCTTCATGACCGGCGAATTGTTCGACGTGATCTCGAAACATTCGATCCTCAGCCACTCGATTGCGGACGCGCATGCCTTTTCCGGCGATCATCCCGCTTTTGCGGCGGCCGTCGCGGAGGCCAGCACCAATCCGGCGCTTGCGACCAGCCTGATCTTCGGCGCGCGTGCCGGGCAATTGCTGCACGGCGCCAGTGCGACCGACGCCAAGGCGTTGCTGTCGGGCACCTTGATCGGCCTCGAGATCGCCGGCGCACTGGCCTCAGCCGAGACGATCGACGGCATCTGCCTCGTCGCCTCCGGTTCACTTGGTACACTTTATCAAGCCGCGCTCGAAAGCCTCGGCCGCCCGCTCAGGGTCGTCGATGCCGACACGGCGGTCCGCGCCGGCCTCTCGACCGCCGCCCAGGCGATCTGGCCCCTCTGAACGAAAGACAAGCTCATGAACCGCATTCCCTTTCCGCCGATGAAATATCCGCTGATCGCGATCTTGCGTGGCCTTAAGCCCGAAGAGACCGAAGGCGTCGTCGGCGCGCTGATCGAAACCGGCTTCACCGCCATCGAGATCCCGCTGAATTCCCCCGATCCGTTCCGCTCGATCGGGACTGCCGTGAAAATGGCGCCGGAGAATTGCCTGATCGGCGCCGGCACGGTGCTGACGACGGCGCAGGTGGAGCAGCTTGCCGATGTCGGCGGGCGGCTGATGGTGAGCCCGAACGTCGAGCCGGCGGTCATTTCCCTTGCGGCACAAAAGGGCATGGTGACCATGCCCGGCGTGCTCACCCCGACCGAAGCGCTTTCGGCCGCGGCAGCCGGCGCGACCGGCCTCAAGTTCTTCCCGGCGAGTGTGCTCGGGCCATCGGGCATCACCGCGATCCGCGCGATCCTGCCGCCCGACCTCGAGATTGCCGCCGTCGGTGGCGTTTCAGACGCGAATTTCGGCGACTACGCCAAGGCCGGCATCCGCAGCTTCGGCCTCGGCTCCAGCCTTTACAAGCCGGGCATGAGCGCCGCCGAAGTCGGCGAACGCGCCGTCGCAACGATCAAGGCCTATGACGCCGTCTACGGAGCACGCTGATGAGCGATACCATTCCTTTTTCCGGCAGCATCCTTTGCGAGGCGACCTCGATCCTCGGCGAAGGCCCGACCTTTGACCCGGCCACCGGTACCGCCTGGTGGTTCAACATCAAGGGCCAGGAACTGCACGAACTGCATCTCGAAACCGGCCGCAAGGCCGTGCACAACCTGCCATTCCTCGGAAGCGTGCTCGCCGTCATCGATCCGTCGCGGCAACTGGTCGCGACCGACCAGGGCCTCTTCGTCAGGGACGCGCAGACCAGCGCCTTCAGCTTGCTCACCACGCTTGAGGACAAGCCCGGCAATCGCTCGAACGACGGCCGCGTCCATGCTTCCGGTTCGCTGTGGATCGGCACCATGGGACGCAGCGCCGAGAAGGGCGCCGGTGCGATCTATCACGTGGCCGGTACGACGGTGACGAAGCTCTACGACAGGATCACCATTCCGAACAGCATCTGCTTTTCGCCAGACGGAACCGTCGCCTATTTCGTCGACACCGACATAAACCACCTGATGCGCGTCGATATCGACGCCGGGACCGGACTGCCGAAAGGTGAGCCCAGCCTGCTTGTCGACAGCAGTGGCGAAGCCGGTGGCATTGACGGCTCCATATGCGATGCCGATGGCCTGATTTGGAACGCCCGCTGGGGCAGCGGCACGGTCGACGTCTACCGGCCCGACGGTATGCGGACCGCGCGTTATGCGGTGCCGACGACGCAGCCGAGCTGCACGGCCTTCATCGGCCCGAAGGCCGACCGCATGCTGGTGACATCCGCCTGGCAGGATATGGACGACGCCACGCGCGCCGTCGACCCCCATGCCGGCAAGACCTTCGATCTCGGCATCAGCGTCAAGGGCCGGTTTGAACCATCCTTCCGACTCTGAACGGAACCTCTTGGCGAAGCGCCAATAAAAAGTCATACAATTCAGCCACGCGTTTCATCGCATGGTGAGGAGGAGCTCGCATGAGCGACAAGAAGAAAGAACTGCGCAGCCGCCACTGGTACGGCGGCACCCACAAGGACGGCTTCATCCATCGTTCCTGGATGAAGAACCAGGGATTTCCGGACCATGTTTTCGACGGTCGCCCGATCATCGGCATCTGCAATACCTGGTCGGAACTGACGCCCTGCAACAGCCACCTGCGCATTCTGGCAGAGGGTGTAAAACGCGGCGTCTGGGAGGCCGGCGGTTTTCCGGTCGAGTTCCCGGTGTCCTCGCTCGGCGAGACGCAGATGCGGCCGACCGCGATGCTCTTCCGCAACCTGCTCGCCATGGACGTCGAAGAAGCGATCCGCGCCTACGGCATCGACGGCGTGGTGCTGCTCGGCGGCTGCGACAAGACCACGCCCGGCCAGTTGATGGGGGCTGCCTCGGTCGACCTACCGACGATCGTCGTCTCCTCCGGCCCAATGCTGAACGGCAAGTGGAAGGGCAAGGACATCGGCTCCGGTACGGATGTCTGGAAATTCTCCGAGGCCGTGCGCGCCGGTGAGATGAGCATGCAGGAATTCATGGCGGCCGAGAGCGGCATGTCGCGCTCGCCGGGCGTCTGCATGACCATGGGCACCGCCACCACCATGGCCTCGGTCGTCGAGGCGATGGGCCTGTCGCTGCCGACCAATGCGGCGCTGCCCGCCGTCGACGCCCGCCGCATGGCGCTGTCGCACATGACCGGCAAGCGCATCGTCGAGATGGTGCACGAGGACCTGCGCCTGTCGAAGGTGCTGACCAGGAAGAACTTCGAGAACGGCATCATTGCCAACGCCGCTGTCGGCGGATCGACCAATGCCGTCGTTCACATGCTGGCGATTGCCGGCCGCGCCGGCGTCGACCTCTGTCTCGAAGACTTCGACCGTGTCGGAAGCCAGGTGCCGTGCATCGTCAATTGCATGCCGTCGGGCAAATATCTGATCGAGGACCTCGCCTATGCGGGTGGCCTGCCGGCAGTGATGAACCGCATCCAGCATCTGCTGCATGCCGATGCGCCGACGGTCTTCGGCGTGCCGATCAGCAAGTATTGGGAAGATGCCGAAGTCTACAACGACGACGTTATCCGCCCGCTCGACAATCCGCTCAGGGCTGCCGCCGGCATTCGCGTGCTCAAGGGTAACCTCGCGCCGAACGGTGCCGTCATCAAGCCGTCGGCTGCGAGCGAGCATCTGCTCGTACACGAGGGCCCGGCCTATGTCTTCGAGACCATTGAGGACCTGAAGGCAAAGATCGACGATCCGGATCTGCCGGTGACCGAGGACACCATCCTCGTGCTCAAGGGCTGCGGACCGAAAGGCTACCCGGGCATGGCCGAAGTCGGCAACATGCCGATCCCGCGGCGACTGGTGGAAAAAGGCGTGCGCGACATGGTGCGCGTTTCGGACGCCCGCATGTCCGGTACCGCCTTCGGCACCGTCGTCCTGCACGTCAGCCCGGAATCAAACGCCGGCGGCCCGCTCGCCATCGTCAAGACCGGCGACCGCATCCGTCTCGACGCGATGAAGGGCGAGCTCAACCTGATGATCAGCGACGAGGAGTTTGCGACGCGCATGGCCGCCTGGCAGGCCCCGCCGCAGAAATGGACGCGCGGCTATTACAAGCTTTACCAGGACACGGTGCTGCAGGCCGACAAGGGTGCGGATCTCGACTTCCTCGTCGGCGGCAGCGGCAGCGAGGTCCTGCGGGAAAGCCACTGACCGCAAGGCATCCAAAGGACCATTGACCAGATACCCCGCCAGACCAGCGGGGTATTTTTATCCGGCAACGGGACGGGAGTTGATGGGGCGTCCTGCTGACGGTGCCGTCACCGGCGAACGAAGACGCGACCAGGTCTGAAAGCCGTAAACCGCAAGACCAAGGGCAATGAAGAATTCCTTGTATTCCGTCGGGTCCCAGAGTCGGACGAGCTGCGAAGCCCGCAGGACAAACAGTTCCTGAAGGGAAACGACCAGAACGGCGCCAGCCGTCAGCACAATGAACTCGCGCCAGTGGCCCGCCTTCAATGCCATATCGGCGATCACCAGCAACATGATGACGGTCATCATCACCATCATCTGCGTCGGAAGCATGCTCCAGTTGTCGCTGTTGAAAGCGGCCATTGGCGCGCTTGCCACCAGCACGAGGACGCTCGGCGCGAAGGCGTCGAGCCGGCCGAGGCTCACACTCTTCCGAAGATAGAGCCAGACGAAGGGCGCGAGCGTCAGCAGGATAAAACTGCCGGTGTAGTAGAGCAACTCCGAGAAACCGGTTGAAATGTTGTGCAGGTTCAATTCTTGCTGCCTGTTGACGGCCAACAGCGCTTTCGGCGTGGAGATGCCGAAGATGCGCTGCATCCAGGATATCTCCTCCATCCCAATCACGAAGAAGCCGGCACTCAGAAACGCCGCAGCGCCTGCGGCGACGAAGGCAAGGCGCCCTGCCCCGGTCCAGGCGGCACGAACCTGGCCCGCGGCAACTGCCGCAAGGAACCCGCACGCGATGAAGATCAGCATGGCGGACGACCACTCGACCGGGCCGTCTTCGCGCGCCAGGAGACTGAAAGCATGTGGGTCCACGGCGAAAATCAATGCCGTGACCGTCGCAAGCGTCCACACCGCCACGCAGATCCATAGCTCACGACGCGAGGCCAGCCGCAGCACCGGCTCTCCAAGCCCTGAGACGTCTCGGGTGAACCCCTGAACCGCGGCGAGCGACAGGCTGAGCGCGACCCAGGCATGCCAGAGGTTATAAGGCTGGACCTGGGGAACCCGCTCGGAAAAATAGCGGGCGCCAAAAAGGTTGCGCTCGATCGAAACGAGAGCGGCCATGACCAGGACAGACAGCAGGGAGACCGAAAGAAAGCGGCGCGGCAGTAACATGGTGATTGTCGCCCAGGGGATACAGCACGAAAGCAGCGGCGCTCCCTATCCTGTCTTCACCGAAGTATCCGCAAGAACAATCAAGAATCAATGAACGAATAGAAGATCATTCTAAACTTCTAAAATACATATATACCGAGTATAGGATCGCCCTCCCCTGCAAGATATCCGATATTCTCCCATCAAATTCCAAGGGATATGGAAGATTGAACCCAAGTTCGGCCTTACCCATTGGGACTTGGACTGTTTTTCCGGAACCGTTTGGGCGCTTAAGCGTTGACGTCGTATCACCGGTGCGGTGGAACTGGCGGCAGCGGCCAGGCCCGTGCCTTGATCGGAAACGTCAAGGAAAGGCAGTTTGACATGACTAAGAAACTCGTAACAACCGTCGCGGCTGGCGCGCTCTTCGCGGGTCTTGCTGTCGCTCCGGTAGCTTACACCCAGGATACGACACAGCCTCAGTCCGACCAGACGCAGACCATGAAGCCCAAACAGCCGGCCCCGGCTACGGAAGCTCCGGCCAACGAGGCTCAGACGACGACGCCTCCGGCAGCAGGTGAGAAACCTGCCGATGTCGCGAAGTCCGATGCTACCTACCTGACGGAGCAGGCGAGCGACCAGATCGCAGCCAGCACCTATATCGGTCAGAGCGTTTACAATGCCGGTGACGAAAGCATCGGCGAGATCAACGACCTGATCATCAAGAAGGATGGTGGCGTTGAGGCAGCCATCATCGGTGTCGGCGGCTTCCTGGGTCTCGGTGAAAAGGACGTAGCGGTTCCTTTCGATCGCATTTCGATTGCGGAACAGCCGAATACGGACGCCCTGAAGCTGACGACAACGGAAACCGCAGATACGTTGAAGGCGGCCCCGGAGTTCAAGACCAAGGCGCAGAAGATCGCCGAGCAGAACGCCAACCAGCCGGTTGACACCTCGACGACCTCTTCGACAGGCACGACACCGGCGCGGCCGAAGCAGTAAAGAGTATCAGGTTGTTCGATGCGCCCAGAGGGCGGCGGTACGCACCGCCGCTCTTTCTGCGTTCACACGAAGCACCCCATAGCGAAGGGCGTCATAGATGCTCGCGTGAATGTTGCGACTGGAAACGGCGTCGCCGATCCGGACCATGTCGAAGCCGGCTCTGGGACTTCGCCCTTGGGAAAAGAACGATGCGCCGGCTCGCGTACCGGCGATGCCGAAACACCGGCAGCCGGTCACCCTTGTTCCAGCCGGTGCGGCTTCCAAGATGGGTGAGCTGGATCATCACGGCGCAATCATGTTTCATGACAGTCGGCGGCGACTTTCTTCAGCCACGGCACGATCTCATCCGAATACGCAGGGAGATTGCCGAAAGCCGGCGGGGAACCCTCCGAGACGATCGCCGAGCCCGCGATCATCGTCAGCGCCATGCCGCCCCTTGGCCTTTTCCAGGTTGATATAGCCGATAGCGATCCTTTGGCATGCCATCTTCGGAATGGGCGGGTTCATGAGCCATCGACATGATCCGCTTCTTGAGCGTCAGATGCTTGAGGCGATAGGGCTGCAGCAGTTCGACGATGTCATTTCCTGTTCCTTGAAAGGCGTCCGAGCATACCGGTTTCATCAATACCAAGCATCGGCCATACTCTCCTTACGGCGCGTGACATAATCGATCAGCGCCTCGTCGAGCGCCACATCCAGCGGCGGCGCTTGGTACTCGGCGAGCGTCTTCTTCCAGGCGCGGTTCGCCCGCGTCGCCATGTCCGTCTCGCCTTGCTCGACCCATTTCTCGAACGGTTCGTTGTCGGAGAGCGCCGAATCCCAGAAGGCGGTCTGGTAGTTGCGCATGGTGTGGTCGCAGCCGAGGAAATGGCTGCCGGGACCGACCTGCAGGAAGGCGTCCATCGCCAGCGTGTTATCGTCGACGACCACGCCTGCGAGATAGGAATGCAGCGCGCCGCAGAAGTCCGTGTCCATGACGAACTTCTCGTAGGACATGGCGAGCAAGCCATCGACGAAGCCAGCCGAATGCAGGATGAAGTTCGCGCCGCAATGCACCGCCGACAGCATCGACATCGCGCCTTCCTGCATCGCCTGCGCGTCAGGTAGCTTGGAATTAGAGAAGTTGCCGGCGCAGCGCAGCGGCAGGCCGAGCCGGCGTGCGAGCTGACCAACGACCATGCTGCCGATCGCCGGCTCCGGCGTGCCGAAAGTCGGCGAACCCGAGCGCAGCGACATCGACGACAGGAAATTGCCGAAGATGACCGGCGCGCCCTTGCGTTCGAGTTGGGTCAGCGCACAGCCGGCGAGCGTCTCGGCATAGGACTGGGCGATGGCGCCGGCATTGGTCACCGGTCCCATGGCGCCGCCGAGAATGAACGGCACGATGACGGCAGCCTGGTTCGCCCGCGCATAGGCCCGCAGCGACTTCGTCATCGTCCCGTCCCAGACCAGCGGCGAGTTGACGTTGACGTTGCCGAGGATGACGCAGTTCCAGTCGACGAAATCACGGCCGAAGAGAATGCGCGCCATTTCGATCGAATCCTCGGCCCGCTCTTCCGCGGTGATCGAACCCATGAAGGCGCGGTCGGAATATTTGATATGGCTGTAGACCATGTCGAGGTGGCGCTTGTTGACGGGCACATCGACCGGCTCGCAGATCGTGCCGCCGGAATGGTGCAGCCAGGGGCTCGACTGCGCCAGCTTGATCAGGTTGCGGAAGTCCTCGATCGTGCCGTAGCGCCGGCCCTTGTCGAGATCCATGACGAAAGGCGACCCATAGGCCGGCGAGAAGACGACGTTGTTGCCGCCGATTTCGACGTTGCGGGCCGGATTGCGGGCGTGCTGGGTGAACTGCCTCGGTGCGGAGGCGACGATCTCCTTGAGCATGCCCGGCTCGAAGGTGACCCGTACGCCATCGACCGTCGCACCAGCCCGCTTCCAATGGACGAGTGCTTCCGGGTCGTCGCGGAACTCGATGCCGACCTCGGCGAGGATGCGATCGGCGATCGCCTCGATCCTGACGAGGCTCTCTTCACCGAGGATATCGTAGGTCGGAATATTCCGGACGATATAGGGAACGCCGAGACTCTGGCCTGCGCCTTCGCGTCGTTGCGGCCTTGAGCCCCGCGTCCGTCTCGGTGCCGCCTCGCCTGCTGCCGGTGCCGTATCCATTTTGCATCCTCCCATCACTCAGGATGATGCTATTGGCGAAAAATTCCGTTGTAACGCTGGAAAAAATCGATCCATGCGATAAGCATGATTTATGGAAAACCTCCGCCGCCTGCTTCCCTCCGCCGCCAGCCTCATCGTTTTCGAGGCGGCCGGCCGTCATCAGAACTTCACCCGTGCCGCAAACGAACTCGGCATGACCCAGGCTGCGGTATCGTATGCCATTCGTGGCCTCGAGGAACAGTTGGGCGTGCCGCTCTTCCATCGCGTGCATCGGGCCGTAGAACTGACCGAAGCCGGCGAGAAGTTTCACGCCGACGTGTCCGTCGGCCTGTCGCGCATCCAGAAGTCGGCCGAGGACATCCGCGCCAAGGGCCGCGAAACCAACGTGACGCTTGCGGCGTCGACCGCCTTTGCCTCGATGTGGATGCTGCCGCGCCTCAACCGCCTGCGCGAGGACCTGCCGGAGATCGACCTCCGGATCCAGACCAGTGTGCGCGATCTCGATCTCGAGGAAGAGCCGATCCCGCTCGGCATCCGCGGCGGCGACCCCGGCCACTGGCCGCGCTACCATGTCGCCCAGCTCGCCGAGGAGGTGGTCAACGCCGTCGCAACGCCCGCCTATATCGAAGAGCACGGGCTGCCGAAGACCGCAGCCGACCTGCAGCGGCACAACCTCATTCATCTCGAGGAGCCGGTACGGCGCGCCTGCGACTGGACCGAATGGTTCGCGAGCGCCGGCCTCACCTATCCCAAGCAAGCCCGCCGCCTGACAATCAACGACTATGTCCTGGTCATTCAGGCCGTGCTCGCCGGCGAAGGCGTGGCGCTCGGCTGGGAACATCTGATCAACCCGCAAATCCGGTCCGGCGCGCTGATGCCGGTCGCGGGACACGTGCTCAAGACCGGCCTCGCCTTCTATGTCGTCTGGCCGCGGTCGCGCGAACTCAACGCCCAGGCGAAACGGGTCCGCGACTGGTTATTGGAGGAAGGACGGAGGGACCGCGTGGCGTTATCGGGAGGCGGTGAATGAATAGACCGGTTCAGGCCTGGGCCGAGACGTCGCGATAGCGATCGGAAAGGTACCGCATCGTCGCCACAGCATCGGCCGGTTTTCCGTAGAAGTAGCCCTGCCCGAGACCGCAACCGAGCGCCTTCAGCTTCAGTGCCTCGGAAAAGTCCTCGATACCTTCGGCGACGACCTCCAACTCCAGGCCCTCACACATCGCGACGATCGCCTTGATGATGTGTTCCGAGGCACGGTCGGCGGAAATACGCGAGACAAAGGCGCGATCGATCTTGACCTTGTCGAAGGAAAAATCGCGCAAGCGACCCAGGCTCGATTGCCCGGTGCCGAAGTCGTCGAGCGAGACGCGCACGCCGGCGGCCCGCAGTTCCGCAACGATCTTCTGGGCGATGTCGGCATCGGCCATGACCGCCGTCTCGGTGATCTCCAATTCCAGTCGCCGCGGGTCGAGGCCGATCTGATGGATGATCGAAAGCAATCGGTGACTGGTCGCCGGATCCATGAGTTGCGCCGAAGAGAGATTGAAGGAGAGGAAGAGCTCCTTCGGCCAGGAGAGGGCCGCATGCGCCGCCTTGCGCAACAGCACTTCCGCCAGAGATTCGATAAAGCCGCGCTCCTCGGCCAACGGCACGAACACCGCCGGCGAAACATAGCCGAGGTCGGCATCACACCAGCGCGCCAGCGCTTCGAACCCGACGACCGCGTCGTTGCGCAGATCGACGATCGGCTGGAAATGCACGTCGACTTCATTCGCGATGATGGCATTGCGCAGCGCCTGCTCGAGCTGCGTCGCGCGTTTCATCTCCTGGGCGATTTCCTGCGAATAGACGGTGATCTGGCCGCGGCCGCGACGCTTCGAACGATAGAGCGCAGTATCGGCGCTCTTCAACAGATCCTCGAACACTTCCCCGGCAAAGGGATAGACCGCAAAGCCGAAGGACGCGGAGAGACGCACATGGCGGTCGCCGAGATCGAAGGGCGCCGACAGTACCTCCTTCAACATCTGCCCGACCTTCTCCGCCCCCTTGCGCTCGAAGACGAGCGGCAGAACGAAGGCGAATTCATCGCTTTCCGAACGGGTGATCGTCGCCCCCTCGGGCGCGCAGGCTTTCAGCCGATAGGCCACCTGGCAGAGGATCTCGTCACCGGCCGCCGGTCCGAACAGATCATTGATCGGCTTGAAGCCATCGATGTTGGCAAGACCAATGGTGAAGGGCGCGGGATCGCTGGCGCGCTCCCTGGCGAGATCAAGTACGGTCTGGCGCAGGCACCGGGCATTACCGAGCCCCGTCAATAGATCGACATTGCCCGTCGCAGCGGGCATCTCGATACCGATGCGGTGATAGGGTGTCTCGACGGCCGTCATAACCGCGTCTCCGCAGCCCGATCGGCGGACTGCAAACGATGCTTCGCGACCCGCGAAACCCCACGCCACGGCGCGAACCGGCAATGTCGTTCCGACACGGTCCGGACATGAGCAACGGGATGGGCGCAATGCATTTCGGGCGAGGCTCTACACTTTAACGGCAATTCGGCGCAGACGATCGCAATCGGCGGTTAACAATCCGATATCGCCCTGCTCCTAGATCTGCCATTAACCTCCCCAATTCTAGCGAATTGACACGTCTTTCTTTCAACCTGCCGTCCGCATTGCCTTTGCCGGCATGAATTTTCTAAGCACGGCCTCGATCATGTCAGGGCTCACGGGCTTCATGATGTGGTCGTCCATGCCCGACGTCTTGCATTGCTGCAGGTCGATATCGAGCGCCTGCGCAGTGACCCCGATGATCGGCGTTTTCTGCCCCCTGGCACGCTCAGCCGACCTTATCGCGACCGTGGCGTCGAAGCCGTTCATGACCGGCATCGAGACATCCATCAGCACCAAAGCGGGCTGCAGCTCGTGCCAGAGTTCGACGGCTTCGCGGCCGTTGGCGGCGATCCGGTGCGAGATGCCGAGCCCCTCCAGGATCTGCGTGAATACGAACTGGTTGATCTGGTTGTCTTCGGCAACAAGCACGTCGACTTGCGGTGTCGGCGGGGGCGCGACGATCCCCTCGCCTTCAAACGACAGCGACCAATCCGGCTGCGGCGTCGGAGAAACCGCCGTCCGCTCGGAGCAGACGCGGAAGATTTCCGCCAGCACCGCGGCGCCGTCCTGCTCAGCCGAAAGCGGGAGGATCGGGCAGTGGCGCCAAGCCGCAGCGATTTGCGGTTTCTCGGAAAATGCCAGGTCAAGCAGCAGGACATCGAGCTTGATGCCGGCGTCCTCGGCCGCACGGGCGAAGGCGCGAAGCTCATCGGCATCGCGAACGGCGCAGGCGTCGAGCCCCGAGCCGCGCAGGCGCGCGACGAGCCGGTCTTCCATCGCCCGGTCGGCCGTGGCGACCAGCACACGAAGGCCGCGGGCGGGCAAGGTCTCGATCATCGACCCTGCTTCCACAAGCTGCTGGACGTTCAGCGCCCGGAAGGGATCATAGAAATTCTGCGCCGCTGCGAAGATGCTGTAGTCGCGGATCTGCAGGCCGACCTCGGTCCGGGGCGCATCGCTGCTCTGATGCAGGACGGCGATATCGGTCACGTCGTTCATGCAGGTGACGACGAAGTGGCGGCCGGGCATGCCGACACGGTACTTGCGCGTCAGCACCCAGAGGTCACTGCCATCGGCGCGCACGACGTGCTCGGCCTGCGAGTACGGCTTGCCGGTTTCGAGTACCATACGGTCCGACTGTTCGAAACGTTCGGCAAGCTCGCTTTCGACCAGATCCCAGGCGGAGCGGCCGAGGATGGCATCCTGCTGCAGATCATGGATCAGGCAGAAGGCCTTGTTGACGGCGATATAGTTGAGATTGCGGTCCTTGACGCAGATCGGATTGGGCTGGGCGTCGAGGATCTGCTCGGTGAGCTCGACGCGCTCCAAATCCGTCTGAAGCTGTTCGTCGCGCTTCTTCTGATCGGAAACGTCGCTGATCGACAGGATGCCGATGCCGCTCGACAGGCGGCGCTTGCGCATCGACACCCAGCGCGTCCGGCCGGCGCGCTCGACGCTCTCGTAGCGCTCGCGCCAGTGCAGCGCCATATGCTCGGCGATCCAGTCCTCGCGATTGGTGCGCCGACGGCTGCTTTCCGGAACGGTTCCGGGTCGGACGCCGGTATCGTAGACGGCGCCAAGAAAATCTCGAAGACGCGTGCCGGGCATCAGGATTTCCGCCGGCACCGGGAAATATTGCAGCATCGTGCGGCTGGCAAAGAGAATGGTGTCGTCCCGGCTGCAGACAAGCACGGCGATGCCGAGCGCGTCGCAACTCGACTCCAGAATGATCCGGTTGATGTCCGCGCCGTTCGACGCCCCATCGCTCATTGCACTGTCCTCACTCGCCCACTGCACGCTTCGATCGCCTTCGATCTGAGGAAGCATGCAGCCATTCACAATGCTGCAGCGACCTCGGCGCGCCCAAGGGGACGCGTGGCGCTGTAGCGGCGGTTTCATTTCGGGACATGCTGGGAGGCCTTGGCAGGCGTCTCTTCGCGCGGAGGGAGTACGGCGTCCAGCTACGCCGCAATGCTCGAAAGACAAAACCCGTGGTCATTCAGGTTGTTGTGGAAAATCGCAGCAGAGTGTTAAGGGGCGATTAAACCCTCGCTCATTTTTCCGGGTCGACGACCGCGTGTGTTCGAGGCCGGGGACGAGGTGCCATTCCCCCTTCCGTTTCCCAAGCGAATCCGGGAAAATGGCACATGGCCATCAAGCAGCTTTCAGAAACTCTCATCAACCAGATCGCCGCCGGCGAAGTGATCGAACGCCCCGCCAGCGCCGCCAAGGAGCTGATCGAGAACGCGCTCGACGCAGGCGCCACGCGCATCGAAATCGCGACCGCCGGCGGCGGCAAGACGCTGCTGCGCGTGACCGACAACGGCTCGGGCATGACGCCGAACGACCTCGAACTTGCGGTCCGCCGTCACTGCACGTCGAAGCTCGACGACAGCCTGTTCGACATCCGCACGCTCGGCTTTCGCGGCGAGGCGCTGCCTTCGATCGGCTCGGTCGCCCGTCTGTCGATCACGACGCGCACGGCCGGCGCCAGCGAAGGCGCGGTCATCGCCGTCACCGGCGGCAAGACCGACCCGGTTCGCCCTTCACCCGCCAATACCGGCACGGTCGTGGAGGTCCGCGATCTCTTCTTCGCGACGCCGGCGCGGCTGAAGTTCATGAAATCCGAGAAGGCGGAAGCGGCCGCGATCTCCGAGATTGTACGCCGCATGGCGATTGCCTTCCCGGCGGTGCGCTTCGTCCTCTCTGGCAGCGACCGCTCGACGCTCGAATTCCCGGCGACCGGTGACGACCGCCTAGCGCGCATGGCCCAGGTGCTCGGCAAGGATTTCCGCGACAACGCGATCGAGATCGATGCAGAGCGCGAAGACGTGGGTCTCACCGGCTTTGCCGGCGTGCCGACCTACAATCGCGGCAACTCCCTGCAGCAATATGTCTTCGTCAACGGCCGCCCGGTGCAGGACAAATTGTTGCTGTCGGCGATCCGCGCCGCCTATTCCGAGACGATCCCGAGCGGCCGCTACCCGGTTGCGGTGCTGTCGATCACGCTCGATCCGGCGCTGGTCGACGTCAACGTGCATCCGGCGAAGTCCGACGTGCGCTTCCGCGACCCGGGCCTCATCCGCGGGCTGATCATCGGCGCGATCCGCGAGGCACTGACACGCGAAGGCGATCGGGCGGCAACCACCGGGGCACGCGGCATGATGCAGGCCTTCCGGGCCGGGGCCTATCGCCCGCAACCCTGGACACCCGAGACATCCCCGTCCCGACCGGCCCAATTCGATGCCATGCTGCGTGGCCTCGGCGAAGCGCCGCAGGCGAGCTTCGCCGCCTTTGCGGCACCGTCGGCACGCACGGCCGCCCCGACCGAGCATGAGGCGCCGGTATCGCAACAGGATGCGCCGACACCCGCGCCGCAATCCTTCCCGCTCGGCGCGGTACGGGCGCAGCTCCACGAAAACTACATCGTCGCCCAGACGAATGACGGTCTCGTCATCGTCGACCAGCATGCCGCCCATGAGCGGCTGGTGTTCGAGGCGATGCGAACCGCGCTGCATTCGCGACCCGTCGCAGCGCAGGCGCTGCTGATCCCGGAGATCATCGATCTGGCCGAGGACGACTGCGACCGGCTGATGGCTCATGCGGCGGAGTTCGCGCGCCTTGGTCTTGCCATCGAGCGCTTCGGCCCCGGGGCAATTGCGGTGCGCGAGACGCCGGCGATGCTCGGCGAAATGGATGCCGTCGGCCTGGTACGCCAGCTTGCCGACGAGCTTGCCGAATGGGACACCGCCAACGGCCTCACAAGCCGGCTCGAATATCTTGCGGCGACGATGGCCTGTCATGGATCGGTCCGTTCCGGCCGACGCATGCGCACCGAGGAAATGAACGCTTTGCTGCGGCAGATGGAAGCAACGCCCGGCTCCGGTCAATGCAACCATGGGCGGCCGACCTATATCGAGCTCAAGCTTTCCGATATTGAACGGCTGTTCGGACGAAGCTGATAGCGCGCGGCCGCGAAATGCGGCTGGCATTTTGCCTGATGGCGAGCTAGACCAGAGAACAGACCACAAGGACGTTACAGGCAACGAACATGATGAACCGGTTTGAAGGAAGTACGTCGCGCGAGGCGAAGATCCGTTATCTCGACGGCGACTTTCAGATCGTCCTCGCCGGCTCGCATGTGATCTGCGCGATGACCGGCAGAACCATTCCCGTCGACGAGTTGCGCTACTGGAGCGTCGCCCGGCAGGAAGCCTATGTCGATGCGGAAGCCTCGGTCGAGGCGGAAAAGCGCGCCGGCGCATTGCCGAACCAGCGCCGCTAAGGCGACGTCCCCAAGTCTCTTCCCCGGATACAAATAACCGTTACTTGCCTGCACCTTCGCGCAACTTGCGGGCGCGTGCGGCGACAAGCGCCGTCTCGATGATTTTTGACGGCGCCATGGGATCGTCGAAACGCACGTCGATCTCGATCACTCGGCTGGCCGCGGCCAGCTCGGCCGCGCGGCCATGGCCGGGCTCGAGCCGAACCATGTCCTTGGCGGTGGTGACCAGCGTGCAGCCCAAGGCCGTCGCCCGATCGAGCAGATCGGCGATCTCGTCATCGGAAAAGTGATGATGATCCGGAAAGCTGCGGGTTTCCTCGACGATGGCACCGGTCTCACGCACCGTGCGATAGAATTTTTCCGGATCGGCGATACCGGCCCAGGCGAGGACCTTGACGCCCTTCAGCGACCCGTCGTCGAGCCTCACCACATCGGCCTCGTAGATCTGCTTGCCGGCGCGGGCCGCACGGCGGATCAGGGCATCGGCCTCCGTGCCGTCGCCGATCTTCAGAAGTGCCGTTGCATGGCGCAACTGAATGGGAAGCGGCGCCCGCACAGGACCGGCCGGCACCAGATAGCCATTGCCGATGCCGCGGCGCGAGTCGATCACCAGAAGCGCAAAGTCGAAGGCGAGACGCGCGCTCTGAAAACCGTCGTCCATGATGATTATATCGGCACCTTCCTTCACCAGGCGGCGGGCGCCGTCGACACGGCGGCGGCAGACGACGGTCAACGCCTCGCGCGCCAGAAGCAAAGGCTCGTCGCCGACGTCGCGGGCGCGGTGATGCTCAATGTCCACGATCGTGGTCACGTCGAGAGAGCCGCCATAGCCGCGGCTCAAGAAGCCGGGCTTCAGCCCTTTCTGACGGATGACGCGGGCAAGGGCGATCGCCGTCGGCGTCTTGCCGGCACCGCCGACGGTGAAGTTGCCGATGCAGATGATCGGCACGGGAACCGATGCACGGTGGGCGCGGTCCATACGCATGCCGGCAATCCGCCCGTAGAGCCATGAAAACGGCCATAAGGCGCGGGCACGCCAATCCGCCTTGGTCCACCAGAATGGCGGCGCTTCCGATACCATCTTCCTTCCGTGGCCCCCAGCCGGTCTCGTCCATCCGCTTTGGGAGGACGCATGTCTTCTTGCCGTCGCAAGCCGACGGATTGCCCCAAAAAACGTCAGAATGTGAAAAAACGCAAGCTATGGATACGATTGCAGCCGGGTTCAGCCGGCCCGCCTCACGCGTTTCCTGGATTTGCGCCTGCTGCATAATTCCTTAAATCGGAATCGATTTAAGAACAAAATTATGCAGCAGCTCAAAGCGTTACGACCTTAGCGCGTCTTCACAGACGCGCGGCGCTGTAGAGGACGGCCTCAAGCTCGGTGATGTCGGCGAGGCAATGGTCCGAGGCTGCAGCGAGCGATTGGCGTGAACCGGTTCCGGTCAGCACCGCGACCGTCATGCCGACACCGGCACTGCGGCCCATGTGCATGTCGTGATTGTTGTCGCCGACGACAACGACCTGCTGCGGCTCAAGGCCCGTTGCGGCGCAAAAGCCGAGCACCATGCCGGGCTCCGGCTTGACGCCGTAACCGCTGTCATAACCCGCCACATAATGCAGGTAACCGTCAAAACCGAAGCGCCTCGCGGTCTCGCGGATCGACTTTTCATTGTCGCTGGAGGCGACGCCAAGACGATAGCCCTTGGCATGCAGGCCGGCGAAGAAGGTGCCAAGGTCGGTGACCGGGACGGCATATTCCGCCGAGCGCGCGAACAGACTGTCGAACAGGGTCGTCAGATCCTCCACCGTGAAAGGCGCGCCCGCGCCCACGAAACCGGTCGCGATCTCGATCGTGTTGCCGGCGGCAAGAAGGCTGTCGGGCAACACATGGCCGGTATCGGCATCCATGCCGCCCGCTTTCAGCAACGTGCGGGCCAGCACCTCGTCGCCCTTGGCCGCGATCCGCGCCAGCTCATAGTTCACCGGCACCCAGCTCTTGGCATAGTCGAGCAGGGTTCCATCCTTGTCGAACAGGATACCGGCGATGGCTTTGGATGCGGTCATGATGAGAGGTCGCCTCCTGCTTGTGTCAGCTTTCGGTCGGGGGATTGAGCCGCGCCTTGACGATGAGCGGATTGATGTAGGGTTCGAGCCCCTTCATCGTCGCCGACAGAGCGCCACGCATCTCTTGCACGGTTTCGAGGCCGGCATCGATCATCGAGCGACGCATGTCGTCGTTGGCGAGCAGATAGTTGACGCCCTTCGCCAGCATCTCGACGTCGCGCACGATCTTGGCGCTGCCGTTCTTCGCCAGCGTCTGATAGGTCTCGCGAAAATTCTGGACATTGCCGCCGGACAGGATCGCGCAGCCGAGCATCGCCGGCTCCAGCGGATTCTGGCCGCCTTCGGCAAAGAGCGAGCGGCCGACAAAGGCGACTTCGGTCAGGCGAAGATAGAGGCCCATTTCGCCGATGGTGTCGCCGAGGAAGATATCGACATCCGGCGTCAGCGGCTCGCGCCGGGTGCGGCGCGCGACCTTCAGGCCCTTGGCCGTCAGCGCCGCCTCGATCGCATCGCTACGCTCGGGATGGCGCGGCACGACGATCGTCAGGAGGCCGGTCCGTTCCTTCAGCGCGCGATGCACGACGCCGGCAGCGTTCTCCTCGCCGTCGAAGGTCGAGATCGCGGCCCAGGTCTTGCGCGTGCCGATCTGCTGCTCGTACTCCCGCAGCGCCTGCGGGTCGTGCGGCGGCGCGTCGGTATCGACCTTCAGGTTGCCGGAGACCATGACCGGCAGGGCACCGAGCGTGCGGAAGCGTTCCGCGTCGACATCGGACTGGGCGATGACCAGCGCCAGGTTTTCAAACAGCGCGTCAGCCAGCCCCGGCCGCCGCTTCCAGCGGGCGAAGGTGCGATCGGACAGGCGGCCGTTCACCAGAACCTGCGGAATATGGCGCCGGCCGAGCTCCAGGATGGTCATCGGCCAGATTTCGGACTCGGCGATGATTGCGAGATCCGGCTCCCAATAGTTCAGGAACCGGCTGACCGCCGGCTTGAAATCGAGCGGCACATACTGGTGGATGACGCTCGTTCCCAGGCGCTGGGCGACGACACGTGCCGAGGTCATTGTTCCCGTCGTCAGCACGACGTTGATGCCGCGCCTACGGATTTCCTTGATCAGCGGGATGACCGCATTGGTCTCGCCGACGCTGGCGGCGTGAAACCAGACGAGCGGCCCCTGCGGTCGTGGTGCGCTGGCATGGCCGTAGCGCTCGCGACGGCGCGCCGGGTCCTCCTTGCCCTTCGCCGCGCGAATGGCAAGGTAGGACCAAACGAGGGGATAGATGGCCGAGCCGATCCAGCGGTAGCTGGAGAGCGCCAGGCGCGCGCGAAAGCTGCTCATGACGAGACACCTTCCTCAGCCGTCTCGGCCGGGAGAAATTCAGGGGCGACTGGCATGCGGGTTTGCGCCGCGCATCCCCACCTCATCGGCATCAGCCGTTTTCCGGGTCGAGCAGACGATGCATGTGGACGATGAAATAACGCATGTGAGCGTTATCGACGGTCATCTGTGCCTTGGATTTCCAGGCGGCAAGCGCGCTTTCATAGTCCGGATAGATGCCGACGATATCGAGCTTGTCCAGGTCGCGGAAGTGAACGTCCGTCAGCGTGGTGAGTTCACCGCCAAAGACGAGGTGCAGACGTTGTTTCTTCTCGGATTCGTGAGCCATCGGAATTCCATTTTTTATTTTTGGGTGTGGGCGTTGATTTGAGGCATTCGGTCCCAAAGGTCAATGGGGCTCCATCGACCGCGATGCGGCGATCAAGCCCGGCAAGAGCGGCTTTGCCGCCGCGCAAAGCACCCCGTGAACGACGGTGGAGCGATTGTAGGACAAGGGCCGATCGTCGAGATCGACGAGCGCGCCGCCTGCCCGGGCAAGGATGAGGTCGGCAGCAGCCAAATCCCAATCATGGGAATTCTTCTTCACCAGCGTACCGTCGATCCGCCCGTCGGCAACCATGGCCAGCCGATAGGCAAGCGACGGCACATGCGGCACGCGCGCGACGGTGTTGCGGTAGAGGGGCGGAAGCTTGCCGACCGTGTCTTCGGCAGCCGCCAGATGCAGCATTTCCCCGGACTTTGCCTCACGCACCGAGATCGCGGCACCATTCTTCAGCGCACTGCCGCCGGCGACCGCCTCGAAGAGTTCGTCAAGCGCCGGGGCATAGAGGACGCCGGCCACGGGTTGTCCCCGATGGACGACGGCGACACTGACGCACCAAAGCTCCTTGCCGGCGATGAAGGCACGCGTGCCATCGATCGGGTCGACGACGAAGACCGTTTCGCGGATCAGGCGGCTGGAGTCATCGTCGGTCTCTTCCGACAGCCAGCCATAGCCCGGCCTCGCCGCAAGCAGCCGCGTCTTCAGTACATCGTTGGCTGCGAGATCCGCTTCGCTGACCGGCGAGCGGCCCTCGTTCTTCCAGCGGACATCGGGCGCTTTGCGAAAATAACCGAGTGCCGTTTCGCCGGCGAGGACCGCGGCGGCGCGGATCAACTCGAGATCCGGCTTCCAATCCGCGCCCAATGGTGCTGTGTCAGACATTCAAAACCTCGTCAGCCCGCCTCTCCATACCATGAGGCGGGATCGGCGCGGAGCACCCGCACCGTTTTTCCCTCGGCTTCCAGATCAGTTCAGTGAACCAATGTGCTGATCCAGCCATTTGTGACGCAACTGCACGGCGCTCTAGAGACCCGCGAGCGTCATGCCCTCGATGGCAAGCGTCGGCGCCGCAACACCGAATTTGCGATCGATGTCGTCTGCGGGCGTCAACGCCATGAACATGTCCTTGAGATTGGACGCAATCGTGACCTCGGAGACGGCAAACGAGAGTTCGCCGTTCTCGATCCAGAAGCCGGAGGCGCCACGACTGTATTCGCCGGTGACCATGTTCACGCCCTGGCCGATCAGTTCGGTGACGTAGAAGCCGGTGCCGACATCGCGGATCAGGTCCTCACGCGAGATCGAACCCGGCTCGAGCGCCAGATTGGTCGAGGCCGGATTGACCGTCGGGCCGCCGCGCACACCGCGGCCGTTGGTCCTGAGGCCGAGTTCGGCGGCGGCCGATGTCGACAGGAACCAGTGCTTCAGCACGCCATCCTCGACCATCGCAAGCTTCGAACCGCTGACGCCCTCTCCGTCGAAGGGGCGCGAGGAGGCGCCGCGCACGATCAGCGGGTCGTCGGTGACGGTAAGGCCGGCCTTCATCACCTGCTTGCCCATCCGGTCACGCAGGAAGCTCGTCTTGCGGGCGACCGACGCACCGTTGATGGCGCCTGCCAGATGGCCGACGAAGCCGCGCGCCATGCGCGGATCGAATACGACGGTGACATTCTTGGCCGTCGGCACCTGGCGCGGATTGAGGCGTGCCACCGCGCGCTCGCCGGCAAGCCGGCCGATCTCTTCGGCCGGCCGCAGATCGCCGACATAGAGGCGGCTGTCGAAATCGTAGTCGCGCTCCATCTTCGTGCCTTCGCCGGCGATCGCGCTGACGGAGCAACCGAAACGCGTCGCCATGTAGGAGCCGGAGAAGCTATGCGAGGTGACGAGCACCAGACCACCCATGCCGGCCGAGGCGCCGGCGCCGCTGGAATTGGTGACGCCCGAGACCGCAAGTGCCGCCTCTTCGGCGGCCAGCGCCGCCTCCGTCAGCGATTCCGTGGAAACCGCGGTCGGGTCGAAGAGATCGAGGTCCGGATAGGACTTTGCCAATTGGTCCACATCGGCGAGCGAGGCAAAGGGATCCTCCGGCGAGGCCTTGGCCATGGCGACGGCGCGCTCGGCAAGCAGCTTCAGATCAAAGCCCGGATTGGCCGACACGCTGGCGACGCGCCGCCCGACGAAAACGCGGAGAGAGAAATCATCGCTTTCGGAGGCTTCCGTCGCTTCGACCTTGCCGAGGCGTACGGAGACGGAACGGGAGCGCCCGCGCACCACCACCGCATCCGCCGCATCCGCGCCGGCCTTGCGGGCGAGGTCCACGAGTTCCGAGGCGCGTTTTTCGAGGTCGGCAGAATCGATCGTGTCTGACATGATGTAGCCTTTCATTCCTGCCCCATTTATTGTGCAGTGACGCAGGCATCAAGGGCATCGGCCTGATTCCCGCCCATACACCGCAAATGACCGCTCTCGAAAGCTCCCTCATCGGGGGCCGGGTGCCCCAATAGTGAAAGCCGCAGGCATGGCAACGACACCGATCATCTATTCTCAAGCGCTGATGCTGCTTGGCGGCGCAGTGGTGGCCGCACCAATCTTCAAGCGGCTCGGCCTCGGCACCATCCTCGGCTATCTCTGCGCCGGCGTGCTCATCGGTCCGGTCGCCCAGAGCATCACCGCGGGCGAGCAGATCCTGCATGTCTCGGAACTCGGCGTCGTGTTCCTGTTGTTCATCATCGGCCTCGAACTGAAACCGTCGCGCCTCTGGCAGATGCGGCGCGATATCTTCGGCCTCGGCACGGCGCAGGTGGTACTGACCGGCATCGTGCTCTCCTCCATCATCTATGCCTTCGGGCTCCTCGGCCAGGGTGGCAGCATCATTGCCGGCTTCGGCCTGGCCCTGTCGTCAACTGCCTTTGCGATGCAGATCCTCGACGAAGGCAACGACCGCAACACGCGCTACGGGCAGCGATCGTTCTCCATCCTTCTGTTGCAGGATCTGGCGATCGTGCCGCTGCTGGCGCTGATCCCGCTTCTGGCGGCGCAGGCGCCCGAGGATACGACGCCGCCACTCGAGGATTTCGCAATCGCCACCACCGCGATCGTCGTTCTCTTCGCTGCCGGCCGCTACCTCGTGAATCCCCTGTTCCAGATCATCGGCCGCACGGGCGCCCGCGACGTCATGATCGCAGCCGCCCTGCTCGTCGTCATGGGCGCGGCAACCATAATGCAGCTCGCCGGACTTTCGATGGCCATGGGTGCCTTCCTCGCGGGCGTGCTCTTGGCGGAATCCTCCTATCGCCATGAACTCGAAGCGGATATCGAACCGTTTCGCGGTATCCTGCAGGCACTCTTCTTCATGGCCGTCGGCCTGTCGCTGGAACTCGGCGTCATCGTCGAGCGCTACCAGTTGATCATCGTTGCGGTGCCGCTCTTGATGGCGTTGAAGAGCCTGGTGCTCTACTGGCTCTGCCGGCTCACCGGAACGCACCACAACGACGCGGTGCGCATCAGCCTGCTCCTGCCCCAGGGCGGCGAATTCGGCTTCGTGCTGTTCACGGCGGCAGCCAGCGCCGGTGTCTTCTCCGACGGCGACGCCTCGCTGCTGGTCGCGATCGTCACGCTGTCGATGGCGCTGACGCCGCTGGCTTCGATGCTGGCGCCGAAGCTGATGCGCGAGCAGGACGAACTGGACGAGGAGATCGACGAAGACTTCGAGGGCGCCGGCGCCGACGTGTTGATGATCGGCTTCTCGCGCTTCGGCCAGATCGCGGCGCAGATCCTGCTCGCCGGCGGCCGCGACGTGACGATCATCGACCATTCCGCCGCCCGCGTGCGCCAGGCCGCGACCTTCGGCTTCCGCATTTACTTCGGCGACGGCAACCGGCTCGACGTGCTGCGCGCCGCCGGCATCGAGCGGGCAAAGATCGTCGCCGTCTGCACCCAGAAGAAGGAAACCACCGACCACATCATCGACCTCGTGCAATCGGAATATCCGAACGCCCGCATCTTCGCCCGCTCCTACGACCGGCTGCATACGCTGGAACTGCGCGCCAAGGGCGTTGACTACGAACTGCGCGAAACCTTCGAGTCCGGCCTCTTGTTCGGCCGCAAGTCGCTGGAGGCGCTTGGGGTTGGTGACGACGAGGCGATCGCGATCATGGACGATATCCGCAAGCGCGACGAGGCACGTCTCGTGCTGCAGGAGGCCGAAGGCATCACCGCCGGTCGCGACATGCTGCATTCGCGTCCCGTCAGGCCGGAACCGCTGGTCAAGCCGAAGCGCGAGGTCGACCACTCCCAGGAGACGGGCGAACGGATCCTGCCGGGGCTTCCCGCGGACGAGCGCGAGAGCGCGTAGCCTCGCCTGCAGCGACCCTGCGGGCCGTCAATCGGCGGAGCTCACTTGCGCTTCGGCGCCCGCATCCGTTCGTCAAGGGCCCGTTTCAACTGGTCCTTGATCGCGACGGTTCCGTTCAGCACGTCCTGGGCCCGCAGGAAATCCATCACCCGGTAGCGGCCGACATCGGGGCGCAGCAGGATATCCGGCGCGCCCTCCTTGAGCTTCATCGCGATGATCGACTGCATCATCAGCTGGCTCGCGCCGAACAGGCTGTCGATGCGGCTCGGGATCGTCCTGCCATCGCCATCAGGACCACCGACGACATCGACGGCGATGACGATGTCGGCCAGGCCGCGCAGATGATCGAAGGGGATAGGGTTGTAGATACCGCCGTCGATCATCACGCGCCCGCCGATCTTCACCGGGATGAAGATCGCAGGCAGGGCGGCGGAGGCCGCCAGCGCCTGCCACAGATCACCCTTTTCACAGATATGCTCGGTCTGGCCGTAATAATCGGTGGCGACCACCTTGAGCGGAATGCCGAGATCCGAGAACTTCGGCGGAATGGCCTCCGGCAGAAAGGCCCTGAGAACGCGCTCGACATTGAATTGCCCGAAGCGAAAACCGTTCGCCATCGCCTCGGAAAGGCTCGACGGCCGCATCTGCCAGAGCCGATTGACGACCTCGCGGCGATGGCCGACGGTCGCAAGCGTGTGCGCCCTGATCTCTTCCCCGCGCATGCCAGCGGCCATGCCGGCGCCTATGATCGCACCGATCGAGGAGCCGGCGATCGCCACCGGGCGAATGCCCAGCTCATCCAGCGTTTCGATGACGTGAATATGCGCGAGCCCCCGCGCGCCACCGCCACCCAGCGCCAGCGCGACGGTCGGTTGGCTGGACGCCTGCGCCGCCTCCTTCGTCATCGAAAGATCCTGCTTCATCGGCATGTCCTCCGCTTCTGCATCTTTCCCTAAGTCGAAATCGATTTGAGGGCAAAATTATGCAGCAGACCTGAACGTTACAGCGACCATGGACGTCTCAGAAGACGCCCGGCGCTATAAGCGGGATAAGGGAACTCGCATGGTCGGCGACAGCCTATCTTCGCAAGGAAATCGAAAATATGACGGTCAGGCGCCGCGGAAGCGGTAGAAATGCATGCGGGTATCGCCGAAGACTCTGACGTCGAGCCGCTCGAAGACGGCCGCAGGCGCCGGCTGGACGTCCGCCCGCTCTTCAAGGATCACCAAGGCATTAGGGACCAGCCAGTTGCCGGCGGCGGCGGATTCCAGCGCCTTCTCGCCGAGGCCCCTCGCATAGGGCGGATCGGCGAAGACGAGATGGAACGGCTCCATCGTACCGACGGCGCCGAGGTTCGTGGCATCACGCCGGAACACCTTTGCCCGTCCCTGCAGGCCGAGCGTCTCGATGTTCGTCTGCAGCAGTCCCCTGCCCTCGACGCCCTGCTCGACGAAGAGTGCCTGACGGCACCCCCGTGAGAGGGCCTCGAAGCCAACGGCGCCGGTGCCTGCGAAAAGGTCGAGCACACGGGTGCCGTCGAGCGCTTCCGGATAGGAATGGCTCAGGATGTTGAACAGGCTTTCGCGCGTCCGGTCCGTGGTCGGGCGGATATCGTTGGACTTGGGCGTGGCCAGGCTGCGGCCACGAAACTCTCCACCGACGATACGCACGACCCGTCAGTTCCCCTTGCCGCGCGGCTTGCCACCGCCCGGACGGGCGCCACCAGGCCGACCGCCGGGTTTGCCCCCAGGCTTACCGCCGCGGGGTGCACCAGACCGTGCGCCGAAGGACTTGCCGCCAGCCGGCTTGCCACCGGAGGGTTTACCAAACGGCTTTCCACGCGGCTTGTCGCCGAAGGGACGATCGCCCTCCGTGCGGGGTGCGCGCGGCCGGTCGGAGCGAACGCGTTCACCACCTTCTGCCCGGGCCGGACGGTCGCCACGCGACCGGTCTGCGCCTTCACGACGCGGCCGATCACCCTCGGCGCGCGGGGAACGCGGCTTGTCGAAGCGGCTGCGTTCGCCGCCCTCAGCACGGGCTGGACGATCTCCACGCGGCCGATCACCACCCTCGCGGCGCGGCGGACGATCGCCGTGATCGCGCGAATTGCGTTCGCCACCTTCGAAAGACCGGCGGCGACCGAAGCCGCCATCCCTGCCTTCGTCGCGACGGCGCACCGGCTCGGCGGCGCTGATCCACTCGCCGTCCTCGTCGCGGCTCGTGACGAACGGGCGAGCCGGCTTGTCGGCGCGTGCAAAATCCTTGGCGCCGCCCTTGGGGTCGGGATCGAATTTGCTTGTTGTCTTCGTTGCCAGTCCATCCTTGTTGCGGCCATAGCGCTTGGTCTTCGGAGCGCCTTCCGGACGCTCGCGACGGACAGGCTTTTCGGTGGCGTCGCCGTCAACGGATTTCGGCTTCTTCTCGGCCAGCGGACGGGCACCAGGCGCCATCCAGACATTGGCCGTGCGGGCACGCGTAGCCGGCGCACGCTTCGGCCGATCTTCGAACTTGCTGTCACGCTCGTCACGATCACGGCCGCCGCGCTTGCCGTCACGGCGATCGTCGCGGCGCGTGTCGAGCCGTGCCAGAGCACGCTCGCGCTTGTCTTCGGGCTTTTCCCAGCGACTGCTCCTGCGCTGCTCGGGCTCATCCTCTTCGTGCTGGTCCCGCGCGGTCGTGGCCGCCTGGTCGTTGTAGAGCGGCGCGTCGAAATTCGCCTTGGCATCCTCGATCAGGCGCGGTCCAAGCTGGTCACGCAACGTACGGCCACGGATTTCCTGGACATGTCCCTCCGGCAATTCGCCGAGCTGGAAGGGTCCATAGGAAATGCGGATGAGACGGTTGACGTCGAGACCGAGGGCGCCAAGCACGTTCTTGATTTCGCGGTTCTTGCCTTCACGCAGACCCATGGTGATCCAGACGTTCGAGCCCTGGACCCGGTCCAGCGTCGCCTCGATCGCGCCGTAGAGCACACCATCGACGGCGATGCCGTCCTTGAGCCGGTCAAGCGCCGCCTGATCGACGTCGCCGTGGGCGCGCACGCGGTAGCGGCGCAGCCAGCCGGTCGAAGGCAGCTCGAGCACGCGGGCAAGACCACCATCATTGGTCAGCAGCAGCAAGCCCTCGGTGTTGATGTCGAGGCGGCCGATCGACAGGACGCGCGGCAACTCGTCGGGCAGGTTGTCGAATACGGTCGGGCGACCTTCCGGATCGGCATTGGTGGTCACCAGGCCGGCCGGCTTGTGATAGAGCCAGAGGCGGGTGCGCTCGATGCCGCGGATCGGCTGGCCATCGACTTCGATCGCATCGGCAAGCGTCGCGTTGACGACCGGCGTGTCGAGAATGACGCCGTTCAGCTTGATGCGACCTTCCATGATCATGCGCTCGACATCGCGGCGCGAGGCGACACCGGCACGCGCCAGGATCTTGGAGATGCGCTGCGGTTCGTCGATAGCCGGAGCAGCCGCGTTCGGGCGCTCCCTGGCCGGACGCGAAGCGCCAGACTTGGGCCCGGAAGCCTTCGGCCCGGAGGTCTTGGCGCCAAAAGTCTTCGAGCCGGCAACCTTTTTCGGTGCTCCAGCCTTCTTGTCGGCGAAATGCGGTTTCTTGTCCCGGCCGGCGGACTTGCCGCCAGGCCGCGTGGGCTTATCTTTGGATGTCATTTGTGTTGCCTGCCTTTTGCGGCTGTCCTATCAGGTCGCGGCCCGTGGGTTAAGAGAAATTATTGTTTGAGCGATGACTGATACGACACGCTTCATGGATGCGGCCCTTGAGGAGGCCAGGAAGGCGGCAGAGCGCGGCGAAGTACCGATCGGCGCCGTGGTCGCTTTCGACGGTCAGATCATCTCCCGCGCCGGCAATCGCACCCGCGAACTCAACGACGTGACCGCACATGCCGAAATCGTCGCCATCCGCGAGGCTGCGGCCGCCCTCAAGGACGAACGGCTGACGGGCGCCGATCTCTACGTCACGCTCGAACCCTGCACCATGTGCGCCGCGGCAATTTCGTTCGCCCGGATTCGCCGCCTCTACTACGGCGCGGACGACCCGAAGGGCGGTGCGGTCGACAGCGGCGTGCGCTTCTTCGGCTCGCCCACCTGCCATCACGTGCCTGACGTCTATTCGGGCCTCGCCGAGCGCGAGGCCGCCGAGATCCTCAGGGACTTCTTCGCCGGCAAGCGGTGAACCCGGTCCGGGCTCTCACGAGATCCCGCTTCAATTTTTGTTGAAATCGCCTCAGTCGGCCGCGAAGCTTTCGAGGGCCGCGCCGGCCAGCCGGTAGCGCGTCCATTCGGACATCGGCTCCGCGCCAACCGATTCGTAGACCCGGATCGCCGGCTCGTTCCAGTCGAGCACGCTCCATTCGAAGCGGCCGCAGCCTTCGTCGACGGCAATTTTCGCGAGATGCTTCAGCAGCATCTTGCCGGCACCCGAGCCGCGGCAATCCGGCGTGACGTAGAGGTCCTCAAGGTAGAGGCCCTTGCGGGCCTGCCAGGTCGAATAGTTGTAGAACCACATGGCGAAGCCCGCAGGCTTGCCGTCCTTCTCGCAAATCACGGCACGGGTAATGGCGCCCGGGCCGAAGAGCGAGGCCTGCAGCATCTCGACTGTCGCCTCGACGGCGTCAGGCTCCTTCTCGTAAACGGCAAGTTCGGTGATGAAGCGCAGGATGGTTTCCGCATCTTCCGGGCGAGCATCGCGAATGGTGATCGTCATGGCTTATACGCAGCTTAGAAGGGCCAGTACCACTTGGTGCCGGTGTTCTTGATCTGCGCCTCCTTCTTGCGGCGACGCTCCTTGTCCTTCTCCGGCTCACCGAGATCGGTCTCGGTGCCCTCCGGCAGGCGGCGATATTCGAGCGGCGGATCGCTCAGGAAGCGGCGCTTGTCGGAATAGGCGCCCTGCTCGATCTTGCGCGCTTCACGATAGGCCTCCTGCTGCTCCTTGGCCGAGAGCCGGCGGCCGTTGGCGCTCGCCTTGGCAAGCGGGGAAACATAGTTCGGATTGTTCTTGTTCGCGTCGGCTTCTTCGCGCAGACGATTGCGAACCTCCTCCGGAGACTCGACCCATTCCGGGTTCGCTTCACGGCTGGCGAGCGACTTCTGCGGCTCGACGAGAGCGGTCTGCTGCGCCGACGGCGGCAGAACGAGACCTGGGCGCGGCTGATACTTGACCGGATCACGCTTCGGCGGGCCGAAGCTGGCGACGCTGCCGAGGTCGTCCATGAGTTGTTCGCCGGCGGTCTTGTCCGTGCCGTAGGTCGGGCCGCCGATGCAGCCCGAAAGCACAAGGCCGCTCGTCAAAAGGGCGGCCACGCTGGCAAACACTCGCAACTCTCGCGTCATTTCCATGAGATTCCTTCCAGCCGGCCACCGGTCAGCGCGGCCACTCAAGCGCCCATGGCGGAGAAATCCGCCAAATTTCGGGCAGGTTTTACCGGATGAACGCAACGAGTGCAATTCATCCGGTAACAATGCGTTAAGCCTTGAAACCAAGTTCACGCAGGGCCGCGGCGTCGCGAGCCGACACGTCCGGGTAGAGCGGGTCGGAACCGACATCGGTCGTGATCCGCCAGGAACGGGCGCATTTCTGACCTTCTGCGAGCTTCGGCACGACGCTCACCTTGGCCACGTCGGCGAGGCAGAACGCATCCGCCGGGCCTTCCGTGGCTTCGATCACGATGGCCGAGGTGATGCAGATCTCGGCGAAGTCCTGCCCTTCCAGCGCCTTCAAAAGCTCCGGATCGGCGACGTGGACGACCGGTGCCGCTTCCAGCGACGAACCGATGCGCTTGTCCTTGCGCTCGATCTCGAGCGCGCCGGTGACGACGGTGCGGACCGCACGGATCTTGTCCCACTTGGCTTCGAGCGCATCGTTCTTCCATTCCGCCGGGATTGCCGGGAACTGTTCGAGATGCACCGAAACCGCATCGGGCTTGCGCGACAGCCAGGCTTCTTCCGTGGTGAAGGGCAGCATCGGCGCCAGCCACAGAACCAGGCAGTCGAAGAGCTTGCGGATGACCGCGAGCGCCGACCGACGGCGCAGGCTCGACGGCGCGTCGCAATAAAGCGCGTCCTTGCGGACGTCGAAGTAGAAGGCCGAGAGTTCGACGTTCGAGAAATCGATCAGCGCACGGGCGATCTTCTTGAAGTCGAAAGCATCGTAGCCTTCGCGCACGAGCCGATCGAGCTCGGCCAGGCGATGCAGCATCAGCTTTTCGAGTTCCGGCATGTCGGCATAGGCGATCTCCTCGCCCTTGTCGTGGGCGAGCGTGCCGAGCATCCAGCGGATCGTGTTGCGCAGCTTGCGATAGGCGTCGATGTTGGTCTGGATGATCGTCTTGCCGAGACGCTGATCTTCCCAATAGTCGGTCGTCATCACCCACAGGCGCAGGATGTCGGCGCCGGCATCCTTCATCACCTCCTGTGGCGTGACGGTGTTGCCCTTGGACTTCGACATCTTCTCGCCCTTCTCATCCATGGTGAAACCATGGGTGACAACGGCGTTGTAGGGCGCGCGGCCGCGCGTCGCACAGGCCTCGAGCAGCGAGGAATGGAACCAGCCACGATGCTGGTCCGACCCTTCGAGATAGACGTCGGCCGGCCACTTCAGATCCGGGCGGTCTTCGAGCGTGAAGGTGTGGGTCGAACCGGAATCGAACCACACGTCAAGGATGTCCATGACCTGGTGCCACTTGGCGTGGTCGTGATCCTTGCCGAGGAAACGGTCCTTGGCGCCCTCGGCAAACCAGGCATCGGCACCTTCCTTTTCGAAGGCTTCGAGGATGCGGGCGTTGACGGCCTCGTCGATCAGGATCTCGCCCTGGTCGTCAGCGAAGATCGCGATCGGCACGCCCCAGGCGCGCTGGCGCGAGAGAACCCAGTCCGGGCGTCCCTCGATCATCGCGCGCAGGCGGTTCTGGCCGGCGCCCGGCACGAAGCGGGTATCGTCGATCGCCGAGAGTGCACGCGAGCGCAGCGTCGTGCCGTCGCCGAACGCCTTGTCCATGTAGACGAACCATTGCGGCGTGTTGCGGAAGATAACCGGCTTCTTCGAACGCCAGGAGTGCGGATAGGAGTGCTTCAGACGACCGCGAGCAAAGAGCGCGTGACGGGCGATCAGCGCCTTGATGACGCGATCGTTGGCGTCGCCCTTCTTGCCCTTGTCGTCGATGACGCGGCCGGCGCCGCCTTCGGCGTCGGGGCCGAAGCCATGGGCGTCCGCGGTGAAGTAGCCGGCGTCGTCGACGGTGAACGGGATCGCCGAGGAGATCCCGCGGGCTTCGAGCGCACGGGCGCTGTCCATCCAGGCGTCAAAGTCCTCGCGGCCGTGGCCCGGGGCCGTGTGAACGAAACCGGTGCCGGCATCGTCGGTGACGTGGTCGCCGTCGAGCAGCGGCACCTTGAAGGCATAGCCGCCGCCGAGACCATGCAGCGGATGGGCGCAGGTCACGGACGACAGTTCATCGGCTTCGAGGTCGCGAACGAAATTGAAGGTGAGCTTGGCCTTGGCCGCGGATTCGTCCGCAAGGCGCTTGGCGAAGATCAGCTTCTCGCCCGGCTGCGGGCCGAAGTCGTTCTCGGCGGTCGCGACTTCATAGAGGCCGTAGGCGTAGCGCGAGGAATAGGCGATGGCGCGGTTGCCCGGGATGGTCCAGGGCGTGGTCGTCCAGATCACGACGAAGGCGTCTGACAGTGCGTCCGGACCTTCGGTGACCGGGAACTTCACCCAGATCATGTCGCTTTCGACATCGGCATATTCGACTTCGGCTTCGGCAAGCGCGGTGCGCTCGACGACCGACCACATGACCGGCTTCGAGCCGCGATAGAGTTGGCCGAGCTTGGCGATCTTCATCAGTTCGCCGGCGATGCGCGCTTCGGCGTGGAAGTTCATCGTCGTGTAGGGATTGTCGAAGTCGCCCTCGATGCCGAGGCGCTTGAACTCCTCGGCCTGGACCTGGATCCAGCCGGAGGCGAAGTCACGGCATTCCTTGCGGAATTCGTTGACCGGCACCTCGTCCTTGTTCTGGCCCTTCTCGCGATACTTCTCTTCGATCTTCCACTCGATCGGCAGACCGTGGCAGTCCCAGCCGGGCACGTAGTTGGCGTCGAACCCGCGCATCTGGAACGAGCGGTTGATAACGTCCTTGAGGATCTTGTTCAGCGCGTGGCCGATATGGATGTTGCCGTTGGCATAGGGAGGGCCGTCGTGCAGCACGAACTTGTCGCGGCCGGCGGCCGAGGCGCGCAGCTTCTTGTAGAGGCCCATCTTCTGCCAGCGGGCCACCGTTTCGGGCTCCTTCTGCGGCAGGCCAGCGCGCATCGGGAATTCCGTCTGCGGCAGGTACAGGGTCGAGGAGTAGTCGATCTTTTCAGCGGTGTCGGTCATGGTCTTTGCAATCGCTTCTTCGCGCGAAGGGTCGCGCATACGCAATGGGCTCGGTATCGAGAGATGACTGGGGCGTCGGAAACGCCGAAATCCCGGACCTTCCGGCTGACTAAAGCGCGCGGAAGGCCGGGCCAATAATTCGCTGATCGATGATCAATCGACGGTGCCGGGTCATAGTGGCCGGTTGTTTAAGGCGTTTTCCGCCTTTTGAAAAGGTCCGCCACCACACCAATGCCGAAATTTATCGGGCGAAGTTGAGCCTGCGGTCGATGTCGCCGAGCGGCTGCACACCAGAGAGCAGCGCGCGCGCCTCGGCTTCGTCCTGACGGATCTGCGCCACCAGCGGATCGAGCCCGTCGAACTTCAGTTCGTCGCGCAGGTGGCCGAAGAAGGTGACCGTACAGATCTCGCCGTAGAGATCGCCCGAAAAGTCGAAGACGAAGGTTTCGAGCAATGGCTCGCCGTCGCTGTCGACCGTCGGGCGGCGCCCGAAGCTTGCGACGCCGTCATAGAGCGAACCGTCGGGCCGGCGGAAGCGCACGGCGTAGATGCCCGGCCTCAGCTCCACCTCGGGTGCAAGCCGCATATTGGCGGTGGGAAAGCCGAGCTCGCGGCCGAGCTTCTTGCCGCCGATCACCTTCGCCTCGACGAGGTAGCGATAACCGAGCATGCCGGCAGCTTGGGAGACATCGCCTTCGCCGAGCAGCGAGCGGACATAGCTCGACGAGATGACCGATGCGTTTTCGTCGCGGAAGGCATCGACGAGCGTCACGCCAAAACCGTTGTCGCCGCCGGCGGCCATCAGGAAGGCGGGGCCGCCCTCGCGGCCCTTGCCGAAGTGGAAATCGAAACCGGTGACGACATGCGAGGCGTGCAGCCATTCGAGCAGGATGCGATGGATGAAATCCGACGCGGAAAGCTGCGAGAAGGTGCGATCGAACGGATATTCGATGACGGCGCCGAAACCCATGCCTTCGAGGATACGGGCCTTCAACGGCGCCGGCGTCAGCCGGAAGACCGGGGTTTCCGGACGGAACACGGTCCGCGGGTGCGGCTCGAAGGTCAGGACCAGCGCCGGCACACCGCGCGCTTTCGCCTCTTCCAGCGCTCGATTGAGCACCGACTGGTGACCACGGTGCACGCCGTCGAAGTTACCGATCGCGACGACGCCGCCGCGCAGATGCTCCGGAAGCGGATCACGGGTCTCGTTGCGATGAAAAACCGTCATCTCCGTCTTCCCGTCAGGCGAGCCGCGGCATCCAATACTTCGGCGAGGCGCCCTCCTTCTTCAGGAAGGCGGCCAGTTTCGCCTCGTCGGTCCGGCTTTCGTTCATGTATTCCTGGGCGTGGATGCCGGCGCTGATGTAGAGCAGATCGAAGCCAGCATCCTGGGCACCCTTGACGTCCGTCGGCATGCCATCGCCGATGGCGATCACGCGCGACAGGTCAAGCGCGCCGCGCACGGCCTTCGCCTCGGTCAGCGCCGCACGGTAGATGGCGATATAGGGCTTGCCGGCGATCCGGGCCTCGCCGCCCAACTCCTCATAGAGCTTGGCGATCGCGCCGGCGCAAGGGATCAGCCTGTGGCCGCGTTCGACAACGAGATCGGGATTGGCACAGATGAAGGGGATCTTGCGCTTGGCGAGGCCTGTCAGCGTCGCGCGGTAATGCTCCGGCGTTTCGGTCTCGTCGTCATAGAAGCCGGCGCAGACGACCGTCTCAGCGTCTTCCGACGACACGATCTGCGTTCCGAGACCTTCGAGCAGCGGCAGGTCGCGCTCGGCGCCGATGAAGAAAATCTTCTTGTCGGCGGCGGCGATCAGCGCCCGCGTCACGTCACCCGAGGTCACAATCCGGTCATAGGCTTCGTCGGGAACGCCGAGACCGCGGATCTGGATCTTCACGCCCGGATGCGGACGGGGCGAGTTGGTGATCAGCACCACCGTCAGACCGGCCGCGCGCGCCTCAGCCAACGCCTCGCAGGCGGAAGCGAAGGCCTGCACGCCATTGTGAAGAACACCCCAGACATCGCACAGCGCGACGTCGTAGCGTCCGGCGATTTCCCGAAAACTGTTGATCCTTGCGGCCATCCTGGCTTCCTGCAAACACGGTTTCCGGCTTGCATGGCAAGGAAGGCACAAGAATACAAGTGTCGCCGTTGGAAAAAAGGAACCCTTCCCGGCCAAAAAATCTAAGGGCCAATCCTTGACTCGTTCCGGAGCGAGCCTTATCTCGGCGTCGCTGGCACTCGACAAAAGAGAGTGCTAACACCCATCCGTCGGATCGATCAGCGATCCGTAATGTCATTTGATCGAGGGATTAGACTAATGGCAAGCACCAATTTCCGCCCGTTGCACGACCGCGTCGTCGTTCGTCGCGTCGAGTCTGAAGAGAAGACCAAGGGCGGTATCATCATTCCGGACACCGCCAAGGAAAAGCCGCAGGAAGGCGAAATCGTGGCAGTCGGCTCGGGTGCTCGTGACGAAAGCGGCAAGGTTGTTCCGCTCGACGTCAAGGCTGGCGACCGTGTCCTGTTCGGCAAGTGGTCGGGCACCGAAGTCAAGATCAACGGCGAAGACCTTCTGATCATGAAGGAAGCCGACATCATGGGCATCATCGGCTGATCGGCCGATACCCCCTTCCCAATTCTTCCCCCGTTTGAAACCGGGCCTTGCCCGGAATTTCGACAACAGGAGCTTTCAAAATGGCAGCTAAAGAAGTCAAGTTCGGCCGCACCGCGCGTGAAAAGATGCTGCGCGGCGTCGACATCCTCGCCGACGCAGTGAAGGTAACGCTCGGCCCGAAGGGTCGTAACGTCGTTATCGACAAGTCCTTCGGCGCACCGCGCATCACCAAGGACGGCGTTTCGGTCGCCAAGGAAATCGAACTCGAAGACAAGTTCGAGAACATGGGCGCCCAGATGGTCCGCGAAGTCGCTTCGAAGACCAACGACATCGCAGGCGACGGCACCACCACCGCTACCGTTCTCGCCCAGGCAATCGTTCGTGAAGGCGCCAAGGCTGTTGCCGCCGGCATGAACCCGATGGACCTGAAGCGCGGCATCGACCTCGCCGTTGCAGAAGTCGTCAAGGACCTGCTCGCCAAGGCCAAGAAGATCAACACCTCGGAAGAAGTTGCCCAGGTCGGCACGATCTCCGCAAACGGTGAAAAGCAGATCGGTCTCGACATTGCCGAAGCAATGCAGAAGGTCGGCAACGAAGGCGTCATCACGGTTGAAGAAGCCAAGACCGCCGAAACCGAACTCGAAGTCGTCGAAGGCATGCAGTTCGACCGCGGCTACCTGTCGCCCTACTTCGTCACCAACCCGGAAAAGATGGTCGCCGACCTCGAAGACGCCTTCATTCTCCTCCACGAGAAGAAGCTCTCGAACCTGCAGGCCATGCTCCCGGTTCTCGAAGCCGTAGTTCAGACCGGCAAGCCGCTCCTCATCATCGCTGAAGACGTCGAAGGCGAAGCTCTCGCCACGCTCGTCGTCAACAAGCTGCGCGGCGGCCTGAAGATCGCTGCCGTCAAGGCTCCGGGCTTCGGCGATCGCCGCAAGGCCATGCTCGAAGACATCGCCATCCTGACGGGCGGCACGGTCATCTCCGAAGACCTCGGCATCAAGCTCGAAAACGTCACGCTCGACATGCTCGGCCGTGCGAAGAAGGTTTCGATCTCCAAGGAAAACACGACGATCGTCGACGGCGCCGGCCAGAAGGCCGACATCGAAGGCCGCGTCGCCCAGATCAAGGCCCAGATCGAAGAAACCTCCTCTGACTACGACCGCGAGAAGCTGCAGGAACGCCTTGCCAAGCTCGCCGGCGGCGTTGCCGTTATCCGCGTCGGCGGTGCAACGGAAATCGAAGTCAAGGAAAAGAAGGACCGCATCGACGACGCCCTCAACGCGACGCGCGCTGCCGTTCAGGAAGGCATCGTACCGGGCGGCGGCACCGCGCTGCTGCGTTCGGCTGCAAAGCTGACCGTCAAGGGCGAAAACGACGACCAGGAAGCTGGTGTCAACATCGTTCGCCGCGCTCTGCAGGCTCCGGCTCGCCAGATCGCTGAAAACGCTGGTGACGAAGCTTCGATCGTTGTCGGCAAGATCCTGGAAAAGAACGAAGACAACTTCGGTTACAACGCTCAGACCGGCGTCTTCGGCGACATGATCACCATGGGCATCATCGACCCGGTCAAGGTCGTTCGCACGGCTCTGCAGGACGCAGCCTCGGTTGCTTCGCTGCTGATCACCACCGAAGCCATGATCGCTGAACTGCCGAAGAAGGATGCCCCTGCTGGCATGCCGGGCGGCATGGGCGGCATGGGTGGAATGGACATGATGTGATAAAGGCGTAAGCCTTCACAACATCGATCCATCTGGATCGGAAAGGCGGCCCTCGGGTCGCCTTTCTTGTTTTTTATCAATACCATCGTTCGGCTGAGCACCCGGCAGCCTAGCTGCGGGCACAAAAACTCCACTGGTTGTAGTCGGACTTCAAAAAACCGTTGAAGTCGAAAAAAAACGAACTATAACAGCGCCCCAAGTGAACGGAGATTCACAGGAGACTGGATAGCGGATCAAGGCGGGCGGCCAATCGCTTAAGCTTTTTCGTATTAACCGTGTATCCGGAATCTCTTCGAGAAAATCACGATAAGCATATAAGTATTTAATCGCAAATTTAGCCGCCCTCTCCAGCGAAATCACTTCGTCGGAGAGCTTCATTACTATCTCGCGACCTTTCGAGTGGTGAAACGCCCACGGTCAGTGGCGTGCGCTTCCCTATTGGTCGATGGCGGGCGCGATTTGCACAATGGGACGTGTTTTCTTGGGGCGCCGATAGAGTGCCCAGGAATGCTGCTGGGGTAGACCGTGTTCAAGATCACGAGAGCAAATTCCGTTCCCCTCGGCTCTCCGGGACAGCCGCACCTCGATCTGCCGCACCATGAGTTCCTGCAACAGTTCTGCGCGTCGGAGGGATGGTCGGGAGACTTGTCCACCGGACTGTTCCGGCTTGGCGAAAAGGCTGCCGCCATCCACGGCCTGCGCGACGGCGAATGCGGCCTGCTCAACTTCGTGCGCTGCTACGATCCGGCCGACCGCAACCACGTGCTCGAACTTTTCGAGCAGGCAGCGACAAGCTGCTCGTCCTTCTGCTTTTCGACGACGATCGCGCTCGAAGAACACGGCCAGAAACAGCCCCTGTTCTGCATCGGCGAATCCTCAGGCCTGGAACAGCGCTATTCCGGCACGATCACCGGCGTCTTCTTCTTCCCGCGCTTCCTGGTGGAAGGTGCCGGCCGGACATTGCTGCGGCAATAGCGCAAGCCTTGGCCCTGCCGACGGTTGGCGTCAACAGGACGTGAAATCCCCGCAGAAATGGTGCGCGATCAACGATCGTCGCAGACGCGGCCCTTGATGATGCGCCGCCCGATCAGGCGGCGGCCGCCTCGTCGTCGCCGTTAAGCAGAAGCGTTATCGGGGCCGGGCGTCCGAGCAGGTAGCCTTGTGCCTCGTCGCAGCCTTCCGCCTGCAGGATATCGAGCTGCTTCTGCGTCTCGACGCCCTCGGCAAGAACCGGCACGGACAGGCTCTGACCGAGCGCCAGGATGGCGCGAACGATCGCCTTGGCCTGCGGACTGCCCTCCACCTCCCACATGAAGCTCTTGTCGAGCTTGATCTTGTCGAAGGGGAACGACCGCAACGTTTCGAGCGAGGAGTATCCGGTGCCGAAATCGTCGATCGCGATCGTCACGCCGAGCTCCTTGATCTGACGCAGCGTCAGCAGCGCGCGCTCCTTGTCGTCGATGATCGTCGATTCCGTGATTTCGAGCTCCAGCCGGTTCGGGTCGAGCCCGGTTTCGGCAAGTACGTCCTGCACCAGGCTGACGATATCGCCGTTGGCGAGCTGGACCGGCGACAGGTTGACGGCAATCTTGTGGTTGCTCGCCCAGCCTGCGGCCTCGCGGCAGGCTTCGCGCAGCACCCATTCGCCGATCGGCAGGATCGCGCCGCACTCCTCTGCGAGCGGGATGAACTCGTTCGGCGGTACCATTCCGCGTTCGGGGTGATGCCAGCGCAGCAGCACTTCGTAGCCGATGACGGTGCCGGTCATCACCGACTTCTGCACCTGGTAGTGCAGGGCAAGCTGCTTCTTGTCGACGGCATCCCAGAGGTCGTTGGCGAGCGCGCGCCGCTGGCGTGCCGCCTCGTCCATCGAGACCTCGTAGAAGCAGACCGTCTGGTTGAGCGCGGCCTTCGCCCGGTACATCGCAAGGTCGGCATTGTTGATCAGCGTATCGGCCGTCTCCGCATCCTGGGGATAGATGGCGACGCCCATGCTGCCGCCGGACTTCAGCTCGAAATCGCCGAAGCGCATTTCCTCGTGCAGGCTCTTTTCGATACGACGCAAGAAGTCGTTGAGCTCGGCCAGTTCCTCGAAACGCTTCACCGCAGCGAACTCGTCGCCGCCAAGGCGTGCCACGAACTCGCCCTCCTGCAGCAGCCCCTTCACGCGCTGGGCAATCGTCACCAGAACGAAATCGCCGGCGGCATGGCCATGCAGGTCGTTGACTTCCTTGAACTTGTTGAGGTCGATGCCGATGACGGCAACCTTGCGGTTGAACCAGGCTGCCGCATCCAGCTCTTCTTCGAGATAGCTGTTGAACTGAAGACGGTTCGGCAAGCCGGTCAGGCTGTCGTGGCGGGCGAGGAAGGTGATCTGTTCCTCGGTGTCCAGCCGCTCGGTGATGTCCTCATAGGTGCTGACCCAGCCGCCATCGGGAAGGGTCCGATGCTTGGTCAGGATCGAACGGCCATTCGCCAACTTTTCGACGATGTCGCCCCCGCCCTTGCCGACCATCTCGATCCGGTGCTTCTGATAGAGTTCCTCGGCCTTGGCCCGCGCAATTTCGGGCTCGGCGTAAATGCGGGCGAAGACAATGTCGAGAATCTCACGGAAGGTGAGCCCTTTGCCGGCGAGCGTCTCGGAAAAGCCGAAGATCTCGCGGCAGCGCCGGTTCGACAGCAGCAGCCGGTCATCGCTGTCGAACAGGCAGATACCCTGCGACATGTTCTCGAGCGCGACATCGAGGTTGTTGCTGACCTCGGCGATGCGATCGGCATCGGCCTTCGCCTTAGTTGTGTCCTTGACGATCTTGATGAAGCCGGCGTGCTTGCCGTCTTCGTCAAGGAACGGGTCGATCACCACATGCGCCCAGAAACGCGAGCCGTCCCTTCGATAGCGCCAACCCTCGCTCTCAAACTTGCCCTCGGCCACCGCAGCCTCGAGTGCGCGGCGCGGCAGACCGTTGCGCTGATCGTCTTCGGAATAGAAGCAAGCGAAATTCTTGCCGACGATGTCCTCGGCCGCATAGCCCTTGTTGGCCTCGGCACCGGCATTCCAGCTCGCCACACGGCCATCGATGTCGAGCATGTAGATGGCGTAGTCCTTCACGCTGCGGACGAAGCGCGTGAATTCGCGTTCCGCGGCGGCGGCGGAGAGCTCGGCATGATGGGCAAAGCCGGCCGCAACCAGCACCAGGGACAGAAGGAAGAAGGCGGTTCCGGCAATGACGAAGGCGAGGAGATGTGGCTGGATCATGCCTTCAAGGGGCGGAGTGATAAGACCGACCTCGATCGTCACGGCGCCCATGGCGGTAAAATGCAAAGCGACGATGCCGAGCGTCATCAGGAGCGTCGCGATGATCTTCGCCTTCAGCGGCTTGCCGACACGGGCAATCGTGTTGAGTGCGCCGATGTCGAACAGCGAGCCGAGCACGATCGACGCGACAACGAGCGTGGCGTCCCAGCGCAGGTTGCCGGGCACGTCGAGGGCGGCCATGCCGAGGAAATGCATGCAGGCAACGCCGGCGCCGAGCACCAGGCCACCGGCAATCCAGGCCAGCGGATCCTGCAGACGGGTCGCGATCAGCAGCGCCGTCGTGGTCAGTACGATCGCAATGGCCAACGACAGGGCCGTCAGGTCCATCTGGTAGCCGAGGACGACACCGGGATCGTAGGCCAGCATGGCGATGAAGTGCGTGGCCCAGATACCGAAGCCGCTTGCAATGCCTGCCGCCACCGCCCAAATCGCCCGCGCCTTGCCGGACGATCCACGGGCGCGCTGCAACAGCGTCACCGCGCCGTAGCTGGACAGGAAGCATATGAGCGCCGCCAACGCGACCAGCTTCGGATTATGCTCCACCACGAGGCATGTAAGAACCTTGAACATCGCAATCGCCCAAATCAACAACCGCTGAGAAACGAGACCTCTCGCCTCCAGTTTAGCGGCCTGTGTTGGCGCATTGTGATTTAAGGAAATGATAAATCGCAGTTCGGCCTCGCAAATTGCAAGGGAAAACAATCGTTTCGTCGTTAACGAAAATTGAACCGAACCGCCTCCAGGTTGCACCGGATGCGCAGCGCCGCCAGGCGCGGGTCCTATGCCTGAGACACCAGCGCCTTGAGGTCCGATTGCGGGTCGGCGATGACGGCCCGGTCCGGATTGGTGCCGGTTTCAAGCAGCTTCTTGCCGGTCACATAGGCCTTGGCGTCATTGATCGCGTCGACCGCGATCAAGCGTCCCTGCTTGAAGTACCATACGGATACGCTGCCCTCGCGCTGGCCGGGTCTGACGATCGTTTCGTCATGGCCGAGCCCAAAGCCGGCGATCTGCAGCTTGACGTCGTACTGATCGGACCAGAACCACGGCTTGGGCTCATAGGGATGTACGCCGCCGGCAAGGATCGCCGCGACGGCCTCGGCCTGATCGACGGCGTTCTGCACCGATTCCAAGCGGATGCGCAGGCCTTCCCAGGGAAGCACGGCACAATCGCCCATGGCGAAAATCGCAGGGTCGGCGGTTCGCCCGAAGGCATCGACGACGATGCCGCCGGCGGTTTCGAGACCGGCATCATGGGCCAGGCGGTCGTTGGCGGTGACGCCGATGCCGACGATGACGACATCGACGGGCAAGGTCGATCCGTCCGACAGTTCCGCTGCGGTCACCCGGCCGTTTGCGCCGACGAGACGATTGAGGCCGGTACCCTCGCGGATATCGACGCCGCGGGCCCGGTGGATGTCACGCACAAGACCGGACGTCGCCGACGAGGCGACGCGCTGCAGGATGCGGTCGGCCATTTCGATGACCGTGACTTCGAGCCCGCAGGTCCGGGCGACAGCGGCCGCTTCAAGACCGATGTAACCGCCGCCGACGACGAGGGCGCGCCGGCCGGGCTTCATTTCCTCGGCAAGGCGATCCGCATCCCTGAAGTCGCGCACGACGAACACGCCCTCGAGGTCGCCGCCGACGGAAGCCGGCAAGCGCCGCGGCGTGGCGCCGGTGGCAAAGGCCAGCACCTCGTATTCGAGCAAGGTCCCGTCGCTGAGCGTCACGCGCTTGGCGGCGCGATCGAGGCCGGTCACGGTCGTTTCGAGCCGCACGTCGACGTTGTGCTCGCCGTACCAGGCTTCCGGCCGGTAGAGCAGCCGGTCGAGGCTCATCTCGCGCAGCAGATATTTCTTCGAAAGCGGCGGGCGTTGATAAGGCAGGCTCGCTTCGGCGGCAACGATGGTGATCGGCCGCTCGTCCTTCAGGGCACGGAGCTTCGCAACCAGGGCAAAGGCGGCCTGACCGCCACCGACAACAACAAGCCTTCCCGACACGCTTCTCACCTGCTTCTTGTTCAAATGTACGGCAAGGCCTAGCCTTGCGCCCGAGCTTCGTCAACTCGGGCACATGGCCACGGTTGTTGCTATTCCTTGCGCGGCACTTCCATGCCCTTTAGAGCCGCCGGGCGCGACAGGCCGCGCTCGACCCAGGCCATCACGTTCGGAAAGCTCTTGTAATCGAGCACCTCGGCACCGCCATAGAACCTGCGTGCGCCTTCAACCCAGGGGAAGGTGGCGATGTCGGCGATCGTGTAATCGTCACCCATCAGCCATTGCCGTCCTTCAAGGCGCGCTTCTAGCACGCCGAGGAGGCGCTTCGATTCGTCGCGATAGCGCTCGACGGGATAGGAATTGTTGGCGACCTTGTCGGCGGCAAACTTGAAGAAATGGCCGAACTGGCCGAGCATCGGGCCGACGCCACCCATCTGGAACATCACCCAGCAAATGGTCTCGTAGCGGCCGGCCGCATCGGCCGGCAGCAGCTTGCCGGTCTTTTCCGCCAGATAGATCAGGATCGCGCCGGACTCGAAGAGGCCGATCGGCTTTCCGTCCGGACCGTTGGGATCGATTATCGCAGGGATGCGACCATTCGGGTTGAGCGAGACGAACTCCGGCGATTTCTGCTCGTTGGCATCGAAGGCGATCCGGTGAGGCTCGTAGACGAGGCCCAGCTCTTCGAGCGCGATCGAGACCTTCACGCCATTCGGCGTCGGCAACGAATAAAGTTGGATGATATCGGGGTTCTTCGCCGGCCAACGCTTGGTGATCGGGAAGGCGGAAAGATCGGCCATGAAGGTCTCCTGGAACGGAATGGCGGGGAACGGCAGTGTGCCGTGCGCGCGACTTACATAGGAGCGGAGGGCGCGCTTTTTGAGGGCCCTACTTTAATTATTGCGGTCGGGGCGCCGGGATTGCCGCAGACCCCGCCCTGCCCCGTTCGCAGCGTCAGAGCACGCCGCGAACCGCCGCGATAACCCGCGCCACGACCGGGTTTCCGTCATGGCCCGCCTTGCGCGCCCGCACCAGGCAGGCCTCGGAACGCAGGATCACGCCGTCCGTCAGGATCTTCAGATGGTTCGCCTTCAGCGTCGAGCCCGTCGAGGTGATATCGACGATGATGTCGGCCGAGCCCGACGCCGGGGCACCTTCGGTGGCACCGAGGCTTTCGACGATGCGATAGAGCTGGATGCCGTGGCTTCCCGAGAAATGATTCTGCGTCAGCCGCCAGTATTTGGTGGCGATCGCCAGGCGGCGGCCATGGCGCGCGCGGAAGTCCGCAGCAACGTCGCCGAGATCGGCCATGGTGTCGACGTCATACCAGATCTCCGGCACCGCGACGACGACATCGGCATGACCGAAGCCGAGACGGGCACAGAACTCGACGCGGGCATCGGCATTGGCGAGCCCCTCGCGAACGAGATCCTCGCCGGTGACGCCGAAATCGATCGAGCCGCTGCCGAGTTCGCGGGAAATCTCCGAGGCCGAGAGGAACGCGATCTCCACGTCGTCCGCGCCTTCGACCCGGCCGCGATAGGAGCGATCGTTGCCGACGGCGACGATCTTCATGCCGGCCCGTTCGAAGATCGCCGAGGCGTCATCCTTCATCCGCCCCTTGGACGGCAGCGCGATGGTGATGGTCATTGAGCGCCTCCCTCAGAGGCAATCGCCTTTTCGATGCGGTCGAGCCAGAGCGAGAAACCGACGGCCGGAATGTGTTCACGGGCGCCCAGCAGCGTCAGCAGCCGGTCGAACCGCCCTCCGCCCGCCAGCACCGCCTGGATACCGGCGACTTCCACCTCGAAGACGAGGCCGGTGTAATAGTCGAGCGGACGACCGAAGGCGGCGCGATAGCGGATCGCGCCGATGTCGGCACCGGTCTTGGAAAGCGCGGCGACACGGGCATCGAAGCGGACGAGCGCGTCATCGAGCTTGAGGCCGGACTTCTTGGCGAAGGCGAAGAGCGCGGCCGGAGCATCGGCGAGCGGCACGTCGAGCGCCAGGAACGCGCCAACCTGATCCAGCGTCTTGCGATCGAGCCGCGTGTTCGCCAGTTCCATCTTCTCCTTCAGCCGCCGGGCGATGTCCTCGGGCGAGCGGCTGGCATTGGTGGAGTAGCCGGTCGCCTCCATCGTCTCGCCGATATGGGCGACGAGGCGAGCTTCATCTTCAAGCAGTCCGTCCATCGACAGGCGTACCACTTCAGGACCGAAGACACCGACTGTCCGGGGATGGGCGAGCTCCGTGAGCAGCTTCTGCAGATGCTTCTGGTCGCCGAAGGCATGGATCAGCCGCTTCTGCCAGCCGGCCGGCAGGCCGCAGGCGCCGACGACGGCTTCGAACACCGCCTGGTCGCCCAGCGTGACGTTGAGGCGCCGTCCCGGCAGGCGGTTGGCAACGACACGCATCGCATCACCGACAGCGCGCGCATCGGCGGCAGCGGTATCGGTGTCGCCGAGATCCTCGATGCCGGCCTGGTAGAATTCGTTGCCGCCCTCGCGGCGCTGGCGGAAGACCTCGCCGAGATAGGCGTAGCGCTTCGGCGTGCCGGTCACCGCCTCGATGTGGCGCAGGCAGACGGGAATGGTGAATTCCGGGCGCAGGCAGAGGCTTTCGCCGGTCTCGCTCTCGGTCATGAAGATGCGACGCCGCAGATCCTCGCCAGCCATGGCGAGGAATGGTTCGGCCGGCTGGATCACCGGTGTGTCGACACGCAGCGTGCCGAGGCTTTCGAACTCGGCAAGCAACTCGTCGGCGAAGGCGGGTAGATTGATGAGGGCCATGACCGTCAGCCCCTTGCCCGATCCTCGGCCTGCGCCGCCAGCATCTCGCGCACCTTTCCGACCAGTTCGGCGGTCGGAACAGAAACCTGGGCCACACGCGCTTCGCGCCAGGCCGCATTGTCCTCGATCTCACCCGACAGGCGCTTGCCTTCGATCAGATCCTTGATCTGTACCAGACCGGCGGCGCGCTCGTCGCCTCCCTGGATGATCGCCAGCGGCGAGCCGCGACGGTCGGCATATTTCAGCTGATCGCCAAAATTCTTCTTGTTGCCCTGGTACATTTCAGCGCGGATGCCGGCATGGCGAAGCTGCTGCACGAAGCGCTGGTAGTGGCCCATGCTCTCGATGTCGCGATCCATCACGCAGACGACGACCGGAGCGATCACTTCGGAGGCGCCAAGCTTGCCAAGGTTCTTGAGCGCCGTCATCAGGCGGGAAACGCCGATCGAGAAGCCGGTGGCCGGAACGGGCTGGCCCATGAAGCGCGAGACGAGGCCATCATAACGACCGCCGCCGCCGACCGAACCGAAGACGACCTTCTCGCCCTTCTCGTTGGTGACTGCAAACTGCAGCTCGGCCTCGAAGACCGGGCCGGTGTAATATTCGAGACCGCGCACGACCGAGGGATCGATCTTGATGCGGTCGGCCTCATAGCCGGCGCTTAGGACCAGGCTGCGGATCGTGTTCAGCTCCTCGACGCCTTCGCCGCCCTTTGACGTACCCGCAACGAGAGCGGCGAGTTCGGCAGCACTTTCGGCATAGTCCTTGATGCCGACGAAGAAGAGCACCTTGTCGATCTGTTCGGCGCTGAGGCCGGCACCCTTGGTGAAGTCGCCGCTTTCATCCTTGCGGCCTTCGCCGAGCAGGAGTCGCACACCTTCCGTCCCGAACTTGTCGAGCTTGTCGATGGCGCGCAGCACCGTCAGGCGGGCATTGGCCTTGTCGTCGCCGCCAAGACCGATCGCCTCCATGACGCCATCGAGCACCTTGCGATTGTTGACGCGGATCACGTAGTCGCCGCGCGCGATGCCGAGCGCTTCCATGGTGTCGGCCATCATCATGCACATTTCGGCATCCGCCTGGACGCCGGCGGCACCGACCGTATCGGCGTCGAACTGCATGAACTGACGGAAGCGACCGGGGCCCGGCTTCTCGTTGCGGAAAACGTAGCCGGCCCGGTAGGTGCGGAACGGCAACTGGATCTCGTTGAAATTCTCGGCAACGTGGCGGGCGAGCGGCGCCGTCAGGTCGTAGCGCAGCGACATCCACTGGTCGTCGTCGTCCGTCAGCGAGAAGACGCCTTCGTTCGGACGATCGCTGTCGGGCAGGAACTTGCCGAGCGCGTCGGTGTATTCGAACAGCGGCGTTTCGACCGGATCGAAACCATAATGCTCGTAGACCGCACGGATCTTGCCGATCATTTCGTCGGTCGCGCGGATATCGGCGGCGGAGCGATCGACGAAGCCGCGCGGCAGGCGCGCCTTGAGCTTCTGCGGTTTCTTCTGTTTCTCGGTCATGGGAGCATTCCGGACTGTCAGTGTGTTGGCTGCTTTCCCTATCGGATCAAGGCAGGGGCGGCAAGGGTTTGGACCGCGCAAAGCGCGCGCCGGTCCGGTCGCAGCAGGCTATGCGGAGCATGGGTGCGAGGCGAAGCTGAAGCCGGTGATCCTGCCTCTATCGGTCGGAACTCGCTTGCCTCAACCATAAGGCGCACTATACCGGCAACAATCACCAAAAGTTTATCGCCAGATCGATCGCCGACGTTTCGATCATGGAGGCGATCGGTTATCCTCCGGATCCCGGAGCGTTTACCGGCGAATGACGCCGGATGCAATGAGGGCATCGGACCCAAGCCTCCAACCGCAAATGGAACGGCGAACCATTTCACTGGGAATGGCGGATTTCTGCGGAGACGTGGCGCGGGCGGAGCGAAGAGAGGAAATGGGTATCATGTTGAGATTCATGACACCTGGTTGCGGGACTATCCGGCCCGGACATCTAGGCGCACATGACAATTGGCTACGGCACCTCGACGAGGGGATCTACCTCAAGGAAGCCTGGCGCTGCGATCTCGCAACCGGCGTTTTCCAGCTTGGCCAACACACCGCCGCCTTACTCGGTACCTCCGCTCCTTCCTGCGGCGTCATCGATCTGGTGCGCGCCTATGACCGAAAGGATCGCCCAACCGTGCTCAACATTCTCGAACAGGCGACCGCCTCGTCATCCTCGTTCTGCTTTACCGCCATGGTGCGTGCGCCGACGTCGGAAGCGGCGCAGCTCTATTGCGTCGGCCGGTCCGTGCTCGACACACCAGGCTGCAAGGATCTGCTGCAAGGCGTCTTCGCCCTTCCGCGCGAGTGCGTGATGCTCTGCGCTTGAGCGCAGAGCTTGAAAGCGCTGACACCCCTTCCCTATGGCGCCGCGCAAAGGTCGCTGTAGGATTTTGATCTGCTGCATGTCTTCGTCCTCAAATCCAGATATGCAGTAGGTCGAACGGCTCCAAGGCTCACGCCTCGGCGGCGCTCCTCAAGGGCCGCCCGATTGCAGAAGAAAGGAAACATCATGTCGCTGAAACCGTTGACGACGGCCCTCGCACTCACCGCCTGCCTCGCCTTTCCGGCAGCGGCCGAAGACACGAGCCACGACAGCATGCATCACGGCTCGGCGGAGGCTCAGAGCCCGGCGGCCGACGCCTCGCCCTCGAGCAGGGCCTTTGCCGAAGCCAATGCCCGCATGCACAAGGACATGGACATCGCCTATACCGGCAAGACGGATGTCGACTTCGTGCGCGGCATGATCGCCCACCACCAGGGCGCGATCGACATGGCCAGGGTCGAGCTCGAATACGGCAAGGATGAAACGATCCGCAAACTGGCGGAAGAGATCATCAAGGCGCAGGAAGGTGAGATCAAGTTGATGAAGGAATGGCTTGTGAAGAACGGCGGCTGAACGACAACGCCCATCAGCCGGGTTTGAACAACCAGTCAGCCGGGTCTGTCTTAGCGGGGTCGGGTCGCGCCCCTGTCAGGCCACCCGGCCCAGAGGCCTGACAAGCTTGGCTCGCATCTCCTCCACGACCGCGCGGCAATGGCAGCCCTCGATGTGATCGTTGACGAGGCCCATGGCCTGCATGAAGGCGTAGATCGTCGTCGGGCCGACGAAGGTCCAGCCGCGCTTCTTCAGGTCCTTCGAGATCCGGATCGAGGTCGGCGTCGTCGGATTGGCGACGATCGCCTCATAGGTCACCCTTGCCGGGCGCTCACCTGCCTGTGGTTCGTATGACCAGAAATAGCTCGCGAGAGAACCGAATTCCTGCCGGAGCTCCTGGGCGCGACGGGCATTGTTGATGGTCGAAACGATCTTGCCGCGATGGCGCACGATACCGGTATCGGCGAGGCAGCGTTCGATATCCGTCTCATCAAATGTCGCGACCTTGTCGAAATCGAAGCCGGCGAAGGCCGCACGGAACGCCTCGCGCTTGCGCAGGATCGTCAGCCATGACAGGCCGGACTGGAAGCCTTCGAGGCAGATCTTCTCGAACAGGCGGCGGTCGTCGACGACCGGGCGTCCCCATTCGTCGTCGTGGTAGCGACGATAGTCGTCGAGGTTGCCCTGCCAGGCGCAGCGCTGAAGTCCGTCCTCACCGATCACTATGCCTTTGGCCGTCATGCTCGCTCCATCCTGTTCATTTTCCTGCCTTTTACCATTTGCAAACCAGATTCCTAAAGCGACGGATAACCCTACCCAAAGCTTTATCGGCACCTTCGCCTTTTAATGAAGCGCCGTTTACCATTCGGTGGCTCCCCGGTGACACGATCGCGCCATTGCCAAGGCGCATACCCCCGCTCGAGCGTCCGGTTCTTCGGCTGTCTGCGCCCCTTTGATGAATTTCGGCGAAAGGTAGCGAGTCCGTCCGATGTTGAAAAAGCCCCTTCTTATAGCCGCCTCCGTTCTGACCCTTTTTGCCGGCTCGGCCTTAGCCCAGGACCGGTACCAGAACCGGCCTCCGGTCGTCGTCAGCCCCGATCTCACCGCCCCCTGGGTGATGCAGCTCGGCGGGCAACAGGCCGGCACGCGGCAGGTCATCTACCGGCAGCAGATTCCGGCGGCCACCCGAAAACAGTATTATCAGGGACAGCTCGCGCAGCCGCAGGTCAAACGCCGCGTCGTCAACCCGCTGATCCAGCCGGCCAATGCCATGCGCGCCCAGCGCCCGGTGAAGTCGAGGTTCGACCCGCAGTTCCTGCCGCAGACGGTCTCCTATGAGACCAAGGAAAAGGCGGGCACGATCGTCATCGATACCAACAACCGCTTTCTCTATCTGGTGACCGGCAACGGCGAGGCACGGCGCTATGGCGTCGGCGTCGGCAAGCCGGGCTTCGAATGGGCAGGCGCTCACAAGGTCACCCGCAAGGCGGAATGGCCGAGCTGGACGCCGCCGCAGGAGATGATCACCCGCGAAGCGGCCAAGGGCCACTATCTGCCGGCGCGCATGGACGGCGGCCCGGAAAACCCGCTTGGCGCGCGCGCCATGTATCTCGGCTCGACGCTCTACCGGATCCATGGCACCAATGCGCCCTGGACGATCGGCTATGCCGTTTCCTCCGGCTGCATCCGCATGCGCAACGAAGACGTCGTCGACCTCTATGAGCGCGTGAAGGTGGGCACGAGGGTTATCGTCATATAGTTGGAGCATAGCATAGAATATTTCCCGACCCTCGCACGTGTTGCTGTTGCCTGCCGCATGTTTCCTTAAGTCGTCTCCGATTTGAGCACAAAAGCAGGCAGCAACTTAAAGTGCTGCAGCGACCTTTGCGCGTCTAATACGACGCGCAGCGCTGCACGCGTGATTTTCAGGCAACAGCAGCATGAACAGATATAAGTCCGGCGGCCCGCCGGCGGTATCGCAGGCTTGAACTTCGCCGCATTTTGCATAGCCTGCCTGCAACGAGGGTTCAGAGGGAATCGTATATGAAGCGTCTTGCCAGCAAAGCGGTCGCGATCGCCATCGCGACCAGCACTATTCTTGCCGCCACCAGCGCCTCGGCTTTCACGCCGACGCCAGCCACAGGTCCCAAAGTCAAGTCATCCGACGTCGTACTCGTGGCCATGCCGAAAAGGCCGGCAAAGCAATACTGGCGCACCAAGGTTCGCTTCCGCACCGACGAAGCCCCCGGCACGATCATCGTCGATACCAACAACAAGTACCTTTACTACATCGACGGCCCGAACCGCGCGACGCGCTATGGCATCGGCGTCGGCCGCGATGGCTTCGGCTGGTCGGGTGTCGTGAAGGTCGGCCGCAAGGCCGAATGGCCGACCTGGACGCCGCCGGCCGAAATGCGTCGTCGCGAAGCCGCCAAGGGCCGTATCCTGCCGATGACCCAGGAAGGCGGCATCGACAACCCGCTCGGCGCCCGCGCCATGTATCTCTACAAGGGCGGCCGCGACACGATCTTCCGCATCCATGGCACCAACCAGCCCTGGACGATCGGCCAGAACATGTCGTCGGGCTGCATCCGCATGATGAACGAGGACGTGGAACACCTCTACGACCGTGCCGATATCGGCACCAAGGTCATCGTCATCGGCCCGGGCAGCAAGCCGGGCGACACCTATTTCGACGATCGTGGCGTCGATATCTTCCGCCAGATCTTCGGCGGCTGATAGCCATCCGGGCCCCCATAAAAAGGCCGGTTCGCGGAGCCGGCCTTTTCTTTTACCTCAGAGCCCTTGTGGCTTTGCCCCGCCATAGGCCCAGTCGAGCAATTCGACCGTGTGCAGGATGGGGATCGCGGTCCCGCTGGCGATCTGGGTGATGCAGCCGATATTGCCGGTGGCAATCGCATCCGGCTTGGTCGCCTCGATGTTCTTGACCTTGCGCGCCTTCAGCTTCGCCGAGATTTCCGGCTGCAGGATGTTATAGGTGCCGGCCGAACCGCAGCAGAGATGCCCTTCGGCCGGATCGCGGACGACGAAGCCGGCGCGCTTCAAAAGCTGCTTCGGCGCAAGAGTGATCTTCTGGCCGTGCTGCATCGAGCAGGCGGAATGATAGGCAAGCGTCATGCCCCGCGCATCCTGTTCCGGCAGGTCGAGGGTAGACAGATACTCGGTGATGTCCTTGGCCAGCGCTGAGACCCGGGCCGCCTTTTCCGCATAATCAGGATCGAGCCGCAGCATGTGGCCGTAGTCCTTGATCGTCGTTCCACAGCCCGAAGCGGTAATGACGATGGCATCGAGTCCGCCCTCGTCGGCGACCTTCAGCCAGGCGTCGACGTTGCGGCGCGCCGCCGCGAGCGCCTGGTTCTCGCGGCCCATGTGGTGCACCAGGGCGCCACAGCAGCCCTCGCCGGCCGAAACAACCACTTCGACGCCAAAGCGCGTCAGCAGCCTTATCGTCGCCTCGTTGATCTCCGGCTTCAGCACCGGCTGGGCGCAGCCGGACAACAGCGCGACCCGACCGATACGCTTGCCCTTCGGCGCATGGGTGCCTGGCACGGCCGAAGCGGAAGGCTCAGGCACGGCCCCCGGCGTCAGATCCAACATGACGCCAAAGGTTTTCAGCAAGGGCATGCGCTTCATGAAAGCCGCGAAGGGCCGGGCAAGGCCGGCCGCCTTCAGCGACAGGCGGAAGCGCTGGGGATAAGGCAGCACCGCCGCGAGCACGGAACGCGCCAATCTATCCCTGAACGGGCGGCGATAGGTGTTCTCGATGTGGACGCGCGCGTGGTCGACGAGATGCATGTAGTCGACGCCGGAGGGACAGGTGGTCGTGCAGGCGAGACAGGAGAGACAGCGGTCGATGTGGGTGACCGTTTCCTTGTCGGCCGCCCGCCCGTTCTCCAGCATGTCCTTGATGAGGTATATGCGCCCGCGCGGGCTATCGAGTTCGTCGCCCAGCGTCACATAGGTCGGACAGGTGGCGGTGCAGAAGCCGCAATGCACGCATTTGCGCAGGATGGCTTCGGATTCGGCCACATGCGGGTCGGCAAGCTGCGCGGGTGTAAAATTGGTCTGCAAACGCGAACTCCACTCTGCGGTTCTGCGAGACCGCACACGTGATGCGTGCTTCGGTCACCACAGTATTCTGATTTCAGCATCCTGCGACCGGATCCGGTCCCAGGGGTTGCGCCATGGCCTACACCATCCAGCTTTCGGGGTTGGTGATCGGCTCCTGGCGCGCCGCCCGTTGCAGGCCGACGACGCAGCGCACGACGATCCAGACGGCGGTGGCGATGAAGCCGAGGATGCCGACCAGCAGCACCGTCAGCAGCAGCGAGATCAACCCGAACAAGAGAGCGATCCAGAAGGTTCGGATCGCCCATTCATAATGCGTCTGGACCCAGGGCGTGCCCTTGCCGCGATTGAGATAAGCCATCACCACGCCGATGATCGGGGTGATCCCGACCGCAAAGCCCACGAGATAAAGAACGTAAATCACCTGGACGTTGATCTTGCCCGGCTCCAGCCAGCGATCGGTTTCCCGGGAAAACGGTGTCTGCGGACCATTGTCGCTCATCATTTCCTCCCATGTTCCATCGTCGCTGTCTCAGGACACCGCAGCCACGCGGCCGGGATTGAAAATCCGGTGCGGGTCGAAGCTCGCGCGGACGCGCTCGCTCAATTGTGCCACGGCCAAGGGTTGTGGTTCAAACGCCGGGATGGCGGCACGGTAGCCATCCTCGGCCCTGACGAGCGTTGCATGACCGCCACCAAGAACCTTGATGTAACGGCGCACCAGTTCCGCTTCGGGGTCCGCCTCCATGCGCAGCCAGACGAGACCGCCCTGCCAGTCATAGAAGGCATCGACGCCGGTCTGCAGCCTGAGCGCCGCCACAAGCTGATGGCCGAGCGATGGGGCGACGGACACGCGCCAGAGCGGCTTCTTCGTGCCGTCGGCATAGGGTTTGACGTCGCGGATCTCCGCCCAGAGCTTCGATGTCTGCGGCCCGTCGAGCCGCGTCACCGCGCCGAAGCGCCCGACGGCGCTCCTTAGCTTTTCGGCCCGGAGCGCGACCGATGCCTCCAGTCCTTCGAGCCTGAGCACCGTCGCGGCCCCGTCCGGAAGGCCACCTTCGAGGAACCGCCCGCGCACGCTCTCCGGCAGATGCGCGGCACCGGAAACCTCGACCGTTTGTGCCATCGCCTCGGCCATGACCGCAGCGGCTTCGGCATCGTTGAGACCGGAGACCACGATAGTCTCGGATGCCGGCGGCAGCGGCAGGACGCGGAAGGTAACTTCGGTCAGGATGCCGAGCGTGCCATGCGAGCCCGCTTGCAGCTTGACCAGATCCAGGCCGGTGACGTTCTTCATCACCCGGCCGCCGGCCTTGATGGCCTCGCCACGGCCGTTGACAAAGCGAACGCCGAGCAGGCTGTCGCGGGCGGCACCGGCGACATAGCGCCTGGGACCCGACACATTGGCGGCAAAGACCCCGCCGATCGTCGGCTCTCCCGACGAAGCAAAGATCGGCCGATGGTCCACCGGTTCGAAGGCAAGCATCTGCCGGTTTTCCGCCAGCGCCTCTTCGATTTCGCGCATCGGCGTACCCGCAAGCGCGGTGATCGTCATCTCGGCCGGATTGTAGCTGACGATGCCGGAAAGGCGGCGCGTCGACAGCACCCGGTCGGCACGCACGGGATTGCCGAGACCCGAGCGCGTATTGCCGCCGATGACCGCGAGCGAAGCCTTGTCGGCCGCCATCGCACGAACGACGGTCGCAATCCCCTCTTCGCTTGCCGGTTCGAAATGCACGATCATGCGGCGGGACGCCCTTCGAGCGGGAAGACCTTGGACGGGTTCAGGATCCATTGCGGATCGAAGGCAGCCCGCGCCGCCATCTGCTGGTCGAGGTCGGCCTGGTTGTACTGGTGCAGCATGAGGTCCCGTTTTTCGATGCCGACGCCATGCTCGCCCGTCAGGCAGCCACCGGCGTCAACGCAGAGCTTGAGGATGTCGTTGCCGGCGGCTTCGGCACGTGCCGCATCCTCCGGATCGTTGATGTTGTAGAGGATCAGCGGATGCATGTTGCCGTCGCCGGCATGGAAGACATTGGCGACGCGCAGGCCGTAATGCGCGACGATCTCGCCGGTGCGGGCGAGCACATGCGAGAGCTGGCTGAGCGGCACGGTGCCGTCCATGCAGATATAGTCGGCGATGCGACCGGTGGCGCCGAAGGCGGATTTCCGCCCCTTCCAGATCGCTGCCGCTTCCATTGCCGACTGGCACTCCTTGATCGTCGCGACGCCGTGACGGCGCGCGACCGCGACGATGCTGGCGAGCATCGCATCCATTTCCGGCTCGGAACCTTCGACCTCGATGATCAGCAGCGCTTCGACGTCGAGCGGGTAGCCGGCATGGGCGAAGGCTTCGCAGATCTCGATCGCCGGCTTATCCATGAACTCGATCGCGACCGGGATGATGCCGGAGCCGATGACATCGGCGACGCAGGCGCCGGCCGCTTCCGACGACGCGAAACCGAAGAGCACGGGACGGGCGCCTTCCGGCTTGGCGATCAGCCGCACCGTCGCCTCGGTGACGATGCCGAGCTGGCCCTCCGAGCCGCAGACGAGGCCGAGCAGATCATAGCCCGCCGCATCCAGCGCCTTGCCGCCGAGCTCGATGACGGTGCCATCGAACAGCGCCATCTTCACGCCGAGCAGATTGTTGGTGGTGACACCGTATTTCAGGCAATGGGCGCCGCCGGAATTCATGCCGATATTGCCGCCGATCGTGCAGGCAAGCTGCGAACTCGGGTCGGGCGCATAGAAGAAACCGTCGGCGGAGACAGCTTCGGAGATATTGAGATTGGTGACCCCCGCCTGAATGGTGGCGGTGCGGTTGAAGAGGTCGATATCGAGAATGCGCGACATCTTGGAAAGACCGATGACGACCGCATCCTCCTGCGGAATGGCGCCGCCCGAAAGCGAGGTGCCGGCGCCGCGCGGCACGACCGGAATGCCGTAACGGCTGCAATATTTGAGAAGAGCTGCGACCTGCTCGGTCGTCTCCGGCAGCGCGACGGCGAGCGGCATGCGACGATAGGCGATGAAGGCGTCGGTCTCGAAGGGCTTCAGCCCGCGCTCGTCACTGATCAGACAGCCCTCGGGCAAGAGGTCCGCGAGGTCGGCGACGATCTCGCGGCGCCGGGTGATAACAGCCTGTTTCGGTTGCAGAAAACCGATTGTCTCCGCCATCAGCTCCTCCGGCCGCATATCAATTGGTTCATTTTCTTTACCACTAGGAGAGAGCCCTCGCAAATGCTATGAGCTTTTCCGTTTCGGAAACAATGGCAACGATTGATGACGAATTTAGGCGATCTTGAGATTTTTGCACGGGTCGTTTCCACAGGCAGCATGTCGGCTGCCGGGAGGGTGCTGGGCTTTTCCCCAGCCGTCATCTCGAAGCGCATCAAGAGGCTCGAGGATCGGCTCGGCACGCGGCTTTTGCAGCGCACGACGCGCCAGATCTCGCTGACGGAAGCAGGCCAGGGATTCTACGACCGGGTGCTCGGCATTCTGACCGGCATCGAGGAGGCCGAGGCCTATGCTTCCGGTCGCTCGTCGCATGCGCTCGGCATGCTCCGGATTTCGGCGCCGACTTCCTTCGGCCGGATGCACATCGCGCCGCATCTGACGAAATTCATGAAGGACCATCCGGACCTGAAGCTGCACATCGTGCTGACGGACGAATTCACGGATATCGTCGCCGAAGGCTTCGACATGGCGGTCAGGATCGGCGAGCTGGTGGATTCATCCCTGGTGGCAAGGAAGCTCGCGCCGGTGCGGCGGCTGCTCTGCGCCTCGCCGGAATATATCGCCCGCAACGGCGCGCCGAAGGAGATCGGCGATCTGGCCAACCACCTCTGCCTGCCGGCGCACAACAACGACAATTGGAAGCTCGAAGGGCCGGAAGGGGCATTGGTCTGGCACCCGGAGGGGCCGCTCGTCACCAACTCATCGGAAATCGTGCGCGCCGCCGTCATCGCCGGCGCCGGCATTGCACTCCGCTCCACCTGGGATATCGGCCCGGAATTGCGCAGCGGCCAGTTGGTGCAGGTGCTGCCGCAATGGGAAGGCTCGAAGCACCTGACGCTTTCGGCCGTCTATCCGAGCCGCCAGTTCCTGCCAGCCAAGGTGCGGCTGTTCATCGACTATCTGGCCGGGCTGTACGGGCCGATTCCCTATTGGGAGCAATAGTTCCTGCGCTGGTTATTTGCTTCTCGCATTCCCAACGCAAGACCGATGCACTTTTGCTGGAATTGCTTACTTGTGCTCGCTGTCCTCATGATGGCGGCGGATGCGGCGCACGATCAGCCAGACACCGGCAACGGCGAAGGGAACGGCAAGGCCGGTGAGCAGGCCCGGATCGATCGGCAGCTCGTGGCTGACGGCCTTGGCGAGATAACCGAACAGCCCGACCACGTAGTAGGAAATGGCGGCGACCGACAGGCCCTCGACTGTCTGCTGCAGGCGTAGCTGCAGCTTTGCGCGCCGGTCCATCGAATTCAGCAGCGCACTGTTCTGCCGTTCGAGTTCGACATCGACCCAGCTTCTGAGAAGAGCCGTGGCGCGGGCAAGCTTGCGCGACAGGTTGGCCTGGCGCTCCTCGACCGACTGACAGGTGCGCATCGCCGGCGCCAGGCGCCGTTCGAGGAAGGTGCCGATCGTCTCGTAGCCCGGCACCGGGGTCTCGGCGAGCGTGCGAATACGCTCCTGCACGATGCCGTAATAGGCGCGGCTGGCGCCGAAGCGATAGAGGCTGAGTGCGGCACCGGCTTCGAGATCGGCGGCAAGCCGGGTGATCTCGGCCAGCATGTCGTCGGCCTCCTCGCGCACATTTTCCTTCATGCGCTGGGTGATCCCGGTCAGGCCGTCCTCGGTCCGGCGGATCTCCGGCGATAGCGACTGGGCGAGCGGCAGGCCCATCATCGCCAGAGTTCGGTAGGTCTCGATGTCGAGCAGGCGCTGGACGAGCGCGCCGGTGCCCGCCTCCGTCATGCCGCGGTCGATGACCAGGATCTGGGTCAGGCCATCGCCGTTCTGGCGGAAGTCGGTGACGATCACCGCCTGGCCGTTCTTGGTTTCGCTGTAACAGAGGCTCGTCGGATCGAAAAGGCCGATCGCCTCGCGGGTCTCCGGCGTATCCGGCCGGATTTCCAGCCGGATACCCGAGATCAGCGAGCCAGGCGGCGAGAATCCGTCGCCAAACGGATGGATCGGCACCTCGCCGCCAAACTTCTCCGGCGGCGGTGCATCCCAGAAATAGGTGGAGAATTCCGTGTGCCGTTCCCAGCGCAGCGTGCCCTGCCCCCAGGACATCGCATGATGGTTCGCGTCCCGCCCCGGCGGGGCAATCCCGCGCGCCCGCGACAGCTCCGAAAGCACGGCGTGATCGACGATCGAGCCGCCCTCCGTCAGGAAGGCGAGTTGGAAGATCACCCGCGGCGTGGTCACCAGCGCATAGGGGCGCGAATGAACCTCACCCAAGGCCAAGGCGCGCATCGGCGCCACCGGAAATGCAAAACTACCCTTTGCCATGAAGCGCTCTTGTCCCCCTCACGCGTTCATCACGACTTTCTTATCAATCGAACGAGCAAAAGAAAAAGGACGCATTGCCGCAGTTTGACTTTTGTCATTCAGTCCAAAGTGGACAAGCAAATTGACCACTTGGTGCCGGCTGCCTAGATTGCGGCACAGTGCAGGGTGAGGAACCTGGGTGCGGCTTTCCGCCCTCTTCCGCTCTAACCTATGAGAATCACGATGAATTTTTGGCCAAAGAGACCGAACTTCACCGGGATCCGGGAGACCAAGACGTGACCGACGACCAGATCGACCTCTTCGCCCGCATCAGCCACAGCCGCACGGCCGACGAAGTCGTGCAGCAGATCGAGCTGCTGATTCTCGAAGGCGTGCTGCGCGACGGCGACCGGCTGCCGGGCGAAAGGGAACTTTCCAAGCGCTTCGACGTGTCCAGGCCGATCCTGCGCGAGGCCCTCAAGGAGCTCGAAGGACGCGGGCTCGTCGAGAGCCGCCACGGCGGCGGCACTTTCGTCGCCGACGTCGTCGGGCAGATTTTCTCCAAACCGCTGATCGACCTCATCGCCCGCCACCACAAGGCGACGCAGGACTATCTCGAATACAGGCGCGAGCTCGAAGGGCTGACGGCGGAACTGGCCGCCACCCGGGCCACGGATTTCGACCGCGACATTCTGACGAGGATCATCGAGCGCATGCGCACGGCGCACGCCGCCGGCGACTTCGACGCGGAACTCGAGGCCGATATCGAGCTCCACCAGGCAATTGGCGAAAGCGCCCACAATATCATCCTGATGCATACGCTGCGCGCCTGCTATCGGCTGCTCCAGCAAGGTATTTTCTTCCACCGAAACTCGGTTTTCGATGCGCCGGGCGCCCGCGACCGGCTGCTTGCCCAGCACGAGGCGATCTACGACGCGATCATGGCGCGGGATCCGACAGAGGCGAAGGCCGCGTCGCAGAACCATATCGACTTCGTTGCCGCCGCAACCCGCGAGGCGGAACGCACCGGCGAATGGAATCGTATCGCCCGCCTGCGCCTGCAGCAACGCGACCGCGCGAGCTGACGGAACAGGCCTACGCCCAGTTGCCGGCGCTTGGTAAACCGCCGCGGAAACGCCATATCCTGTCGTATCTGGACCACAGTTCAGCGGAAAGCTGGCTCCATATCCGGCTGCCCACTGGCGGCAACATTTACACGCAACAGGACGCTGCCATACTGGCTTTGACAGAAAACAAAAACACTGATTCGCCGAGAGGAGCGCAGACGACCTTGAACTTCTTGAACAGACTCGCATCCGATGTCCAGTTGATGTTGCGCCGCCCGGCGCGCATGCAATATGCCGCGCTCTGCTATCGGATCCGCAAGAAGACCAAGGCCCTCGAAATCCTCATGATCACCAGCCGCGACACCGGTCGCTGGGTCATTCCCAAGGGTTGGCCGATGCAGGGCAAACGCGCCCACGAGGTGGCCGAGCGCGAGGCCTACGAGGAGGCTGGCGTCAAAGGCCATGTGCAGAAATCGACGATCGGTTTCTATCTCTACCAGAAGCGCATGGACCACGGCCTGAAGATCTCGGTCAAGGTGCAGGTTCATGCTCTCGAAGTCGACGACCTTTGCAAGCACTTCCCGGAGGAAGGCCGCAGGCAGCTCGAATGGGTCGACTACAAGGAGGCTGCTTCGCGAGTGGCCGAGCCGTCGCTGAAGGACCTTATTCTCGCCTTTGGCGAACGCATGGTCGCGGCGTCTGCGCCGATGCCGAAGGCGGCGAACGGCTAACCTTCCAGGTTACCCCTACTGCATGTCTCCTTAAATCGAACGCGATTTGAGGACGAAGACATGCAGCAAATCAAAGTGCTACAGCGACCTTTGCACGTCTTAAAAGACGCGCGGCGCTGTAGAGCATCCAATGCCCTCAACGCGGGTTCCCGGACGCGCGGGCACCGATGTCCATCAAATCCACTTGAATGCGTGTTGCAGTGGCCTTAGTGGCCATGGTGACAATGGAGTTCCAGGCAGTGGCACAGCCGCGCATACGCCTCGCAAAACAGACGATCGACAAAGATCTCGACAAGCTCAGCCTTGCCGAAGAGGCATCGCAGCATGTCCGCCGCAGCCTGGCGGCGCCGGCGCTCGCCGGTCTCTTTCTACTCTTGAGCATGGCCTTTGCCGCGAGCTTCGTGACGAGTTCCGCGACCGCGCCGCTCATTCTGGCCGCGGCTGCCATCGCCGGCTACATGGCCATGAACATCGGCGCGAACGACGTGACCAACAACGTCGGCGCTGCCGTCGGCGCCAAGGCGATGTCGATGGCGACTGCACTTGCCATCGCCGCCGTCTTCGAAATTGCCGGCGCAATGCTGGCCGGGCGGGAGGTGGCGCTAACGATCGAAGCCGGCATCGTTTATGGCGAAGACGTGCTCGGTCCACAGACGATCGTCTGGATCATGATGGCGGCGCTGGCCTCTTCGGCGGCCTGGATCAACATCGCCACCTATTCCGGGGCGCCGGTTTCGACCACGCACTCGATCATCGGCGGCATCGTCGGGGCCGGCATCGCGGCAGCCGGCTTTTCCAGCGTGCAATGGTGGTCGCTCGCCGGCATCACGCTCAGCTGGTCGGTCTCGCCGCTGCTCGGAGGCACGATCGCCGCCGCCTTCCTCGCCTTCCTCAAGGAATTCATCATCTATCGCGAGGACAAGATTGCCGCCGCGAGGCGGTGGATGCCGGTCATTCTTGGCGTCACCGCGGGCTCCTTTACCGCATACCTCGCGGAGATCGCCCTGGTCCAGGTGGTCTCGATCAATTTGCCAACGGGACTCGGCCTGGGCGCCGTCATCGGCACCGCCATCTATTTTCTGACCAAGCCGTGGATCTACAGACAGTCCGAGGGGCTGGACAATCGTAATCAGTCGCTTCGCAAGCTGTTCCGTGCGCCGCTCATTCTGGCCGCGGCGCTGCTCTCCTTCGCCCACGGCGCCAACGACGTTTCCAACGCGATCGGCCCCTTGTCCGCGATCGTTTCGGCCCTGGACGGGGTCATTGCGACGGAGAAATCACCGGCTCCCCTGTGGGAACTGGCGATCGGCGCGCTCGGCATCTCGATCGGTTTGCTGCTCTATGGACCGAAGCTCATTCGCGTCGTCGGCGAGGAGATCACCAAGCTCAATCCGATGCGCGCCTTCTGCGTCGCGCTCGCCACTGCCGTCACGGTGCTGCTGGCATCGGCGCTCGGGCTGCCGATCAGTTCGACGCACACGGCCGTCGGCGCCGTCTTCGGCGTCGGTTTCTTCCGCGAATGGTACATCCGCAATTCCAAACGTCGCATGCAGTTTGTCCGGGAACGGACGGGCCAGACCGACTTCATGGAAACGGCGGAAACCAACTTCGCCGAAGTCCGGCGCCGGCGCCTCGTACGCCGCTCTCACTTCCTGACGATCGTCGGCGCCTGGGTCATCACCGTTCCCGCCTCGGCAGCGCTATCGGCCATCCTCTATTTCATTCTCTCCGGCATTTTCATGTGAAGGCACTCCATATGCGCGCCAATTTTCGCATGCAGCGACTGTTCGTCGAACATCCCCTTGACGCGGGCTCGGCCCATGAGGCGACGAAAGAGCAGTTCAACTATCTGGTGAATGTGCTGCGCTATGAAGAGGGTTCTTCGATCCTCGTCTTCAACGGACGCGACGGCGAGTGGCGTGCGGAACTCTCGTTCGCCAGCAAGAAGAAGCTGGTGCTGACCGCCGTCGAGCAGACGCGGCCGCAGCCGAAACCCTGCGACCTCGTCTATCTTTTCGCACCGCTCAAGGTCGGCAGGCTCGACTATCTCGTGCAAAAGGCGGTCGAAATGGGCGCAGGCATGCTGCAGCCCGTCATGACGCAGCATGTGCAAGGCAAACTCGGCAATATCGAGAGGGTCCGCGCCAATGTCATCGAGGCGGCCGAACAATGCGGCGTGCTCGGCATTCCCGATGTCGAGGAGCCGCGCCGACTGGAGGACGTGTTGGCCACCTGGCCCGGCGACCGACGCATCATCTTCTGCGACGAAGGCAGCGATAGCCAGAACCCGTTGCCGATCCTCTCGGCCGTCAAGGAAAAGAAACTCGCTCTGCTGATCGGTCCCGAAGGCGGTTTCTCGGAAGGTGAGCGGACGCTGCTCCGCAGCCTCGACTTTGTCAGCAGCATTCCGCTTGGACCGCGAATCCTCAGGGCCGATACCGCCGCAGTCGCGGCCATGGCAGTCATTCAGGCAACTGTCGGCGACTGGCGATAGCCGGTCGTTCCGGAGCAGGCCCGGTGCCGCGCGTTCTCCTAAAAGAAGAGGAATCTCTCAAGACAAGGCATGGTGGATCGAGGATACCTCGTTCCATGGAGCTTGCTCCAGCGCAAGCAATCGTCCTACTTTTTTTGATGAGATCTTGAAAGAAATTGACTTGCACCGCACCTGATTACGGTTCAAGCAGCCTTCATCAATTCCCGCTATCCAGCGAGAGCCGCCCAAACAAAAGAAGACGCTCATGGCCCGAGATACCACCGACCAGACGCCGGTAACCTCTATCGCTGACCTGACCGCCTACCTGGCAGCAGGTTCGAAACCGGTGGAACGGTTCCGGATCGGCACGGAGCACGAAAAGTTCGCCTTCTTTAAGGCGGACAACAGCCCCGTCCCCTATTTCGGCGAGGCCAGCATCCAGGCGCTCCTGAACGGCATGGCCGCCAAGAGCGGCTGGGAGCCGATCGTCGACGAAGGCAATATCATCGGCCTCGCAGAACAATCGGGCAATGGTGCGATTTCGCTGGAGCCCGGCGGCCAGTTCGAACTATCCGGCGCGCCGCTCGAAAACCTGCACCAGACCTGCAAGGAGTCGAACCAGCATCTCGCCGTGCTGCGCGAAATCGCCGAGCCGCTCGGCATCCGTTTCCTCGGCATCGGCGGCAGTCCGAAGTGGACCTTCGCCGAAACGCCGCGCATGCCGAAATCGCGCTATGGCATCATGAGCCGCTATATGCCCAAGGTCGGCACCAAGGGCCTCGACATGATGTATCGCACCTGCACGATCCAGGTGAACCTCGACTTCTCCTCGGAAGAGGACATGCGCCGCAAGATGCAGGTGTCGCTGAAGCTGCAGCCGCTGGCGACCGCGCTCTTCGCAAGCTCACCGTTTACCGACGGCAAGCCGAACGGGCTCCTATCCTGGCGCGGCGACATCTGGCGCGACACCGACAATCAACGTGCCGGCCTGCTGCCATCCGCCTTCGGCCCGGATTTTGGCTTTGCCGACTATGTCGAATGGGCGCTCGACGTGCCGATGTATTTCGTGGTGCGCGACGGCCACTACCACGACTGTACCCACGTCACCTTCCGCCAGTTCATGGGTGGCGCGCTCAAGGGCGAAATTGCCGAGTGGCAGCCGAACATGGGTGACTGGACGAACCATCTCTCGACGCTGTTCCCCGACGTTCGGCTCAAGCGCTTCCTCGAAATGCGCGGCGCCGATGGCGGTCCGTGGCGGCGGATCTGTGCGCTGCCGGCCTTCTGGGTCGGCCTTCTTTACGACCGCGAAGCGCTTGCTGCCGCGGAGACCCTGACGCGCGACTGGACCTTCGAGGAGGTAAGCGCGATGCGCGACGCGGTGCCCGTGCAGGCGCTCGCGACCAGGTTCCGCGCGGGCAATCTCTACGACATTGCCCGCGAGGTCATCGCCATTTCACGCGGCGGCCTGAAGCGTCGCAACCGGCTGAACGGCGAAGGCATCGACGAAAGCCAGTTCCTGGCGCCGCTTGACGAGGTGCTCGCCAAGAAGGCGACGCTCGCCGAAGACCTGTTGGCGCTCTACAACGGTCGCTGGAACGGCTCGGTCGAACCGGTTTTCGCCGAATACCAATATTGAGGCGGCCGCGGGGCACTCTCAAAAAGCGGTTTCCAGCCCCCGATTTCCCGTTATAGTGCAAGGATATGCGTCGCTTGCAGCGTCGCGCGTCGAGATGCCGAAGGGGAACTGGCATGGCACCGCTTTTTGACATGTTCGCACAGGCGCAGAACGGCAAGGCCATCGAACTGATGGCTCAACAATTCGGCCTCGCTCAGGAGCAGATGACGAAGGCGACGGTGGCGTTGCTGCCGGCCTTTTCGGCCGCCTTCAAGCGCAACACGGCCAACCCTTACGATTTCGGCGCACTGCTCACGGCGCTCGGCAGCGGCAACTATGCCAAATACTTCGAAGACATCAGCCAGGCCTTCACGCCGCAGGGCATGGTCGACGGCAACGGTGTTCTCGGACAGTTGTTCGGTTCGAAGGAAATGTCGCGCGCGATCGCCGCGCAGGCCGCCCAGGTCACCGGCATCAGCCAGGAGATCTACAAGCAGATGCTGCCGGTCATGGCCGATACGCTGATGGGCGGGCTGTTCAAGCAGACGACCGGGCAATTCGCCGCCGCAAGCGACGCCTTCGCCAACAACCCGATGGCGGCGGCGATGCGCCAGTGGATGGAAGCGGCCGGCTTTGCCAAGAAGCCGGAGCCGCAACCGAACCCCTTCGACAACCCCTTCACGCAGGCGATGCAGGGCTTCTTCGGCATGGCCAAAAAGGAAGAGAAGCCCAAGACGCCGGACGTCTTTGCCGACAACCCCTTCGTCAAGGCGTTTCAGGATATGATGCAGGCGGGTGCCACCGGCGCGCAGAAGCCGGCACCGGACAATCCGGCGCTTGCCCAGTTCTCCCAGGTAATGAACAGCATGTTCGACACCGGGCTGGAACTGCAGAAGGAATACCAGAAGAACGTCGAGGCTCTGTTCGACGCCTACAAGGCCGGGCCCGGCACAAAGAGCTGAAACGCCCCTTCCCTATCCAGGCCCCGTTGGCCGGCGCCGCCTACTGCGTCTGAGGGGCACGCGCCCCTGAGAAAATCTCAAAAGAAAAAGGCCCGGTACATGTCTTGGTCATGCACCGGGCCAAGCGGCAGGGTCTATTGGCTCTACCCTGCGGGGAACGTTGGGGCGCGCGACCTCTGGCGATCAGCAGCACCGAACTTGAAAATTCGCAGCATGATCCGCGGCGGCGGCAGGCTTTCGCGGATCATGCTCGACTGGCACACCCTAAGCGGCGGGATGCGCCGTGAAGCGGGCCGAGGATGCGGCTTCCCGCCTTCACCCCGCTTCAACTCGTCAACGGTCAGTCGTGGCGGGTCCCCTTGTAGAAGAGGCTCGCCCGGTTTCGCGAGGCGCGGGTCAGATAGCTCGCCGGATTGTCGAAGAAGGGCGAGGTGATCGCCTCGCGCACATCTTCTCGCTTCAGCCCCATATCGAGGAGCTGGCGGTCATCCAGGTCATTCAGACGGCCGATCGCATATCGGTTTCGCAGTTGGCGCCATACGGACGTCAGCATCCCTGCGACGCCGACGGCGCGGGAGGCAGGGGACTGCTTTCCTGCAACGAGGTCGAGATCGAGGACGTGGGTCGTGCGCATGACGGTACTCCTTTTCTTTCAGGCACGAAGAGGCCCATCCCCTGCGGGGAGGTCAAACGCAGGGGCGGGCCAAAAAGTTTGGGAATCGCCGGCGATTGCCGGCCGGGGATCGATGAATTTGCCCCTGATAGATCGCAAATCCTTATTGATCAGTCCAACGAATGTTTTTAATGATATTCATCAAACAATCTTATGGATGCATCACGGCCATGTCCGCACCGCTCGATATCGACCAGCTCCAGACCTTTGTCGCGATCGCCGACACGGGTAGCTTCACCAAGGCGGCCGACCGGGTCTTCAAGACCCAATCCGCCGTGTCGATGCAGATGCGCCGCCTGGAAGAGCGCATCGGCAAGCCGCTTTTCATGAAGGATGGGCGCGGCAACCGGCTGACCGTCGAGGGCGACCGGCTGCTCAATTTCGCACGCCGCATGATCCGCCTCAACAACGAAGCGATCGCCTCCTTCGACGACAATCGCCTCGAAGGCACGCTGCGCATCGGCACGCCCGACGATTACGCCGACCGCTACATGCCCGAGATCATCATGCGCTTCGCCAAGACGCATCCGAATGTCGAGCTCAATATCGTCTGCGAACCCTCCGTGGATCTCGCCGAAAAGATGGCCAAGGGCGACCTCGACATTGCGCTGGTCACGCACAATCCGCGCGCGCGCGCTTCCGATGTCGTCCGCACGGAGCCGCTCTGCTGGGTCAGCTCGATCAACCATCCGCTGCCGGAGAACGCACCGATCCCGCTCGCCGTCGGCCGACGTGACTGTCTGTGGCGGCAGGCCGCCTGTGCGGCGCTCGATGCGACCGGGCGGGAATATCAGATCCTGTTCACGAGCTGGTCTTCGACGGTGGTCGCTGCGGCGGTGCTGGCCGGCATGGCCGTGTCGGTCCTGCCGGAGTCGGCGCTCCGTCCGGGCATGAAGGTGCTGACGCTGGCAGACGGCTTTCCGGCGCTGGCGCCAGTGCAGATCGGCATCATGAAGCGTCCGGGCCTCTCGCCCTCGCTCTCGAATGCGATCAGCAACCACATCACCGCCTGCCTCGACAACATCACGCCGATCAGCACCAATGACGATATCGATGGCGATATCAAGGGCTTCCCACGCTATCCGCGGCTGAGGCAGAGCCATATGCTGCCGGGCTGGTAAGACCCAAACGACAGGAGGCCACGCACTCGAAGGGGCGCGTGGTTTTCATGCGGCTGTCCACGCGGCAGCGCGCCCTCCGACCTGTTCCGTGGCCGTGCCGACCGTATCCGCTGGGCGGGTCCGAAGCGCGGCCCGGCCACCTTGGCGAACCTGTTTTTCATCGCCGACGATAATCTCCGATTGCATTTGAACTCAAATTTGATAGGGCGTTCCTATCATGCTCACACTCCGACAGATGCGCTACTTCGAGGCGCTTGCCTCCGTTCGCCACTTCGGCAAGGCCGCCGAACTCGTTCACGTCAGCCAGCCGGCGCTCTCCGCCCAGATCATGGAAATGGAAAATCATCTGGGCGTGAAACTGGTGGAGCGCAGCCGCAGCGGCGTTTTTCTCACCCGCAAGGGCGAAGAGGTGCTGGCCCGCGCCCGCGCCATCCTTGCCGAGGTGGATCTGCTCGAGCAGAGCGCGCGCGCCAGCGCCGGGACGCTCGAGGGACGGATCCGCATCGGCGTCATCCCGACGCTCGCCCCCTACCTCGTGCCGCGTCTGGTGCCGCATCTGCGCAGCGTCTATCCGGCAATCGAGATCGAGTTGAAGGAATCGGTGACATCGCGGCTGGTTGGTGATCTCGGTGAGGGCCTGCTCGACGCGGTCGTTGCGGCGCTGCCGATCGACGCGGAAGGACTTGCGACGAAGCCGCTCTTCTCCGATCGGTTCTACATGGCGATGGCCGACGATGAACGCAACATCCTGATGTCGCCGCTGACCGAAGATCAGGTCGATGTCGAACAGTTGCTGCTGCTCGAAGAGGGCCACTGCCTACGCGACCAGGCGCTGGCCGTCTGCAGTACGGCCGGCAAGCGGCGCCTTGTCAGCTTCGGCGCCACGTCGATGACGACGCTCCTGCAGATGGTCGCCAACGGCATGGGCATGACGCTGATCCCCGAGATTGCCATTGCGACCGAGGCCGCGCGCAACTCGATCCGCATCGTGCCGTTCGCGGCCCCCGAACCGGCCCGCGAGATCGGCCTCGTCTGGCGTCGCAGCAGCCCGCGCGAACGCGATATGGAGGCGCTGGCGGCGGCCATCAGCGGCTGCGCCGACGATATCATCCGGGCGGCCGCCGCCTGAGCCGAACCCGCGTTCAGGCGAGCTTGGCCTTCAGGAACTCCACGGTCCGGCTCCAGGCGAGATCGGCGGCAGCCTTGTCATAGCGCGCGGCGGAGGTGTCGTTGTTGAAGGCATGGTTGACGCCGTCATAGATGTAGATCGTTGCGTCCTTGCCATTGTCCTTGAGCGCCTTCCGATAGGCGTCGATGCCGGCATTGATACGCCCGTCGAGCCCGGCATAGTGGAGCAGCAGGGCGGCTTTGATCTTCGGTACCTCCTCCGCCTTGGGCTGGGCGCCGTAATAGGCAACGCCAGCCTTGAGATCGGGCGAGCCGACGGCGAGCCGATTGACGAGGCCGCCTCCCCAACAGAAGCCGATGGCACCGACCTTCCCCGTCGATTGCTGGTGCCCTTGCAGGAAGGCCACGGTCGCAACGGCATTCGCCGTCGTTGCTGTCGCATCCAGCGCGCCGATCATCTCGCGCGCCTTGTCCTCGTCCGTCGGCGTCCCGCCCGATGGCGACAGGAAGTCGGGTGCAAGCGCCAGGAAGCCTTCGAGCGCCACGCGCCGCGCAACGTCGCGGATATGCGGATTGAGCCCGCGGTTTTCATGAATGACGATCACCGCCGGCAGCTTGCCGCTCATTTGCGCCGGGCGAACGAGATAGCCTTTCATGTCGCCGGCCGCGCCGGGATAGGTAATGTCTTCGCCGGCGACCCGTGTGTCAGTCGCGGCAATGATCTCCGCCTTGGCGCCGTTCGCAGCAAGCAGCGGTGCGATCGCCGCTGCCGCGGCGGCAGAGCCGGCCAGCCCGGTCAGCTTTTCCATGAAGCGACGGCGATCGAGGGTCAGATGCGTGTATTCATCATAGGCGTCGATCATCGCCTGCGTAATTTTCAGTTCCTGCATGTCGGCCTCCTTCGGTTTCGTTCTCCCGTGGCGGCAGACAGAACCGCCCGCGACAGAATAGGTGCGCGGACGGCGTGGAACAGACAAACTTGCGTTACCAATCGTGAACGGCGTCAGCCGTTGAGGTCGAGCACGATCCGGCCGTCGATCTTGCCTTCTTCCATGCGGGCAAAGATCGCGTTGATGTTCTCGATCTTGTCCCAGGTGAAATGCGAGGCGACCTTGCCTTCGCCGGCGAACTCCAGCGACTCCTCGAGGTCCTGGCGTGTGCCGACGATGGAACCGCGGATGGTGATGCGCTTCAGCACCGTATCGAAGATCGGCAGGCACATCTGGCCCGGCGGCAGGCCGACCAGCGCCATGGTTCCCTTGGAGCGCAGCATATTGAACGCCTGCTCCATCGCCTTGGGCGCCACCGCCGTCACCAGCGCTCCGTGCACACCGCCGGTCGCCTTTTGGACCTGATCGACTGCATCCTTGTCGCGCGCATCGACGACGAGGTCGGCACCAAGCTTTCTCGCCAGCGCCAGTTTCTCCGGAAAGATATCGACGGCGGCGACATGCATGCCCATCGCCTTGGCGTATTGCACCGCCATGTGGCCGAGCCCGCCGATGCCGGAGATCAACGCCCATTCGCCGGGACGCACCTCGGTCTCCTTCAGGCCCTTGTAGACGGTGACGCCGGCGCAGAGGATCGGCGCGGCCGGTCCGAATTCAAGCTTTGCCGGCAGGCGCTCGACGAAATCCGGATCGGCAAGGCCGTATCGGGCAAAGGTGCCGTTGACGGAGTAGCCGGTGTTCTGCTGGCTGCCGCAGAGCGTCTCCCAGCCGGTGCGGCAGGGCGTGCAGCCGCCGCAGGCCGTGTGCAGCCACGGCACGCCGACGCGGTCGCCTTCCTTCAGGCGCGCGACGCCGCTGCCGAGCTTGGCGACATAACCGACGCCTTCGTGTCCGGGGATGAAGGGCGGCTTCGGCTTGACCGGCCAGTCGCCGTTGGCGGCGTGCAGGTCCGTATGGCAGACGCCGGTCGCCTCGTATTTGATCAGAACCTGGCCGGGGCCCGGCTCCGGTATCGGCACTTCCTCGATTACCAGCGGCTTGCCGAATTCGCGCACCACAGCGGCTTTCATCGTTGCGGTCATCTCGTCCTCCGATGCGTTGTCGTCCAACGTCAGCAGACTACCCGCAAGAGCAGCACCGGGTACTTGATGCGTATCAAGGCGCGAAGATCATTTTGGCAAACTGTCTCAGATCTGAGCCAGTCGCGACCTAAGCGGGATCAGCTCATCGCCATCCAGACGGCAAGCCACACCCACATGGCGAAAAGCGTCGCGGCGCCCGCCATGAACAGCGGCCGGCGATAACGGATGCGGTTGCTGGTGACATGCACGAAGGCATGCACATAGCGCAGCGCGACGAAAAGCCAGGCAAGACCCAGCGAGACGATGTTGTCGGCCTCGGTGATGTAGAGCAGCACGCAGCAGACGTAGAAGAGAACCGGCAGCTCGAACTGGTTGGCGATGCTGTTCTTCACCACCAGGCTTTCGCCCGGTTCGTCGCGGTTCTCGCGAAACTGGGCCGCGTGCACCTTGCCGGCGCGGACAAGCCTCACCCGGCGGAGGGAAAGGAGAGCGTAGAGGCAGAAAACGAGAAGAACATGGACCACGATCGGCCAGAAAATCTCGAAACCCGTCATGCGCTGCTCCCTGAAATAAGCTCATTCTGAAAAACTTGATCTGAAAAGGCGAAGGGCGCCGCGAGTTCTCGCGGCGCCCTTCGAATGCAATCGCGATCAGTGCGCGCCCGGATAGTTCGGGCTCTCGCGAGTGATCGTCACGTCGTGGGCGTGGCTTTCGCGAAGGCCGGCGCCGGAGATACGCACGAACTGGGCACGCTCCTGGTATTCCTTGATGGTCGGGCCGCCGACATAGCCCATGGACGCTTTAAGGCCGCCGGCGAGCTGGTGCAGCACGCCTGCAACCGGGCCCTTGTAGGGAACCTGGCCTTCGATGCCTTCCGGAACCAGCTTCAGCGTATCGCGTACTTCCGCCTGGAAGTAGCGGTCCGCCGAGCCGCGGGCCATGGCGCCGACGGAACCCATGCCGCGATAGGCCTTGAAGGAACGGCCCTGATAGAGGAACACTTCGCCCGGGCTCTCATCGGTGCCGGCAAGCAGCGAGCCGATCATGACGGCCGAAGCACCGGCGGCAATCGCCTTGGCGAGGTCGCCGGAGAACTTGATGCCACCGTCGGCGATGACGGGAATGCCGGCCGCCTGTGCGGCTTCGACGGCGCTCATGATCGCGGCGAGCTGCGGAACACCGACACCTGCGACGATGCGGGTGGTGCAGATCGAGCCCGGGCCGATACCGACCTTGACCGCATCCGCACCGGCATCGATCAACGCCTTGGTGCCGGCGGCGGTGGCGACGTTGCCGGCCATGATGCGAACCGAGTTCGAGAGCTTCTTGACGCGACCAACGGCGTCGAGCACGCGCTGCGAGTGGCCGTGGGCGGTGTCGACGACGATCAGGTCGACGCCGGCATCGATCAGCCGCTCGGCGCGCTCATAGCCGTCATCGCCGACCGAAATGGCAGCGGCGGCGCGAAGGCGGCCTTGCGCGTCCTTCGAGGCGTTCGGATTGAGCTGCGCCTTCTCGATGTCCTTGACGGTGATCAACCCGACGCAACGGCCGCCGGCATCGACGACCAGCAGCTTCTCGATGCGGTGCTTGTGAAGAAGCCGCTTGGCTTCCTGCTGGTCGACGCTTTCCTTGACCGTGACCAGATTCTCATGGGTCATCAGCTCATGGATCTTCTGGTTCGGATCCGAAGCGAAGCGAACGTCGCGGTTGGTGAGGATGCCGACGAGACGGCCCTGCTTCTGGCCGCCGGCGCCACCGTTCTCGACGACCGGGATGCCGGAAATGCCGTGCTGCTTCATCAGGCCCAGCGCGTCGGCGAGCGTGGCATCGGGGCCGATCGTCACCGGGTTGACGACCATGCCGCTTTCGAACTTCTTGACCTGACGGACCTCTTCGGCCTGTTCGGCCGGCGTCAGGTTGCGGTGGATGACGCCGATGCCGCCGGCCTGTGCCATCGCGATCGCGAGGCGGCCCTCGGTCACCGTGTCCATCGCCGACGACAGGATCGGCAGGTTGAGGTCGATGTCCTGCGCAATGGTGGTCGCGATGTTGGTCTGACCCGGCATGACTTCGGAATGTCCGGGCAGGAGCAGAACGTCGTCGAAGGTCAAAGCCTCCAGACCAGTTGCCGTTTCGATGATGCGCGCCATGGCCAATTCCCTTCAATAAACGAAAACCCCCGGGGACGGGCTGCGATTTGTCCACCGGGTGACTTCAAAGCGTGTCTTGGAAGTTGGCGAGGGCTCGTAACACGGATATGTCAGGATGAAAATAGCCAATGCCGGGAAATGTCCCGCCTTCGACCGATATTTGTTGCAGGGCAACAATTTCGCGAGACACAGCCCGGGAGTCGGTCAGATATCGAGCTGATAGCTGACGGGCACGAAGCGATAGCCCTCGCCCTGTTTCTCGACGAAGCCGACGGCCGGGAACGGCATGTGGTAGCCGATGAAGGGCAACCGCTCGCTGGCGATCATGTCGAAAACCCTGCGGCGCGTCTCTGCCGCCTTCGCCTTGTCCATGTCGAAGCGCACTTCCCAATCCGGGCGCTGCAGCGACAGCACGTAATGGTTGGCCGTATCGGCCGTCAGCATCATGCCCTTGCCGTCGGAAGCGAGACGGAACACCATGTGGCCCGGCGAATGACCGAAGGCGGCAACGGCGGAGATGCCGGGCACGACCTCGGCGCCATCAGCGATGAAGGTCGCCTTTTCCGCAAGCGGCACCACCTTCTCCAGCACCGCCTTGTGCCCGTTTTCCGCCGGCGTGCCGGCGCGTGCGGGATCCGTCCAGAAGGCGTATTCGGCTTCGCCCATCACGTAACGGGCATTCGCGAATGCCGGCTTGCCGGCTTCCATGAGACCACCGATGTGATCGCCATGCATATGGGTCACCACGACGACCGAGACCTGCTCCGGCGCGTAGCCTGCGGCGCGGATACTCTCGGCGAGACGCCCCAGACCGGCTTGGCGGCCGCTCTCGCCCATGCCGGTATCGAAGAGCACGACATCCGTTCCGGTATCGACGAGAACCGGCGAGAAACTGTTGACCAGCGCCTCGGTCGGCAGAAAGTTCTGTTGCAGCAATTCCGCAACCGCCTGCTGCGGCTGGTTGATGCCGTAGATCTCATGCGGTTTCTCGATGACGCGCCGGCCGTCATTGACGACGACGACCTTGAAGGCGCCGAGCTTGAGAGAGCGGAACGGGGGATGGCTTGCGTACATGTCGGTCTTTTCCGCCTTTTCCTCAGCCGCCGCAATGCCGTCATCGACGATGGCGCAGCCAGAATGCCAAATGTTCCTGCCCCCATCGGGGTCCTGCGCTTCATCAACATTTCACTCATGGTCCATTCCCGCCTTGCTGCCCTGTCGAATCCCGTTGCCCCAATGGACAACCGGGCCAGAAGTAGCGTCTTGACAGCAATAGCCAGCCGGGATCACAGGCTTTTGATCCGCAATCACCGGTTTCGCCCCGACAAAAGCCATTACCAGCATTAGCTTCTCGCCATCGCTGACTGTCTCCGAAGCACCATTCCATGAACCGTATCGTCCCGATGATCCTCGCCGTCGCTCTCTTCATGGAGCAGATGGATTCCACCGTAATTTCCACGTCGCTGCCGGCCATCGCCCGCGACATCGGCGTCGGGCCGATCACCCTCAAGCTGGCGTTGACGGCCTATATGGTGGCGCTGGCGATCTTCATTCCCTTGAGCGGCTGGATGGCCGACCGCTTCGGCGCCAAGAAGATTTTTCGCGCGGCGATCCTCGTCTTCATCGCCGGCTCTGTTCTCTGCGCCATCTCCAACAGCCTCGTCGCCTTCGTCTTCTCGCGCTTCCTGCAGGGCATGGGCGGCGCGATGATGACGCCGGTCGCCCGCCTGGTGCTGGTGCGCGGCACGCCCCGCAGCGAACTCGTCTCGGCCATGGCGCTTCTCACGATCCCGGCGCTTGTAGGACCGCTCGCCGGGCCGCCGCTCGGCGGCTTCATCACCACCTATTTCTCCTGGCACTGGATCTTCCTGATCAACGTGCCTGTCGGCATCGCCGGCTATATCCTCTCCGGCATCTATCTGCCGACCATGGAGCCGCGGGATCCGCCACCGGTCGATGTGCTCGGTTTCGTGCTCGGCGGAATTGCCGCGTCCGGCATCGTCTTCGGTCTCTCCGTGATCAGCCTGCCGGCGCTGCCGCCTGCCGTCGGTATCGCCTCGGTGGCGGTCGGCACGCTTTCAGCGCTGCTCTATATCCGCCATGCCCGGCGCCATCCGGCGCCGGTTCTCGATCTCAATCTCTTCAAAGACAGCGCGTTTCGCGCCGCCTCGATCGGCGGCACGATCTTTCGCATCTCGGTCGGCGCGGTGCCCTTCCTGATGCCCTTGATGCTGCAGGTCGGCTTCGGGCTCAATCCGTTCCAGTCCGGCCTCATCACCTTCATTGGCGCGGTCGGCGCAATCACCACCAAGTTCTACGCGCGGCGCGTGCTCGCCTTCGCCGGCTTCCGCACGACACTGATCCTCGCCGCAATCCTCGCTGCGATCACCACCTTCGCCAACGGCTTCTTCACGCCGGCAACGCCCTACCTGCTGATGATCACCATCTTGCTGATTGCAGGCTTTGCCCGTTCCTTCTTCTTCACCAGCGTCAATGCGCTCTCTTTCGCAGACATAGACGATGCGGATGCCAGCAAGGCGACCTCGATGAGCGCGGTGCTGCAGCAGATCAGCCTGGCGCTCGGCGTCGCCGTTGCCGGCGCGATCCTCGAAATCGAAACCAAACTCAGCGGCGGCCCGCTGCAGCTCGACGATTTCCACACCGCCTTCATGATCATCGCCGGCGCCAACCTGATCGCGGCGATCCCGTTCCTCACCATGGCGAAGAACGCCGGCGCCTCGGTTTCCGGGCACCGGCTGCCGGTGCGCGAAGTCGAGTCGGCCGCGGGCAAGTAGGAAATCTCAGGACTTCCAGTGCCGACCTGCGTGCGAAGGAAGGCGCCCGTCCGTTGCGAGAGCTATTCCGGGCGCTCGCAGACGGCGGCGATCTTGTTGCCGTCGAGATCGCGCACCCAAGTGCCGTAAAAATTCGCATGGAACGGACGCAGCCCCGGCGCGCCCTCGTCCGTGCCGCCATTGGCAAGGGCTGCCGCGTGGAAGGCATCGACGGCCGAGCGCGTCTCGGCTCTGAGCGCGATGCTCACGCCATTGCCATAGGTGGCGGGCTCGCGGTTGAAGGGCGTCACCACCCAGAAACGGATGCGGTCGCCCTCGGACCCATAGCCGATCTCGGTCTCATCCTGGCGCTGGCGGCGGTAGCCGAGCGCCGGTAGCACCGCATCATAGAAGGAGCCGGCGCGCTCGAGATCGTTTGTTCCGACGGTCACGTAGAGCAGCATGTTATTCAGCCGCCTCGTCTTCGGTTTCCGTCTCGCTGCCGGCCTTCTGGCGTCCCTTGAAGCCCTTGGCGAGCAGGAACATTTCGACCGATTCGGCGCGCGACGACGCCGGTTTCACATGGATGACCTGGCGGAAATTCTGCTTGAGCATGTTGAGCAGGTCGCGCTCCGTGCCGCCCTGGAAGGTCTTCGCCAGGAAATGTCCGCCCTCGGCGAGCACGTCGACCGCGAAATAGGCGGCGACCTCGCAGAGATGCATGGTGCGCAGGTGGTCGGTCTGGCGATGGCCTGTCGTCGGCGCCGCCATGTCGGAGATGACCAGGTCCGGCGTGCCGCCGATCGCTTCCTTGAGTTTGCCCGGCGCCTCCGGGTCGAGGAAGTCCATCTGCAGGATACGCACACCCGGGATCGGGTCCACTTCGAGGAAATCGATCGCGGCGACGCGCGGATCGGCATCGGTCGAATTAGTGACCTTGGCGGCGATCTGCGACCAGCTCCCGGGAGCGGCACCAAGGTCGATGATGCGGCGGGCGCCGTTCAGGATCTTGTGCTTCTCGTCGATCTCCAAAAGCTTGAAAGCCGCGCGGGCGCGATAGCCCTCGAGCTGGGCGCGCTGCACATAGGGATCGTTGATGTGGCGCTCCAGCCAGCGGCGGGAGGATGCCTTGAGCTTGCCCTTCTTGACCTTCTGGCCAAGCTTGCGGCCGCTGCGGTTGCCGCCAACAGGGGGTTTTGTCATGCCTTGTTTCCTTCCTGGCTGCCGGCATTGGCGCCGCGCTGGTGACGGCGCGGCCGCGAGCGGCGCCAGGCTCCGTCATCCGCCATCATATCGGTCAGCAGCCCCTCGCGCAGGCCGCGATCGGCAACACGCATGCGGGTCGACGGCCAGCGGCGGCGGATAGCCTCGAGAATTGCGCAGCCGGCGAGCACCAGGTCGGCGCGATCCGGACCGATGCAAGGATTGGCGGCGCGCGCATTGAAGTCCCAGGAGAGCAGGCGCGCCTGCATGGCCGAGACTTCGTCGTCGGTGAGCCACAGGCCATCGACGCGGCGGCGATCATAGCGCGGCAAATCGAGATGCACGCCGGCAAGCGTGGTGACCGTGCCCGACGTGCCGATCAGGTGGAATCCACTGCCGGAAGCGCCGTTTGCCAGCGCCTCGACCGGGGGGCTTTCGAAGCGGGCAAGCATGCCCTCCACCTCATTCACCATCGCCTCGAAACTTGCCGGCGTCACGTGCTGGCCGCCATGGCGCTCCGAGAGCGTGACGACGCCAACCGGCAGCGAGGTCCAATGGGTGATGTGGTTGGCAAGCCGGTTCGAGCGCGAATCACCGATCCTGATGACGGCAATCTCCGACGAGCCGCCGCCGATATCGAAGAGCACCACCGAACGCGTCTCGCGATCGACGAGCGACGAGCAGCCGGAGACGGCAAGCCGCGCCTCGGTTTCGCGGTTGATGATCTCCAGTTCCAACCCGGTTTCGCGCGCCACCCGATCGAGGAAGTTCTCGCCGTTTTCGGCGGCACGCGCGGCTTCCGTCGCGATCAAGCGGCTGCGGCGGATCGTTCGGGCACCGAGCTTCGAGGCGCAGATCTTCAACGCCTCGACCGCGCGCTCCATCGCCTCGTCCGACAGGCGGCCGCTGGCACCGAGCCCCTCGCCCAGGCGAACGATGCGCGAAAAGGCATCGACCACCCGGAATTGGCCCGGGCGCGTCGGCTGCGCGATCAGCAGGCGGCAATTGTTGGTGCCGAGGTCGAGCGCGGCATAAAGCGGCGCCGGCGGTTCGCTGGCGGCAACATAGGGCGTGCGCGGTTGATCGGCGCGCTGGCCCGGCCGCGGCTGTGACGCCGTCTGTCCATTGGAAGCGGAGGTCGCGGACCGAGCATTGCCGCCATCGGCAGCCCTTTGCTGTACCGGCTGGCGCTCGCCGCTCGTCAGCGGACGGCCCTGGAGGCCACGACGATGCCGCGCCTTCTTGCTGCGCTTGTGGCCCTTGCGCTCGCCGAGCGACGGCTCGACGACTTGCGCGCTGCCGCCCTGCTGCGCGGACGGGCCCGTGGCCTGCTGCTTTGCGGATTTCGAACGACGACGCCGTTTGCGCTTACGCGCCGGTTCCGCATCGTTCTGTCCTGCGGGACGCCCTGCCATGCCGGCAGTGCCGGGCTGGCTGGCAATTGCAGACGGCGAAGCAGACGACTTGCGTCGTTTCCGCTTGCCCTTGCCGTTGCGCGGACCGAGCCTCGATCCATCACTGCGGCCTGCTGCCGACGCCCCGGATTCGGACGGCTTTTCGCCGTGATCGGGGTCTTTCACTTGTCTCAACCATGGCGCCGCGCAAGCCCTTGGGCCGCTCAAGGCGCTCTCTCGATTTTTCGTTGGCGCGACTGTACCAGCGCAATCCCCATTCGCCAAACTGTTTTTGACTGCGTCGCCAAGGACTAAGCCCGGATGCGGCCAACTCTGCGGACAACAATATGCCCAGCACCTCTGCCTTGGCGCGCTCACCACTGCCGCTCGCCCGCCAATGCGCGGCACCACCGCGCACCTCCGACGCCGCAAACCGGTGCAAAAATCCAGCCGCCACATCGAGATCGCATTTTTTTGCCAAAAGGTATTTGCATTGGCCGCCGTTTTGTTTATAAGCCCGCCACACCGACGCGACGGGCAGCACCCGACAGCGCACCTTGGGGAATAGGTTAACGGTAGACCAGCGGACTCTGACTCCGTTAGTCCTGGTTCGAATCCAGGTTCCCCAGCCAATCTCTTCCGCAATAGACGCAATTTTGCCGCGCACCCAACATCGTCGCATCTTGTCGCGTGCGATGTGCCCAACGGCTGGCAGTCTAGAAAGCCAACGCGCAGCCGTCCTTGCGCGGGTCCGAACCTGCCTGCAAGAAGCCGTTGATCGAATCGATCAGGATCGCCTGGCCGCCGCCATGCGGCATCTCCGCCATCTTCACCTCATGGCCGAGCGCCGCGAGCCCTTTCAGCACGTCCTCGCGGATGCCGCGTTCGGCCTCGAAGCGGCCCATCTGGTGGAAGCCGCGGGCGCAGTCGATCGCCTCCTGCACATTCATGCCGAAGTCGACGATGTTGGTCAGCACATGGCTCTGCCCGACCGGCTGGAAGCCGCCGCCCATCACCCCGAAAGACAACCACGGCCGGCCATCCTTCATCGCCATTGCCGGGATGATGGTGTGCAGCGGGCGTTTGCGCGGCCCCACGCAGTTGGGGTGCGCAGGATCGACGCGGAAACCGATGCCGCGGTTATGCAATAGTACGCCGGTCTTCGGGCTGCTGATGCCGGTGCCGTACGACCAGAACAGCGAATTGATGAAGGAACAGGCATTGCCCTTTTCGTCGACCACGCTGATGTAGACCGTGTCGCGATAGGTGGTGGCACCCGCCGGACCGGCGACCGGCATGGCCGTCTTCAGGTCGATGCGGCTGCGCAGCTCGTCGGCAAACGCAGCGGAAAGCAGCTTTTCTACCGGCACATCGGCAAAGTCGGGATCGGCGACATATTTGTCACGCGCCTGGAAAGCGAGCCTCGTGGTCTCGGCTTCAATATGGAAACGCTCGACGCCGACCGGATCGTATCTCCCCAGATCGAAGCCGCTCAGGATATTGAGCATCAGCAAGGTGGTGATGCCGACGCCGCTTGGCGGAATCTCCAGAAGTTCTATCCCGCGATAGGTCGTGGAAATCGGATCGACCCAGAAGGCCTCTTGTGCGGCGAAGTCGTCGAGCGCGTGCGTGCCGCCGAGGCTGCGCAGGTAGCCCACCATGTCCTCGGCGACCCAGCCTGAATAGAAACCGTCACGGCCATTGGCGGCGATCTCACGCAGAACCTTCGCATGCTCGGGCTGGCGGAACAGTTCGCCCGCCCTCGGGGCGCGACCATCCCTCAACCACATGCGCGCACTGTTTGCGTCCGCTTTCAGCTTGTCTTCGTTGCGGCTCCAATCGACGGCAACGCGTTCGGTGACCGCAAATCCCTCCTCGGCATGGCAAATGGCGGGCTGCAGCAGATCACCCAGCGGCATGGAGCCGAAACGCTGGTTCAGCTTGCTCCAAGCATCGACCGCGCCGGGAATGGTGACCGCATGCACCGAGGTGAGCGGGATCTCCTTCAGTCCCTGCTTCAGCAGGTGTTCGGCGGTGAGGCCCTGGGGTGCACGGCCCGATCCGTTAAGGCCGAAGACCCGACTGCCATTGGCAACATCGGTGCCGGCGGGAGCGAAGAGAACGAAATTGTCGCCGCCGATGCCGGTCGAACCCGGCTCCACCACGCATTGCACGGCGCAGGCGGCAATCGCGGCATCGGCGGCATTGCCGCCACGGCGCAGGATCTCGATGGCCGTGAGCGTGGCAAGGGCGTGCGAGGTGGCGGCGGCGCCATGCCGACCCATGACGACGGAGCGGCCAGGCAGGTGCAGGTCACGCATGGGGCAGGAACTCCAAAAAAGCCGAGAACAACTCAGGCGCACGAACCTAAGCGCCTGCCGGGCGGATGGAAAGGCTGCAGTCGATGCGCCCAGCGCCGCAACCGGTCGCCCGGCGCATGCCGCAGAAGCGAATGGCGAAACAGCACTTCCGGGCTGCCCAACGTCCCGCAAGAGGCGCATAATCTCGTCTCTTCCAAGCGATCAGGCGGAGGACGGCCGATGTTCGATGCTGGCAAAAAGACGGACGCTGAATATGCAATCGAGTACATCCAGGAAAATCCGGAAGCCGGTCTTTGTTGCGAGGATCAGCGCTGGTGGATTACGCCGAACGCGAACGAGACCGATCAGCAGATCCTGTTCCTCGACGCCGTCGAGGCGGAGCGCCTGAAGGACGATGCACGCCTTCAAGCTGTGCCTGACATCGCCCACCCTGGCCGAGCTCTCTGGATCATGCGGAAGATGACTTAAAGCACGTCGCGATCTTTCAGATTCGCTCCTTTGCTTTAAGTCTTTGATATTTCGCATGTCGTTATCGCAAAACCGCCGCACACTTTTGCGCGACAAGGGCGTCGAACGGACTGCGACCGTCAGAGGAAAAGCTGGCCTGCGCTAGAGCAGCCCCCGTCCCGCAAGGTTGCGCATCAGCGCCGCCGCGCCGAAGCTCCAGGGCGCACAGTCCGTCGAAAGCCGGACGGTGTTGGTCAACCGGCCGAGATCCGCGTTGGCGATCGTCACGACGTCGCCCAGCTTGTGGGTGAAGCCCTGGCCGGGTTCGTCGCGGTCTTCGACGGGAGCGAAGAGCGTGCCCATGAACAGCATCAGGCCATCGGGATATTGGTGGTGCGGGCCGATGGTCTGGGCGACGAGATCGAGCGGGTCGCGGCTGATCTCCGCCATCGAGCTTCGGCCGGTAAGCCGGTAGCCATCCTCCCCTTCGACGAACAGGGTGAGCTCGGCCTTGCGGACATCGTCGATCGCGTAGGTTTCGTCGAACAGGCGAATGAAGGGGCCGATGGCACAGGAGGCGTTGTTGTCCTTGGCCTTGCCGAGAAGCAGCGCGGAGCGGCCCTCGATGTCGCGCAGGTTAACGTCGTTGCCGAGCGTTGCGCCCTTCACCTGGCCGCCGGAGGAAACCGCGAGCACGATCTCCGGCTCCGGATTGTTCCAGTGCGAGGCGGGGTGCAGGCCGACATCGGCGCCGGGACCGACCGCCGAAAGCACCTGGGCCTTGGTGAAGACCTCGGCATCGGGGCCGATGCCCACTTCCAGATATTGCGACCAGACGCCCTCCTCCTGGAGTGCTGCCTTGACGCGGGCGGCCTCCGGCGAGCCGGGCTTCAGGTTGCGCAGGCTGTCGCCGATGACGGCGGTGACGCGGCTGCGGATCGCTTCGGCACGGGACGCATCGCCCGCCGCCCGCTCCTCGATGACGCGCTCGATCATCGAGCGCGCGAAGGTGACGCCGCAAGCCTTCACCGCCTGCAGGTCCGAGGGGGCAATCAGATGCAGGGTCGATGCATCCGCCTTCCGCGCGAGGCAGTCCTCAAGCGAGGCGAGTCGGTCGCCGGAAACGGAGCGCAGATGCGCGACAGGATCCGAAAGCTCGAGCAGGTCGCACATGGTCGGCGTCGTTTTCGAGGTGATATCGAACAGAGCGCCGTCGCGGATCGTGACAAGCGACGGCCCGCCGAGATCGGGCCGCCAGACGCGGCCGACAAAAGTGCCCTTGCTAAACGCTGTATCGGTCATGCTACCTCTTCCTCCATGAGCGCTCTATCTCTTGCAGCCGAGAAGAGGGCTGTAAAGCCGGCGGCGGGGTGAACGTCCCCTGGGTTGCAATATCCGGAACATTGCAAATTTTCACGCGTTTACGGTTATGCCACGCGCCCACCGGGCGCCCTTGTCGCTTCGCGACGGCGCGAAATCCGTTGCCCCACGACTGTTCGGGAAGGTTCAGGAGCAGTCGTCTGCGGCCAGGAGGACGCCAAGAAAAGGATGAACGCAATGAACCAGCACGAAGAGTTCAAGGACAAGCCGGTAATCGATCCGGTGACCGGTCAGCCTATGCCGCAAACGCAGATGAGCGATGTGCCTCCGGCCCGCTCGGGGCGCAGCAACTGGCCGATCGTCATCATCCTGCTCGCCGGTCTGGTATTGGCGCTGATCGCCTGGCTGCCGGCCGAACTGAGCCGCGATACGGCCGACACGGCCGCACCGCCGCCGAAAGCGGACCAGCCGGCTACTGGCCAGGCAACCCCTAATACGACGGCACCGGGCACGACGGGCCAGGCTACTCCGCCGGCTGACACCGGCACGGCACCTTCCAGCGGAACGGCGACGCAGCCGGCGCCGCAGCAGGGCAGCCAGACACCCGAAACGCAGGGTTCGACCCCGAACTCCACCCCGGGCACCACGCCCAACATGACGCAGCCCGCGCAGTAACGGCTGACCGATACCCGTGGCCCGGAGGGCACGCCCTCCGGGCCATTCGCGGTCAGGACGGCAAGGGTCACGCGGCAGATCGAGCGAGCGCTCAGTTCGGCTTGATCGATGCCGCGATCATCGCATCCCACCCCGCGGCGGCGCAGTCGGCGACTGCCAGCAGGGTTTCTCGTGTCGCCCCGTCGCGCGCTTCGATCGACATTCCGTGCTGGAGCGAAGCGACATAGGCCGCGATTGCCGCGCATGGGGTACCTTCCGGCAAGTCGCCTTCGGCGACGCCGCGCTCAAACCGACGCTCCAGCGCAACCTGCTTCTCGAGCCGACGCATCTTCAACGCGTCGCACACTTCCGCATCCCCACCCTCCATTTGCGGCGCAGAGAGCACGACCATGCAGCCGCGCGGTTCTATGCCGCGGGTGAAGTTGTCGGCGGTCCGCCTCAGAAGGTCGTGTACCGCCGCCTTGGCCGTTGGCGCCGCCTCCAGATCATCCCAGATGCCGGCGCCATCCGTCCGGCCATAGAGATCGACCGCCTCGATGAAGAGCCGTGCCTTGCTGCCGAAGGCGGCGTAAAGGCTTGGCGGTTTCAGCCCCATTGCCTGGGTCAGATCCGCAAGCGACGTGTTGTCGTAGCCCTTATCCCAGAACAGCTGCATGGCACGCGCCAGTGCCTCCTCTCGGGAAAAATTGCGTGGACGGCCGCGGCTCGACATGAGAGCAATTCCTTTCTGTATCGATCAATACATAAATCGCTTGACAGCGCCTGGCAAGTTGTCTCTCCATATATGTATCGATCACTACAAATATGGAGAGACGCGGTGACGAATCTGAAAGACAAGGTGGCCCTGGTGACGGGCGGCAGCCGTGGCATCGGCGCGGCGATCGCAAAGCGGCTGGCGACGGAAGGCGCGACCGTGGCGGTGACCTACAGTCAATCCAAGGCGAAGGCCGAGGCGCTGGTGACGGAGATCACGCGGGACGGCGGCAGCGCGTTGGCAATCAAGGCGGACAATCGCGAGGCGGGCGCCGTCGAGGCCGCCGTCCGGACGGTCGCCGAAAAACACGGCCGCATCGATATCCTCGTCAACAATGCCGGTGTATTCGATGCCGGAACGGTGACGGAGGTGACCACCGAGGACTTCGACCGCACAATCGACGTCAATGTGAAGGCCGTGTTTCTTGCCACGCGCGCCGCGGCTGCGCATATGCCCGAGGGCGGACGCGTCATCTCGATCGGCAGCAACCTCGCCGCCCGCGTTCCCTGGTCGGGCATGAGCCTCTATGTGCTGAGCAAGAGTGCACTTGTGGGATTTACCAAGGCCGTGGCGCGCGACCTCGGGCCGAGGGGGATTACCGTCAACGTCGTCCATCCCGGCTCGACGGATACGGACATGAACCCCGCCGATGGCGCGCACGCCGGTCCGCAGCGCGGGCTGATGGCGATCCCGCGCTTCAACGAAGCAAGCGATGTGGCAGGTGTCGTCGCCTGGCTTGCAGGTCCTGACGGCCGCAGTGTCACCGGCGCCGAATTCACCATCGACGGCGGCACCAACGCCTGAAGCCGCTTGCAGCAAACGAACAAGACCGGAAACATTGCTCCGGCCTTGTTCAAACGTTGCGCGCAGCCTGCCCGAACAATGCTTGAAACGACGCGTTTCCGCACGGTAAACCGCCCGATACCTCTCGCGGGATTGCGTCAGGCCAGAAAACGTTCCGGGCGGTAGGGCACGATATCGATCACCGTCTTTTCGCCGGTCATGGCCTCTGCCAGCGCCCTGCCCGTCACGGGCCCGAGTGTCATGCCATGATGCGCATGGCCGAAGGCGAGCCACAGGCCCTCGTGGCGCGGCGCCTTGCCGATAATGGGCATCATGTCCGGCGTGCAGGGACGCGCGCCCATCCACGGCTCCTCGTCGCGGCGTTCGGCGAGTGGGAAGAACTCGCGCGCCACCCGCTCGGCGCGCGTCAATTGCACTGGCGTCTTCGGCGCGTCGCGCCAGGCAAACTCGGCGCCGGTTGTGAGGCGCACACCGCGCAGCATCGGCGCCAGAAAGTAACCTCTCTCGGCGTCGAGCACCCAGTTGTTGAGCTCAGCGCCCTCCTGCATGCCGTAGTGCATATGGTAGCCGCGCTTGACCGCGAGCGGGAAGTGATAGCCGAGCTTGCGGGTAACCGTGTCGGCCCAAGGGCCGAGCGCCACGACGACTTCGCGGGCCTCGAGCGGGCCCTCCGGTGTCGCAACACGCCAGCCGGGACCTTCGAGCACATGCTCGGTTGTGGCCGCGTCGCCGGACACCAGGCGCCCGCCGAGCGATTGGAAATAGGCGAGATAGGCCTTGTTGAGGCTGTGCGGGTCACGGATCGACCAGGGATCGCTCCAGCGCAGACCGCCAACGAGATCCGCCCTGATCGACGGTTCTATCGTCTTCAGCTCGCTGGTCGAGAGTTTCTGGTGATTGACGCCGAAGCCGGCCGAAAGCTTTTCCGCCTCCTTGTAGGCGGCGTCCCGCTGCTTCTCGGTGCGGAACACCTTCATCCAGCCGTCCTTGCGGATGAGCTCGCCGGCCCCGGATGCTTCGATCAGGTCCTGATGTTCGCTGATCGAATGCTCGATCAGCGGCGCATAGAGATGGGCGATGCGCTGGTGTTGGGTAAAGCCCGAATGCCACCAATAGCGGGCCAGGAACGGCACCAATCCCGGCAAGGCACGGAAATGGTAGTGGGCGTCGATGGTGTTGTTCAGCGCGTAGCGGAAGAGCGCCCCGAAGTCGTGCGGGAAGCCATAGGGAAACACCCCCTCGCGCTGGATCAGGCCCGCATTGCCGTAGGAGGTTTCCTCGCCGGCACCGCGACGGTCGAGCAGCACCACCGACTTGCCGCGCCGCGCCAGATGGATGGCGGTGGAAATGCCGACGATGCCGGCGCCGAGAACCACTACATCAGTCTTCATTTGCGGCTGCCCCATAATCCGATCAAATCAAGCCGCGGCTTCGCCAAAGCCACGGCGCCAACGTCATTTCTTCTTCAGCGCGCCAAGCGGCATGGCAGAGACGACGAAGGCAAGATGCGTGATCGCCGCCCCACGTCCGATGTTCGCTCGAATATAGCTGCGTGCTCAAGAAGATCCGCAGCAGATGGCTGGAGGAGGTTGCCACGATCGAAGAGGCGACCTTGATCTTCAGCCACATTCCAGCGATTTCACGATGCTCGGTACCCTCAAGGAAAAGCTGCGGTTTCGGCATCAATAGCCAAGCGGGCCCGCAAGGGCAAGCAGACCAAGCCGAGGGTCAGATGCAGGAAGGGCGACGTTGCCGCCGCCCGTGTCGAACCCGCTCGAATTTGCGACCGCTCAGCCTCGACGCACCAGACCCGCAACCAGCGAAATCACCAGGAAGACGAGGAAAAGGAAGAAAAGGACCTGCGCGATGCCCGCGGAGGCACCCGCGATGCCACTGAAACCAAGTACACCCGCTATGATTGCCACAACGAGAAAGACAAGTGCATAGTATAACATAGCAATTCTCCTTGCCAGGATCACTGCAGAGCAAACGCCACAACTATCACTTTGTTCCGAATGGCATCTGAAACGCGATCTGCGAGAACCTTCATCTCCACAGAGCATTAACCCATCATTTACCACGATAAACAAAAGAGTCCCGAATCGAGACTGTTTGTACAGGAAACGCCCGGAACCTTCGCGATACTCTGACGTTCCTCCTCCATGGAATATGCAGGGTCGAAATGAAAATGCCGGCAGCACATATCTGGAAAACGGCGGTTGAAGCGGGTCGGGAGAGAAGGGATATCCGGGACCGGAATCTCCACATCGGCAAGACGATGCGCGAACTATACGTCAATAGCAGCGAAGATCAGAGCGCGAAACTCGAACATCTTCTCAAAGAACTTCACCGGCGCGAACGGATAAAAAAGAATAAATAGGCTAGCGCCGCAGGTATATAAAAAGCATCCGCGGCCAACATCGGGCGTGTGGTCTTATTATATTTTCCCTTTACCGCATTCGCATTTGAACATCACTGGGAAATAATTCCCCGTGAAGTGACGCGATATCCAGTGCTTCCCTATAACCCGTCGCGATCCTTCAGATTCGCGCCCTTTCGTTTCATGTTTGGACATTTCGCATAAAATCGCTGCGGACTTTCGCGCGGCATGCCTCAGCGCCGAGACATCCATTCGTCGATCTGTCGCTCCGCTTCGTCGCGCGCGACCCCGTAACGGGCTTGAATGCGCCCCGCAAGCTCCTCCCGGCGACCATCGATGATATCGAGGTCGTCGTTGGTGAGCTCGCCCCATTGCGCCTGGACCTTGCCTTTCAGTTCATGCCATTTGCCTTCAACGATATCCCAATTCATTGCTTCGCCTTTCGGTTGATGACGCCGCGGCGCGGCGCCTCGTGAACTCAATTGCGGCCCTTCGCATTGCTGTCGCGGCGCACAGCGACGGCATAGCTGCCGTCATCCACCTGCACCTTGACCTGCAGGCGACCCGAAGCGGTAACGTGCCACTCGATCGTCGCATCCTCCACAAACAGGGCCGGATCGACCTCGGCACAGGCACCATAGGCATGCTTGAAGCTCCCGGCGGTCGCCTCGATCGCCGGCGAAAGCAGTTCCCGGCATTCGTCTACGGTTTCGAAAGCTTCGATCGGCGCCGGCACCTCGCGGCAGGCATCGGTGGCCTGCATGCAGCCGACGAGGACCATGATGGCAGCGATATGTTCCATGGGCATGTTCCAACGTCAAACCTGAGAACGGCAAACGGCGATGCGTGCCCTCCCGTTCCGCGGGCGGAGATCAAATTTTTGTTGGAACCTTTGCCCGCGCAATGCGTTCGCCGCGCCCGTGCCTCGCGCTCTAGATTCGAAGAAACACGGCGGTCACTGCCGCCGACGAGGACGACTGCGCGATACAACTGCCGCCGCAAGATGCGAAGCCCGAGCAAAGGCTATGGAACAAAACGCCGCAGTCGTCGTTTTCGCAACGATAACAAGCGCTGCGACTGCGGCCGAGCGATGGAGGAGAGGCTGGGAGGCAAAGACACACCACACGGAGCTCGCTCTTTGCGAGCAAGTCAAAGCTGGCCAATGACGCGGCAGGGGGTGCGACGGATGCCTCATTGTCGTCATTCTGTTCGTCATCAGTCCCGGCAAATCAATTTCTAGCAACCGATTCTATGTTCAACAGAGCAACCTTCGGATAGGAACGCGTCATGAAAAAGATACTGATCGTAGCAAGCCTCATTCTCCCACTGGCCGCCTGCACGCAGACCGAAAAGGGTGCGGCAATCGGCGCAACCGGTGGCGCCATCATCGGTGGCGCAGCAACCGGCAATGTCAGAGGTGCAGCCGTCGGCGCAGCGGTTGGTGGTGTCGCCGGTGCGCTCATCGGACATGCCAACGAGCCGGGCCGCTGCATCTATCGCGACCGCTACGGCCGCCGCTATGAGGCCGCCTGCTGATCGGCATGACAATGGAGAGACGGGCCAAGGCCCGTTTCTCCACAAAGCGGGTTAGGACGCGCGTTCCGCCGCTTCCGCTTTCTCCAGCTTTTCAAGTAGATCGATGAAGAGGTCGGGAACCGGCTCCTGTTCCAACGCCTGGTATAGCGCCTTCAATCGGGCGCCGATCAATTCATGGGCATCCGGGACCTCTGCGGCCACACCCAATTCTCTACCCCGCCCATCCCGTCTTTCGATCGCGTCATCCATGCTCAGCCTCTACCACCGCTTGCCGTCTTTTCCATCCACCCGCGCGGGAGACCGATTCGGGAGTTCGCCGGATTTGCTCTAGGCCGAAAAACGTGTTCAAAACCATTCACGTATTCCGTCGGATCTCTCCTATCCTCAGAAAACAAACGAATCGTTTTGCACCTAAGGAAGTCGTTGATGTCACTTTCGACCCGGATCGCGCCACATCTGCCCTTTCTGCGCCGCTACGCCCGCGCCGTCACCGGTTCGCAGGCCGCGGGTGACGGTTATGTAGCCGCCGTTCTCGAGGCACTCATCGAAGACATCAGCCTCTTTCCGGACACGTCGAACGATCGAATCAGCCTCTACAAGCTATTCTGCTCGCAGTTCGAGAAGATTTCGATCGATAGGACGGAAAACGCCTCGCCGTTTGCCTGGGAGCAACAGGCAGCCGCCAACCTCTCGCTGATCGCGCCCGCCCCGCGCCAGGCCTTCCTGCTCATCTCGGTCGAAGGCTTCTCAATCGCCGATGCGGCCGAGATCATGGGGCTGAGCCAAGGCGAGTTTTCAAAACTCTTGACGGCTGCCTCGGAAGACATCTCGCGCCAGGTCGCCACCGACGTGCTGATCATCGAAGACGAGCCGCTGATCGCGCTCGACATCGAAGACATGGTAACCAGCCTCGGTCACAAGGTCACCGGTATCGCCCGCACCCATACGGAGGCGATGGATCTCTATCGCAAGACGTCTCCGAAGATGGTGCTCGCCGACATCCAGCTTGCCGATGGCAGCTCGGGTATTGATGCCGTCAACGAAATCCTCACGCAGGCCGCGGTGCCGGTGATCTTCATCACCGCCTTCCCGGAACGGCTGCTCACGGGCAAACGACCGGAACCCGCCTTCCTCGTCACAAAGCCGTTCAATCCGGACATGGTCAAGGCGCTGATCAGCCAGGCCCTGTTCTTCGATGAGCACGCACGCTCGGCCCGGCGCTGACGTGAACTAACCGGGAAGCTGTCTTTCCGATGGCTGCTCGTGCATTTCCTCTACAATCGCCATGGCGATCAGCGAAAGCGGAAGCGCCAACATGGCGCCGACGGCGCCCCACATCCATGTCCAGAAGATGATCGCCAGGAAGACGAGGAACGGGTTGACCTCGAGCCGGTGTCCCAGGATCGCCGGCATCACCAGATTTTCCATGGCAAGATGGACGACGAAGAAGGCTGCGGCCGGAGCGACGACCAGCAGAACCGTCTCGTGGGTCATCAGGCCGCCCACCAGCAATCCCGCCGTCATGGCGGTGACGCCGAGATAGGGAATGAAACTGGAGACGAAGGCGAACAATCCCCATAGCAGCGGCATGGCAAGCCCACCGACGAGCGCGATCAGCATCGTGACGACACCGAGCGCCAGATAGACCAGGCTGGCAATCGAGAAATAGCGCGCCAATGCCTCCTCGATCGCGTTCATGATGCGAATGGTGTTCAGGCGGCTTTCCCGGCTGGTAAACGCAAGGATCAGGGCCCGGCGCAATTGCAACCGTCCAAGCAGGAAGAAGCCGAGCGCGGCGAGGAAGATCAGTGTCTGAACCAGCGCCGGCGTCAATCCGGCGACGACGAGACCGAGCATCGGCCCGGCATTCTTGATAACCGTGTCGGCCACCGCGTCTTCGCCCGCCCCTCGGGCGAGCGCCAGCCGGCCCCATTCGAACCGCTCGATGAACGGCAGCAGGCGCTCCATGACGCTCTCTGCGAGGCGAGGCGCCTGCTGAGCGAGGTCGCTCAACGGGCCGAGCAACGTGTTGACGATCGCCGACAGGCCAAGAGCGAAGAACACCGCCAGAAGCAGGCCCCCCATGATGGGCGGCAATCCGAACCGCGCCAGGCTATCGGCAGCTCGCCCAAGCACGATGCCGATGACGATCGCCAGAGCAACCGGCATCAGGATCGTTTCCATGGTGTAGACGACGGCCGAACAGGCAATCACGAAGAGGCCAACAATGCTCCAGGCCACGAGGATTTCGATTGTATCGCGCTTCGGCGCGGCTGAAGGCGCTGCTGTTACGACCGCGATTTCCTCGTCGATGAGGCGCTTCGCCCTGTTCCGGGACGCGACCTGCCGCAACATTTCCACCATCATGCCTCGCTTTCTCTCATCCACCCGGATAGCGCCTCCCTGTGACGCGCGACGCGCGACCGCCTGCCAAGGCCTGATGCCCTGGCGGTCCAGCACTCATCGCAGAGAAGGACAGTTGTCGCCCGGCGCTCGATCAATGATGCTCCGGCGGGAAGACGTGCAGGGTCAGCGACAGCAGGCCGAGCCCCAGAATGATGATGAGCAAGGTATGGGCGACACCTGCTGCGGTGTACGGAACGAGACCAAACCCGATCAGGATGCCTGCGACTAGAAGGACACAGACCCGTGGCAGCCAATAGAGCATCGACAGTCCTCCCAAATGCGTTCGCCTGGTTTTTTGGCCGGTTTCTTGGATCGGACAGTTAACGTGCGGGCGTGTCGATTGGTTCCGCTGGCGCGCGCACGCAAGGCAACGAAAGACGCCGCCGGACCCGAGGCCCGGCGGCGCGGAAGAATGCGACGGTCGTACCGCGGGCCTTAGGCGGCGGCAGCGACGACGATGACTTCGACCAGATATTCCGGGGTCGCGAGCTTGGCTTCGCCGGTGGCGCGCGCCGGGGTATGGCCCTGCGGAGCCCAGGCGTCCCAGACCGAGTTCATCTTCGGGAAGTCGGCCATGTCGGCGAGCCAGATGGTGGCCGACAGAATACGGGTCTTGTCGGTGCCGGCGAGCGCCAGAAGACGGTCGACTTCGGCAAGCGCCTGCTTCGTCTGCGTCACGACATCGTCACCGGCATTGCCGACCTGGCCGGCGAGGTAAACGGTGTTGTTGTAGACCACGGCCTGGCTCATACGGGGGCCGGTTTCAAAACGCTTGATTTCCATGATCGTGTTCCTGAGGTTGGGCCGAACGGGTCCGTCCGGCCGAAAAGCGGCTGCCCGCCGCCGAAAGGCGAGAAGTGAAGGCGGCGCGACACCTCTACACGATCGCGCCCCCGAGTCAAAGAAGCCGGACAGTGGCTGCCCGGCTTCCTTGTTTCATTTCATTGGCGAAGGTTCAGGCGGCCCGTTTCTTGGCAAGCCGGGCCTTGATGCTCGCCACATCCGCACGCGGCGTCGCGGCAAACAGGGTCTTGGTGTAGCTGTGCTTCGGATCAGCAAAGACCTCGTCGCGGCTGCCATATTCGACGGCCTCGCCGAAATACATCACCATGACGTCGTCGGCGATGTAGCGCACGACCGAAAGGTCGTGGCTGATGAAGACGTAGGTCAGCTTGAACTCGTCCTGCAGGTCGGCAAGCAGGTTCAAGACCTGTGCCTGAACCGAAAGGTCGAGCGCCGACACCGGTTCGTCCAGCACCAGGAGCTTCGGGTTCAGCATCAGCGCGCGCGCAATGGCGATGCGCTGGCGCTGGCCGCCCGAGAACATGTGCGGGTAGCGGTTGAAGTGCAGTTCGGTGAGACCGACCTTCTTCAGCATCGTCATCGCCCGATCCCGGCGCTCGTCGGCGGGCGTATCGGTGTTGATGACCAGCGGCTCCATCAGGATATCGCCGATCTTCTGGCGCGGATTGAGCGAGCCATAGGGGTTCTGGAAGACGATCTGCACCTTGCGGCGCATCTCCGCCGTCATGTCGCCCTTGGCGATGTCGATCTTCTTGCCCTCGATCAGCAGTTCGCCCGAGGTTGCCGGGTCGATCAGGGTGAGAATGCGGCCAAGCGTCGACTTGCCGCAACCGCTTTCGCCGACGATCGCCAGGGTCTTTCCCTGTTCGACGCTGAAGCTCACGCCCTTGAGCGCGTGAACGGTCTTCGCCTTCTTCAGCAGACCGCCGGGGATATGGTAGTCGCGCACCAGGTTGCGCGCTTCGAGAATCACGCTCATTGGGCAGCTCCCTCATCGACGAAGAGTTCGGAAATCGTCGGCAGACGATCGCCGGTTGCGTTGTCCGGCAGGGCCGCCAGGAGTGCGCGCGTGTAGTTGCTCTTCGGGTTCTCGAAGAGCGTCAGCACGTCAGCCTCTTCCATCTTGCGGCCCTTGTACTGGACAACCACCCGGTCGGCGGTTTCCGCAACCACGCCCATGTTGTGCGTGATCATGATCAGGCCCATCTTGTGCTCGGCCTGCAGCTTCATCAGGAGGTCGAGGATCTGCTTCTGGATCGTCACGTCGAGCGCGGTGGTCGGCTCGTCGGCGATCAGCAGCTTCGGGTTGCAGGCGATCGCGATCGCGATCATCACGCGCTGGCACTGGCCACCCGACATCTGATGCGGGAAGTGGTTGAGCCGCTCGGCCGGATCGGGGATGCCGACCGCCTCGAACAGTTCGATCGCCCGCTTACGCCGGGCGGCCTTGTCGAGGCCCATATGGACGCGGAGCACTTCCTCGATCTGGAAGCCGACCGTGAAGCACGGGTTGAGGCTGGCGATCGGCTCCTGGAAGATCATGGCAATGTCCTTGCCGACGATCTTGCGTCGCTCATTGGCCGACATGCCGAGCAGGTCGCGGCCGTTGAAGGCCAACTTGTCGGCCGTGACTTTCGCCGTCCACGGCAGAAGTCCCATGGCCGCCAGCATCGACACGGACTTGCCCGAGCCGGATTCACCCACGATCGCCAGAACTTCGCCCTCGTGGACCTTCATCGACACGCCGTTGACGGCGCGGAAGGGGCCGGAGGCCGTCTGGAATTCGACGACCAGGTTTTCGATTTCGAGAAGCGCCATGATCAGGACCTCTTCAGCTTGGGGTCGAGCGCATCGCGCAGGCCGTCACCCATCAGGTTGATCGCCAGCACCGTGATCAGGATCGCGATGCCCGGCAGCGTGACCACCCACCAGTGGCTGCTGATGAACTCGCGTGCTTCGGCGAGCATCGTGCCCCATTCCGGTGTCGGCGGCTGGGCGCCCATGCCGAGGAAGCCGAGGGCCGCAGCATCGAGAATGGCGCTCGAGAAGGAGAGCGTCGCCTGGACGATCAGCGGTGCCATGCAGTTCGGCAGGATCGTCTTGAACATCAGGCGACCATGGCCGGCACCGGCAACCTTGGCGGCAACGACATAGTCACGGGTCTTTTCGCTCATGACCGCAGCGCGCGTCAGGCGCACGAAGTGCGGCTGGAAGACGAGCGCGATGGCGATCATGGCGTTGACGAGGCCCGGGCCGAGCACCGCGACGAGCACCAGGGCCAGCAGCAGCGACGGGAAGGCAAGGATGATGTCCATCACGCGCATGATGACGGTATCGACCCAGCCACGGAAGTAGCCGGCGATGACACCGAGCGCGATGCCGCCGACGAGCGACAGCGTCGTCACGATGACGCCGACGAACAGCGAGAAGCGGGTGCCGTAGATCAGGCGGGACAGCATGTCGCGACCGACGGCGTCGGTGCCGAGCAGGAAGTCGGCGCGGCCGGCCTCCTGCCAGACCGGCGGGACCAGCACCGCATCGCGGTACTGTGCCACCGGATCATGCGGGGCGATCCACGGCGCGAAGACGGCGAGCAGAACGAGGAAAAGGAAGAACACGAGGCCGATGACGGCGCCACGGTTCTCGGAGAAATAATACCAGAACTCGGCCAGTCGCGCCCGGCGGGACGGATCGGTCGAAACGGCGCTTGTTGCAGCAGCTTGAGACATGACGCCCTCCTTAGTGCCGGATACGCGGATTGATGAGACCGTAGAGCAGGTCGACGATGAGGTTGACCAGCATGATCACCGCGGCGATGACCAGGAGACCGCCCTGGATGACGGCGTAGTCACGACGCGACACCGAATCTACCATCCACTTGCCGATGCCCGGCCAGGAGAAGATCGTTTCGGTCAGGATCGCGCCGGCGAGCATGACGCCCACCTGCAGGCCGATGGTGGTAACCACCGGGATCATCGCATTGCGCAGCGCATGAACGCCGACGACACGGAAGGTCGAAAGCCCCTTGGCGCGCGCCGTGCGCACGTAATCTTCAGAGAGCACCTCGAGCATTGCCGAGCGCGTCTGACGCGCGATGACCGCAAGCGGAATGGTGCCGAGCACGATCGTCGGCAGGATCAGGTGGCTGACCGCCGACTTGAAGGCACCGGCCTGACCGGACAGCAGCGAGTCGACCAGCATGAAACCCGTGACCGGCGGGAAGAAGTACATCAGCGAGATGCGGCCCGACACCGGCGTCCACTGCAGCATGCCGGAGACCAGCATGATGAGCAGCAGACCCCACCAGAAGATCGGCATGGAGAAGCCGACGAGCGCGGTGCCCATCATCGCCTGATCGACGGCCGAACCGCGCTTGATCGCGGCGATCACGCCGGCGGGAATGCCGAGGATGACTGCAAACAGGATCGCGCAGAGCGAAAGCTCGACGGTCGCCGGGAACAGTTCGAAGAACTGGTCGATGACCGGCTTCTTGGTCACGATCGAGGTGCCGAAATCCCCCTGGAGCACGCCCCAGAGATAATCGAGGTACTGGACCACGATCGGCCGGTCGAAACCGAGTTGATGAGAAATTTCCGCATGTCGCTCCGGCGACATGACGCGCTCGCCCGAAAGCAGCGCTACGGGATCGCCCGGAAGCAGGCGAATGAAGGAGAAGGCGATGATGGAGACCCCGATGAAAGTCGGAATCAGGACAGCCAATCGCCCCATGAGAAATCGGAACATGTTAAACCCCGCGCCACGTTGCCGCGGCATTGTTTCCCGCCGCTGGCACCACTGCATGCTTCCTTAAACCCTATCGGACCCAAGCGCAAAAACATGCAGCAACACTAAATGTCACAGCGCCCCTGGCGCGTCGGGTGACGCGTGGCGCCGCGGTAGATGCAAAGAGGGGCGCTTGCCCTATGACAAACGCCCCCTTAAGGATCTGTTAACTAAATTACTCGACGATGTCCACGCCGTCGAAGGCAAAATCGCCGAGCGGGCTCTGAACGAAGCCTTCGACATTCTTGCGCATCGGAACGACGGAGAGCGAGTGGTCGATCGTCGCCCACGGCGCTTCGCGCTTGAAGACGGCCTGCGCCTCTTCATAGAGCTTCGTGCGCTCGGCGATGTCAGAGGTTTCCTTCGCCTTCTTCACGAGCTTGTCGAATTCCTCGTTGCACCACTGCGCGCGGTTGTTGCCGCCGACAGCGTTGCAGCCGAGGAGCGTGTCGAGGAAGTTGTCCGGATCGCCGTTGTCGCCGGTCCAGCCGAGGATGACGGCACCGTCACGATCCTTGGCCTTGGACTTGTCGAGATATTCGGCCCATTCGTAGGAGACGATCTCGGCCTTGACGCCGACCTTGGCGAAGTCCGACTGCATCAGTTCGGCTGCACGGCGAGCGTTCAGCATGTACGGACGCGAAACCGGCATGGCCCAGAGCTTCATGGACAGGTCCTTGACACCTGCGTCCTCAAGCATCTTCTTGGCGACTTCCGGCTCGTAGGTGTCGTCTTCGAGCTTGTCGTTGTAGGACCACATCGTCGGCGGGATCGGGTTGACGGCCGGCTGGGCAGCGCCCTGGAACACGGCGTCGACGATTGCCTGCTTGTTGATCGCCTTGTTCAGCGCCTTGCGGACTTCAACCTTGTCGAACGGAGGCTGGGTCGTGTTGTAGGCGAGATAGGAGACGTTGAGGCCGGCCTGTTCCATGACCTTCAGGTTCGGGTCTGCCTTCATCTTTTCAACGTCGGCAGCGTTCGGATACGGCATCAGATGGCATTCGCCGGCCTGGAGCTTCTGGAAGCGAACCGAAGCGTCGGTGGTGATCGCGAAGACGAGGTCGTCGATCTTCTGCTTGCCACCCCAGTAATCCGGGTTCGCCTTGTAGCGGATGACGGCGTCCTGCTGGTAGGCGACGAAGGCGAACGGACCGGTGCCGAGCGGCATCTGGTTCATCTGTTCCATCTTGCCGTCAGCCTGCAGCTTGTCGGCATATTCCTTCGACAGGATCGAAGCGAAGGGCATCGCGATGTTGGCGAGGAACGGTGCTTCCTTGCGCGTCAGGGTGAACTTGACGGTCAGGTCATCGACCTTTTCGACCGACTTGATGACTTCCGGGAAGCCCATGCCGGCTGCGTATTCCCACGAAGCGCCAGCGATGTACTTGTTCCACGGGTTGTCGGCCTTGAGCTGACGCTCATAGGAGAAGACGACGTCGTCCGCATTGAGGTCGCGGGTCGGCGTGAAGAATTCGGTCGTCTGGAACTTGACGCCCGGACGCAGCTTGAAGGTGTACTCGAGACCGTCGTCGGAGATCTTCCAGCTCTCGGCGAGGCCCGGCTCAACTTCGGTCGTGCCCTTCTTGAACTCGAGCAGGCGGTTGTAGACCGTGTGCGCAGCCGCGTCGAAGGTCGTGCCGGCGGTGTACAGGCCCGGGTCAAAACCCTCAGGCGAACCTTCCGAGCAATAGACGAACGTCTTCGACCAGGCAGAGCCGGCCATCAGCGTGGCAAGCGCCGTCGCTGCAAAGAGAGTAGTGAGCTTTTTCATGAGCTTTGCTTCCCAGATTTGTTTTTGTTCTCGTGTTTTCCTGACGCGGAACGCCGTTGCCCCCCGGTCAAGGCCGGATGGAACGACATTTGGCGTCGCATTGCAATAAGTCGCCGCATAAATTTGTCTATGCGAAAAATTCGTCCTCAGGTAGAGCCGGGATATCTGTCCACTGTTTTAGAATCGACTGACGAATCAGTGCAGCGCGACGCTTTCGAACCAAGGCTTTCCGCCTGCTTCCGCAGGGTTTGTCACACGCCTCGTCCGTCCCTCCACCGGGGCTGGTCTCACCCCGGATGCCCACTTCTATTCTACCGCGAACGGCGGGCTGGCGAAATACGCGATCATTCGCCGTACGAGGACTCGATTCGGTCGCTACAGCTTTCCGTCAATCCCAAGATACTATGGTAGAAATCACCAACAGGATTGTGCAATAAAATGTATACAAACTCGGGGGAGACAATCGACGTGCGCAGACGTCCTTGGGAGGGACCGGCAGCCGCTTTTTACCGTTCGCCGTCTTTCGGCAGGATTGCCGAGGAACGGATATGACGCTTGCTGCCAGCAATGCCGCAGCCGGTCTTAGCCGGTTGATTGCGCCGGTGCGCCGGGTAGACTGCCGCGCGACGACAAGGGGATAGCCATTCCGTGGCGGCTTTGCTGGAAAATCACAGGCGGTACGACCTTCGCGACGACCTTGAGAAAGCGCTGAACCGCGTCGACTTCTTCCGTATCTTCCACACCATGGCACTCCGCTTCGGCTTCAGCCATTTCGGCATTCTCCAGCTCGGCAACGAGAACGATGCGTGCATGCTGTCCAGCCGCCTGGTGCTGCACGATCTGCCGTCCGGTCTCGCCGAGGAGTACGACAAGCGCCACCGCTTCGGAGACTCTCTGTTCTACAAGACGCTACACCGGTCGGCGATTTCCTCCGTCTGGCGGACGGACGACCCGGGTTGCGACGCCGGCCAGAATTTGCTCGTGCAGCTTGGCTTCGAGCTGCTCCTCAGCGTGCCCGTGCATGCGGCCGCGAGCGGCGCCCGCTACGCCGTGCTCTTTCTTGGCGATGGCGACGACATCGGCCGCGCCGAACATTTCGAGCTTGCCTATGACGCGGTTTCAGCCTTCGACTATTTCTATCGCGTCGCCCTGGCCAACAAGACCGGCATGGGCCTGACGCCGCGGGAAACCGAAATTCTCAAATGGATCTCGCACGGCAAGACGGCAAGCGAGATCGCCCTCATCGTTTCCGTGTCGGAGCACACCGTGAATTCCCACACCGCAACGATCCTGAAGAAGCTCGACGTCGTCAACCGTACCCAGATGGTGGCGAAGGCGATCCGAGAACAGATCATCCAGTGACAACCGATGCGTGGTATTGCATGAGGCCACGCCCCACGAACAGGCGCCCGCAAGTCAGCAAGGGTATCGGTCATGACGCGAAATGCTCACATCCTGCTCGTTGACGACGATCCGACGGAAAACCTGATCCTGCGCGGGTTGATCCGCAAGGTAAGCAACATCGCGATCGAGCTGCATTATTGCCAGACGATGGAAGACGCGCTGGCGTTCCTGCGCTCGGGCAAACCGGTGTCGATGATCCTGCTGGATAACCGGCTTCACCCACAGCTCGATTTCCGCGAGACCGTGCCGGCGCTCCGGCGCCAGGGTTACATCGGTCCGATCGGGGTAATTTCAGCGTCGCTCGCCGATCCGTATTTTCAGAATCTGGAGGAGTACGGTGCGGATTTCCGCATCGACAAGGCGGAAATCGACCCGACTGCGATCGATTTCATATTGCGGGAGTATCTACCGCAGGCGTGAGAGCCGGCGAACTCCGCCACGGCGCCGCGCGCCCTATCAGACGCACAAAGGTCGCTCTAGCACTTTGACATGCAGTGCGTCTGGGATCGTCAGGCGGCCGTCGTCTGCGGACGCTTCGTCTCTTCGAGGCCGAGCAGGAAGTTGATCTGCGGACGCGCCTTGACGAGGTCGTCGATCGTATAGCCCTGCAGCACCTCGAAGAAGGCATTGAGCGCCTTGCGGAGTGCCGCGTTCAGGCCGCAGCTATCGACGAGCGGACAGTCGATCTCGCCCGCCTCGAAACATTCCGCCATCGCGAAGCTGTCTTCCGTCACCTTGACGACATCGAACAGGGTAATGGCCGACGCGGGCTTCGGCAGACGCACGCCGCCATTGCGGCCACGAACGGTCTCGACCAGGCCGGCCTTGGTCAACGGCTGCAGAATCTTGAAGAGAAACAACTCGGAAACGCCATAGGCCCTGGCGATTTCGGGAATGCGGCTGAGCTTTTCTCCGTTCGCGGCGCAGTACATCAACATGCGAACCGCGTAGTTCGTTTGTTTCGTCAGACGCATCATTCACTCCGGCATTCGAGAGGTTCACGAGTTCATCATATAGGACGGATCGTAGTTTGGAACAATTCCAAAAACCTTGAAAAATCACTTCTTCTTGAGTGTTGACGGTTTCCCGATTGACTGTTTGCAGCGTCGACGTCAGAAAGATGAGCGATTTTGTTAACTTAGATCAAACAAGAAAATGGAGGAAGCGATGTCCGTTTCAAGAGCAGCGATGGGCGTTTTGTCCCTGACGGCAACCCTGCTTACGACGAGCGCCGCCTGGGCCGACGGTGAGGTCAATATCTACTCCTACCGGCAGCCCGATCTGATCAAGCCGCTGCTCGATGCCTTCACCAAGGAAACCGGCATCACCACCAATGTGCTCTTCCTCGACAAGGGCCTCGTCGAGCGCATCCAGGCCGAAGGCGCCAACTCGCCGGCCGACGTGATCCTGACCGTCGACATCAGCCGCCTGACGGAAGCCAAGGACGCAGGCGTCACGCAGCCGGTCGTCAACGAGACGATCAACAAGGACATCCCGGCACATTTCCGCGATCCTGACGGCAACTGGTTCGGGCTCACCACGCGCGGCCGCGTCGTCTACGCCTCCAAGGATCGTGTCGCCCAGAACGACATCACCTATGAGGAGCTTGCCGATCCGAAGTGGAAGGGCAAGATCTGCACCCGCGACGGCCAGCACTCCTATAATATCGGCCTGTTCGCCTCGATGATCGCTCACCACGGCGAAGCCGAGACCGAGAAGTGGCTGACCGGCCTCAAGAACAATCTCGCCAAGAAGCCCGACGGCGGCGACCGCGACCAGGCCAAGGCGATCCTCGCCGGCGAATGCGACCTGGCGCTCGGCAACACCTATTATGTCGGCCTGATGATGACCAACGAACGGGAGCCGGAGCAGAAGGAGTGGGCGGCCGCCATCAAGGTGCTCTTCCCGAACGCCAAGGACCGCGGCACGCACGTCAACATCTCGGGCATGGCGCTCGCCAAGAATTCCCCGAACAAGGAAAACGCGCTGAAGCTGATGGAATTCCTCTCGGAAGGCGAAGCCCAGAAGATCTACGCCGAGCAGGTGTTCGAATATCCGGTTCTGCCGGGCGCCGAACCGTCTGACGTCGTGAAGTCCTTCGGCACGATCAAGCCGGACGAACTGCCGCTCGCCGAGATCGCAGCTAACCGCAAGAAGGCGTCGGAACTGGTCGACAAGGTCGGCTACAACGACGGTCCGCAGGACTGATCGCAAGCCAACTGATTGAGTGCGAACAGCGGGCCATCGGTCCGCTGTTTTCGTTTACAGCCTCACGCCGGCAAGTCCGATAGCAGCAGCATATTTGCCATGCGCCGGACCCAACAAAAAGGGCCTCCCGAAGGAGGCCCCGAGGCGGGAGGATCTGTTGTCCCGTTACTTCATCGTCGGCATGACGAACTCGGCACCATCCTTGATGCCCGAGGGCCAGCGCTCGGTGATGGTCTTCGTGCGGGTCCAGAACTTGATCGAGTCCGGGCCATGCTGGTTCAGGTCGCCGAAGGACGAGGACTTCCAGCCGCCGAAGGAATGGTAGGCGAGCGGAACCGGGATCGGCACGTTGACGCCGACCATGCCGATGTTGATGCGCGAGGCGAAGTCGCGGGCAGCGTCGCCGTCACGGGTGTAGATCGCGACGCCGTTGCCGTATTCGTGCTTCATCGGCAGATCGAGCGCTTCCTCGTAGGTCTTGGCGCGAACGACCGAGAGAACCGGTCCGAAGATTTCCGTCTTGTAGATGTCCATGTCGGGCGTGACATGGTCAAACAGGCAGCCGCCGATGAAGTGACCGTTTTCATAGCCCTGGAGCTTGAAGTCGCGGCCGTCGACCACGAGTTTCGCGCCCTGCTCGACACCGCTGTCGATCAGGTTCCGGATGCGCTGCTCGGCTTCCTTGGTGACGACCGGGCCCATGTCGGCCTTCTCGTCGGTGTAGGGGCCGATACGCAGGCTTTCGACCATCGGGGTCAGCTTCTGGATCAGGCGGTTGGCGGTTTCTTCGCCGACCGGGACGGCAACCGAGATCGCCATGCAGCGCTCGCCGGCCGAGCCGTAGCCGGCGCCCATCAGCGCGTTGGCGGCCTGGTCGAGGTCGGCGTCGGGCATGATGATCATGTGGTTCTTGGCGCCGCCGAAGCACTGGGCGCGCTTGCCGTTCATCGCCGCCGTGCCATAGACGTAGCGGGCAATCGGCGTCGAGCCGACGAAGGAGACGGCGGCGATATCCGGATGGGTCAGGATCGCGTCGACCGCGCCCTTGTCGCCGTTGACGACATTGAGGATGCCGGCAGGCAGGCCCGCTTCGATCATCAGTTCAGCGAGGCGGATCGGAACGGACGGGTCGCGTTCCGACGGCTTCAGGATGAAGGCGTTGCCGCAGGCGATCGCCGGGGCGAACATCCACATCGGGATCATCGCCGGGAAGTTGAACGGCGTGATGCCGGCACCGATGCCGACGGCCTGGCGGATCGAATACATGTCGATGCCGGGGCCTGCGCCTTCGGTGAATTCGCTCTTCTGCAGATGCGGAATGCCGATGACGAATTCGCAGACTTCAAGGCCGCGGACGAGGTCGCCCTTGGCGTCCTCGATCGTCTTGCCGTGTTCGCGCGAAAGGATTTCGGCAAGCTCGTTCATGTGCGCGTTCAGAAGCTCGACAAACTTCATGAAGACGCGGGCGCGGCGCTGCGGGTTGGTGGCCGCCCACTTCGGCTGCGCCGCCTTGGCGCTCTCGACCGCTGCCGCCAGTTCCGCGTCGCTGGCGAGCGCTACCGTACCCTGTACTTCGCCAGTTGCCGGATTGAAGATGTTGCTGACGCGGCCGCTCTTGCCGGCAACGCGCTTACCATCGATGAAATGACCGATTTCGTACATGGTGGTTCCTCCAGACCTTGATTGTGGCGGCATGATCGCACTACGATTTCAACAAATCAATTTCCTATATTCAGCAACCGTTGTGCAGAAATTAAAGCCCACGGCTGCGCACCGAGGTCTCGACACTATGAACTGGGACGATGTCAGAATGTTTCTAGCCGTCGCGCGCACCGGACAGATCCTGGCGGCGTCGAAACGGCTCGGCGTCAACCATGCCACTCTCAGCCGCCGGGTGACGGCGCTTGAGGAAACGCTGAAGACGCGGCTTCTGGTGCGCCGGCCGAACGGCTGCGAGCTGACGGCCGAGGGAGAGATCTTCGTCACAGCAGCCGAGCGGATGGAAACCGAGATGCTGGCGGCGCAATCGCAGATCGGCCGGATCGATACGGCGATCGCCGGCACCGTTCGCATCGGCGCGCCCGACGGTTTCGGCGTGTCTTTCCTGGCGCCGCGCCTCGGCCGGCTGACGGCCCGCTATCCGGAACTGAAACTGCAACTCGTGCCGGTGCCGCGTTCCTTCTCGCTGTCACAGCGCGAGGCCGACATCGCAATCACCATCGAGCGGCCGGAACAGGGGCGCCTCGTCTCCTCGAAGCTCACGGATTACACGCTCGGCCTCTACGCCTCGTCAGCCTATCTCGAAAAGCACGGTATGCCGCGCACGATCGACGACCTGAGGGAGCATCGCCGGATCGGCTATGTCGAGGACCTGATCTTCACGCCATCGCTGAACTTTTCCGCCGAGATCATGCGAAGCTGGGATGCCTCTTTCGAGATCTCCAGCGCCACCGGCCAGACGGAGGCGGTGCGCTCCAGCGCCGGCATCGGCATCCTGCACAATTACATCGCCCGCCACACGCCGGAGCTCAAACGCGTCCTGCCGGAGACGACCATCCGCCGTGCCTACTGGACCACCTATCACGAAAGCGCCCGCGACCTCGTGCGCGTGCGCACGGTGGTCGCCTTCCTGCAGGAACTGGTGACGGCGGAGCACCAGATCTTCGTCTGATACGCCTCAAACGGAGAAATCCGCGGACCAATCGCGCGCTACAGCGCCGCGCGTTTTCGGACGCATAAGGGCCGCTGTAACACTTTGCAGCACTGCATGTTTTGTCCTTAAAGCGGATACGATTTAAGGAAACATGCAGCAGCAACCCGGCGGCCTCGTCGAGCGAATTGCCGCTGTCAATGGGCGACTTGCGAAGCAGCCGCCATCAACTCCTCGGGATTGAGCGCCTGGCACAGGTTTTGGCCCTGGTCCTCAACTTCCGTAAAGCTCCAGCGCACCACGCCTTCACGATCGAGCAGGAAATGACCGACAAGCTGCATATGGCCGGGTATCCTCACCTGCTGATCGGCATCTGCGATTTCGTACCCGTCCTTTTCGCTCAGGAGGTCGCCGGCCGTCGCCGGGTCCATCGGTTCGGGCAATTCCCCCGGCAGATCGACCCGCATCGTCTTGACGAGGTCCATCCCGACCCTGTGTGGCCAGTCGGTCTCATCCTCGGTGAACTCGAGGAGAGGCAGGCCGAAGGCGCGGTGTGATGCCCGGTCAGGGTCGGATGCGGCAAGAAGGCCGGGTATCGGATGATAGCGGAAATAGAGTCGCGCGCGTTCGACCGGGGTGTTCACCACTGCTAGAGACTCCACGCCTTTTTCGCGCAGGGCCGGGTTGAACTGCGCCATCGCCGCGACATGGCGCCGGCAGAAGGGACACAGCAGGCCCCGATACAACCCGACCAACAACGGACGACGGCCGCGAAAATCATCAAGTGCGATCTTCCCCTCGCGGGAGATCGCATCCAGCACAAAGTTCGGCGCCTGCTCGCCCAATCGCAACGGATGTTCCAAATATTGTGGAGACATGGTCAACCTCCGCCCGGCAAGCGCTTCGATGTTGAGCGCGGCGCAAACGCCCTGCTCTACTGCATGTCTCCTTAAATCGACCTCGATTTGAGGACGAAGACATGCAGCAAATCAAAGTCCTACAGCGACCTTTGCGCGTCTGATAAGACGCGCGGCGCTGTAGCGCAAAATGCACTCGGCCCCCGTCATGGTGCGGTGTCGAGATCAAGCGTTGGCCGGTCTGACCTCTCGCCTTAGCGCATAGCCATAATCAACCTGAGAATGGCCCCACATCGGCTCGCGAGCAAGCAGCAAACGGCGGTTCCTGATCCGTTCACGGGACGCTACGCCAGCCAGGCCGCATCGACGTCCCGGCACGCGTCTTCCCCTACTTGATGCGCGATGGACCGGAGCATCTCAGAATGCAGGTTGTCCCCGCGTCGCATCTAAAGGGAAATCCCGGCTTCGCGGAGCCCGTCCACCAGCCGGCCCAGAACGCCCGGATCCTTGTAGGGCATGGCACGCTTGAAGTGATCTATCGAGAAATTCGGATTGACCTCGAACACCTCATGCCAATAACGCCGCGCCTCCTCGTGGCGCCCGGTGCGGCCGTAGAGACAGGCGAGATAGAAACGCGTCATGTCCGAGCGTGGAGCCAGCGCCAGTCGACGCTTGAAGGCGATCTCGGCCTCGTCGAAACGGCCGAGATTGAGCAGGGTCCGCCCGAGGAAGTGCAGCGAAAGGTCGAATTGCGGATCGAGCCGGTGGGCTCGCGTGTAATAGGGCAGCGCGTCCTCGAACTTGCTCTGGAAGTCCCGGATCGAGCCGAGAGCCGTGTGACCGCCGGCGGAATTGGGGTCGAGCTTGAGCATGCGCTGCGCCGCGACTTCCGCCTCGTCATAACGCCGGGCCCAGCAGAGCGCGAGCGACAGGGCATGATGGCCGTGTGCTTCGTTCTCGTCGGTTTCGATAGCCTTCTCGGCAAGCGCCAGGGCACGCGAAACATTGTCGAACGTGCCGCCGTTCCACCGGTTGATATAGTCGGTCAAGGCGACGATCGAGAGCGACGCATAGGCAGCGGCAAGGCCCGGATCGATGGCGATGGCGCGTTCGAGCATGCTGCGCGCCTCGGCAGAAGATTGTACGTCGAACCGCAGGATGGCCTGGCGGGATCGGACGAGCAGGTCATAGGCTTCCGGATCGACCTTGTTGCGGCTCTCGCGCCGCTCCTCTTCACCGGCCGTCAGCTTCACCTTGAGCGCGGTGACGATGGTGCGGGTCACTTCGTCCTGAACCTCGAAGATATCTTCAATTCCACGGTCGTAGCGTTCGGCCCAGAGATGACCGCCTGTCGTTCCGTCGATCATCTGGGCATTGATCCGGATCCGATTGGCGGCACGGCGAACGCTGCCTTCAAGCACGTAGCGAACGCCGAGATCGCGGCTGACCTGGCGGATATCCGGCGACTTGCCCTTATAGGCGAAGGAGGAATTGCGGGCGATGACGAAGAGGCCTGAAACCTTGGAAAGATCGGTGATGATGTCCTCGGTGATGCCGTCGGCGAAATAGCCCTGTTCCGGATCGCCGGACATGTTGTCGAACGGCAGCACGGCGATCGACGGCCGGCTCGGGAGCTGCGGCGGCGATTCGGGCACAACCTTCACCGGCGCGTCATATTCGTCCGGCGACCAGCTCCAGATGTGCACGGGGCGTTCGATGTTCTTGACCTCGTGGTGGCCGCTGTCGAAGAAATCGAGGTCGATGCGACCATGCACATATTCGTGCACCCCGTCCGAGATCGCCACGCCGCCCGGTTTGGCAAGCGCTTCTATCCGGGCGGCGACGTTGACGCCATCGCCGTAGAGATCGCTGTCGGCGACCATGATATCGCCCATGTTGACCCCGACGCGCAGCACGATTGCCTGATCCGCCGGTACGTCGCGATTTGCCGCCGTCATGGCTCGCTGAAGTGCTGCGGCGCATTCGACGGCATTGACGGCGCTGGAGAATTCGACGAGCACACCGTCGCCCGTCGTCTTGAAGACACGGCCCTGATGGGTGGCGACAAGCGGCTCCAGAACCTCTTTCCAGCGCGCCATGAGCTGCGTGTAGGTGTTTTTCTCGTCGCGCTCCATCAGCCGGCTGTAACCGACGACGTCGGCAGCCAGGATCGCAGCGAGCCTGCGCGTGATGGATTCATTGGCCATGGGATTGCAGCGCCTTCCGAGAATCCGTTGGTCGAAATTTTACCGACGGATGGCGCCAATGTCTATTCGGACGGAAGGTGCCCGCGGCCGCTTATTTGCCAGAAGAGGACCGTCGCCCTCGTCCCGTAGGCGACAGGCATTCGCGCAACCGGAACAGCTTCATCGCCGCCTGACTGCGGCAGCGTCACCGATTAACCCGTTCTGGGTATCACAGCACAGGAACAGAGCGCCGTCTCCCAGCGTTTCTGCTCAATGGGAGACTCCCATGCGATGGTTCAGGGCGATCGCCCACGAACCAGCGGGATCGCGCGGAAGCGATTCGTACGTGGAGTCGAGCAAGGAGGATGGAACGATGCTTGTCGCTGTTACCGGCAGGCCAATCCTGCCGGGTGAATTCGTCAAGATCGACGATGTCTTCAACGATGCGATACGGGAAAGAAATCTCCCGCGCCGCTCACCCGAGGCCATTGCACTGGCCGCCCGGCTGATAGAACTCTACCAGAATGGCGTTGATGACGTGACGGCATTGAGAGCGATGGCCAAGCTGTTCTGAGAGCGCGCGATGCTTGCGCCGGCGGCTCGACAAAATGCTTCAACATCAGAGAGATAGAGAAGAAATGGTACGGTTGAGTGGGGTCGAACCACTGACCTCAGGTGCCACAAACCTGCGCTCTAACCAACTGAGCTACAACCGCACGGCTGGCGACGTCGTGTCGCTTGGCGGCTCACATACGGAGAGTTCCGTCGATTTGCAAGCCTTAACTTGAGATTATCCTGCAAAAAGACCGGATGGCAACCCATCCGGTCTTTTTGAATTTCGGCGCGTCCGGCAGATCCAGGAGCAACAGCGGCCTGTCGCCACCCGCCACGCAGCGCAATCGGTCGGCTTAGGCCTTCTTGAAGGAGGACATTGCCTTTTCGGCAGCTTCCTTGCCCGGCTTTGCGACGTTCTCGGCAACCTTCTTGGTCGCTTCCTGCATGGTCTTCGCCTGCTCGACGGCGAGTTCGGCCTGCTTGCGGATGAAGGTCGTCTGCAGTTCGACGAGCTCGGAGAGCGACTTCACGCCGAGCAGCGCTTCCATGTGCGAAAGCGAGTTTTCGGCATTCGTGCGCAGCGCATCGATCGCCTTGAGGCCAAGTTCGACGGTGCCGGTCTGAGCGCTTTCAAGCGTGGCTTCGACGGTCTTCGTCGCCTCTTCGGCGGCCGTCTTCATCTTGGCATAGGCTTCCTTCGACTGGGCGGCACCCTTTTCCGCGAAATCGCGGAAGCTGTCGGTGAACTTCGCCGGGTCGAACGAGGAAAGCGAAAATACGTCGTCGGTCTTCTTGGTAGCCATGAAAGCGCTCCTTGGTGTCAGGCCCTCTTTTGAGGCGCCGTTGCTTGATGCGCACTATATAATCGATCTCCTTGTGCATTGCAATAAAATTGTGCAGCGCACAAAATCCGAGGCATTAACCTTTCGCGGTGAAAGCCGGGACGAAGCTCCGGGCCTCGCTGGACCCTCGCGGGCGGGCCGGGTATTAATAGAGTGTTAACCCGTAAGCGATCCGTCAATAGGCCAGTCCATGCCCGCGAGACAGTATCCTTTCATCGACATCGCCGTGCATGCGCGGGTGCGAGAGCATTTCGCCCGCGGCGATGCGGCGATCCTGTTTTCGCGGGACTTCGAACGCATCCTCTGGGCAAACGACCAGGGCGCCGCGTTCTTCGGCGCCGGATCGATCTATGACTTCATCGATGCGGGGCCGGACCAGAACGATCTTTCGCTGCGCCAGTTGCGCGCCGCGGCCGCGCAGCTCGTGCGCGTCGGCGACCGCCGCCAGCTTTCGATCCGGAAGTTCTCGGGCTTCCGCGGCACGCCGCTCAATGTCACCGTCGAGATGATCCGCGTTCGGCCGGATGACGATGCCGTGCTCTTTACCGCGCCGCATGCGGGCGCGCCGCTTTCGATCGAGGATCGGGCCGCGCGAATGATCGCCGGCCTGGACGGCCCCGATACCCACATGGCGGTGCTCGATGGCGAGGGCGCCATTGTCGCGCACTCCCCGGGTTTTCCCGGCCTCGGCATGTCGGACGAGACGCGCAGGCAACTCGTCGTCGCCGTTTCGCGCGATCACGACTGGCTGATCAAGCGCCCGGTCGCCACCCGGAAGGGGCATTTGCCGGCAGCCGTGGGCAAGATCGCCGACGATCCGTCGCTGCATCTGCTCTTTGCCGTCGAGACCATTCTCGGCACCCTCGACCCCGAGGAAGAGTCTCCCGTGGCCGAACAAGTGCCGGTGCCGCCGCCCGTCCAGAGTCAGGATCCGGGCGAAAGCGGGATTGCGACCGAACCCGAATTGGCAACCGACGAAATGGGCGACGAACCGGCCGCAAGCCTGGCGCCGATCGAGCCGCTGGAAACAGTCGTCGAACCGGAGGCATCCGACGTAGAACCGCAGGCCGGCGAAAGTGCCCTAGTCACGGACGAGGTGGACACTCCCGCGGAGACAGTCATCGAGCCGGACCCGCTTAACGCCTCCGTTGAGGCGACAGCCTTGCCAGCCGAGGGCGAAACCGACGCTGAAGACCTGAGCGCCGAGACCACAGAAACTGTCGCCGGGGCGGCAGCCGCCGAGGAGGTCCTGGTCGAAGAGGAAGCCCAGGTCGAAGGGGAGCCCCAGGCCGAAGGGGAGACGGGCGAAACCGGCGAGGACGACACGGCTCCCACCGAGAAGGCCGATTTCGTCTTTACGCCTGGCGGCCGTGCGGTGCGTTTCGTCTGGAAAATCGATGCCGAGGGCCGCTTCAGCGAAATTTCCGAGGAATTCGCGACCGCGGTCGGGCCGCGCGCGGCCGATGTGATCGGCACGAGCTTCACCGATGTTGCGGTGCGCTACGATCTCGATCGCGACCACAAGATCAGCACGCTGCTGCAGCGCCGCGACACCTGGTCCGGCAAGACGATCTTCTGGCCCGTTCAAGGCACGAGCCTCAAGGTTCCGGTCGATCTGGCCGCTTTGCCCACCTATTCCCGCTCGCGCGAATTCGACGGCTTCCGCGGTTTCGGCATCGTACGCCTTGCCGATGCCGTCGAGGACGAGAACGCTAACGGCCTGGCGCTCGGCCCCGAGACAAAGGTGGACGAGCCTGTGGACCCATCTCTGCCGGAAGAGGCCGGGAGCGAAGGACCAACCGGCGAGATCGAGGCCGAAAGCCAGGTTGCGGCAGAGCCTACCCCGGATGAAGGCGGCGCTGCCGAACACGAAGACCTGCCGCTCTTCTCGGTCGCGCCGGAAGCAACGGATCTTCCGCCTGAAGAAGAAAGCCCTATTGACGAGCCTGCGTCTCCCCCGGGTCCTGCCCAAAGCGGGCGTCCGACGCTGCGCGTCGTGGAGACACCAAGCCCTCGAACCCCCGACAAGATCGTCGAACTCGAGCAGCACCGTGCGGCGAGCGGGCTGACGCGCGGCGAACAGGCGGCCTTTCGCGAGATCGCCCGCCAACTGGGCGAGAATTTCGGCAAGCCGGCCGACGAGGCAGAAGCGGCGCCGGAAAACGGCGAAACAGTCAGCGCGGCAACGGCTGAGTCCCTCCCCCCGAGCGAGGACGACAGCACGGCTTCAATGCAGCCGTCAGGCGAGCCGGAGACCGAAGACGCTGCACCCGTCGAGGCAGACGGAAGCGAAACCGCGCTCGAAGCGGAGACACACGACGACGGGGATGGCGAAATCGAAGGCCAGCAGCAGACGGCCGATATCGGTCTCAGCGGCGAGATTCTCGACAGCCTGCCGATCGGCATGCTCGTCCATCGCGGCGACCAACTGCTGCACGCCAATCCGGAGTTCCTGCGGCTCACCGCCTATGACGACCTCGACGCGTTCGCACAGGAAGGTGGCATAGACGCGCTCTTTGCCAATGGCGAAGAGGCAATCGACGGCGAGCCCGACGGCACCTTGACGCTGATCCGCAGGGACGGCCAAATGCGGCCAGTCACCGCCCGCCTGCACTCGATCCGCTGGGACGGCAAGGGCGCCTTGATGCTGGCACTGACACCAGCGAGCGCGCCGAGCGCCGAACCGACCAAGGGTGACGAGGCGGTCGCAGGGGGCGAACAGGTCGAGAGCCTGAAGACGGAAATCGACGAGCTCAAATCCATTCTGGAAACGGCCACCGATGGCGTGGTCGTTCTCGGCCATGACGGCGATATCCGCTCGGTGAACCGTTCGGCCAGCGCCCTCTTCAACTATGACGAGGGCGAGATCCGCGGCAAACCCTTCGCGGCGCTTTTCGCCCATGAAAGCCAGAAGGCGGTCATCGACTATCTGCACGGTCTTTCCGGCCATGGCGTGGCGAGCGTGCTGAATGACGGTCGCGAGGTGATCGGACGGGAGGCCAATGGCGGCTTCATCCCGCTGTTCATGACCATTGGGAGGCTTTCGGCATCCAACGGCTTCTGCGCCGTGATCCGCGACATCACCCAATGGAAGCGGACGGAAGAAGAACTCCGGAACGCCAAGCGCGCGGCGGAAACGGCAAACGCCCACAAGACCGAGTTCCTTGCCCGCGTCAGCCACGAGATCCGCACGCCGCTCAACGCGATCATCGGCTTCTCCGACATGATGGCAAGCGAGCATTTCGGCCCGGTCGGCCATCCGCGCTATATCGAATATGCCGGCGATATCGGCCGGTCGGGCCGCCACGTGCTCGATATTGTCAACGATCTCCTGGATATCTCGAAGATCGAAGCCGGAGAGATGGAACTCGACTTCGGCGCCGTCGAGATCAACGAGGCGGTTTCGGAGGCCGTGTCTCTCGTCCAGCCCCAGGCCAACAGCCAGCGCGTCATCATCCGCACCTCGCTTTCGGCGGCTGTGCCGAACGTCGTCGCCGACGGTCGCTCGATCAAGCAGATCGCGCTCAACATCCTGGCAAATGCCATCCGCTTCACGCCCTCGGGCGGTCAGATCGTCGTATCGACCTCCTACGAGGCGAATGGCAGCGTCATCCTGCGGATCCGCGATACCGGCGTCGGCATGACGCGCAGCGAGCTGGACCAGGCGATGAAGCCGTTCCGGCAGGTGACGACGGGCGGACGCAAGCGCGGCGACGGCACCGGGCTCGGCCTGCCGCTGACAAAGGCCATGGCGGAAGCGAACCGGGCGCACTTCTCGATCACCTCCGCGCCGAACGAAGGCACGCTGGTGGAAATCTCCTTCCCGTCACAACGCGTCTTGGCGAACTGAGACCGGATGTTATAAGGAAATGTTGACTTGCGGCGGCCAGTTTGCTGGGCGCCGGTTAGCTATTCCTGCCGTCTCGCTTCGGAATCGATCGATTGCAGTCCACCTCTCAGAGCACAAAGCGGCGTCTTGCACGGGCAGGAACCGGTCTTTCCCATCCTCTCCTGGCGACCTGGGCCGGCCTGACGTCGGTGATCGTGCTGATGCCGATCATCGCGATCGCCTGGCTCGCCGTGTCGGGCGGCGGCGGCAACTGGCCGCACCTCATGGAAAACGTCATTCCACGCGCAACCGGGCGAACGCTCCTCCTCGTTTCGCTGACGGGTGCCAGCACAGCGATCATCGGCATCCTGACCGCCTGGCTGGTGGCAAGCTGCGAGTTTCCGCTCCGCCGATTTCTCTCCGCAGCCCTCGTGCTGCCGCTCGCCATCCCCGCCTATCTCGCAGCCTATGCCTTCGGTGAACTCCTCACCTTCACCGGGCCGGTGCAAAGCCTGGTCCGCTTCATCTTCGGCTTCAAGACGAGCCGCGACTATTGGTTTCCGGATATCCGTTCGCTCGGCGGCGCGGTGCTGGTGTTGAGCTCCGTGCTCTATCCATACATCTATCTCGCCTGCCGCTCGATGTTCCTGATGCAGGGACGGGCGGCTGCGGACGTCGCGCGCACCCTCGGCGCCGGTCCGCTCAAGGTGTTCTTCCGCATCCAGATCCCGATGGCCCGCCCTGCGATCATGATCGGCCTGACGCTGGTGGCGATGGAGACCCTGAACGATATCGGTGCCGTCGAATTCCTCGGCGTGCAGACGCTGACCTTCTCGATCTTCGACACATGGCTGAACCGCGGCAGCCTTGCGGGTGCAGCGCAGATCGCCTGCATCATGCTGGTCTTCGTCATCGGATTGATGATGATCGAACGGGCCGCACGCCGCCGCCAGCGCTTCTCCAGCCAAAAGACGACCTCGGCCGTCCACGATGCCGTCCGGCTGTCTTTGACCGGCTGGAAGAAATGGGCGGCGATGTTCGCCTGCCTGCTGCCCGTCCTCTCCGGTTTCGCCGTGCCGTTCTTCATCCTCGGCAACTTTGCCCTGAAGCGGATCGACCAGTTCGTGGAACCCCGTCTCCTGAACGCGCTTTTCCACAGCATCCTGGTTTCGGGCGCGACGGCGATCGCCACGGTGCTGCTCGGCTTCGTGCTGGCCTATGCGGCGCGCACCGGGCACTCCCGGGTCTCCGACACGGCCGGGCGGCTTGCCTCCTTCGGCTATGGCGTGCCCGGCACGGTGCTGGCGATCGGCGTGCTCTTTCCACTCGCCGCTCTCGACAACGCGATCGACGCGGGCATGCGGGAAACCTTCGGCATCTCCACCGGCCTGATGATGACCGGCACCAGCTTTGCCATCATCTATGCCTGCAGCGTGCGCTTCCTGACCATGGCGGAAGGCACCCTCGAAGCCGGCTTCCAGAAGCTCTCTCCGCATCTCGACATGGCCGCGCGCGCGCTCGGGCGCACGGGCGGACAGACTCTGCGCACCGTGCTGCTGCCGATGATGCGTCCGGCCGTTCTGACTGCGGCCCTGCTCGTCTTCATCGAAACGATGAAGGAGTTATCCGCCACGATCATGCTGCGGCCCTTCAACTTCAACACCCTCGCCACCCTCGTCTACGAGGATGCCTCGCGGGCAAAGGTCGAGGATGCCTCGGTTGCCGCCATGATCATCGTCATCGCCGGCATGATCCCGGTCATCGCGGTGTCGCGCTCGCTCGAAAGTCGATCCTGATCGGCCCCGGGCTCCACTCGTTTCTGACGGTCGAAACGGCATAAAAAAAAGGTGGCTGGGAGGCCACCTCGATAGTCGAATGCTAAATCAACAAGTGCTCGAGAAGGGATGACATCATGTCTGCGGCGGCATCGCTGCCGAACGCCGACCTACATCGACCGGCCCCAAGTTGACATGACAATGCGCCCCAAATTCTTAACAAGACCTTACCAGGCGACTCCGCAATTTTAGTGATTTTTCAGCAAGTCTGAAGGCTTGGTTAATTCGGGGAGCGCCAACAAGTTAACGCCCCCTCAATTCTTTAGGGCCTCGAGACCGGCAAAAAGGTCGAGCGCCTCGGGGTTGGCGAGCGCCTCCTTGTTCTTCACCGGACGGCCATGCACGACATCGCGAACGGCAAGCTCGACGATCTTGCCCGACTTGGTGCGGGGGATGTCGGTGACCGCGATCACCTTCGCCGGCACGTGGCGCGGCGACGCGCCGACGCGGATGCGGTTCTTGATCGCCTTGGTCAGATCGTCGGTGAGCGTGATCCCGGATGCGAGGCGGACGAACAGAACGACGCGAACGTCGTCTTCCCAATCCTGCCCGATGCAGAGCGCCTCGACGACCTCCTCCATCTGCTCGACCTGATTGTAGATCTCCGCGGTGCCGATGCGCACGCCGCCCGGGTTCAACGTCGCGTCGGAGCGGCCGTGAATGACGATGCCGCCGTGTTCGGTCCATTCGGCAAAGTCGCCATGGCACCAGACGTTGTCGAAGCGCTCGAAATAGGCGGCGCGATACTTGGCGCCTTCCGGATCGTTCCAGAACATCACCGGCATCGACGGGAACGCCTTGGTGCAGACGAGCTCGCCCTTTTCGCCGCGCACGGACTGCCCCTCGTCGTTCCAGACATCGACGGCCAATCCGAGGCCCGGCCCCTGGATCTCGCCGCGCCAGACCGGCTTCAGGGGATTGCCGAGCACAAAGCAGGAGACGATATCCGTGCCGCCGGATATCGAAGCGAGCTGGACGTCTGCCTTGATCCCTTCGTAGACGAAGGAGAAGTCTTCCGGCGACAAGGGCGAACCGGTGGAGGTGAGCAGCCTCAGGGTCGAGAGGTCATGGGTCTTGGCCGGCACGAAGCCGCCCTTGCGGACCGCATCGATGTACTTGGCCGAAGTACCGAACACCGCGAACTTCTCGGCCGCGGCATAGTCGAAGAGCACGTTGCCGTCGGGGTAGAAGGGCGAGCCGTCGAAGAGACAAAGCGTGGCGCCGACCGCCAGGCCCGAGGCCAGCCAGTTCCACATCATCCAGCCGCAGGTGGTGAAGTAGAAGAGCTTTTCGCCGCGACGAAGGCCGCAGTGGAAACGGTGTTCCTTCAAATGCTGCAGCAAGGTGCCGCCGGCCGAATGCATGATGCACTTCGGAACACCCGTCGTGCCCGACGAAAACAGTACGTAGAGCGGATGGCCGAAGGGAAGCCGTTCGAACGTCAGGGCCTTCGCCTTGAAGGGCGCGATGAAATCTCCGAGCGTCGCAGCGCCCGCGATCGAGGCGGCGAGCGCCGCGCTATCGCCGGCGTAGGGTACGATCAATGCCGGCACGGCAAGGCTTGCCGAGACCGCGCGCACCTTCGCGTCGACGTCCTGGCGCTTGCCGTTGTACCAATAGCCGTCGCAGGCGATGAACAGCTTCGGCGCGATCTGGCCAAACCGATCGAGAACGCCCTGCTCGCCGAAATCGGGAGAGCAGGAGGACCAGATCGCTCCGATCGAGGCAGTCGCCAGCATCAGCGCGATGGTTTCCGGCATGTTCGGCATCATCGCCGCGACGCGATCGCCCGGGCCAATCCCTTGCGCTTTCAGCGCCTGCTGCAGTCGCGACACCAAGGCTCGCAGCTCGTTCCACGACAGGCGGTAGTCGACCTTGTCTTCACCGCGGAACACAAGCGCATCGCCATCGCCGGTTTCGCGAAGCAGGTTCTCGGCGAAGTTCAGCTTCGCTTCAGGGAAGAAACGGGCATCGAGCATCCGGTCGCCATTGACGAGGGCGGTCGTGCCACGCTCGCCGATGACGTTGCAATGCTCCCATACTGCGGTCCAGAAATCGCCACGCTCGGCCACCGACCATGCATGGAACGCGTCATAATCCGCAAAGGTCCTGCCGAAGCGTTCGCTGCACCAGGCGATGAATTCGGCCATGGGGCTATGCGCACGGATCTCGGGACCGGGAACCCACAACGGCTGCTCTGCTTGCATGCTTTTCCTCCACTCCTGCTCCAGGCTCTCTATACCATGCTGCATCGCAAAATAAACAGTGCCCGCAATCGCCTCGGCGTCGCGCCGGCGACATTTACCTGTCTGTTTCCTGTCCGCCGCATTTGATTTCTGAGGGCCGAAGGCCTATCCAACATGCGTGACCCAAGCGACGGCGACCAGGCGGACATGACACGGAAATTCCTGCATATGATGCGCGACGCACGCCTGCGGTCGCGGTTCCGTCGTCGCCACTTCCTCTGGGCAGCGGCGATCGGAGTGGGGCTTGCTGCCGCCTACAATGCCGCGCTGCCTCTGCTGATTTCCACCGCCGATGTGCGCCCAAGGGTGGAGCACATGCTCGACGCCTGGTCCGGTGGGAAGAGCCGGATAACAGGCAATCCCGAGATCAGCTTCTGGCCGGAACCGACCCTCACGCTCCGCTCCGCGACCATCGAGACGACAGACGGCACATCGCGCAAGCTCGCGAATATCGGCAGTATAACCGCTTCCTTCAGCCTGCTCTCGGCCATCGACGGCGATCCGGAACTCGAGGACATCCGCTTGATCGAGCCGGTCGTCACGCTGGAAAGACGGACGGATGGCACGCTCAACTGGCAACCCCCACACTGGTTGACTGCGCCGGAAAGGCCGACCTCCAGCGACGATACGCCCTTCGGTGACGTCACGGTCGAAAACGGGCGCCTGCAGGTCATCGACCTCATCACCAACCAGACCCGCGAATTTTCCGGCATCGCCGGAACGGTCAAGTGGCCCTCCTTCACCGAGCCTCTGGGCGCCGAGTTCTCGGGCAGCCTTGGCGGACAGCTGGTGACCTGGACGCTCGACTGCAGCGAGCCGCTGGCCCTGCTCGCCGGTCGCAACACGACGCTCAGGACATCGCTGAGCTCAACTCCATTGAACCTCTCTTTCGAAGGCATCGGCAGCCTCTCGCAGACGCCGATCAGTTCGGGTCGGCTCCAGCTTTCGACGGCATCTCTGCAAACGCTGGCAGCCTGGTATCAGGGCAAGGCTGGCCACGCCCTGCCCGACAGCAGCCTCAACCTCAGCGCCAATGTCACGACAGGCGATCGCTCCCTGAAGTTCGACGATCTGCAGCTTGCTCTGGGCGGCGCCAATGCGACCGGTGTCCTCGACGTCTCCACACCGGCCAACGATACGCCCCGCATAGAGGGTACGCTCGCCTTCGACCGTATCGGCCTCAACGGCCTGCAGCCACTCATCGATCAATTGCCGGTAGAGCCTGACGACGTCACCAAGCAGCTCCGCGACGCTTTCGCGCGGACCTGGCGCGCCGACCTCCGCCTATCGGCGCAGGAGGCATCGATCGGTCCTCTGCGGCTGACGGATGTGGCCGCCGGCGTGATCATCGATCACGGGCGCGCTTCCATCGACGTCGCCGACAGCACCTATGCCAATGGTCGGCTCAGCGGCCGGATCGCCGTCTCGGAAGCGGGATTGGCAAAGGGCGGCAAGCTCGAACTGGTCCTGAAGAATGCCGACCTCGCCGCAGCGCTAGCGGATTTCGGGTTTACAGGCCCAATCCCGACCGGCCGAGGAAACGTCAACTTCGACCTTGTGACCGAGCATCCGTTCTGGACCGAGCAGGCGGCCGAAGCCTCGGGCAGCATCAGGCTCTCGCTCGCCAACGGCAGCCTCTCCGGCTTCGACGCAAACACCTTCGCGAACCTGGTCAGGGCGGGAGAGTTCTTCTCGCTGGCTCAGGCCAGCGATGGCAGCTTCGCCTTCCAGACCGCCGACATCGAAGCGAGCTTCGGCCAGGGGTCGGCGCGGCTGAACCAGGCGCTTTTCACCGGCCCAACCGGCAGTCTCTCGGTCAATGGCGTCATTCCCTATCGCACCGGCAGCCTGGCGCTCGCCGGCACCTTCATCGACGCGCTCAACGCCGGACAAAGGTTGCGCTTCTTCGTCGGCGGTTCCTGGCCAAATGCAGTGATCTCGCCCCTGTCGGTCCTTGGCGAGCCCAATTGAAAACGGCCGGCGTCAGGAACACCGGCCGTTGGCCTACAGTTCACAGCGACAAAAGCCGCCCACGCTAAGCGCGGGGCTGCTCCCGCTCAGGATTGGGCAAAGGCAGCCCGCTCGTCTCGCTCGCGCTGCGCCTCACGCTGCTTGGTAACGATGGAAGCAACGACCACTCCGATCGCCACGACACCGATGAGGATGGTGCAGATCGCGTTGATTTCCGGCGTCACGCCGAGCCGCACCTGGCTGTAGATCTTCATCGGCAGCGTCGTGGCGCCCGGTCCCGTGGTGAAGCTCGAAATCACGAGATCATCCAGCGACAGCGTGAAGGCCAGCACCCAGCCGGAAAACACCGCCGGCGCGATAACCGGCAGCGTGATCGCAAAGAAGGTCCGGACCGGGGTAGCGCCGAGATCGAGTGCCGCCTCTTCGATCGACCGGTCGAAACTGAGCAAGCGCGACTGCACGACTACGGCGACGAAGCACATGGTGAAGGTGATGTGCGCCAGCGTGATGGTCCAGAAGCCGCGGTCGAGGCCAATGGCGACGAAGAGCAGCAGGAGCGACAGGCCGGTTATCACCTCGGGCATGACGAGCGGCGCATAGACCATGCCGGAGAACAGCATGCGGCCGCGAAAACGCGTGTAGCGAACGAGCGCCAGTGCCGCGAGCGTTCCCAGCACGGTTGCACATGTCGCAGAGATCAACGCGACGCGGATCGTCACCCAGGCGGCATCGAGCAGCGCCTGATTGTGCCAGAGCTGCGCATACCATTTGATCGAAAAGCCAGCCCACACCGTGACGAGTTTCGACTCGTTGAAGGAGAAGATCACCAGAAGCACGATCGGCAGGTACAGAAAGCCGAAGCCGAGCACGATCGAGGCGATGTTGAAGCGTGACCAAGTGCCCATGTCCTACCTCCCCTCGCTGTCGGCTTTCGCCTGCGCGTTCTGGAAGTAGACGATCGGCAGCACCAGGATCAGAAGCAGGATCGTCGCCACGGCGGAGGATACCGGCCAGTCGCGGTTGGCGTTGAACTCGTTCCAGAGAGTCTTGCCGATCATCAGCGTTTCCGAGCCGCCGAGCAGGTCAGGGATGACGAATTCGCCAACGGCCGGAATGAAGACGAGCAGGCAGCCGGCGACCACACCCGCCAGCGACAGCGGGAAAGTCACGCGCCAGAAAGCGGTGAACGGCGTGCAGCCGAGGTCGAGCGCGGCCTCCGTCAGCGTGTGGTCCATCTTCTCCAGCGAGGAGTAGATCGGCAGCACCATGAAGGGCAGATAGGAATAGACGATGCCGATGTAGATCGCCCAGTTGGTGTTGAGAATGATCAAGGGCTGGTCGATCACGCCGGTCGCCAGGAGGAACTGGTTGAGCAGGCCCTCGGGCTTCAGGATCGCGATCCACGCATAAACGCGGATCAGGAAGCTCGTCCAGAACGGCAGGATCACCAGCATCAGCAGCGTCGGGCGGACGGTCTTCGGCGCCTTCGCCATGCCGTAGGCGATCGGATAGGCGATCAGCAGCGTCAGGACCGTCGAAACCGCCGCGATGATGACGCTCGACACATAGGCGTTGAAGTAGAGAACGTCTTCGGTGAGCCAGACGTAGTTGTCGAAATTGAACTCCCGCGCCTTCTCGACAATGCCCGACAGGCCGCCGAAGAGGTCGAAAACCGGCGTATAGGGCGGCATCGCCACGGCCGTCTGCGACAGCGAGATACGGAAGACGATGAAGAAGGGGATGAGGAAGAAGAAGAGCAGCCAGGCATAGGGGATGATGATGACAAGGCGGCTGAAGAGAGCGGATGCGACGCGTGTCATGGTCTCAATCCTTCAGAACGACGCCGGCGTCTTCGCCGAAGGAAACCCAGACTTCCTGATCGTAGCCGAGCGGGTCCTCGACCGCACGCACCGCGTTCAGCGACGACGCCTTGATCACCCGTCCATCCTTCAGACGCACGTGAAAGACGGTCATGTCGCCAAGATAGCCGATATCCCAGATCTCGCCCTGGACGGCGTTGACGGGCGCATTTGCCGGCGGCTGCCGGCTGACGCGGATCTTTTCCGGACGGACGGCGACCGCGGACCTGGTGCCGGTCGCCGGTCTTTCGGGGGACGCCATGCGGATGGGGAAGCCATTGGCGCCTTCGAGCCGCACGTAGCCGCCCTCGGCTCCAGAAACCGCTCCCTCGAAAATGTTGACGTCGCCGATGAAGTCCGCAACGAAACGGGAATTCGGCGCCTCGTAAATCTCGGCCGGGGTCGCGACCTGGATGACCTTGCCGTGGCTCATGACCGCGATGCGATCAGCCATGGTCATCGCCTCCTCCTGGTCGTGCGTCACGACGACAAAGGTGAGGCCAAGTTCCTGCTGCAGATCCATCAGTTCGAACTGGGTTTCCTCGCGCAGCTTCTTGTCGAGCGCGCCGAGCGGCTCGTCGAGCAGCAGCACTTTCGGCCGCTTGGCGAGCGAGCGGGCGAGCGCGACGCGCTGACGCTGGCCACCGGAAAGCTGATGTGGTTTGCGCTGGGAGAACTTTTCGAGCTTCACCAGCTTCAGCATCTGCGCCACGCGCGCGGCGATATCCGCTTTCGGCATGCCGTCCTGTTTCAGGCCGAAGGCGATGTTGTTCTCGACCGTCATGTGCGGAAAGAGCGCATAGGACTGGAACATCATGTTGACAGGCCGCCGGTAGGGCGGAATGCCGGCGAGGCTTTGCCCGTCGAGAATGATCTCGCCTGAGGTCGGCTGTTCGAAACCGGCGAGCATGCGCAAGAGCGTCGACTTTCCGCAGCCGGAAGCGCCGAGGAGCGCAAAGAACTCGCGTGTGTAGATGTCCAGCGAGAGGTCGTCGACGGCGGTGAAGTCGCCGAACCGCTTTGTCACGTTCTTCACGGAAATGAATGGCTTGGAAGCGGGATCCGCCCAGGGGGCAAAGGACCGCCGGATACTGCCGAGAGACTTCATCATCAATCCCCGAATGATACAGCCGATCGGGCGCTCTCGTTTTCCCCGGCGCCCATTAAGAAAATTGCCCGGATCTTGAGGTCCGGGCAATTCGTTCTCCGCTCTTACTGGCCGGTTACGACCTTTGTCCAGAGTCGGGTCAATACCCTCTGTTCTTTCGCCTCGAAGGGCGTCACCGTGAACAGTTTCTGCATCACCTCATCCGACGGATAGATGGCGGTGTCTTCGAGAACGGCCTTGTCGAGGAACTGCTGCGACGCCTTGTTGCCATTGGCGTAGAAGACATAATTCGATGCCTTGGCAACCACCTCCGGTTTCATCATGTAGTTGAGGAAGGCATGGGCTTCCTCAACGTGCTGCGCATCGGCGGGGATCGCGAACATGTCGAACCACATCTGCGCGCCCTGCGACGGGATCGCGTAGTCGACGGTCACGCCGGCCTTTGCTTCCGCCGCGCGGTCGCGCGCCTGGAAGACGTCGCCGGAGAAACCGACGGCCAGGCAGATGTCGCCGTTGGCGAGCGCGTTGATGTATTCCGACGAATGGAACTTGCGCACATAGGGGCGGATGCTTGCGAGCAACTCGGCCGCCTTTTCCAGATCGGCGGCATCGTGGCTGTCCGGATTGAGGCCGAGATAGGCGAGTGCCGAAGGCATGACGTCGGTCGGGGAATCGAGGATGTGGATGCCGCAATCCTTGAACTTCGCCGCCAGTTCCGGCTTGAAGATGACATCCCAGTTGGGCTTCGCGTCGGTGCCCAGGATCTCTTTCATCTTGTCGACATTGTAGCCGATGCCGGTCGTGCCCCACATGTAGTCGACAGCATATTCGTTGCCCGGATCGTACTTCGCCGTACGCTCCATGATCACGTCCCACATGTTGGAAAGGTTCGGCAGCTTCGACTTGTCGAGCTTCTGGAACACGCCGGCGGCGATCTGCCGCTGCAGGAAGGTTGCCGTCGGCACGACGACGTCGTAGCCCGAGCCGCCGGCGAGCAGCTTCGTCTCCAGGATCTCGTTGGAATCGAAGACGTCATAGACGACCTTGATGCCGGTCTCCTTGGTGAAATCTTCCAGAATGCTGCTGTCGATGTAATCCGACCAGTTGTAGACGTTGACCACGCGCTCCTGCGCCGAGGCCAGCATGGTCGAACCGGCCAGTACCGCTGCCGCCAGGGTTGTGACGATGAGCTTGGACATACAACTCCCCTCTTGGTTTTCATTTCGGGGCCCCGGCATGCCAAGGCACCGTCCAATCCGTTTCGCTCAGGCGGCGAGGTTAGGCATGTTTCTCGATAACCTCAAGCGCTTTCGTGGCGATAAAAGACCGCGCCGCGCCAGTCGGTGTTTTTTCACAAGTCGAGGAAAAACGGGCACTTATGACGAACCGCCGTGCCGCCGCTTAAACCTGCCGGTACTCCCTGCCGCAGTTAACCATGTCGGATGCTCGACATGCACGAACCGATGTTTACAATTGATTAACCATGATCGCCGTGCGAATTTTCCGCCGGTTGTGCATCAAGGGTTGGGTATTGCGATGGGCGAGAAGATCATAGGCGAGAGCGCCCCGGGTGGGCGAAGCCGCAGCATCGATCCCAGGGAGTTGAAACGCCTGTCGGCTCTCGAGCCACGGAAGGCGCTGGGCGCAATCGCTTTCGATTGGGCGATGATCGCAGCGGCGATCGCCGTCAGCGAATATGCCGGCAATCCTCTCGTCTATCTCATCGCCGTGGTGCTGATCGCTGGACGCATGCATGCGCTCGGCTGCATGATCCACGAGGCGGCGCATTACCGAATCATCCGCAACCGAAAACTCAGCGATGGGATGAGCGACCTGCTGCTCGCCTGGCCGGTGCTCGCAACCGTCGACGGCTATCGTCAGAACCATCTCGCCCACCACCAGCACGCCAATACCGACGCGGATCCGGACTGGACCGCAAAGCTCGGCATGCCACAATTCACCTTCCCGCAGAAACTTGCGCGCGGCATCGCCCAGTTGCTTGGCTACCTCATCGCGGTCAATTCGCTGCGCGACATGTTGCATATGGCCAAGCGGATGGGAAAGAACGATCGCTCGACGCTCCAATACAAGCTGCTGCGCATCGGCTTCTACGTGGCCGCCGCAGCGGTCTTCACGCTGCTCGGCATCTGGCGGGAAGTGGCGCTCTATTGGGTCGTGCCGTTCCTCACCTTCTTCTGCCTGTTCCTTTACATACGCAGCGTCGCCGAGCATTTCGGCAGCATGGACTATGGCGACGAGTTGACGAGTTCACGAACCGTCTACCCGCATGCCTGGGAGAAGCTGTTCTTCGCCCCCCACAACATCAACTATCACCTCGAGCACCATCTCTATCCGGGCGTGCCCTTCTACAATCTGCCGGAACTGCACGCGATCCTGATGCGCGACAAGGCCTATGCGGACAAGGCGCACATTACCCGCGGCTACACCACCGGGCTGCCGGCGGAATGTTTCGCGCCGAATGCACCGCTGCTGCCGAACCAGCATCCCGTCAGCTACTGAAAATCGAAGACGCTGAGCCCTGTCGCCATCTCATCGAGCCCAAGTGGTCGCGTGACCGGCGGTTCGGCGCGTGCCAGACAGCCCTGCCGCTCGCAGAGCCGACAGGCAGCACCAACCGCGACCGCCGGCGGCAACGCCGAAGCGTAGACGACCTCGTCGGCGAAGGATGCCTCGCAACCGAGAAGCAGGGCCGTGCGCCTGACCCGCTCCTGGAACGCCGCCTGCGGGCCATCCAGCGTGCGCGCCACCGTCAGAAACGCAGCACCATCCGGCATTTCGACACGATCGACCAGAACCTGCCCGGGCACCGAAAAGGCGGCATGAATGTTGAGCTTCGGACAGCCGCCGCCGAACTTCGCCTGCGGAAAGCCAGCAGCGCCGGCCCGCCGCAAGCGATGGCCGGCATTGTCGATCTCCATCAGGAAGAACGGCACGCCTTGCGCTCCGGGTCGCTGTAGCATGGTCAGCCGATTCGCGGCCTGCTCGAAAGAGACCTGGAAGCGGGCGCGCAACATATCGACATCATATTTCGCCCGCTGCGCGGCGGCGAGGAAGGCGGCATAGGGCATCATCAGCGCATGCGCGCCATAGCGCGCAAGCTCGAAACGGGCGATGCGGCGCGCCTCCGCGGTCGAGAAACGCAAAGGCTCGAGTTCGGCGATGATCGCTTCGTGGCAGGCGATAGACACCGCCTCCATGGCGATCTCGCGCAGTTGGTCATAGGGCGACAGCCGCTCGGAGATGAAGAGGCGCATGGAATGCCGATCGAAACGGCGGCGCAGATTGGGCATAGCATGCACAGGCAGGCTGCGAACGACCAGGCCATGTTCCTTCTTCAGCCAGTTCTTGAGAGCGCCCACGAGATCATCGCCGGGCGACAGCGCCTCGTGAAAGATCTCCGCCGCCGCCTCTATCGCAGCAAAGTGGTTGGGCCGCGCCTCGAAGGTTTCGCGCACCTCGTCCATCGGCAGCCGCGCGCCGGAAAGCGCCTCCATATGCCCCTGCCCCGCCAGCAGATCGGCGAGATCCTTGAGGCGTGCCGCCTGCTCGCGATAGGCGCGATAGAGCTTGACGACACCGCCCGCGGCATTGGGAGCAGCCTCAGCCACCTCGATCAGTTCCTGCTCTCCCGGTAGCTCGGCTGACAGCAGCGGATCGGCAAAAACCTCGCGCAACTGTGCCAGACTGCCGCCGGTTTCTCCCTGCAGTTCGTCGAGATCGACCTTGTAGACCGAGGCCAGTTTCAGGAGCAGTTGCACCGTCAGCGGCCGCTGATTGCGCTCGATCAGATTGAGGTAGGACGGCGAGATGCCGAGTGCCTCGGCCATGGCCGTCTGCGTCAGCGACAGGCCATTGCGAATACGCCTGACCCGCGGACCGGCGAAGATCTTGTTCTCGGCCATTTGTAACTACCTTTACAACTCGCGAAGCACATAGTGTTTTACATCTTTTACAGATTTACTTCGCACTTCTGTCAAAGGCAAGACAAGATAACCCTTTTGATCGCGCCATTTCATCGTTTCCAATAGCCGAATGCCGCGGCGCAATGTAAAAACTGTCACATGAACTCGAAACACGAAGCACCGTACGACGAAAGTCGAATGGATGAGAGATTTTGACAGGAGGAATGCAATGACTGATTTTTACAAGCTTGTTCCGAGCGCACCGCAAGGCCGCTTCGATGGCGTCGACCGCCCCTATAGCGCAGAGACCGTGAAGCGGCTGCGTGGGTCGGTCGAGATCCGCTATTCGCTGGCCGAAATGGGCGCGAACCGCTTGTGGAAACTCATTCACGAGGAAGACTTCGTCAATGCGCTCGGCGCACTCTCCGGCAATCAGGCCATGCAGATGGTCCGCGCCGGCCTGAAGGCGATCTACCTCTCCGGCTGGCAGGTCGCGGCCGACGCCAACACCGCCTCGGCCATGTATCCCGACCAGTCGCTCTATCCAGCCAATGCGGCGCCGGAACTCGCCAAGCGCATCAACCGCACGCTGCAGCGCGCCGACCAGATCGAGACCTCCGAAGGCAAGGGCCTTTCGGTCGATACCTGGTTCGCACCGATCGTCGCCGACGCCGAAGCCGGATTCGGCGGCCCGCTCAATGCCTTCGAGATCATGAAGGCCTTCATCGAAGCCGGTGCTGCCGGCGTCCACTACGAGGACCAGCTCGCTTCGGAAAAGAAGTGCGGTCACCTGGGCGGCAAGGTGCTGATCCCGACGGCGGCCCATATCCGCAACCTGAACGCCGCGCGGCTTGCAGCCGACGTCATGGGTACCCCGACGCTTGTCATCGCCCGTACCGATGCGGAGGCGGCAAAGCTCCTCACCTCCGATATCGACGAGCGCGACCGTCCGTTCGTCGACTATGACGCCGGCCGCACGGTCGAGGGCTTCTACCAGGTGAAGAACGGCCTCGAGCCCTGCATCGCCCGCGCGGTCGCCTATGCGCCGCATTGCGACCTGATCTGGTGCGAAACCTCGAAGCCGGATCTGGAACAGGCCCGCAAATTCGCCGAGGGCGTGCACAAGGCGCACCCGGGCAAGCTGCTCGCCTACAATTGCTCACCGTCGTTCAATTGGAAGAAGAACCTCGACGACGCGACGATCGCCAAGTTCCAGCGGGAACTCGGCGCGATGGGATACAAGTTCCAGTTCATCACGCTCGCCGGCTTCCATCAGTTGAACTTCGGCATGTTCGAGCTGGCGCGCGGCTACAAGGCGAGGCAGATGGCCGCCTATTCCGAGCTGCAGGAAGCGGAATTCGCGGCAGAAGCCAATGGCTACACCGCGACGAAGCACCAGCGCGAGGTGGGCACCGGTTATTTCGACGCCGTCTCGATGGCAATCACCGGCGGCCAGTCCTCGACAACCGCCATGAAGGAATCGACCGAGCACGACCAGTTCCGCCCGGCCGCAGAGTGAAAGACCGGCGGGAGCGCGGCAATCCCTGCCCGCTGCGCTCCTGCCGCTTCTCATAAATCAGAGTGGAATGGGAGGGCTGCCCCCATCCCACAATAGCCTCGAACCTCAAGGAGAAGTCCAATGACAGTCCAGACACGCGTCAAGGAACGGGCCGAGGAACAGTCTTCGGCGATGACCCCGGACCAGCAGGCAGCGATCCGCATGGTTGCCAACGACCTGCACCGCCTCAACCAGTCCGTCATGAAGGCCGTCGATGCCGGCGTATCGGTCGAGCTCGTTCGCTCGGCCCGCCACCACGGCGGTGAAGGCAATTGGGGCGATCTGCTGATCCCTGTCATCGTAACCCAGGGCAGACCATGACACTCGTTGCGGTGACGCTTGCGATGGCCCTGCTTTCGTCCGCTTCATTTCAGCCGGCGGCGGCAATCAGAGTGGCGACAGCAATTTCAGGTTGAGAGCCGCACATGTCATGGCGCAGATGCGACGTTGCCAGAGATTGGAATGGCCGGCGAGAATGCCGGCCATTCGGCATTGCGGCACCGAATCATGATTCAACATCTTCTTCGATATGCCATTTCAAGTTGATCGCACGGCGCGCAGCGGCTTATATTAGCCCAGCCTATCTTAGGTTGGGGCAAGCATGTATCGATCGACGAAAGCTGCCGATACGGCCGAATTGACGGAGCTCATCTACGGCGCCGCCTTTGGTGACTGTGGCTGGCAGGACTTTCTTGACCGGCTGACGACGACAATGCCGGACGGGCGCTCGGCACTCCATTACCACGATCTCACGTCGCCAACGGCATGCGTGCCCTATGTCTCCGGCTTTACGCCGGATGCCATCGATCAGTTCAACAACCACTTCGCGGCGATCAATCCCTGGATACCGAAGTCGGTGCTGGTGCCGGTAGGGCGCGGTCTCGCCGGCGAACACATCGTCTCGCGCGCGGACCTGGTGAAATCGGAATTCTACAATGACTGGCTGAAAGCCCAGACCGGCTGCGAAAGCACCGTGGGCGTGACCATCGTGCGCAGTCCGACGCGCACATTGCTCGTATCGACCTGCACGTCATCGACGGACGAAGAGCTCAACCGGCGGGCGGCGGATCAATACACCCTTCTTGCTCCCCATCTGAAGCGTGCCTTCGACTTCCTGCGCCGGCGCGACCTGATGATGGCCGAACAGCATGAAGGCCGGACGCTGCTCGATACGATCGGCGTCGGCGTCATCTATGTCGGCGACAATCTCCGCATCCGATCGATGAACGACAACGCCGAGCAGATGGCGGCGAAGGGCTCTCCGTTTCGCGTCACGATCAACGGGCGCCTGGTCATGGACGAACCGGAAACCAACACGACACTCGAGCTTCTGGCCTCGCCGGTCGGCACTCCGGCTCAGCCGCAGGTTCGCCTCGTCAGGACTGCAGAGGATGGCGCGGTTCGGATCACGCTGGTCCGGCGGAGCGCGAACATCTTTACCGAACTTCTCGATGGCCCCACCGTCGCCGTGCTGATCGAGCCGGCGACCTCGCTCGTTTGCGACCAGCGCCTCAACCACCTGAGAGACAGCTACGGCCTTACGCCGGCCGAACTCCGCATCGCGTCCGGCGTCGCCACCGGTCTGACGCTGAAGGAGATGTCGCAGGCCAACGGCGTCAGCTACGAGACGATCCGCACGCAGCTCAAGAGCATCTATGCCAAGACCCGGGTCAATTCGCAGGCCGCCCTCGTCAAGCTCCTGATGCGCTGACCAAAGGCGCCGTCATCCAATTTGGCATTCCTGCAGCACCGGTAAGACACAAGCTGGCCCTACGCGCGCTCAGCCGCGGCGTGGCCTCTTTCCGGCAAAGACGTCGGCATGGCTGCGCAACAGCTTCGTCATGCGGTCGACTACGGTGCGGATTTCCCTTCGGTGCCGGTCCTCGTTGTTCATCACGATCCATTGGCGGTGCCTCAGCGCGGGGATTTCCTCGCCTGCCCGCTCCAGCATCGGATCGAGGTCGCCGACGAAGCAGGGAAGCACAGCGCAACCGGCGCCTGCCCTGGCGAGGTCCAAGAGCGAACGCGGCCGTGTGATGGTCGCGACAATCCTGCCTTCTGCCTGTTGGTGGGGCCAGCGAAGATAGGCCGAGATCGCCTCCTCCTCACCCACTGCCACCCATCGGGTGTTGGCAGCCGCCGGTGCGTTCTTCTGGCGATAGGCGGCATAGGCGACGTCACCGACCGGGCTCGCCGCCAGATAGGTTTCCTCGGGCTCGAATGCGCGGATGCCGATGTCGGTCTCGCGGTAGGCGAGGCTGGCACGGGTCTCGCCGACGGTCACCGCCAGGCTGAAACCATCCCTCTCGGTGCAAAGCGCCGGAAAATTCTCCGCGAGCAGCCAGGCAATCCAGGTGCCGACGGTGATGCGGACGGTCGCGCCTTCACCCTCGCGCCGCCAGCTCTCGACCCGGCGCGCCGCCGCCTCCATCTCCTGAAGCTGCTCGAACAGGAGCTCGCCGTCGCCGGTGAGCTGGTAACCGGTCTGGCTGCGCAGGAACAGGGAGCGGCCCGTCCGCTCCTCGAGCTCCAGCATCCGCCGTCCGACCGTGGCAGGGCTCGAACCCAGCGCCTGGGCGGCGCCGGTAAGGCCGCCGGTACGCGCCACGCTCATGAAACAGCGGTAGATGTCCCAATCCAGATTTTTCATTGCTGAAAAACATAGGCCGATTTCCGCTATATGTAAAACTGCTTTGGATGCATAAAAGGAGTGATGCCCATCAAACGAGGAGCATCACCATGGAAATGATGGCAATGGTCTATATCGCCGACATGGCCCTGAAAAACCGGCGTTGGGACGAAGACTTCGATCCGAAGCCGCCGGGACTTCTTCGGCGCATGTTTGACGCCTTGATTGCCAAGATCGTCGAGCGGCGCAGGAGACGCCTCGGCGCCGAAAAAAAGAGCACCGCGGAGCCCTGCGGCCACGCGGTGCAATGTTAGCCCCTGCCCTTGTTATATCGCGCGGCAATACCGATTGCCGTGCTTCCGTCCGAAGGCGGACGTCCGCCGTCGGCGAATTCGATTGCCGGCCGCCTCAGGCGGCCCGGTAGCCGTAGTCGTCCGCCTCCGGCTCCAGCCGGAACTGCTCGACGAGCATCATCAGTGTGTCCGCCTGGTGCGCGAGCGACCGGCTCGTCGCCGTCGCCTCTTCGACCATCGAAGCGTTCTGCTGCGTCATCTGGTCCATCTGGTTGACCGAGCCGTTGACCTCGTTGAGCGCTACGGCCTGATCGCGGCTTGCGGTCGCGATCATCTCGACATGCTGGCTGACGGTGACGATCTGCGCGCTGATCGATGCCAGCACTTCGCCCGTTTCCTTGACCAGGTGCGAGCCGGCATTGACCTCGTTGGTCGATTTGTTGATGAGGCCCTTGATCTCGCGCGCGGCTTCCGCCGAGCGCTGCGCCAGCTCACGCACTTCCTGGGCAACAACGGCAAAGCCCTTGCCTGCTTCACCCGCACGCGCGGCCTCGATACCGGCGTTCAGCGCCAGGAGATTGGTCTGGAAGGCGATGTCGTCGATCACCTCGATGATCTGTTCGATCTGGCGCGAGGCCTCCTCGATGCGTCCCATGGCGGCGATCGCGTTGGTGACGACGGTCGCCGAACTGTCGGCGCTGCGCTTGGTCTGGATCACGGCATGGTTGGCTTCCCCGGCACGCTCGGCAGACGAGCGAACCGTCGCGGTGATCTGGTCGACAGCAGCCGCCGTTTCTTCGAGCGATGCGGCCTGAGCTTCCGTCCGCTTCGACAGCGAGTCCGCGGCATGGTGCATGCTGGAGCCGCTTTCCTGGATCGCCTGCGCATTGGCGCGGATCTGCGACAGCGTGTCCTGCAGTCGGATCAGCGAGCCGTTGAAGTCTTCGCGCAACTGTTCGAGACGACCGTGGAAAGGAACCTCGATCTGGCGCGAGAGATCGCCCTGCGCCAGACGGCCGAGACCGGCGGCCAGCTCGCTGACGGCCAGATCGATCTGGCGATCGAGTTCGCGCTTTTCCTGGTCGTTACGGCTGCGCTCGATTTCGGCGCGGGTCCGCTGCTCCTCGCTCTCGGCCTCGATGCGGACCTTCGAAAGCGCGTTCTCCTTGAACACGCCGAGCGCGCGCGCCATGTCGCCGATTTCATCGCGGCGCGCATCGCCGTCGATCGCTGTGTCGAGGCGGCCGTCTGCGAGGCGACGCATGGCAGCAGTGATCTGGCCGATCGGCTTCTTCAGCGTCAGCGTCAGCGCAATGCCGGCAAGCAGCGCGATGACGACGCCGGCGACGGTTGCCGCCACCGAGATCTGGTTCGCTTCCTGGCGTTCTGTTCCGGCGGCGACCTTCTGGCGCTCGGCAAAGCTGGTGAGATCGCCCCAGATCTGGTCGATCGACTGGCCGGCGGCGTCGAAATCGGCGGTCCGCTTGACGGTAATTTCGACGAGCGCCGCGGCATCCTTCTTCATCGCGGTCAGGATCGGCATCAGCGTATCGGCGATCTTGTCGAAGGAAGCACCGTCGCTGGCGACGCCACGCAGCGTTGCCATGTTCTGCTGAACGGCAAGCGACTTATCGAGCAGCTTCTGGCGGTTTTCTTCGTTGGTCTGGCCCATGAAGGTGGCGGCGGAAATCTGGATGTCCGTGATCGACCCGGCGAGTCGGCGGGTCGCGGTAAGCACCGATTCCGTCGTGACGATCTGTTCGTCGAGTTCGGCGAAGATCCGCGTCGCGTCGCGCATCTTGCCGACCGATGCCGCCTCCAGGCGGAAGCTCGCGGTGCGGAAACGGTCGACATATTTGGAGATGCCGGCGAGCGTCTCCGGGCCGGGCGGCGCCTTCAGCAGCGCGCCGATCTCGCTCGAGGCGGAGGTGATCGTTTCGGCCAGCGACTTCTCGTCCTTCGGCAGCAGGCGGAAAATGTCGCGCTCGGTGCGGCCGATCATCGGGAAGCGCTCCTTGACCGCCTTCAGCTTGTCCTCGACGGAGATCGCCTTGCTGACTTCGGTGCCAAATTCGTTGAAGAAGCGGCTGGCGCGCATCAGCTTCTCGGCTTCGCGCAGCATGGTCTTGGCGGCGTTTTCGCTTTTCCGCACGGCATATTGCAGCCGGTTCGACTCCTCGTTGATCTTGGAGCGCTCGATCAGCAGCGCGTCGAGGTTCGCCGTCATCGCAGTGCGCAGTTCCTGCTCACCGACATGCAGCTTCCAGAGACCGTCGATGCGCGCCTCGATGTCGTTTGTCGCGGCGATTGCGGCAGTCAGTTCGTCCTGGCCGCTCTGGCCGGCAACCTGGGCGGCCGTCGCCGCAAGCACGTCCTTCTGGGCCGAAATCTTCGATTGGACGGCTTCCCTGGTTTCCTCGGTCGTCGAATGCAGGAAGGCGTTCATGCCCGCATAGACATCCTTGAAGCCGCTCAATGTCTGCAGCACGCTGTTCGAAATCTCCATGCGCCCCTGTAGCAGGCCGGACGCATAGAGGCCGGTGATACCGACGGCACAGATGCTGACGACGAAGGGAAGGATGAAAAAGAGCACCTTCGTCTGGATCTTGAAACGGGCAAGAATTCTATCAATGAACATGGAAAACACCTTGGCTCGCAGCTCGCATTCGCCTCCCCCGGCTGCTCAAGACATCTTCGCATTCAACGACTGGGCGTGAATGCACGGACGATCGAGAGCCACCCGATGCGCAAAACAGGCTGATGTTTTTCGGAAAATCATACGGCGAACGCCGTCAGTCCGTCGGCAATCATTGCGGATCCACGTCGCCGCTCCTAGGCAACGCGAACCTGACGAAACTCACTTCGTCGCACTATTTAATTTGAACGATTAAAATTTGTATAAGCGCGATCGCCTGCGGCAGAAAATCCGAAGGAGCGCTGAGGCGCCTCAACTGCGCCCGAGGAACCGGCCGTCTAAAGCCGGTCGCCTGAGATCAGAACCAAAGGGCCGGAAGAGCTGCGAGAGCGGCAACGGCGAAAAAAGCGATCAGTGCGAGGCGCGTGATTGCGGCCTTCTGCTGACGACTTTCGTCGGTGCGGGCGATCGCTATGGCGCGGGGACGGCGGCGTGGTTGGTTCATGGCATCCTGTCCTTGTCACATTGACCGGCAACCATCGACCCGGACGAACCGGCTTGCCAGTCACACATATATTGCAGCCATGCCGTGGTGGAGGAAAGTCAAAAAATAGGAAACAGTGTTATTTCCGTTTATGTGACAATCCGATCTCACCAACCGCCGGCTGTGCCGACGAAAACAAAGGTTCGATCAGATCCGTTAACAATCGCTGGAGCACGGCCCGCCAAAAGCGGGGAGATCACACGTCCTGCCCGGCGGCAAAGCCCGATGCCCAGGCCCATTGGAAATTGTAGCCACCGAGCCAGCCGGTCACATCGACGCATTCGCCGATGAAGTAGAGCCCCGGCGCCGCCTTCGCCTGCATCGTCCTGGAATCGAGCCCGTTGGTATCGACGCCGCCGAGCGTGACTTCGGCGGTACGATAGCCTTCCGAACCGGCGGGCTTGATCGTCCAGGCCTGGATCGAGGACGAAAGCTGGTTGATCGTCTTGTCCGAGAGGTCGGCCAGCTGGCGCCCGGTCAGCTTCGCGCCTTCGACGAAAAACTGCGCAAGCCGGCGCGGCAGGATATCACCGAGCGCCGTCTGCACCGCCTGCTTGCCGTGGGTGCGCCGGATTTCCTTGAGGATTGAAGCGATGTCGATGTCAGGCATCAGCCGCAGCACGATCTCCAGTCCTTCGCGCCAATAGGACGAGATCTGCAAGATCGCCGGGCCGCTCAGGCCACGGTGGGTGATCAGCACCGCCTCGCGAAAGGCTGTCTTGCCGCAGCGGGCTTCGGCGTCGGCAGCGACGCCCGACAGTTCGCCGATCGTTTCGAGCTGCGCCGGATCGAGGGTCAGCGGCACGAGGCCCGGCCGCGTTTCGACGATGCCAAGCCCGAACTGCTCCGCGATCCGGTAGGCGAACCCGGTCGCTCCCATCTTCGGGATCGACTTGCCGCCGCTGGCAATGACGAGCGACTGCGCATCCACGGGCCCGTCCCCGGTCATGACACGGAAGCCCGCACCATGGCGTTCGACGCTTTCGATCGTTGTCTCCAGCCGCAACTCGGCGTGCACGTCGCGCATTTCTGCGAGCAGCATCCTGATAATGTCCTTGGCCGAATGGTCACAGAAGAGCTGGCCAAGCGTCTTTTCGTGCCAGGCGATGCCGTGCCTTTCGACCAGTGCAAGGAAATCACGCGGCGTGTATCGCGCCAGTGCCGACTTTGAGAAATGCGGATTTGCCGAAAAGAAGTTCTTCGGCCCCGCATGGATGTTGGTAAAATTGCAGCGCCCACCGCCGGAGATGCGGATCTTCTCGCCGGGCGCCTTGGCATGGTCGAGCACGAGCACGCGGCGCCCGCGCTTGCCCGCCTCGATGGCGCACATCATGCCCGCGGCACCGGCGCCGATGATGACCACATCCTTCTTTTCAGCCACGAAACACCCCAGCTCTTTTGTCCTTCCTTCCCGGTGGCGGGGACGAAAGTCAATGACGAAGCCCATCTAGCCAATTGCCAATCTACGGTTATGATGCGCTATCCGAAGCCAAAACCGGTGATTTATGCCCTCCAAGAGAAGTGCTGCCCAACAAACAACGAAAATCAGCAAGACCTCGAAAATCCCCCCCGCCCTGCACTCCCTCCGCGGCGTGAAGACCTGGAAGGAAGCCACGGACTGGCTCAAGATACGCGGCATCGAAGACATCGAATGCATCACGCCCGACCTCGCCGGCGTGCCGCGCGGCAAGATGATGCCGACCTCGAAATTCACTTCCAACACCTCGCTGGCACTGCCCTCGGCGATCTACCGCCACACGATTTCGGGCGAATATCCTGATGAAACCGGGCAGTTCCGTTACGATTCCCGCGATAGCGACATCAAGCTCGTACCCGACCTCTCGACCCTTTCGGTCGTGCCCTGGGAAACCGACCCGACGGCGCAGGTGATCTGCGACATCGTCGGCTCGCAGGGCGAACAGATCAGCTACACACCGCGCAACGTGCTGAAGCGGGTGGTCGATCTCTACAGGCAGAAGGGTTGGAAGCCGGTGGTGGCACCGGAAATCGAGTTCTATCTCGTCGCCCAGAACGACGACCCGGACTATCCGCTGCATCCGCCGAAAGGCCGCTCGGGCCGCTCCATCCTTGGCGGCCAGGGCTACTCGATCGCCGGCATCAACGAGTTCGACGAACTGATCGACGACATCTACCACTTCTCCGAAAAGCAGGGCCTCGAGATCGACACGCTGATCCACGAGGAGGGCCCGGCCCAGCTCGAAATCAACCTTCGCCACGGCGACCCGATCGAGCTTGCCGACCAGGTGTTCCTGTTCAAGCGCACGATCCGCGAGGCGGCGCTGAAGCACGGCATCTACGCGACCTTCATGGCCAAGCCGATGCAGGGCCAGCCGGGTTCGGCGATGCACATCCACCAGTCGGTGGTCGAGATCAACACCGGCCGGAACCTGTTCTCGAACCCGGACGGTTCGGCATCGAAGGAGTTCTTCCACTTCATCGGCGGCATGCAGCACTACGTGCCGCGTACGCTGGTCATGATGGCGCCCTACGTGAATTCCTATCGCCGGCTGACACCCGACATGTCGGCGCCGGTCAACACCGCCTGGGGCTACGACAACCGCACAACGGCTTTCCGCATTCCGGTGTCGGAACCGATCGCCCGGCGCATCGAGAACCGGCTGCCGAGCTCGGATGCCAACCCCTACCTGGCGCTCGCCGCCTCGCTCGCCTGCGGTTATCTCGGCATCATCGAACAGCGCGAGCCTACGGCACCGACCGAGGACACGGCGAACGAAGGCGAGATCCTCCTGCCGCGCGGCCTGCTCGAAGCCGTCGCCCTGCTGGAATCGGCACCATCGCTTGCGGATGTGCTGAGCCCCGAGTTCATCGCCATCTATGCCGGCGTCAAACGCGGCGAGTTCGAGACCTTCATGCAGGTCATCAGCCCCTGGGAACGCGAATTCCTGCTTCTCAACGTCTGATCTCAGAGGTTCTCCATGCCCTGGCAAAGCCCGATCTCGCCCGGTTATTCCTGGTATGAGGCAACGGTTCCGGATCGACCGGAGTATCCTGCCATGCCGGGATCGCGAAAAGCCGACATCGCGATCGTCGGCGGCGGCTATACCGGGCTGCAGGCTGCCTACAACCTGGCGCGCCAAGGCGTCGATGTGACCTTGATCGACGGCTGCCGCTTCGGCGACGGTGCCTCTGGCCGCAATGGCGGCCAGTTCGGCACCGGGCAGCGCGCCTGGGCGGACGAGACCGAGGAAAGCCTCGGTCATGAGCGGGCACAGGCACTCTTCGACATGGCCGAGAATGCCAAGCGCTATGTGCTCGACTTCGCAAGCACGCACGCCATCGACATCGAATTCGTGCCCGGCCAGCTTTCGGTGGGTCACAAGAAGGCTCTCGAAAAAGACTACCGCGACCATGCGGAAGCCATGGCAACGCGCTTCGGCTATCCGCATCTGTCCTTCATGGGCCGCGAGGAAACCGCAAGCAGGCTCGGATCGAGCCATTACCACTTCGGCATCCGCGACGCCGGCACCGGCCACATCCACCCGATGAAGCTTCTGGTCGGTCTCGCGAAACAGGCCGCCCTTGCCGGCGCCAATCTCTTCGAGCAGACGAAAGCCCTGAAGATCGGTCGCAGCAGCGGTGCGATCGTCATCACCACGGACCGTGGCACAATCACCGCCGATCGCGTGCTCGTCGCCTGCAATGCCTATATCGGCAACCTGGAGCCGGTAAGCGCCAGCCACGTCATGCCGATCCGCTCCTTCATCGGCGCGACCACGGTGCTTTCCGACCACCCGACCGTCATACCCGGCGGTGAATCGGTCGATGATTCGCGCTTCGTCGTGCGCTATTTCCGCAAGTCACGGGACGGGCGGCTGCTTTTCGGCGGCCGCGAGGCCTACACCGCCGACAACCCGCGCGACATCTCGACCCACATCCGCCGGCAGATCAGCGAGATCTATCCGGAACTCGCCAATATCGAGATCACCCATGCCTGGGGCGGCTCCGTCGGCATCACCATGCCGCGCACGCCCTTCTGCCGCGAGGTCATGCCCGGCGTCACCTCGATCGGCGGCTATTCCGGCCACGGCGTGATGCTTTCCAACTATTGCGGCAAGCTCTATGCGGATCTCGCGCTCGGCAAGGACACCGAACTCGATCTCTTGAAAGCCCTGAAAATCCCCGCTTTTCCCGGTGGTACACGGTTCCGCTCCGCCCTTCTCTTCCTCGCGTTAAGCTGGTACGCATTACGGGACAGGTTCTGAAACGCGCTTCCGCGGCATTTTATTGCACCGCACTCTAGCGCTTTTAAATCGATTAGATTATATGTGCCCGTGACCTGAACAGATCGAGATATCCCATGAGCAGCCAGATCATTCCCGTCGAACCATTTGATTATGTGGTGTTCGGGGGCACCGGCGATCTTGCGGAGCGCAAGCTGTTGCCGGCGCTCTATCACCGCCAGTTGGAAGGCCAGATCACCGAGCCGACCCGTATCATCGGCGCGTCGCGCGCAGCGCTCAGCCATGAGGACTATCGCAAGTTTGCCGTCGATGCGCTGAAGGAACACCTGAAGGCGGACGAGTACAAGGAAGAGGAAGTCGCGAAGTTCGCTGCGCGCCTTTTCTACGTTTCGGTGGACGCCAAGTCGGATCAGGGCTGGGATGCACTGAAGAAGATCCTCGAAGAGGGCAAGGACCGTATCCGCGCCTTCTATCTCGCCGTCGGTCCGGCGATCTTCGGCGACATTTCCGAACGCATTCGCGATCACAAGCTGATCACCAAGAACACCCGCATCGTCGTCGAGAAGCCGATCGGCCGCGACCTCGCGTCAGCGACCGAACTCAATGACACGATCGGCAAGGTCTTCCGCGAAGAGCAGATCTTCCGCATCGACCACTATCTCGGCAAGGAGACGGTGCAGAACCTGATGGCGCTGCGCTTCGCCAATGCGCTCTACGAGCCGCTGTGGAACTCCGCCCATATCGACCATGTGCAGATCACCGTGTCGGAAGCCGTCGGCCTCGAAAACCGCGCCGGCTACTATGACAAGGCCGGCGCGCTGCGCGACATGGTACAGAACCACATCCTGCAGCTCGTCTGCTTCGTCGCCATGGAAGCGCCGACCTCGATGGACGCGGAAGCGGTCCGCGACGAAAAGCTCAAGGTTCTCCGCGCGCTGAAGCCGATCACCTCGGCGAATGTCGAGCAGGTGACGGTGCGCGGTCAGTACCGCGCCGGTGCTTCGGCCGGCGGCCCGGTCAAGGGCTACCTCGAAGAACTCGAAGGCGGCATCTCGAATACCGAGACCTTCGTGGCGATCAAGGCCGAGGTCAGCAACTGGCGCTGGGCCGGCGTGCCCTTCTACATCCGCACCGGCAAGCGTCTCGCCGGCCGCATGTCGGAGATCGTCATCACCTTCAAACAGATCCCGCACTCGATCTTCGACAACAATGCCGGCCGCATCTCGGCCAACCAGTTGGTCATCCGCCTGCAGCCGAACGAAGGCGTGAAGCAGTCATTGATGATCAAGGACCCAGGCCCGGGCGGCATGCGCCTGCGCAATGTTTCGCTTGACATGAGCTTCGCCGAGGCGTTTGCCGTGCGCAATGCTGACGCCTATGAGCGGCTGCTCTTCGACGTCGTCCGCAACAACCAGACGCTGTTCGTACGCCGCGACGAAGTCGAGGCTGCGTGGAAGTGGGTCGACCCGATCCTGAAGGCCTGGGAGGAAACCGGGCAGCAGGTCCAGGGCTACACCGCTGGCACCTGGGGTCCGAGCCAGTCGATCGCGCTCATCGAGCGTGACGGCCGCACCTGGAACGATGCGATATAGGTGCCCGATGACGACGCAACTTCATACCTTCGAAAACGGCGCGGCATTGGCGGAAGGCTTGGCTGAAGCCGTAAGCAGTGCACTTTCTGCCGGCATCGCGACACGCGGCACCGCGAGCATCGCGGTTTCCGGCGGCTCAACGCCCAAGGCTTTCTTCCAGGCGCTGTCCAGCAAGGACATCGCCTGGGACAAGGTAACGGTGACGCTCGTCGACGAACGTTTCGTGCCGCCGGAAAGTGATCGATCGAACCACGGCCTGGTTGCCGCCAACCTGCTTCAGGGCAAGGCGGCCAAGGCCAAGTTCCTGCCGCTTTACCACGCGGCCCCGACCGCCGAAGCTGCCGCCGAACTTGCAAGCCGGGAAACGGCCGCGATCGGCGCACCGTTCGACGTGGCCATTCTCGGCATGGGAACGGACGGGCATACGGCGTCGTTCTTCCCCGGCGGGTCGCAACTCGCGCGCGCCATCGACCCGGCAACGCCGCGCGGGGTGATCACGATGGAGGCGGAAGGCGCCGGCGAACCCCGCCTGACCTTCACCTTTGCCAGCCTTCAGGATGCGCGGCTGCTGGTGCTGCACATCGAGGGCGAAGGCAAGAAGACCGTTCTCGCCAAGGCGGAAGAGGCCGGCGACGAGAAAGATATGCCGATCCGCGCGATGCTGCGCCGTGCCGCATCGTCGGTGCAGATTTACTGGGCGCCGTAGATCGAATGCTGTTGGGTCGAATAGGCCCAATAACAAAGTGGAGACACGTTCAGCCTGTGGTGCGCCCCACCGGAACGGACACGTGTTTCTGACAACATGCCGGGACGCGACGTGCGCTCTCCCAAGCTCGCCGCGCTCCGGACCGATGACTGGATGAAGATGAGGAGTCCCAAGGCTCCGGAACAGGATTTGCCATGTCCGCCGATTCCCGCATTGCCTCGATCACCGCTCGCATCGTCGAGCGTTCGAAACCGCACCGCGAACCCTATCTCGACCGCATCCGCCTTGCAGCGTCGAGCGGCCCCCACCGCAGCGTCCTCGGCTGCGGTAACCTTGCGCACGGATTTGCCGTCTGTTCCCCCGCCGAGAAGGTAGCGCTTGCGGGCGACCGCGTGCCCAATCTCGGCATCATCACCTCCTATAATGACATGCTCTCGGCGCACCAGCCGTTCGAGACCTATCCGGCGCTGATCCGCGAAGCCGCACGCGAGGCGGGTGGCGTCGCGCAGGTTGCCGGCGGCGTGCCGGCCATGTGCGACGGCGTCACGCAGGGGCAGCCGGGCATGGAGCTGTCGCTCTTCTCGCGCGATCTGATCGCCATGGCCGCAGGCGTCGGCCTGTCGCACAACATGTTCGATTCCACCGTCTATCTCGGCGTCTGCGACAAGATCGTACCGGGCCTCGTCATCGCGGCGCTGACCTTCGGCCATCTGCCGGCCGTCTTCGTGCCCGCCGGCCCGATGACTTCGGGCCTGCCGAACGACGAGAAAGCGCGCGTTCGCCAGCTCTTCGCCGAAGGCAAGGTCGGCCGTGACGAGCTTCTCGAAGCGGAATCAAAGTCCTATCACGGACCAGGCACCTGCACCTTCTACGGCACGGCCAACTCCAACCAGATGCTGATGGAGATCATGGGCTTCCATCTGCCGGGCGCCTCCTTCATCAATCCCGGCACGCCGCTGCGCGACGCGCTGACCAAGGAAGCGGCCAAGCGGGCGCTGGCGATCACCGCCATGGGCAACGAGTTCACGCCCGCTGGCGAGATGATCGACGAGCGCTCGATCGTCAACGGCGTCGTCGGCCTCCATGCGACCGGCGGCTCGACCAATCACACCATGCATCTCGTCGCCATGGCGCGTGCCGCCGGCATCGTGCTCACCTGGCAGGATATCTCCGAGCTCTCCGACATCGTGCCGCTGCTGGCCCGCGTCTATCCGAACGGGCTTGCCGACGTGAACCACTTCCATGCCGCCGGCGGCATGGGCTTCCTGATCAGCCAGTTGCTTAGCGCCGGCCTGCTGCACGACGATGTAAGCACCGTTTTCGGCCAGGGGCTCGACGCCTACAAGATCGACGTCCAGCTCGGCCCCAATGGTGGCGTCGTGCGCGTGCCGACACCGAAGGAAAGTGCCGATCCCAAGGTGCTGGCGACCATCGACCAGCCGTTCCAGCACACGGGCGGCCTGAAGATGCTGACCGGCAATCTCGGCAAGGCGGTCATCAAGATTTCGGCGGTCAAGCCGGATCGCCATGTCATCGAAGCTCCGGCAAAGATCTTCCATGATCAGGCCGAGCTCAACGCCGCCTTCAAGGCCGGCAAGCTCGAGGGTGATTTCGTCGCCGTCGTGCGCTTCCAGGGTCCGAAGGCCAATGGCATGCCGGAACTGCACAAGCTGACGACCGTGCTCGGCATCCTGCAGGATCGCGGCCAACGCGTCGCCATCCTCACCGACGGGCGCATGTCCGGCGCCTCCGGCAAGGTGCCTGCGGCAATCCACGTGACACCGGAAGCCAAGGATGGCGGCCCGATCGCCCGCATTCAGGAAGGCGATATCGTCCGTATTGACGCCGTTGCCGGAACGATCGAGGTACTGGTCGAGGACATCGCGCTGAAGACGCGCGTGCCCGCGCATGTCGATCTCTCGAACAACGGGTTCGGCATGGGGCGCGAGCTTTTCGCGCCATTCCGGGCGATTGCAGGTGCTGCCGACCAGGGCGCCAGCGTTCTCTTCCACTGAGGCGTAGAGAGCGCCGCCTCCTGATCGGGGGCGGTGCTTTTTCTATGGCCGAACTTTTCTTCGGGGCCGCAGCGATCCGTGCGCCCATACGATCCGTTTATGGCAACGGACCGGGGAACATGTCATTGCGGCCATCGTAGCGCTCGATCTGCAGCACAAAGACATCGACGCCTTCGATGCAGCGGGCATTGATGGAAATCCTGTCGTCCGGGTAGCCGCTGCGCATGATCGGCGTCGAGCAGGTCGGGCAGAAATGATGCCCCTCGTTGAGGCCGCGCCAGATGTAGCTCGACAGGCGACGCTTCTCGGTAAGCAGCTTCACTTTGGCCGCATCCACCTTCCAATGCAGGAAACCGGAGCGCCGGCAAGTCGAGCAATTGCACTCGATGAGGCCGGTTAGCTCCTCGTCGACCTCGACTGCGATTTCGCCGCAATGGCACGAAAGCCGATAGGGTCGCTGCATGGCTATGGTCCGATCCGTTGACGAAGAACACAACCATCCATTGAGTTCTGCGGGACAGTCAAGCCCGAGATCACTGGTTAACGGTAGATGTCGAGTGTCCGGTTGCGATGGTTCGGATGGGTGCTGTAGACGAAGATACGATTGAGATCGCGGTCGGTCAGCAGGCGGAGAAACCGTGCTTCGATGACGTTGTTGGCATGCACGCGCTTCAGCAGGCAGCCAATCATCTGGATACGGGCACTCGGGATATCGAGATAGAAGTTCTGCGGAAGCTGGTACTGCGTCAGAATGCTGAGGACGGCACCGCTCTTCGACAGCTTGATGATTTCGCAGCGCCGCGAGCTCAGCTGCGTCATACCCTTCTCGGTATACTCGATGCGCGCCTCGTTCCGTGTGTCCTCCATCGGAAAGTTCGCTTCCCGATCATACATGAAGGACTCTTCCTTGTTCAGGAAGTGCCGCTGCATTATAGGCGTCGCGCCTCTCATCGATATGCCTTTCCTATCCCCTTTTGAGACAGAATAGCGGCAGAGATTTAACAGAGGGTTTGATCTACAGGTTGCATTGGAAAAACCCGTCCGATTTCTCGGGCGGGTCGAAAAGCGCGAGGTCGGTATCGTCACTCAGGCGCGATAGCTGCGCCCATCGGCGTCAAAGAGGTGCAGCTTGGCCTTGTCGGCGGTGAAGCGCACCCTGTCGCCGCGATGAACCGGCAGGATGCCGGGGATCTTGGCGATGATCGGCTCCTTGTCGACGAGCCCTTCGATGTAGAGCAGCGTCACTTCGCCGAGCGCCTCGACGATGGAGACTGTGCCTTCAAACAGGAAGTCCTCGCCAGTCGTGACCTGCAGGTCTTCCGGCCGCGCGCCGAAGCTCGCCGTCTTGCCGTTTTGCGATGAGTCCGTCGGGATATCCAACGTCACGCTCTTGCCGCCGGTCAGCTTCACCGTCGTTTGCGCGCCGGTGGCGGTAACGGTCGAAGGAATGATGTTCATCGCCGGCGAGCCGATGAAGCGGGCAACGAAGAGATTGGCCGGACGCTCGTAGAGCTCCAGCGGCGCGCCCACCTGCTCAATGTGGCCCTGTGACAGCACCACGATGCGATCGGCGAGCGTCATCGCCTCGACCTGGTCGTGGGTGACGTAGATCATCGTCGTATCCGACATCTGTTCGCTAAGCTTGGCGATCTCGATGCGAGTGGCGACGCGAAGCGCCGCGTCCAGGTTCGAGAGCGGCTCGTCGAACAGGAAGACCTTGGGGTTGCGGCAAATCGCGCGGCCGATGGCGACGCGCTGGCGCTGGCCGCCGGACAGCGCCTTCGGCAACCGGTCGAGATATTTGGTGAGCTGCAGGATTTCGGCGGCGTTGCGCACGCGGCGGTCGATCTCCTCCTTGGTCTCCTTGGCAATCCGCATGCCGAAGGCCATGTTGTCGTAGACCGTCATGTGCGGGTAGAGCGCGTAGGACTGGAACACCATGGCGATGCCGCGCTTCGACGGCGGCACGGTGTTGACCCGCTCGCCGTCGATGAACATGTCACCGCCGGTGATCTCTTCGAGACCGGCGATCATGCGCAGCAGCGTGGACTTGCCGCAGCCGGAAGGGCCGACGAAGACGATGAACTCGCCCTGCTTGATGTCGAGATTGATGCCATGAATGACATCGACCGCGCCGTAGGACTTGCGGATATCTTTAAGCAGCAGACCTGTCATCACACCCTCCCCTTCGGTTCTTCCCGTCTATCCTTGCTGTCATAACTCGGTCCTCAGACCAGCCGCGCGAAAAACGCGCCCCAGGCCGGCAGGTTCACCGTTCTGTCCTGGACCTCTGCGACGAAGCCGTGTCCTTCCAACGCGGCAACCGGCTCGTTCGGCAGGTCGGCCGTCGCCGGCGCGCCGCTCATGTTGAACAGGCAGAAGAGCTTCTCGTTGCCGTAGCTGCGCACGAAGGCGAGAACCTCTCCGTCCGTGCTCAGGAACTCGATCTCGCCCTTTGCGAAAGCCGGATGGGCTTTCCTGAACTGCAGGAACCGGCGGTAATGTTCGAGAACGGACGCCTGGTCGCCCTGCTGCGCCGATACGGCACGCGCCAGGTGTTCCGTCGGCACCGGCAGCCAGGGTTTCGCGCTGCCGAAGCCGCCGTTGACCTTCGCACCGTCCCAGACCATCGGCGTGCGGCAGCCGTCACGGCCCTTGAAATCGGGCCAGAACTGGATGCCGTAGGGATCCTTCAGATCCTCATAGGCAAGTTCCGCCTCCGTCAGCGCCAGTTCCTCGCCCTGATAGATGCAGACCGATCCCCGGAGCGACATCAGCAAGCTCGCGAGCAGCTTCGCATGCGCGTCGCGATCGGCGACACCATCGCCCCAGCGGCTGACATGGCGCACGACATCGTGGTTGGAGAAGGCCCAGCAGGCCCAGCCCTCGGGGGCTGCCTTCTGGAAATCGCGGAGAACCTCGGCGACGGTAGCCGGCGTCAGCGGGTCCGGCGCCAGGAACTCGAAGGCGTAGCACATATGCATCTTATCGCCGCCGGAAGTGTATTCTCCGGCAATCTCGAGGCCGCGCTGGCTGTCGCCGACTTCGCCGACCGCCGCGATCGCCGGAAACTCGTCCATGACCGCGCGGAAGCGCTTCAGGAAGTCCAGGTTCTCCGGCTGGTTCTTGTCGTAGAGATGTTCCTGATAGTTGTAGGGGTTCACCGCCGGGGCAGTCTGGGCATTGCGGCGCTCGGGCGCCAGCGTCGGATTGTCGCGCAGCTTCTTGTCGTGGAAGTAGAAGTTGATGGTGTCGAGACGGAAACCGTCGACGCCGCGTTCGAGCCAGAATCGCTCGACGCCGAGCAGCGCCTCCTGAACGTCCGGATTGTGCAGGTTGAGGTCCGGCTGCGAGGTCAGGAAGTTGTGCAGGTAATATTGCAGGCGGGTCGGATCCCAGGCCCAGGCCGAGCCTCCGAAGATCGACAGCCAGTTGTTGGGCGGGGTGCCATCCGGCTTCGAGTCCGCCCAGACGTACCAGTCGGCCTTGGCGTTCGTCCGGCTCGACCGGCTTTCGACGAACCAGGGATGCTGGTCGGAGGTGTGCGACAGCACGAGATCGATCATCACCCGGATGCCGAGGCGGTGCGCCTCTGATATCACCGCGTCGAAATCGGCAAGGCTGCCGAAGATCGGATCGATGTCCGTATAGTTGGAGACGTCGTAACCGAAGTCCTTCATCGGCGAGGTGAAGAACGGAGAAATCCAGATGGCATCGGCACCGAGTGCTGCGATGTGCGGCAGCCGGGCAACGATGCCCTTGAGGTCGCCGATGCCGTCGCCGTTCGAGTCCTGGTAGGAGCGCGGATAGATCTGGTAGATCACCGCGCCGCGCCACCAGTCCCGGTCAGGCTGTAAAGTGGATTGGCTCATTTCGGTCATGCTCATTTTGGTCGAAAGTCCCTTTTGTCAGCCGCCCTTGACCGATCCCGCCAGCAGACCGCGCACGAGATAGCGCTGCAGGCTGAAGAAGACGATCAGCGGAACGACGATAGTGATGAATGCGGAAGCCGTCAGGATTTCCCAGTTGCCGCCGCGTGAACCGAGCAAGTTGACGAGCCGGCCGGTCAGAACCAGTTCGTCGGGGCCTGCGCCCAGGAACACGATCGCGACCAAGAGGTCGTTCCAGGTCCACAGGAACTGGAAGATCGCAAAGGAGGCCAGCGCCGGGAAGGACAGCGGCAGGATGATCTTGACGAAGATATCGAAATCGCTGGCGCCGTCGACGCGGGCGGATTCCATGATTTCGCGCGGCAGGCCGGCCATGTAGTTGCGAAGCAGGTAGATCGCAAGCGGCAGGCCGAAGCCGGTATGCGCAAGCCAGATGCCGACATAGGTCTTGGCCGGCACACCGAAGAAGGCACCCACGCCGTTGTAGAGCTTCAGCAGCGGGATCAGCGACATCTGCAACGGCACGACCAGCAGGCCGACGACGACGGCGATCAGGATCGCCCGGCCGGGAAACGGCATCCAGGCGAGCGCATAAGCGGCGAAGGCAGCGATCATGATCGGGATGATCGTCGCGGGAACGGCAACGGTCAGCGAGTTGATGAAGGACCGGCCGATGTTTTCGGCGCCCAGCACCTCGGCATAATTGTCGAAGGTGAAACGTGGCGGTGACGACGCCGTGACGAAGATACGCTGGCCGCGCGAACCCTCCATCTTCTTGTCGGAGACGATCTCGAAACTGCCATCCGCCTGAACGGTCAGCTTTTCGCCGTCGTTGAGTTCGGCGGTCTCGCCGGCCTTGAACGCGGTCGGCTCGCGGCTCGAAAAGCCGAAAGCGGAGATCTGACCGGTCTGTCCGTCGAGCAGGTTGCCGGATATCACGAACTTGCCGTCGCGCTCCACCTGCGTGTCCGGACCTGGCGCCCGGACGACGATGTTTTGCGACGATGTCGACAGCGCCGTCCACCAGCCGGAAACGGCAAGCTGATCCTTGTCGCGCAGCGACGAGATCAACAGGCCGGCGGTCGGCAGCGTCCAGAGCGCGACGATCAGCAGCACCGAGAGGTGGACGATCCACATGAGGGGGGAGCGTGTCGCTGGATTCATCTCAGTGCCCCTTCATTTCCTTGGCCGCATTGCGGATGTTCCAGACCATGATCGGAATGACGAGGATCATGATGACGACGGCGATCGCCGCGCCGCGACCGAAGTCACCGCCCCCGCGGAACATCCAGTCGAACATGAGGTTGGCGAGCACCTGGCTCTGCCATTGGCCATTGGTCATGGCGAGAACGATGTCGAAGACCTTCAAAACCAGAATGGTGATGGTCGTCCAGACGACGGCGATCGTGCCCCAGATCTGCGGCACCATGATCTTGAAGAAGATCTGCCAGCCATTGGCGCCGTCGATGACGGCCGCTTCGATCGTTTCCTCGGGAATGCCGCGAAGCGCCGCGGACAGGATGACCATGGCGAAACCGGTCTGGATCCAGACGAGGATCGCCATCAGGAAGAAATTGTTCCAGAAGGGCAGCGTGATCCAGGCCTGCGGGGCGCCACCGAAGGCGACGACGATCCCGTTCAGAAGGCCGATCTGTTCCGCGCCCTCGGGGCGAAAGTCGTAGATGAACTTCCAGATGACCGCGGCACCGACGAAGGAGATCGCCATCGGCATGAAGATCAGCGTCTTGGCGATATTGCCCCACCAGATACGATCGGTCAGCGCAGCGATGATAAGACCGAAAAAAGTTGCGAGCGCGGGGACCACCAGCAGCCAGAGGAAGTTGTTGTAGATCGACTGGCGGAACTCGCCATCATTGACCATCCAGGCATAGTTGCTGGCGCCGACGAAGTTCTGTCCCGCGCGATCATGAACGCTGTACCAGAGCGACATAAAGACGGGATAGATAAGATACACCGTCAGCGCAAGGAGCGCCGGCCCCAGGAACAGCCACGGGCGGATGGCGTTGGTGATACGCAGGTTCCGTGAGGCGACGGCACCGGATTTCCCTTTCGACGGGAAGACCAGGTCGAGAATGAAACTGGTTCCCCAGAAATAGGCGGCACAGCCGATGACTCCGCCCAGCATGAACCCTGCAGCCTTCACAAGCTGAAACAACATGACATGTCCCTCCCCCTCGGTGCACGATCACGTGCAGGGCTGGCGATTGCCGCCGTTCTCATTGGGGCCCGCCACTTCTCATGGTTAAGAGCGGGAAGCGACGGAAAAGCGCATACATTTTCCTCGTCCGCTCAGGCGTGCCCGGGTCGGCAACGGGCGGCATTTCTGCCGCCCGTCATCGGTTGTGTTACTTGATGGCGTCCCAGGCCTTCTGAACGCCGTCGGCGACGTCGGCCGACGACTTGCCGCCGACGAAATCGACCATGCCGGTCCAGAACGCGCCCGCGCCGATCTTGCCCGGCATCAGGTCGGAACCGTCGAAGCGGAAGGTGGTGGCGTTCAAGAGGATCTCGCCCTGCTTCTTCAGCGGCGGGTTGCCGTAAGTCTCGACGTTGACGCTCTTGTACGGTGTCAGGAAGCTCGTCTGCGCCATCCAGACTTCATGCGCGATCGGCGTCTTCAGGAAGTCGATGAAGGCGCGTGCGGCCGGCGAATCCTTGGTGATCATCGCCAGCGTGCCGGCGCCGAGCACCGGATTGCCGAGGTCCTTCTTGCTCTCGTATGGCGGCATGTAGAAGAAGTCGGCATCTTCGCCGATCACCGTTCCCTCCGGGAAGAAGGACGGGATGAACGATGCCTGGTGGTGCAGATAGCACTTCGGCGGCGATGCGAAGAGGCCCTTCGGGCTGTCGCGGAAGTCGGTGGAGGCAACGGCTGCGGCACCACCATCGACGAACTTGTCGTTCTTGGCGAACCAGCCGAATTCGTCGAGCGCGCCGACGACGGCGGGATCGGTGAACGGGATCTCGTTCTTGACCCACTTGTCATAGACGTCGGCCGGCTGCGTGCGCAACATCAGGTCTTCCACCCAGTCGGTTGCCGGCCAGCCGGTCGCGCCGCCGGAACCGAGGCCGATGCACCAGGGCTTGCCGCCGTCGGCGGCGATCTTCTCGGTCAGCGCCTTCAGCTCTTCCATGGTCTTCGGCACTTCGTAGCCGGCGTCCTCGAAGTTTTCCGGCACGTACCAGACGAGCGACTTCACGTCGATCTTGTAGGGAAACGCATAGAGCGCGGCGTTGCCGTCCTTGCCCTTGTAGGTCGAAAGATCGACCCAGGACTGCCCGGCGGCATAGTTGTCGAGCAGCCACTTCTGGGTGTCGTCGCCGAGCGGCGTCAGGTAGCCTTTGGAGGCGAGATCGGCGATCAGGCCCGGCTGCGGGAGGATCGAGATTTCGGAGGGGCTGCCGGCCTGGGTGTCGATGACGATCTGTTGCTCATAGTTTTCCGAGGACGAATACTTGATCTCCGCGCCGGTCGCCTCGGTGAAATAGGCATAGACGCTCTTGAACAGAGCCTCGTCCTCGCCGCGCCACGGACCGAAGATGGTCAGCGTCTGCCCCTTGAGGTCGTGGCCCTTCTTGAATTCCTCGAAGCTTGCCCAGTTGAACTTCTTGTCTTCACCCGGCTTGAACTTGAGGTCCGCGGCGCCTGCAGCACCTGCCAACAGGGCAAACGCTGCCACGCCCAACAGCAATGATCTCTTCACGTCCTTCTCCTCCCAAGATGAACCCGGATCCCGCCGGGCAGACGACAATGCGCAAAATTCAAAGCGCTTTGAGTTCGCTAACAAACCATCGCGACACTCCAGGAGTCAAGAGATTTCCCATCTCTGTCCTCGATGCGACGAATTTGTGCTTTGCGGTAACATTTTGCACCGCGCAATGGTTGAATTCCGCTTTGTTGCTCGAAAAACGGATGCTACACAAACCTCGGCGCTGGGACCAAACACCAAAAATCATACGGATATCCAAAGCGCTTTGGGAGGAATCCTGGCCATGGCGGTCAATCTCAAGCAACTTGCGGAATTACTCGGCCTGTCGCAGACGACGGTCAGCCGGGCACTGAACGGCTACCCGGAGGTCAATGCCGAGACCCGCCGGCGCGTGCTGCAGGCCGTGCGCGAGACCGGTTACAGGCCCAACCGCGCCGCCCAGCGGCTGGCCACAGGCAAGGCCTATTCGATCGGCATGGTCATGCCGATCGCTCCCGGCATCGATTCCGACGTGCATTTCGGCGAGTTCCTGGCGGGCCTTGCGGAAGAAGCGGTCAAGCACGACTTTCACTTCGTGCTCAATCCGAGCGCGCCGGAAGACGAGGAAGTGACGTTCCGGCGGCTGGCGGCAAGCGGCAATGTCGATGCCCTGTTCCTTGCCTATATGCGCGCCAACGACCCGCGGATCGCCATGCTGAAATCGCTGTCGATCCCCTTTCTCGTCCATGGCCGCTCGATCGGCGAAAGCCGGGACTATCCTTTCCTCGACATCGACAATACGGCCGCCTTCTACGACGCGGCGCGGCTGCTCATCCAGCTCGGGCATCAGCGGATCGCGCTGATCAACGGCCCGGAATATCTGACCTTCTCCATCCGCCGTCAGAAGGGAATGCTCAGGGCACTCTCCGAACACGGCCTCGCGCTCGACGAAGCGCTGGTCCAGCATTCCTTGATGACGGATGAACACGGCTACCGCAGCATGCAGCGCTTTCTGCAGCATTCGCAGCCGCCAACGGCGGTTCTGTGTTCAAGTACGGTATTGGCCCTCGGCGCCGTCCGGGCGATCAATCAGGCGGGATTGAAGATCGGCGAGGACATTTCGCTGATCGCGCATGACGACGTGTTGCCGATGCTGAAGCCCGAGAATTTCAGCGTACCGCTGACGACGACGCGCTCGTCGCTCCGGGCCGCGGGAGCCCGGATCGCCACACGGCTGATCGGCGGCATCCTGAAACGCGGCGACTACCCGGAACAGGAACTCTGGCGCGCCGAGCTCATCGTGCGCGCGTCGACCGGGCCGGCCCCGCAAAAATGAAAACGCGCCGCAATCGCGACGCGTCTCGTCATTCCATGTGAACCGGGATCAGAAGCGCGGCGGCTTGCGGCCAGCCTTGCGATAGGCGGCAATCACCGTGTTCGCCATCAGCATGGCAATCGTCATCGGGCCGACACCGCCCGGGACCGGCGTGATCACGCTCGCCACCTCGGCGGCTTCGGCGAAGGCCACGTCGCCAACCAGCTTGGATTTACCCTCGCCCTTTTCCGGCGCCGGTACCCGGTTGATGCCGACATCGATGACCGTCGCGCCGGGTTTCACCCAGTCGGCCTTCACCATCTCTGGGCGGCCGACGGCGGCAACGAGGATATCGGCATTGCGGCAGACGGCCGCCAGGTCCTTGGTGCGTGAATGGGCCGTCGTCACGGTCGCATTGGCAGCGAGCAGCAACGCCGACATCGGCTTGCCGAAGAGGTTCGAACGGCCGATAACGACAGCGTTCAGCCCGGAGAGGTCCTCGCCGTGGGTCTGGCGCACGAAGACCATGGCGCCGGCCGGCGTACAGGAGACGAGACCGCCTTCGAGATCACCGGTGGCGAGCTTGCCGGCGTTGACGACGTGCAGGCCGTCGACGTCCTTTTCCGGCAGGATCGACTGGATGATCGGCTCGGACTTCAGGTGCTTCGGCAACGGCAATTGCACGAGAATGCCGTGAATGGAGGAATCCGCATTGAGCTCCGCAACCAGGGCGGCGAGCTCTTCCTGCGTGGTTGCCTCCGGCAGAGTGTGCTGGATCGACAGGAATCCGCACTCCTTGGCCATCTTGCTCTTCGACGAAACATAGGCGTGGCTTGCCGGATCGTCCCCGACGATCACGACGGCGAGACCTGCGCGAACACCGGCATCCGTCTCCAGCGCCTTGGTCGCAGCCTTCACAGTCTCGATGACCGAAGCGGCGACTTTCTTGCCATCAATCACAGTCGTCACAGCATGTTCCTCCTGGCTTCCTGTTCACGCGGCACACTCTAGTTCGCCCGGGAAAAGGCGATGGCCTCAAAGCGCCCTATGCTGTCCCAAACGCATAAATGCAAGAGGCGATGGAGCGCTCGGCGTTCGTTTCGCTCCGCCTGGCGGCATTTCCTTTCACAGGTGAGAGGCGTGCTTGGCCTCGCTCAAAGGCATGAGAGCCCGATCTGTGTACGATTGCGAAGTGAATGAGCCCACGCTGGGGGACGGCCTAGCCACGCGCCAGTTTCTGGCGGGAGTAATGCTCGACGCGAGACCTCAGCGCGCGAAGATCTTCCTGTACCTTGGCAATATCGCTCCCGGTCTCTGCGTAGGGTAGCGGATGCCGCGGCGTAGAGCCCCCCGCTTCGCCACGACGGGCAGCGGCATAAGCGGCCGTCAGCGATTGAGCATGATGCGCCGCAGGGCTGAACGGCGGCGGAAGATCGGACTTGGCGGACGCCGGCTCGGACCGCGGCTGCGTGCGCGGCGAGGGCTCGGGATCACCCTCCGGCTCCGGTGGTTCCGGATCCTGATCGCGCTGCGGCCGTGCACCAGGGGCGGCAAACAAACCGCGCATGCTGCGGTAGATGCCGAGCAGTACGCCGAGGCCGAAGCCGGCGAAGAAGCCGGCCATTGTGGCGGCAACCACGATGATCTTGCGGGAGGGGCCTTTTGCCTGCAACGCCGGCTCGGCCTTGGAGATCACCCGGATGTTCTTCGCCGTCAGCTTTTCCTCTTCGCGCGTTTCGCCGGCGCGCTTCAGGAAGGATTCGTAAATTTCGCGGGTTGCCGAGGCTTTCCGCTGCAGCTCACGCAGTTCGACGAATTCCGCGGAAGAATCGATCTGTCGCGCCTTCTGCACGGCAAGCTGCCGCACCAGGTCCTGTTCGGTGCGCTGGGCGCGATCGAGCTCGGTTCCGGCTGCGGCCGCAATGCGCCGCAGTTCATTGGCGATTTCGGAGCGCGAGGCTTCGAGCGCCTGCTGGGCTGCGATCCGTTGCGGGTGGCGTGGCCCGAGGCTCGCGTCAAGTGCGCTCAATTGCGCCCTGGTCGCGGCATATTGCTTGCGCAGTTCGGACAGCGCCAGCGAGCTGATTTCCTCCGGATAGGCGCCGGTCAGTACGTCGTTCAACTGCACCTTGCCGGAGGCTTCCGCTTTCGCTTTTGCTTCGGCGATGCGGTTGCGGGCGGCGGCCACCTGGTCGCTGAGGCTCAGAAGCTGCTTGTCGGCGATCAACTCGCCGCCGGCGCCGACGATGTCATTGGTCGCCTTATAGTCCTCGACCGCCTTCTCGGCCGCATCGAGCTCGGCCTTCAATTCCTTGATGCGGGCGTCCAGCGCCACCGTCGTCTTCTGGAAGAAGCCGGACTGCGCTGCGGTTTCCTCGCCAAGGAAGGTTTCGACCAGCCGGTTGGTGATCAGCGCCGACTTCTCGGGGTCGCGCGTCTGTGCCTCGACCGTGACGATGAAGGTCTTCGGGTCGCGCCAGACCTGGATTGCTTCGCTCAACTTCTTCAGCACACGAGCGGATGCGTCGCCGCCGCCCTTGCTTGCAAATTCCGCATCCTTCTCGAGGTCAAGACCGGCTGCAACCTTCTCCATGACGGTGCGCGAGCGCAGCACTTCAAGCTGGCTGTCGACGAGCGCGAGAATGCCTTCGGTCGCCAGTGATTGTTTCGACAGATCGGAATCGGTGAGCCGCACCTCGCGCGGATCGATGTAAAGCTTGCTTTCGGAGACGTAGACGCTGGACGTTGAAAGCGCGAGCAATATGCCGCCCATGGCACCGAGCGCGGTCGTTGCAATAATGATCTTGCGAAGCTGCCAGACGGAGCGCAGGACCGTCTCGATGTCGACGAGAGGACGGTCGCCCGGTGCGTCAGCGACGGGCGCGGCTGCCGCCTGGGCATCGTCCGATCGGCTGTCGGCCAACCATCGTACCAGCCTGTCACCCGCGCCGCTCAAGCCGCGGCGATGCTTGGTCGATCCCTTGCTTCCCTTCAGAGCTTTCCCGCCGCTTGTCGGCTGCGCCGCGGAACGGTTCGTGTTCCGCGCGCCGGGACGGCCACTCGGGCCATCGGCTGCGGACAGGCGATTGAGCAGAGGAGAATTGGCCGCGGACGCGCCGGCCGCACGCGGCTTTTGCGCGCGCGCGGAACCGCGCGTGTCGTCGGCTACGAAATCGAGCAACGATGCACGCGGAACCGGGCGTTTCTCGTCGTCGATGTCGAACATGACTGATCCCGCGGCTGCCGAGACGGCGAATTCCGAAAAGTGAAGCCAAGCTAAGCAAACATGGAAAATAAATGGTTAATTTCGGCAGATCAGCGGGTGCAAACAGGCCGATCTCACGCCTTATTAAGCTTTCCCGGCTATGACCGTAGACGGAGAGCCGTTCCAGTAGAAGGCACTGCAGGCCCTGCGTCCGGAACTGCGTAAAAACAAAGAGATAGAGCGCGTCCGTCGCCCCCGAAGGAAAATGCGCTATTGGAACGTCGGCCGTGCCTCATCGCGTCAAAGCGCTATACTTCCGCCACCGGGCGCTGATCCACGCCTACCTGTCCATGACCGGAGGTTCGGCCGGGCGGCTCGTGCTGTCGCTCGTCTACTTCATCGCCGTCGCGAACACGCTTGCCATCGCCGATTTCGGTCTCTTTGCCACGGCGTCGGCGGCCGGCATCATGATATCGCGCGTGCTTGCCTTCGGCTTCATGTCGCCGCTCTATCGCGTCGCCACCGTCAAGCCTCTGCTGGTCGGAACCTACAGCGCCGGCTTCCTCGTCGGCGCGGTAATCTCGCTGCCGCTGATTGCCGTGATCTGTGCCGCCACCTTTGTCGCCCTGTTTTCCCGGGACATGACGGCGGGCGCCTTCTCTGCCTTCATGCTGGCCGAGATCATCTGCTGGCGCGGATTGGAAACCGCGGTCATCGTGCTGAACGGCCTCGGCCGCTTCGGTCGTGGGGCGTTGCTCGTGGTGATCGGTACAGCGATCCGCACCGGTGCCGCACTGCTCTTCGCGCTCCTGTCCTGGAAGACGCTTGAGGCGTGGTCCTATTTCTACCTGACTGCGAATGCGCTTGGCCTCGCCGTGGCGCTCTTGTGGTTCTACCCTCGCGTCCGGCTGCGGTGGAAGCCGAGGCTCTATTTTCGGCGCTGGGCGGATTCCGTCTCCGTCGCCGGTGCCGAGGTGCTGTTCTACATCCAGTCGGAATTCGACAAGATCGCCGTGCTTGCCATCGGCGGTCCGGCGGTCTCCGGCCTTTATGCCATCCTGATGCGACTTGCGGACCTGACGGCGCTGCCGGTGCGGTCGTTCAATACCCTGCTCGTCCAGCGCATCATGCGCACGCCCGAGGCGATCGCGCGCTGGCGGACCAGATTGTCGATCGAGCTTCTGGTGGCGCTGGCTTCGCTCGCGGCAATCGCGGTCATGGCTCTCTATCTCTGGATCTTCCCGAACGGCCTCGGTCATAACGTCTCTGCCGCCGCCCCGATCGTCGCGATGGTCCTTCTCGTTCCCTCGTTCCGCAACCTGATCGAATATCACTCCGAACTGCTCTATGCGACGGGGCGGACGGTGCGGCGAATGCTCAACCTGCTGATCGCCGGTGTGGTCAAGGTGGCCCTGCTGGTGCTGGTGCTGCGGACGACGACGGACGTTGCCGCATGGGCGCCGGCACTCAACGGGATCTTCCTGGCGCTCTACGCCCTGTCCTTCACGCTGACCTACACGGCACTCAGGAAGCCGGCTGAACGCGTCATCTGACGCCGGCCGAACCTTCAGGCGGCAAGTTCGACGACCGCCCGGCGGATGTCGTCGAGGTCGTGCCCGACGAAGGATTGAACGCCGATGCCGATCTGATGGGGCGCCATGTCCTTCAGAAAGTCCCTGAGGCCGGAAAGGTCCTGCCGGTAACTGTCTTCAAACCAGAGCACGTGGCAGAGCGCGGCATCGGAGGGCACATGTCCCTCCCCGGCGAGCACCTCGTCGACGAAGCGGCCATAGATCGTGCATTCGGAGAAGGCACGCGTGCGTGTGATCGCCCGCACCCAGTTCCGCCCGTGCCGGGCCTCGATATGGTCCAGAAGTTTCCGGCACGTGTCGGTGCGCCAGCCGATCAGCGTGTTGATATAGTCGTTGGCCGGCAGCCGATAGGGACCAATGCCGAGAAGGCGGTCGGAATGGACCAGCCACTCGAGATGGTTGGAACGCATATGTGCGTCAATCGCTCCATCCTTGCGATAGAGTGTCAGCCGATCCGCCTGCCAGAGGCTGGCGGGATCGAAGGGACGCAGGAAGACAACGTCGGAGTCGACCGCAAACATCGCCGCCTCGTCGATATGGCGCGCGAGCGCCAGGCGACGAAGCTGTTGTGCATGCCAGCCACGCAGCGGCAGGCCAAAGGGACTAAGCCACACTTTTCTGCGGCCGGCGGACAAGGGATCCGTAACCGGATGCAACCACCAGGGCAGAAGATCGCGCTCGCTGACGACTACCCGCCGCGCCCCTTCCAGTTGCCGGAAGAGCGCGACGTCAAAGTCGGCGACCAGCAGATAGTGCTTCCAGTCGCCCTGAAGCTTGCGGTCCATGCTTTCGCACATGAGCCTGCAACGCTCGAAATCGTTCGCATAGGACGCTGTGACAACCGCGGTGCGCATGGTCTGACCGTTCACGATGTTCCCGTTCGAAGGCTGGTGTCGGCGATCGTATCGCGCGAACGTCCCGATAATTTGTGCCAGAGGACATGGCACAGGAAAAGCGGGTTTCCGAGAACGTAGCGGCGCCACATGCGCCGCGGTTCCATCGCCAGGCGAAAGAACCATTCCAGCCGCAGCCGGCGCAGGAATTTCGGCGCCCGCGGAAACTCCTGCGCGACGAAATCAAAAAGCGCACCGACGGTGATGACGAGCCGAGCATCCTGGGGGCCGACATGGGCATCGACCCATTTCTCCTGACCCGGACTGCCCATCGCGACCAACAGGACGTCGGCCTTCGCCGCGCGGACTTCAGCGAGAATCTCCTGCGACCGGTCCCGATCGAAGAAGCCATCCGAAACCGGCAGGAACTCGTGCCACGGCGCATGCGCGCGAAAGTTCTCGGCGGCACGCGCGAGCACCTTCGGCCGCGCACCGATCATCGCGATGCGTAGCGGCCTTTCGACATAGGTCAGCAATGCCGGCACGAAGTCCGTGCCATTCAGATTGGCAGGAAACATGCGGCCGTAAAAAAGATAGGAAGCGATATCGACGCCGTGCCCATCCGGAAAGACGACCTGGCGCGCCAACGCCGCGCGGTACTCCGCGTCGCGCATCATCAGGTTGGCGTTGTTCGCATTGAGGAAGGCAAGGACCGTTTGCCCGTTGGGCCGCGAAAGCGCTTCGGCGGCGAAGGCGAAAGCCTTCGCCCAGCCGAGATCGACAACCGGCATTCCGAGGATCAGACGCCGCGACAGAGAACCGTTGTTTGCAGCAACGGTCTTCGTCACGATCGCCCCCCTTCATGAATCGTCAAGTCCGGCGGCAGCGACGGCCCCTCCGCAGCGCTCGCAGGCGCAAAGCCCACCAGCACGTTGCGCATCACCCGCATCAGTCTCACTTTCTGGGCACGATGGAAGGCCGAGCCGTCGAGACGTTGACGGTCGCCGGCACGCGCCTTTGCAACCTTGTCGACCAGAAGCCGCGCGAATTCCGAGGGATCGTCGGCCGCGGAGCAATTGTCGGGAACCGCGTCGATGCCACGCAACGACGCCTGCGTTGCTACGCAGGGCATGCCGAGTTCAAAGGTCTCGAGGCTTTTCAGTTGCACGCCGGTGCCGCCGCGGCTGATGAGCGGGATGACCGCGCTTTCGGTTATGAAGGCACGCGCGTCCGGCACCCGCCCGACGAAACGGACGCCCGGGTGAGACACCGAAGGCACGCCGTCCAACTGACCGGCGATTGCGATCGACATCGCCTCCGGCAGATGCGGTACAACCTCGGCGAGGAACCAGTCGAGACCCAGCCTGTTCGGCCGCCAGCTCCACGTGCCGATCAGGCCGAGATCGTGACGGGGGTGTTGATCAGCTTCGCCGGTCGGGGCAAGCGGCGTGCCCCAACCCGTAACCAGCGGCAGAACGAAGGCCCGCTCGCTGACGGCGCGGCCGAAACCGAAACGATCCGCCTCGGCAAAAGTCCAGACGGCGACCGCATTGTGCGCCAGGTGCTGCTCGTAGTGTTCGAGATATTGCGCCTCGCGCCGGAAGAGAAAGCGCTCGATGGTTCCCTTTGCCCGCTCGGCGTTCTCGAAAGCGGAATCCGCCTCGACATTGTGCGCGACATAGATCGACGGATAGGGTCGGAAGACCTGCGCGAAGGCGGCCGGCAATTGCACCGAATTGAGCACCAGCCCATCGAACGGGGCGAGGCTGTCGAGGATCGACTGAATCCGGTTTGCCGATACCGTGAGCATCTTGCCCGATGAAACCGACGTGCGGTTGAGGAAGGCGGTCGTGAGCCAGCGCAGCTTCTGAAGCTTGCCGACCCTGGCATTGGTGACCTCGAGCTCGCCGAGGAGATGCATCTCGCAATCGTGGGCGGGCGTGCGCCCTGGCTGGAGAAAACCGATGACGCTGACCCGGTGACCGAGTGCACGCAGACCGTCAAGCACGGCCCGGTTGGCGATGTCGAAACCGGACGCCGGATTGGCGACGGGAACGAGCGAGGAAACCAGGACAAGATGCATTTTGCCACACGTCATGAATGGAGCTGGGCACTTCTTTAGCAGCATGAGGTGAAGGAGCACTTAAAGCCCCCTTTCAAAATCCGCCGGACAGGTTCAGCATCTGTTTAGGAAGATTTGTTGTATTGCCCGTTAGTTTTGCTTGCACAGGTTTCGCCATGACGTCGACCGGCCAGGACATTTCCGTCTATTTCCGGACAGAATTGGAGGATGCCGGCGACATCGAAGTCGTCGTCGTGCTGCCGACGTTTCGCCGGCCCGAACACGTCGTCAAGACGCTGAAAACCATTGTTTCCCAGAGACCTGACGTCTCCTTTGCCACCGTCGTGGTGGAGAACGACGATGAAGGATTGGCCGGCGCTCAGGCCGCCAAGGACTTTTTCCTGGGCCATCCATCCGAATCGATCGTCATCGTCGCGCACCAGCGCGGCAACTGCCATGCCTACAACGCCGGCTGGTCGATGGCGCTCGAGACCTATCCGAATCTCAAGGCGATCGCGATCATCGATGACGACGAGATCGCGGCGCCCGAGTGGCTCGATTGCCTCATCACGGTACAGGAAACGACGGGTGCGGACATGGTCGGGGGGCCGCAACTCCCGGTTTTCGAGGGTGACGGCGGGCAGAAATGGAAACGCCACCCGGTTTTCACGCCCCACTATGATACGACCGGGCCGGTGCCGATCCTCTATTCCTCCGGCAACGTGCTCGTTACCCGGCCCGTTCTCGACACCATGCCGCGGCCCTTCCTGGACCCGGCATTCAACTTCATCGGCGGCGGCGATGCGGATTTCTACAGCCGCAGCAAGGAACAGGGATTCTGCTTCGCCTGGGCTGCCGATGCCTGGGTCGCCGAGACCGTGCCGGCACGCCGAACCAGCGCATCCTGGATCCGCGCGCGTAGCCTCCGCAACGGCGCGATCTCGACAATGCTCGAACATCGACGCGACCCGAGCTTCCGCGGGCGAATGAGAACCTTCGGCAAATCCCTGGCACTGCTTGGTGCATCGGTCCCGCGCGGCATCGAGCTCTGGAGCAAGAGCGGCCTGGCAGGCGCAGGGCTCTACCACTTCTACGTCGCGCTCGGCCGGTTGATGGCAGAGTTCGGCCTCGTCAACGAACAGTACCGCAGCCCTGAGAAAAACTGACGAAGCGGGGTTCGGAACAGCGTTCCCAGGAAAAGCCTGGAATGGCTTTCCGTCCGGAATATCGCAACGTCAAAATGAAATGATCGAGATCGGAAAGCGAGCGGACAAGTGCCCGCTTTCTCCGGTCAATGCGTGCTGCTTGCCTTGACGGCGCCTTCCGGCAGCCTGTCGCTGGCGACATTGCCGTTCTTGTCGACGATCGGAACCGGCTTCTGCCGCGGCACGTTCTGGCTGTTGGCGACGCGCTTGACGTCGTCCTTGGTGAGGTATTCGAGCTGCTCGACGAGCACCTCGGTAATCACCTCGTCGCCGAGCTTCTTGTTCAGGCCATCCTTCACCGTGGTCTTGAAGGTCGGCAGATCGAAGGTGCCGGTGTCGGCGACATCGATGAATTTCGAGCCGACGAGCAGATCGTAAAGCTCGTCGGTGACCATCTGCCGGAGCGGGGCACGAAGATTGTTAATCCCCTCCTTGGTCGCGGAGAAGGAAAGCTTGGTGAGGAAATAGCCCTGGACGGAGCCTTCCCTGATCACCGGAATGGTGATCATCTCACCGGGAACATATTGCTCCGATGCGCGCCGGGCGGCCTCGCCGTCCGGGACGGCGGGCGCCGAGGCGCTTTGCATCGAGAAATAGACCGATCCGAGCGTCACCGCGCAGACCCAGACCCCGGTGAGAATGAGCTTCAGCATCAGAAATCGCTATAGCGGAACTGCGCTTCGGAATAGATGCCGTCCGCATCGGCATCCTGTGCGGCCGTCTTCAGGAGATCGACGACGGAACGCACCGCTTCGAGATGCGCCTCCACCTTCTGCGAGTTGACCGCCAGCTTGTCGCGAAGGTGACGGGCGTGCGAGGTAAAAGTCGAAGACGTCTCTCCCGGCTGCATGTCGCGATGCAACATCGTCAGTTCGTAGAGGCAACGGCTCTTGTGTGCGTTCGACGTCTTGATGTCGAATTCCGGGTCGATGCCGATGCGGCTGTTCTCGTTGTCGAGGATCATTTCCAGTCGCCCGAGCACGTTCTGGATCCGGACGTCATTGGATGCCACAGCTTCCATCAATCAACTCCCAATTGGATCACGATGATTTGGGTCGGATCGGCCCGAATCACAAACATGATCGATTCCTATGAATTAGAGCGGGATGCGGGCGGAAAACCGCATACACTTTTCCTCATTCCGCTCTAGGCCTGCTTGTTCTTGTCGTCGGCCGCAAAGCCGGTCAGCGTCTTGCGCTCGTATTCCTGCACGAGGCTTGCGGCGAGGTTCCGGCTGTTGCCGTCGAGCGAGGCCTGGACCCGATCTGTCGCGCTGCCGCTCGCGAGCTGATCGGCGATGCCGATCCCGCCGTTCTTCGACAGCACGTCGCCGATCTGTTCGGCCATCATGCTTTTCCAGATGTCGCCGGCCGTCCCCTTGCCGAAGACGTTTTCGCTGTCCGTCGGCAACATCGATTTCACGAAATTCTGCAGCACCATGGCCTCGAACTTGCGATAGGTTTCGGGGATCTTCTTCTGCTCGACACGATTGTTGATGTCGCCGAGCCCGGTCGACCCTTCGGAAGAATTGAGGATATTGACGGCAGCGGCGAAGCCGTTGCCATTCTCCGCAAGGCTCGTCGCCTTGAACGCGGCGCGATTGGCCTTCAACCGGGCCTGCGCTTCCTGCACTTCGGTCGGGTCGGCGGCGCGCACGACATCCATCACCAGGTCGCTGGGCGGAGAGATGGCCATGACGAATCCTCTCAAAATCGAGCCGGCATCGACCAAGGGCGATGCACAAAGGCAATAGTCGGACCGGCATTGCTCCAGCGTCGGAGCATCCCCGGATGGCGTACTATCGCCCGTCAACCTTACCGGAAGCTGGCGCCTGTCCCGTAAGGTGTTGATCGATCAGGTCATAGATGGAGTTGTCGGCCTCTTCGCGCTCCTCGGACTGCCGCGCATCCTTCATGTTTTCCTCGAGCCGGTCGGCCTTTGCCCGCTCCCTCAGCATTCGCGCCTCGTGCGTTTGCTGGATGCCGAGCAACATCTGGTCCTTCTGCACCAGACGTCCGACCTGCGAGGAATAGTGGCCGGAGAACATGCGGTGCATCGGGTGGGCCGAGCCCATGGCGTCGACGACCACGTCGATCGTCTCGGCCAGCACTTCGCGCTGCCGCACCATCTCGACATAGTCGGCCTCGGCCATCTGCTCGAGATGGCGCTGGACGGCGACCAGGCGCTTGAGCTTCTGCGAACGCGTCTTCATTCGCTATCCTCCCTGCATGACCGGCGCGAAACCGTCGCCGAACAGGCGCAGCATCGCGGCGATGCCGAGATAGAGCAGGAACAGGCCACCCATGATCAGATAGGGCTGCGAGATGAAGTAGATCGGGATCTGCGGTGCGAGCTTGTTCACCATGCCGATCGCCACGTTGAAAAGCAGACCGTAGATGACGAAGGGGCTCGCGAGCCTCAGCATGATCATGAAGGTTTGCGCCAGAGAATCCGTGAGCGTGATCAGCACGCCCTGCGGATCGAAGGCAGTACCGATCGGCATGGCGCGATAGGATTGCACGATCGCCTCGATCATCACGTGATGGAAATCGAGCATGAAGAGCACCATCAAGCCGGCGAAACTGATGAGGCTGGTCAACTGGTTCTCGGGCGTGTCTTCGATCACATCCGACGAGGGCGGAGGACTGAAACCCATCAACATGGTGATCGCCGTGCCGGCGAACTGCAACCCGAGCACGTAATAGCGCGCAACGAGACCCATGACGACGCCGACGGCCGTTTCGGCGGCGATCAGGTAGATATAGGTATGTCCGTTGCCGGTCACCTGCGGATAGATGTCCGTCCACATGACCGGCAGGATCGCCATGGACACCGCAACCGCAATGAACAGCCGGACCTGCATCGGAATACGAGCAGAAGAAAACCCGGGCATGATCATGATGCAGCCGCCGATCCGGCAGAAGGCCGCGAACAGCGCCAGCACCGTGCCCTCCGGGTCGGTGATCATGAAATCGAGCCGATGATCTTGATCTCGAGGCCCTTGGCAAGCTCGACATGCGAGAGCACGGGCAAAGTGGCAAAGAGGCGCTCGATGATCATGCGAACATAAGAGCGGGATTCGGGCGAACTTACCAGTACGAAGGGCATGCCGCGATCGAGATGTTCACGGATAACTTTGGTCGCCTGTTCGCTGAACTCTTCCAGATGGCGCGGGTCGATGTCGAACTCGACGACTTCGCCCTTGGCGTCGCGCTTCAGTGCCTGGTGGAAGACCATGTCCCACTTGTTGCCGAGCCTGAGCACGCGCAGGACGCCGTTGTCGGCAAGGTCGCCGCAGAGCTGCTGCGACATGCGCACGCGCACATGTTCGACGATCTGCTCGGTCTTGCGCACATGCGGCGCAAGCTCGGCGACGGCTTCGAGAATCAGGTGCAGGTTGCGGATCGAGACGCGCTCGGCAAGCAGCAGCTTCAACACGGCCTGAAGACCGGAATAGGACATGTGCGAGGTGCAGATCTCGTCGGCGAGCTTGCGGTATTCCGGATCGAGACGCTCGATCAGCACCTTCACGTCCTTGTAGGAGAGCAGGTGCGGCAGGTTGTTGCGAATGACCTCGCTCAAATGCGTGAGCACCACCGAGACATTATCGATCGGGTGGAAGCCCTCGCGTTTCAAGTCTTCGGTGAAGGTTTCGAGGATCGAGACCGCCGGCATGCCGAAGGCGGGCTCGCGAATCTCGTCGCCCGGCACGCTCGGCCGGCGACCGCCGCCGGTCACGACAAGCACTTCGCCGACGCGCACGGTGTTCGAGGCGATCGTCGTGCCGTGGATGCGGATATGGTAGGCTTTGTCCGGAATGCTGATGTCGTCGGAAACCTTGATCTCCGGAATGACGAGGCCGTACTGCCCGGCGAATTTGCGGCGCATCTTGCCGACCCGGAAGGCCAGTTCCTGGTGTGCGCCGAGCAGCCGGGTCGAGACCTGCTTGCCGAGAAGAAGCTCGATCTCGGCGGTTTTCAGCACCGACTTCACGGAGTCCGCCTCGCCTTCCTTGGTCTGCTGCACCTTTGCCGCTTCCTCGGCACGGCGGGCGGCGTTCGCCGCCTCGATCTGGCGCGGCACGAGCCAGCTCAGGAACGCCATGCCGCCGCCGAGCACCGCGAAAGGCAGGAACGGCAGGCCGGGAACGACGGACAGGAGAATGATAAGGCCGGAGGCGACCATCAGCGCGCGTGGATAACCGCCGAGCTGGCCGACGACGGCCTGATCGGTCGAGCCGGCGGTGCCGCCGCGCGAAACAAGCAGGCCCGCGGCGAGCGATACGATCAGGGCTGGGATCTGCGAGACGAGACCGTCACCGACCGACAGCTTGACGAAAACGTCGGCCGCTTCGCCGATCGGCATGCCGTGGCGGAGATAACCGATGATGATGCCGCCGAAGATGTTGATCGCGGTGATGATGAGGCCGGCAATCGCGTCGCCGCGCACGAATTTCGAGGCACCGTCCATCGCGCCGTAGAAGGAGCTTTCCTCTTCCAGCTCGCGGCGGCGGCGCTGCGCTTCCTTCTCGTCGATCAGGCCCGCCGAGAGGTCGGCGTCGATCGACATCTGCTTGCCGGGGATCGCATCGAGGGTGAAGCGCGCGCCGACTTCGGCGATACGTGTCGCGCCCTTGGTGATGACGATGAAGTTCACGGTGATGAGGATCAGGAAGACGATCAGACCGATGACGAAATCACCGGACATGACGAGGCTGGCAAAGCCGGAAATGACGCCGCCGGCGGCGCCGTGCCCTTCATGCCCGTGCGAGAGGATGACTCGGGTCGTGGCGATGTTCAGCGCCAAACGCACCATGGTCGAGATCAGCAGGATCGTCGGGAAGGACGAGAATTCGAGCGGGCGCTGGATCCACAGCGCCACCATCAGGATCAGCACGGAAAAGGCGATCGAAAAGGCGAGGCCCAGGTCGATCAGGAAGGTCGGGATCGGCAGGAAGAGGATCGACAGGATCGCCACGATCCCGAGCGCGAAGCCGACGTCCCGGCCCTTCGGTGCTACCTTCGGGATGATCAGCGCTGCTTGTTGTGCCATGTCTCTTCCGTCTCATCATGAGAACAAGGCAGCATTCACACGCGCTGCCCCACTATAGGAACGGAGATAACGGCCCAAGCTTGCGCGAGGGTTTCACGGACGGGACGTCCGGATCGCCTCGCGCCGTGCGCGGTCAGAAGCCGGACTGGATGCGTGAGAAGATGATGTCGGTGAAGATGGAGATCTGGGCGCCGATGAAGGGCGCGGAGACAGCGACGGTGATCATGACCGCAAGGATCTTCGGGACGAAGGTAAGGGTCATTTCCTGGACCTGGGTCAGCGCCTGAATGAAGGCGATGACCACGCCGACGATCATGGCGGCGAGAACGGCGGGGCCCGAGGCCACGATCACAGTCCAGATCGCGGCCTGTACGATATCGAGGGCATCCGCCTCATTCATGGATGTGTCACTTCACCTTGACGCCCGGGCCGATAATGAGCTCCTTGCCACTATCGAGCACCGCAATGATTCCGTCGGAGTATAGTTTCACTTCCTTAACCACGCCAGTGGTCTTGCCGTCCTCGCTGGTGACGGTGCGGCCGATGACGGCATCCGCTTCGCTGAGCGAGGTGCGCTGCAGAAGACTTTCGAGGTTCTTGTTCGTCTTGATCGTCTGCTCAACCTGCGAGAAGGTCGCAAGCTGGGCGATCTGCTGCGTCGCATCCATCGGCTGCGTCGGATCCTGATTCTTCATCTGGGCGACGAGCAGCTTCAGAAAGCTCTCGTAGTTGAGCGATGCCTTGGCGGCGTCGCCGCCCGAATCCTGGCCGGAAACGATCGGGGTGTAGCTGTTGTTGTTGACGCCGCTTACCGCCATGGTGCGATTTCCTTGCGAATCTGCTCGACCGTCGCCGGCGTGATTTCCTGCGTGTTGAGGATGCGGTCTTCGATCGGATAGAGGCCGCGGATCGCCTTCAGCGCCTCGAAGGCACGGCCGTTGGTGACGAGACCGTCGACACGCTTCAATTCGGCCAGGACCTCTTCGTTCTTGAAGCAGTTGAGCAGCATGACGATCGACTTGCGGAACATGGCGGTCGACTGTTCCGCACCTTCCGGATTGATGAGGATCATCTGCGCGATGAAGTAGAGCTGCTTCAGCGGCGTGGTTGCGTCTTCCGGCTGCAGCACGTGGTTTTCGAGCAGGAAGGTGACATCATTCAGGAATTCGACCGCAACCTTGCGATCTACGCGAAGCACCGCGCCGTTGACAAAGATCCGTTCGCCCGATTTCAGCGAAATACGCAGTGTGCTCTTCATTTCAGTCCATCCCTGATGATGGTGGTAATGTCAATTATGCCCTGGAAGTTGGAGGATTCGCGTTTGCGGATCTTCTCCGTCTCATTGAGTATCCAGATGGCGATCGAAATCAGATTGGCGCGCAGCTCTTCGTTGAGCTGGTTTTCCGGAGCGCGCAGATCCTCGATGAAACGGATCCACAGGCGCCGGGTGAAGTAGATGGCCTCGATGGCCTCTCGCGAATACCCTTTCTGCTGTTTCGCTGCTTCCATGAGCGCGATCGAGCGATCGAGTACCTGCCGTTCTCGATTTTTGGAGTCGGCAACGCCGTCCTCCATGATCTCGGCATAGGAAAACTGGTACATTCAGACATCCTTCATGTTTGTCCGGTTCCCCATACTAGAGGAAATTAAGCAAGCTCATCTGCTGCAGTCGCGACGTTAGTGTATAGGACGTTTCCAACTGCACCTTCAGCGTGTTGATCCGGGTCGATGTCTCGATCGGATCGACGCCCTCGATGTCGGCGACATGCGTGTTGACGAGCTTGAGCTGCGCTTCGATGGAGGTGTTCGCCTTCTTGACGCGCGACTCGGAGATACCGAGCGAACTACGCTCAGCGTTCAGGCCGGCGATGCCCTGCTCTACATAGTCGAGCGCGGCGACGCCGATGGCCGCGCGCACCTCGGGCGTTACGTTCTGGTCCATCAGTTCGGCGGAAATCACGCTTGCCAGCGCGAACATCCGGAAGCCGCGGGTATTGGCGTTGGTCGAGCTTTCGATGACTTCGCTGGCGCTGATCCGGCTCGTCATGTTCTGGTTCGAAGCGTCGGACCAGTTGGCATCCCAGCCCGGTCCGGTAAACATCGGTTCGACCGTGTTCTTGATGAAGTCCTGCATCTGCGTGACGGAGAACTGGTCCATGCCGGTCAGCGGCGGAACCTGTACGGCCATGAAGGTCGAGAGGGCGTTATCGAAAGCTGTCTTGGCGGCCGACGGCGGTGTCGTGCTGTAGTCGGCAACCGGCTTGGCGTCGGTATTGATGCCCGAGAACAGGAACTCGCCGTTGAAGGACGTATTGGCGGCAGCGGTAAAGGTCTGCAGCGCGCCCATGATCTCGGTCTTCTGGATCTTCAACTGGCTGGCAGCATCGTTGCCCTTGTAGGTGACAAGCGTGTCGCGCACCTTTTCCGCGGCCTTCGCCATCGTATCGAGCGCACCCTGCGAACCGGAGAGACGCTGGGTCACCACCGAGTTCGTGGTCTTCATCGAGTTCAGCCGGTCCAATTCGCGCTGCAGGTTGAGCGAGCGCGACGCCGTCGCCCCAAGCGCCAGGCCAACGTCATAATGGCGTCCGGTGGTCTGCTCCTGGGTGAGTTTAAGCAGCTCCGACTGATTCTGCTGGATCGTCAGGCGCATAGCGCTCTGGATCGCCAGATTAGAAACGTAGGACGTCTTCATGATTACCTCACGGCTTCCATAAGGGCTGCCATCATGGCATCCACTGTGCTGACCAGCTTGGCCGATGCTTTGTATGACTGTTCGAGATCGAGCAGCAGCGACAGCTCTTCGTCGATGCTCACACCCGTCTGCTTGCTGAGTGCTTCCTGGGTGCGGGCCAGCATTGCCTGCTTGTTGTCGTCCGCAGTCGAAGCCGTCTTGCGCGTCTGTTCGAGCCAACCGACCGAACCGGTCGCAAAGTTCAAAAGGCTGCTGTTGCTGTCGAGGCCCGTCGACGGGTCGAACGACATGTTCTCGCCCATCTTGTTGATGAAGCCGTCAAGCAGATCGGTATAGCCGGGGCTCGGGTTTGCGGCGCCCCCCGGGTTCGAGACCACACCGTTGAAGCCACCGTCACGCAGCAGCAGCGGGTTCGCCTTGGCCATGGCGTTGACGGTGATCCTCGATGCAAGTCCGGGGACGACGGAGCCCGCGGCCGGAATGCCGGCGCTTCCCCAGGTGAACAGGCCGGGCTGATAGGCTATCGCCGGCGGATTGCCTTCCTTGAAGAGCTCGACCAGGCCGCGCGCGATTTCGTCCAGCTGCGACTGGAACTTCGGCGCGATGTCGTCGCGCAACTGCACCAAACTTGCGAGCTTGCCCTTGGCAGTGGTGTCCGCACCTGTCCCGGCCGCGATCGGCACGCCATCGACAAAGATCTTGTTGCCGGTGACGGTCGCGTCAAAGGTGGTGGTCGGGGCGAAGGTAACCTGACGCGGAATGTTCTCGAAAAGCACCGTGCCGTCGGTGGTAAAGATCACCGTGTCGTTGTTGCCGCGCGTCACGGTGGAGATACCGATGATCTCCGAAACCTGCTTCAGGATCTTGTCGCGCTGGTCGAGCGCGTCGCTGGCGTCACCGCCTTGGGCCGTCGCCGACTTGACGGCGTTGTTGGCCTTCTCGAAATCCGCCAGCAAGCTGTTCAGCTTGTCGACTTCAATCGCGATCTCCTTGTCGGCATCCTTGCGCAAATCCTGCACCGTGGTGGAGGTCTTGTTGAGCGAGTCGGCGAGATCCTGCGCATCGGAGACCGCCGTGGCGGCGATCGTCTTGTTCCCCGGCGTCGCGGCAAGGGTCTGCAGGCTGTTGCGGAAGTCGGAGAGCAGCTTGGAAGGCGCCGTCTCATAGTCGTTGCCGCCGAGCGCCGACTTCAGCAGTTCCAGCCCATCGCGAAGCCGGGCCTGCCCCGAGGCTTCGCCAATGCTGGCGATGCTCTGCTTGAGCAGCGCCTCGTTCTGGGCCCGGTAAATGGATACGACCTGCGCCCCGTTCGGCGTGCTGCCCAAGAGCGCGAGCCGGCGCGAGTAATCCGCATTGCCCGCATTCGCGATGTTCTTCGACACGATCGCGGTCTGCTGCGCCGTGTTGCTGAAGGCCTGCTGTGCGATGGATATTGCGGAGGACAGCGACATGACGCGGACCGTATCTCTTTCAATTACCGTTTCAGGTTGACCAGCACGTCAAGCAGGTCCGAGGCGGTCTGGAATACCTTGGAGTTTGCCGTGTAGTTGCGCTGCGCCTCGATCATCGAGGTCAGTTCGTTGGCGATGTCGACGTTGGAGTTTTCGAGCGCCTTGGACTGGATGCTGCCGAAGGCGCCAGAGCCGGCAAAACCGGTGACGATGACGCCGGAATCGGTGCCCTGCGAGTAGACGTTGCCCGACTCCGGCAAGAGTTTGTCCGGGCTCTGAACGGTCGCCAGCGCGATGCGGAACTTCGGAATGAGGTTGCCGTCGCCGTACTTGACGTAGACGATGCCGTCCTTGTCGATCTCGAAGCCCGACATCTTGCTCGGCTTGCTGCCGTCGATGCCGCCGCCGCTGCTGGTGAAGTCGCCGCCGAGCTGGGTTGTCTTCGTCGTGTCGATCGTCAGGGCATTCAGGTCGGCGCCCGTGCCAGGAAGACCCGTGATAGCGGTCGTCGTCAGCGTCGCAGGCGTTGCCGAAATGCGCTTGCCGGCCGCATCGAAGGTCATGGTCTGCGTGCCGAGCACACCGGCCGCCGGAGGGCCTGCCGAATATGTGTCGCGGTCACGGACTTCGAGCGACCAGGCGTTCACACCGGTCTTCTTGTAGACGAAGTCGAGGATGCGGGTGTTACCCTGACTGTCATAGACGACGAGCGACGTTTTCGATTCATCGCCGACTGCAGCCCCCGACGGAAGGTTTGCTTCCATCGCGCCTTTGGTCGACCCGGAGGCGACGAGGCCTTCGTCCTTGAGCTTGACTTCGGTCAAGCCGTCGAAGCCGTTGACGACGACCGTCGGGTCGGCGCCGGCCTTGTATTCGTAACCCATCAGCTTGTAGCCGGCGGTGTTGACGAGGTTGCCGTCCTTGTCCGGCACGAAGGAGCCGGCACGCGTCAGGAAATTCTGGCCGCCATTGCCCTGGACGATGAAGAAGCCGCCGCCATTGATGGCGAGGTCACTTGCCGAAGTCGTGTAGCTCGTGCCGCCCTGCTGCGAGATGCTGTAGCGCACCTGCGTCTCGACGCCGCCGGAATTGTAGTTGCCGCCGCCCGAAGGCAGGATCATCGACGAAAACTCGGTGGAGGCGCGCTTGTAGCCCGTCGTGTTCGCATTCGCGATGTTTTCGGCAACGGTGCCCAGGCGGTTGGACTGGGCGTTCATACCGGACACGCCCGTTCTCATGCTGCCATAGAGACTCATATCGGATCCTCATTTCCTCGTTGCGGCGACACTAGGAAGCGGGCCTTGCGTGAACCTGTCTTGGCTCGGCGCCCGCTCTCCCGCGCGGCGCTCAATTCCAGTCGATGCAGTAGCCAAGGAAACGCTTGGAATCGATCGGGTCGAAACCGAGCTTCTTGCGCAGTTTCTTGCGCAGCTTGCTGATGTGGCTCTCGACGACATTCTCTTCCACGTCCTCGTCGAAGATCCCGTAGATCGCGTTGAAGATCTGCGACTTGGATACGCGGCGGCCGCGGTTTGCGACCAAATATTCGAGAATGCGCCGTTCGCGGCGGGGCAAAGCGAAGACTTCGCCGTTGATCTCCGGATCACGGCCGTCGGCAAAGACACGGATCGGACCGATGTCGGTGTAGTTGGTGATTGCTTTCAGGCGTCGGCGGATCGCAGCGACGCGAGCAAGAATTTCGCGGGGATGAACCGGCTTGCGCACGACGTCATCGACGCCGCAATCGAAGAGCGCAAGCGTGTTTTCGAGCGAGGGTGTGTCGCTGACGGCGATGACCGGAGCCATGGAGCGATCGCGGATGGCGCGAGGCAAGGTGAAGGTGGCGTCGCCCTGACCGATCAGGAAGGCCTCGACAGCATCGATATCCGAATCAGCCGCCGCATTTACCCACTCGCCAAACTCCCTCGGGTCGAAGCCCGTCGAGGGAATTCCTTCACGCCCGAAGAGCGACGTATAGCCGTCCTTAACGAGCTCTCTTTCATCAACCACTACGATCATTCGTCCGCCTCCGAATCAGTATGGCACCGCACTGAACGAGAGGTACGAATCGAGGGATTCATGAACAACTAGAGGAAGTTACTGGGTGGAATTAATAATTGATTAACCATGTTTCGCCGATTTGATCTATATCTAGTGGCACCCCGTTAACGTCGGCACTAGAATAATGTGGAAAAGTTAACGGGCCACGACAAATCCTCTTGCCGTCACATTGTCCGCGCATTGTCGCCACAATGCGGCATCGGCATCAAAAATACAAGCAAAGGTTGCTTACTGGCAGAACTGCGTGGCGTTCGGCGTCCACTTTCCGTAGCCCGTCGCGACGAGATTCGCGATCACCCGACAGACGTATTTCTTCTGCGCCGGATCATTGTTCGGACCCGCATGATAGCGGGCAACAGCCATGGTCCAAGTCTCATGCTTGGCGTGCAGGTTGGCCAGGAAGCGCGCGGCATATTCGACATTCTTGTGCGGGTCAAGCATCTCCTGCGGCGAGCTGAAATGCTCGCCATGGAAGTAGTAGTTGATCTGCATGCAGCCAAGATCGATGAGCTTGGCGCCCTGCGCACGGGCATTGCCGAACTGCATGAGAACGTCCTGTTCGCTGGTGCCGAAATAGGCCTTGCCTTCGATGTTCATCGCATAGGGCTGCAGGGAGCCTTTGCGGCCGGTTTCGGTCAACCCGACGGAGTAGAGTATTCCGGCAGGGATGCCGTACTTCGCCGCCGCGCTGACGATCTCGCGTTCACAGATGCCGGCGTCGGCGAAGGCACTACATGTAGACGTGACCAGTACGAGAGCGCTCAGTGCCGGCAGCCGCATCGTCCGTCTCGCCATTGCCAACCCACCTTTCCGCCATCGAAGCCTGGCCGTCTTCCTGTCGCTGCTGGCGCCCCTGGCCGTTCCCGTCGGCCCGCTCGCGTCCCTGCTGCCCGGGTTGGGCCTGAGCCTGGGCCTGCGAGCCGCCGCCCGAGGATGTGTCGCCGCCCGAATTGAACACGATATTGACCTGGTCGACCGAAAAGCCCTGCGCGCGCAGGGCCTTCACCATCTCGCTCTGATCATCGCGCAACTGCCTGAACGCTTCGCCGGTCTCGACCTTCAGCTCGACCTGCAATTCGTCGTCCTTGAGCCTCAGCGTGGCGGTGACGAGACCGAGTTCGATCGGATGGAGCTGGATCTTCAGCGTGTTCAGGGTCTTGCCTGCCTGGGTCCATGCGCCCGGCTGGCTGAGTGCCGCGCTCGGCTGCAAGGCGCTGGCGCCGGCTTCGCCTGCGATCGCATCCGCCACGGCGCTCGTGTTCGGGTTCATCGAGATGCCCAGATAGCGCCGAGCCTCGAGCACGGTGACGTTCTCAACCTTGGCAGCCTGCGAACGGGTGCCGTCGAACGCCGCCTCTCCATCCTTCGAAAGGCTCATGGTCACGGCCTGTCCCTTGCCGTCGGCCCTGGCGAAACGGAAGAGCCGATCCGGCTCACCCTCGCCTGCCGCAGCTTCGGGTGTCGCGCCGTGCTCGCCGGTTCCGACGACATGCATGCCGGCGCCTTCGCCGGGTCCGCCCGCTGCCTGATGGCCGGTCCTGGTCGTTTCGCCAAGCGCCTGCCCGGGTGCCTGGCCGCCGCCGAGCAGCGTCAACAGGTCATCCATATCCGTCTTCGATGCCGACGTGGTTTCCCCGGCCTCGCCATTGGCGGCATCCGCGTCGACCCCAGCCGTCGCCTCGCCGTTTGCCTGGGCCTTTGCCAGCCGTTCCGCAAGGGACGCGATACGCTCTGCGAGCTCGTCCGGGACGGTCGCGTTGTTCATGCCAGTCGGGTCAGCATTCGCCTTGGCCGGATTGGCCCTGCCCGCCGCGCGCCTTGCGCTGACGTCAGGTTCAGTCGTTGGAAAACGACCATGGGGCGTATGTTCGCCAAGTGCCTGCTCGTCGCGGCCGATTGCAATGCTGCGCGTGGCTGCGCCGTGCCGGCCGGCGGTCTTGGCAATGTTGTCCTTGTCGATCAAGCCCCCGGCCTCCGTGTCATCGCCGGCAGCGGTGTCGCCGAAGCCGTTGCCCGCCCCGGCCTGATCATTCGCCTTCTGCCGTCCAGCGTTCGCCACGGCATCCTCGAAGGCTCCGCCCAAGGCGCCACCCGCCTGCTCCTTGCCGCCGGCACGCCCATTGCCTTTGCCGGCAGGGGCCGGGGGCAGACCGCGCAGGCTATCGTCCAGAGCCCTCATTTCCCTTCTCCCTTCAGAAGGGCATCGATCTCTTCGATCTTTGACCTCCCCTTCGCCACGAACCCGTCGTGTTCGGGATCGCCGGCCGCACCGGCACCGATTTCCGCTGCGCCTTCGGCTGCCGCCACCGGGATCGGCGCATTGCCGAAGGGGCTTAGGCCGCTGCCGGTCTCCTCACCCGTTTCCGCGCGATCGGCTTCGATCGGTCTATCGGGTTTAGACGCAAACGCTTGCGTGAGGCTTTCAGCATCCGGTGGCCGGACCACCGCATCTGCAATCGCCCTTGCAGCATCACGCAGGGCGCGGTCGCGTGGCGAAAGCTCCGCGTCCGGTATTGCCGCTATGCTCGCCGTTGCGGCAAACACATCATTCGAAGGAACGGACGCCAGTCCGGCATAAAGACCGGCAAGCACTTTCGGTTGCGCTGCCCCGTCCGCCCCGAGCGCTTCGGCCCGTTCGGAAGCCAGCTTCGCCAGCGCCTGCTTGCCGGCGATCGCCGCGCGCCGGGCGACACGCAGATAGACCTCGCGCTGGCGCGGCGCGTCCATGAAGTCGAGGATCTCGGAAATCCGTCCCTGAGCCTCGCCGTCGAAATGCGCGACGGCAAGCTCGACGAAGACGTCGGCGAACTGGCTGGCGTAGGGAGACGTCAGGTAGCGGCGCGCATAGGTCAGCGCGTAGTGGAAGCCCTTGTCCGGCGCGTTGGCCTGCACAGCAAGGAACACGGAGCGCCGCAAGGCCGCCTCCTCGATGATCGTACCCGGAGCCGTCAGGCGCGCCCAATCGTAATATTTCATCGCCGCAATTGGATCCTGCTGCGACGTCGCATTGCCGAGGATGAGATAGAGATACGGACCGATGCGGGCGGTTCGGTATTCGGGAGCGGCCTTCGACAGGTTCTCGACGATCAGCCCGCCTTTACCGTTCAGATATTGCCGCAGCGCATCGGTGACGCGGGAATCGAAATTGCCGGCCACGTCATGATCCGAAAGGTATTTCAGCGTCTCGGGATTGCCGCCGCTCATCGCATAGACAAGAGCCGCATCGACGTTGCGCGGATCACGAAATACCGACGGGTCGGCGGCGCGTAGCCGCTTGTCGATCGCACCGAGCATGAAACGCTGCATCTCGATCGCGGAGTGATCGCCGAGCACCACGGAATCCTGCACATATTGCAGCGACCGGATCATCTTGAAGGGCGCGAGTTCCTCGATATCGTTCGCGCTTGCGGTCCCGGTTGCAAACGCGGTCGCCAGCACGCAGCAGGTCATCAGGATCGATCGCAGGCGTCTCAGCATGGTGTTTAACCCGGAGCCGATTGCAGCAGGATCTCAATGCGCCGGTTGCCCGGGGCATAGGGGTCGCCAGGGATCTGCAGCCGCCTGTCGGCAAAGCCGCTGATCTGGCTGACGCGGTCTTCCTTCAGGCCGCCGCGAACGAGCATGTAATAGGCACTTTGGGCGCGCGCGGCGGAGAGCCGCCAGTTGTCGTAGGTGCCGTCCTTGAACGGGCGACCGTCGGTGTGGCCGCGGATCGCGATGGCACCCGGGCGCTCGGCGAGCAGATGGCCGATCTTTTCCATCGCCAACACCAGTTCCTTCTGCGGCACGGCCGAACCGATGGCGAACATCTGCGCATCCGTGCGCTCGCTGATCGTAACCATGAGGCCGCCCTCGGCCGGGGTCACGATCAGGCCTTCCGCCAGTTGCCCGGCCTCGCCGGCAAGCTCCTTCTTGAGCTCGGCCTGGAGTTCTTCGGCCTGCTTCTCAGCGTTCGCCTCGGCCGTCTCGGTCTTCGGCTTGTCGCCGGCATCGCTCTCGGCCGTTGTGCCGGTGCCGTCGGCCTTCGCCTGCTCAGCCTGTTTTTCACTCTCGGTCTTGTCGACCGCCGGCGCGCCACCCGCCTGCATCGCCTTCGCAGCGGCGAGCTCGACGTCGCTCTTGGTCGTATTGCCCGCGTCCGACACCTCGACCTGCTTGGTCCAGAAGTCCGGATCGAACGGATCGCGATAGGCTTCGCCGCCATCGGCCCCGGTTGCCGGCCCGGATTGCGCCGCGCCACCCTCGCCCTTGACGCTGATATTGGCCTGCTGGCCGACCTCGCGGGCGATTTCAGAGAGCACCGAATAGGGGTTCTCGAAGAAGTCGGCGTCGGAATACTTGGTCTCTTCGCCCGAGGTCGCCGTCAACTGGTCACCGGTCTTGGCCGATCCGCCGGACTTTTCCTGCTCGCCATCGACCTTGGAGCGCTGCTGTGTCTCCTCGCCCTGCGCGTCCTTCGCCGGATCCTTCAGGCCGCGCTCGGCGGGCTTCTGGTCGGTCAACTGCACCGGATTGAAATAGGAGGCGATCGCCGCCTTCGTTTCCTCATTGGCCGCGTTGATCAGCCACATGACGAGGAAGAAGGCCATCATTGCCGTCATGAAGTCTGCATAGGCAATCTTCCACGAGCCGCCGTGATGCCCGTCATGGCCGCCGTTGTGGCGCTTGACGATGATGATCTCATGCTTGCCGTTGTGATGGTTTTCGTCGCTCATGCGAGAACTTTCCGGACAGTATCGGCCCAGGCGGCCATGCGCGTCACCAGGATCGTACCGTCCATTTCGACAGCGAGATCGATGTCGTCGGTTTCGACGTGGCGGAACAACGGCATGTCCTCCCCGAGCTGGCGCTTCAGCGCCTCGAAGAGTGGGGTCGGGCCCTTGACGACGATGGTGCAACCTTCGCCGGCCACCAGGCCCTGCTTCATCATCTGCGCCATGTCGGCGACGGCGCGCTCAAGGAGGGCATCCTCCATGACCGGCGCCAAAACCCGAGCGGTCTGATCTCCGAGCGCCGTGACCAGACCGTCGGCCATGTCGGCAAAACGTTCGGCGAGGCGACTGGCCGTTTCCGCTTCGAGGCGCTGGGTCAACGCCGCGAGTTCCGCCGCATGGGCCGCCTGCAGGTCGGCGATCTGGCGCTCGTGTTCGAAGACAAGTTCGGCCGTCGCCTCGGCGCGGCCTTCTGCGAAGGCCCGTCGGCGCTCCGCGTCAATGTCGATCTCTGGCATGGCTGACCTCGCGCCGGGCCGATCGCCTTCGGCATAGTCGCTATCCAGGTCGGTGAAATACTTCGGAGGCATCAGCGACAACTCGACCTTCGGCGCGCTGAAATCCTTGAGATAGCGGGAGAGCATCGCACTCATGACCGATCACTCGCGGCAGCACAGCGATGCGGCAATACCCGTCTGATCGCGAGGCGGCACCTACTGGCGCGGACTTCCATTGCTGCTGGCACTGCTGACATGTCTCCCTCGGGTCCGGCCGCGGATACGGAGAACCCAACATTCTTGACGTACATCGGCGCGTTCCGGACACGTGTGGTCCCCGGAGCGATCCCATGCAGGCGGCGGCGCAAGATTCATTTTGGCCGGCAGTCATCCGACAGGACTGCGAGGGAAGGCTATTCGGTCAAACTTGTGCGAAAATGAATGTGTTGGACCGCGCCAGGGCAATCAGCGCGGTCCAACCGTTTCCACCGGGTGCCGTGACCGACGACGTGGCAGAACTCAATTTATGCCGCCTCCCGTCCTGGAAAGCGGAAGCGTCTTGGCGGATCGCGTGGCCGCAGCCGGCCACTCTCCGCCGATACGCCTTACTGCTGGAACAGGCGCAGGATGTTCTCGGAATTCGTGTTGGCGATCGACAGCGCCTGGATGCCGAGCTGCTGCTGCGTCTGCAGGGCCTTTAACCGCGTCGATTCCTCGTTCATGTCCGCGTCGACCAGTCGACCGACGCCCTTGTCGATCGTATCCATGAGGTTGGCGATGAAGCTTTCCTGCATGTCGATGCGCTTGGTGATGGCGCCGAGCGTGGAGCCTGCATCCGTCAACTGGCCGAGGACGTGGTCGACGACGCGGATCATGTCGTCCATCTCGGCATCGGTTGTCGACGACGTCAGCTTGATTTCATCCGACGTTGCCGTGGTCGAACCAATCAGATGGAAGATTCTTGCGCCCGTTGCTCCGGCCGGGGAGGTCAGCAGGGCAGCATCATAGCTTCTGGTCAGGAGGCCACGGCTGGCATTGGCCGTGTCGATCAGCATGGATTGTGCGGTGTCGAAGTCGAGGGTCGTGACGGACACATTGCCGTTCGCATCGCGGTTGAACGACGCAACAATCGACTTGGTACCGACGGAGGCGGCATTGGCGTTGTAGAGCCAGTTCTCGCTTGAGAAGGATGCGGACTGAGCGGCAGCCATGAGCTGGTTCTTGAGCTCGGTGATTTCCTTGTCGATCTTGAGCTTGTCAACGCCGGGCTCGCGCGCGGCAACCAGCTTGCGCTTGATCTCGCTGACGACGTCGATCGACGAATTCATCGCCGCATAGGCCGTGTCGATCTTGGCTGCACCGAGGCCGAGGGCGTCTTCGACGGTCGACAGCGCGGCATTGTCGGACCGCATGGTGGTGGCGATCGACCAGTAGGCGGCATTGTCCGCGGCGGTCTGCACGCGGTAGCCGGAGGAAATCCGGTCCTGGACCTCGGCCATGTCAGTGTTGATGGAACGCAAGGTCTGAAGCGCCGCCATGGCGGCGGTATTGGTCATGATGCTGGTCATTGGTCACCTGCCCGGAATGAATTTCTGAAGACATTCCGGAGTGCAGAACCGGCAGCGATGGGACTGGCATCATGCGAATCGCCCCTGTTTTGCCCTGGAGGCGACCCTTCGCTCTTAACCAATGTGTAACGATCGCATGGTTAACAAATAGTTAACGCCGTTAGTGACTCAGTAACGAAGGTGAACAAAAATAAGGAAATATGGATGAAGCGTTAAGGCGGATCGCACCATCCGCAAGCGCCTATGGAAGGCGGGAACGCGAACGAAAAAAGCCGCACAGCCCCGATGGGTGTGCGGCCTTTTTGCGCTGTGTGCGAGGAGACGGGCGAAAGTCGCCCGACTTTCCCGGGTGTTCGCTTAGCGGAACAGCGACAGGATGTTCTGCGAGTTGGTGTTGGCGATCGTGAGCGCCTGGATGCCGAGCTGCTGCTGCGTCTGCAGGGCCTTCAGGCGGGTCGATTCTTCGTTCATGTCGGCGTCGACGAGGCGGCCAACGCCCTTCTCGATCGAGTCCGAGAGGTCGCGAACGAAGTTCTGCTGCAGTTCGACGCGGCTGTTGAGCGCACCGAGGTCGGCGGCGGCGTCGGTCATCTGCAAGAGCGTTGCATCAACGCCCGAGATGGCCTCGGCCAGAGCGCCGGTCGTCATGTTGGTGATGTCCATGGTCAGGACGCTGTAGGCGGCCGTGACGGTCGCGCCGTTCGATGCCAGCTTGTATTCCATGTTGCTGGACAGCAAGCCCGTGCCGGTCGTGACGTAGGCGTTGGAGGCGTTGACTTCGATCAGCGAGCTCTTGTTCGTATCGAACTGGAGCGTCGTCAGGCTGACATTGCCCTGGGCGTCGCGGTTGAACGAGCCGACGATCGACTTGGTGGCTGCCGTGTTGTTGGCGTCGTTGTAGACCCAGTTTTCGCCGGAGAACGAAGCCGACTTGGCAATGCTCACGAGCTGGTTCTGCAGCTCCTTGATTTCCTTCTGGATCTTGCCCTTGTCGACGCCCGGCTCGCTGGCGGCAACCAGCTTCTTCTTGATCTCGTCGACGACGTCCTTGGAGTTTTCCATGGCCGTATAGGCAACGTCGGTCTTGGCAGCGCCGAGGCCGAGGGCGTCCTGGACCGTGCCGAGAGCCTTGTTGTCCGAACGCATGGTGGTTGCGATCGACCAGTAAGCGGCGTTGTCGGCAGCGCTACCGACGCGCAGGCCCGACGAAATGCGGTCCTGGGTGGTTTCCATCTGCGAGTTGATCGAACGCAGAGTCTGAAGCGCGCCCATTGCGGCGGTGTTCGTCATGATGCTGGTCATTGGCTGAGTGCCCCTTGTTGGCTGATTTGAAATGGAAAGGGACATTCCGGGATTACCGGGAAGCGGTGGTCAGCCTCATGCCTGTTAACGTTCATTAACCCGCCGCTTCGTTGGCCACAGAAAACACCATCGTGGTTAACAAAAACTGAAGCGGAGCCGATATTTCGATAGGAGCTGCTGAATTCGAGCAAAAAGAAACCGCGCCTCTTGCGAAGCGCGGTTTCGATTTTCTGCGGTCGGGCGCGGGCCGGAACCCGCGTCGCCTGGGCCGGATTAACGGAACAACGACAGGATGTTCTGCGAGTTCGAGTTGGCGATCGTGAGCGCCTGGATGCCGAGCTGCTGCTGCGTCTGCAGAGCCTTCAGGCGGGTCGACTCTTCGTTCATGTCGGCGTCGACGAGCTTGCCGATGCCCTTCTCGATCGAGTCCGAAAGGTCCTGAACGAAGTTCTTCTGCAGTTCGACGCGGCTGTTGAGCGCACCGAGGTCGGCGGCAGCGTCGGTCATCTGCAAGAGCGTTGCGTCAACGCCCGAGATAGCTTCGGCCAGAGCGCCGGTCGTCATGTTGGTGATGTCCATGGTCAGAACGCTGTAGGCGGCCGTGACGGTCGCGCCGTTCGATGCCAGCTTGTATTCCATGTTGCTGGACAGCAGACCCGTGCCGGTCGTGACGTAGGCGTTGGAGGCGTTGACTTCGATCAGCGAGCTCTTGTTCGTATCGAACTGGAGCGTCGTCAGGCTGACATTGCCCTGGGCGTCGCGGTTGAACGAGCCGACGATCGACTTGACAGCAGCCGTGTTGTTGGCGTCGTTATAGACCCAGTTTTCGCCGGAGAATGAAGCCGACTTGGCAATGCTCACGAGCTGGTTCTGCAGCTCCTTGATTTCCTTCTGGATCTTGCTCTTGTCGACGCCCGGCTCGCTCGCGGCAACCAGCTTCTTCTTGATTTCGTCGACAACGTCCTTGGAGTTTTCCATGGCCGTGTAGGCAACGTCGGTCTTGGCGGCACCGAGGCCGAGGGCGTCCTGGACCGTGCCGAGAGCCTTGTTGTCCGAACGCATGGTGGTTGCGATCGACCAGTAAGCGGCGTTGTCGGCAGCGCTACCGACGCGCAGGCCCGACGAAATGCGGTCCTGGGTGGTTTCCATCTGCGAGTTGATCGAACGCAGAGTGGAGAGAGCCGCCATTGCGGCGGTGTTCGTCATGATGCTGGTCATTGGCTGAGTGCCCCTTGTTGGCAATACTCGTGAAAAAGGGACATTCCGGGAGCTACCGGGAAGCAGCGGTCAGCTTCATGCCTGTTAACCGGTTAATGTTGTTGGTTAACCCGCTCCTTCGATGAACACAGCAAACACCATCGTGGTTAACGCCGACCTAAGAGCCAGCGATTATTTTCACAACGCCCCAGCATCCGGTAGAGGACGACAAAAAACCGCGCCTCTTGCGAAGCGCGGTTTCGATTTTCTGCGGTCGGGCGCGGGCCGGAACCCGCGTCGCCTGGGCCGGATTAACGGAACAACGACAGGATGTTCTGCGAGTTCGAGTTGGCGATCGAAAGCGCCTGGATGCCGAGCTGCTGCTGCGTCTGCAGAGCCTTCAGACGGGTCGACTCTTCGTTCATATCGGCGTCGACGAGCTTGCCGATGCCCTTCTCGATCGAGTCCGAGAGGTCCTGAACGAAGTTCTTCTGCAGTTCGACACGGCTGTTGAGCGCACCGAGGTCGGAAGCGGCATCGGTCATCTGCAAGAGCGTTGCGTCAACGCCCGAGATGGCCTCGGCCAGAGCGCCGGTCGTCATGTTGGTGATGTCCATGGTCAGGACGCTGTAAGACGCGGTGGCGGTCGCGCCGTTGGTTGCCAGCTTGTATTCCATGTTGCTGGACAGCAGACCCGTGCCGGTCGTGACGTAGGAGCCGGAAGCGTTGACTTCGATCAGCGAGCTCTTGTTCGTGTCGAACTGGAGCTGCGTCAGGCTGACGTTGCCCTGGTTGTCGCGGTTGAACGAGCCGACGATCGACTTGACAGCAGCCGTGTTGTTGGCGTCGTTGTAGACCCAGTTTTCGCCGGAGAACGAAGCCGACTTGGCAATGCTCACGAGCTGGTTCTGCAGCTCCTTGATTTCCTTCTGGATCTTGCTCTTGTCGACGCCCGGCTCGCTCGCGGCAACCAGCTTCTTCTTGATCTCGTCGACAACGTCCTTGGAGTTTTCCATGGCCGTGTAAGCAACGTCGGTCTTGGCAGCGCCGAGGCCGAGGGCGTCCTGAACGGTCGAGAGAGCCTTGTTGTCCGAACGCATGGTGGTTGCGATCGACCAGTAAGCGGCGTTGTCCGCAGCGCTACCGACGCGCAGGCCCGACGAAATACGGTCCTGGGTGGTTTCCATCTGCGAGTTGATCGAACGCAGGGTAGCAAGAGCGCCCATTGCGGCGGAATTGGTCATGATGCTCGTCATTAGAGTGTCCCTTTATTACTTAAGACGATTGGGGGACATACCGGACTGTTTACACTACCGGTGATGGCGGATCGGCTTCATGCCTCTCGGTTCCAACGACTGTCTCGGAAGAAACCAAACCCGTCATGTGAGGCCGAATATCGAGCCCAATGCTTGCGAATTCCTTAAATGCCCGAGCCGTGTCGACGAGAGATAGTTTATACTTAACAACGCTTTAAGTCGGGCTTCCCGAGCTGAGGCCAGGACCTGTTCGATGGCTCTCCTCGAGACAGAAACGACGGCTTCACATGGGCCGGCGGCCTCATGCCTGAGGCAAGGTTTCGCCTCTACGATGCCCGCAAGACCTGTTTTGCGACATCCGGGGTGTCTCGCCCCGAGCCGGCCATGCACATTCGACGGAGCTCTTAGTGAACGCCCAAGCCATCTTCTCGACCGCTTCCCGGCAATACCAGAAAGGCCAGTACACGGACGCCCTCGACCAGCTCAACATCCTGATGAACATCAATCGGGATACGAAGACCTATGTGCTGCTCGCCAAGGTGCTCCTGAAACTCGGCTTCAAGCCCGAAGCGGCGCGGGCCTACCAGCTCGCCGGAGAGGCCGGCGGTTCGCGGTCGCAGGACTATCTGACCGAGGCGATGAAGCTCTATTTCGTCAACGGCCACGAGGACGAAGCGCTGGCCATCGGCCTTCCGCTGCTGGAGAAAGCCAAGACGGATCCGGAGATCGCATTCATCATCGCTTCGATCTTCCTCAAGCGTGACCAGAAGGAGATACTCGGCCTGTTCAAGGCGCCGCTGTCGACCAGCAGCAACCGTCATCATCAGGCGCTGGCCTTCAAGCTCCTGACCGCCGACGTCGGCGACCTGCAGGACCGCGAGGCAGTCGCTAATCTCTTCAAGGCGCATCCCAAGAACACGACGCTGCGTTCCGCCTATCTCGTCTATGCCCGCGAGGCCAATGACTACGCGGAAATCGAGAAGCATGATCGCGATATCCAGCGGGCGCTCAAGCTTGGCCAGTTCGATATCCTCGCTGCGGAAGCGCCCTACTATCACGTCACCTGGTGCGGCGACGAAAAGCTCAATTACATCGCCGGAGCCATGCAGCGCGCCCTTCCGGAGGAACTGGCGAAGGCGCGCCGGAGCCAGCCGCACAGCTGGGGCGAGCGCATCCGCATCGGTTATGTCTCATCCGACTTCTGGCACGACCACGCGACCATGAAGCTCCTCGCGGCCGTGCTGATGGCCCATGATCGCTCGCGTTTCGATATCACTCTCTTCTGCCACACGTCGCCCGACAACGTCGCGCGCGACAACGGGTCCCGCGAAAAGTGGGGCAAGATCGTTTCCATCAACGAGCTTGGCGACGACCAGGCGGCGGAGGTCATCCGCGCCGAGAACATCGACATTCTCGTCGACCTGAAGGGGCACACGCTCGAAAGCCGGGTGAACATCTTCAACCGGCAAACGGCTCCCGTCCAGGTGAGTTGGCTCGGCTTTCCCGGGACAACGGTCAACGTCGACCTCGACTATATCATCGGCGATCCGCACGTGCTGCCGGACGGCAGCGAACCGCACTACTACGAGAAATACTGCAGGCTTCCTGACACCTACCAGCCGAACGATCCGATCAATCGCCCGCTTCCGCAGCCGATGTCGCGTCGCCAGCTCGGCCTTCCCGAAGACGCCTTCGTCTTCGCCTCGTTCAACGCCAACCGTAAGATCTCATTGCAGACGATCAACCTTTGGATTGAGATCCTTCGACAGACCCCGGACAGCGTGCTGTGGCTGATGTGCAGCCGCCCGGACGCGCGCGCGAACATCATCGCAAAGTTCAAGAGCGCCGGCATCGACCCCAAGCGCATCATCGTCTGCCCCAAAGTCGTCTACCAGGACCACATCAGCCGCATCCCTGTCGCTGACATCGGCCTCGATACCTATCCCTACAATGGCCACACGACGACCTCAGAGCAGCTCTGGGCCGGCCTTCCGGTCTTGACCTTCAAGGGTACAAACTTCGCCTCGCGCGTGAGCGAGAGCCTGCTCAACGCCATCGGCGCGCCGGAACTCGTCGCCGCGGGACCGGAAGACTATGTTCGCGAGGCCGTCGCGCTCTACAACGACCGCGGCAAGATCGCCGACTACCGCAAGACACTCGAGGAAAACCGGTTCCGCATGCCGCTGTTCGATGCCGAACGCTTCTGCCGCCACCTGGAACAGGGCTACGAAATGATGGCTGACCGGGCAAGGAAAGGTCTGGCGCCCGATCATATCGACGTTCCGGCCCTGCCGGCGCGGACTGGCCCCTTCGAGCGCTAAGCAGTCCGCCACGCAATCTGGACGAGGAAAGGCAGTGCCAAGGCGCTGCCTTTTTGTTTGCGCCTTTTCGCAGCGCGCCAAACGTTCGATGAGGGGTGCCTTACCTAGCTGAAGGAGCGCACCAGGCTGCCGACGAGCAGGTTCCATCCATCGATCAGCACGAAGAACAGGATTTTGAAAGGCAACGAAATCGCCGTTGGCGGCAGCATCATCATGCCCATGGCCATGGTGATGGTGGCAACGATCAGGTCGATCACCAGGAACGGCAGCATGATCAGGAAGCCGATCTCGAAGCCGCGACGGATTTCCGAGATCATGAAGGCCGGCACGACCGCCCTGAGGTCGACCTTGTCGTCGACGACGACCGTCTGGCCCTTTTCCTTGGCGATATCGATGAAGAGCTGCAGGTCCTTGTCGCGGGTGTTGGCCAGCATGAACTCGCGGAAGGGCTCGGTGATCCGAGGGATCGCCTCGGTCTCGGTGATCTGGTTCTTCATCAGCGGGTCGATGCCGTCGCGCCATGCGCGATCGAAGGTCGGCCCCATGACATAGAAGGTCATGAACAGTGCCAGCGAAACCATGATCATGTTGGACGGCGTGCTCGCGAGACCCATGCCGGTGCGCAGGATAGCGAAGGCGATCACGAAGCGCGGGAAGCTGGTGACCATGATCAGGATCCCCGGTGCCACCGACAGAACGGTCAGGAGACCGAAGGTGCGGATGATCCACGAGGCGGCCGACCCGTCGATCGGCGTATTCAGGATGCCAGAGGGAAAACTCTGGGCGCCGGCAATACCGGACATCGCCGTCATGGCGACTATAAAGGCGACAAGCCGGACCATTTATCGAATCATTGGATGACGAAGGTTCTGAACATCACATTGGTTACGCGCCCATCGGAGCGCAGGTCAACCCGCTCCTGGATGTCATCCCTGAGATATTGAAAGCCGCGCGGTCCCTGGATCTGCTGCAGGGAAACCGTCTTCAGATAGGCGGCGATATCCTGGTGGATCTGCTCCGCCATCTTGGGATCAGGCGCGCCATCGAACTGCAGCGCCACTTCGAGCCGTACCCAGTTTTCCGAGGGATAGGCAAGGTTGGTGGTGATCGGCTCGAGCTGGACGACGCCATTCGCTTCGGTCGCAACCTTCGGCAGCCCCTCTTCGCCGGTGGCGTTGGCGGCCGGTTCCCTGGTCGCCTCGACCTCTGCCTTCGGCGGAGGCGGAGCGAGCAGGCCGCCCACCAGCCAACCGCCGCCGCCGGCGACGAGCGTCAGCACGGCAACGATTGCGATCGTGATGATCTTCGACGGCGACTTCGAAGCATTGGCGGGATCGAGTTCTTCCATCATGCCGTTCCCTGCCGATCAGATCGGCGAAAATAGATCCATGAACTGCTGACCGTAGGGCGGCTGCTGCACCTCAGTCAGGCGGCCGCGGCCGCCATAGGAGATGCGCGCCTCGGCGATGCGGTCATAGGAGATCACGTTGTCGGCGTCGACATCGCGCGGCCGGACGATGCCGGCAACGTTGAGGATGCGCAGTTCATGGTTGACGCGCACTTCCTGCGAACCGCTGATCAGCAGGTTGCCGTTTTCGAGCACTCCGGTCACGACAGCCGCAACGAGCAGCCTCAACTTTTCCGAGCGCTCTGTCTTGCCGTCGCCCTCGGTCTTTGTGTTCGAACCATATTTCAGCTCGCCGGACCAGTCGAAGTCGCTCGACTGCGACTTGCCGTTGGCGCCGATATTGAAGCCGCTGGCGTTCTTGCGGCTGCGATCCGTCTTGTTATCGAAGGTCGCGCCTTCGTTGATCTTGATGTCGACCGTCAGGATGTCGCCGACATTGATCGCGCGCGCGTCCTTGAACAGGGCCGCCTGCTGATCGTTCCACAGCGAGTAGCCGTTCACCACCTGGCGCGGCTGCTTCGGATACATCGCGAGCTGCGGTGTCTGGGAATATTGCAGACCGCTACCGATCGGGCTCATCGAAGGCGCCCGTCCGATCTCGTTGAGCGCCTGGTTCTGACACCCGGCAAGGAGACCCGCCGTCAGCACGGCCGTTAGACGCATTTTCATGATGGTTCCTTCGAGGTGTTCGGATCGCTGGCGCTCGAGATGATGTTGGTAAGGGTCGCCGCCTTTTCGTCCGTCATTTCGCTGAGGATCAGCGACGACTGTCGTGCCGGCAGTTGCATAACGATCGCCGCGGCAATCTCCGGATTGACCATTTCCAGCTTGCCGGCAGCCGCATCCGGCTTCATCGTCTTGTAGATGTCGACAAGGCCGAGCTGGGCCTGTTTCAGGAAATCATTGCGGCGTTTCAGCCAGTCCTCGTATTCGTCGCGCCGCTTCTCTAGCGTCGCGATGCGTTCGTCGATGCTTGCCTGCAAGGTCTCGAGGTCCTTGCGCTGCAGCACGTAGCGCTGGTCGCGGGCAGCATCGGCAATATTGGTGCAGAACTGCTGAATCTCGTTCTGCGTCGCGTCGGCTGGCGGAGGCGCGGTGACGTCCTGGGCGAAGGCGCCGGGCATTGTCAGCATCGAGGCTGCGGCCGCGCCGGCAAGCAACAGGTTGCGGACCTTGCCGAGAGTTGGGTTCATGTTTGCCGTCATTGCAGCACTAGCTCCGCCTGAAGGGCCCCGGCCGTTTTGATGCTTTGCAGGATGGCGATGATGCCGTCCGGCTTGACACCGATGTTGTTGAGACCGGCGACGAGGGAGCGAAGGCTCGATCCGTTGAGGATCGCCACCGTGCCGCCGTCGGACTGCGCGTTGATGGTGGTGTTCGGCTCCACCTCCGTCCGTCCGCGCGCGAATGGCAGCGGCTGAACCACAGTCGGCGTCTCGCTGACCTCGACGGTCAGGGTGCCGTAGCTCACCGCCACCTCGTTGATGCGAACGTCCTGGCCGATCACGATCGTGCCGGTGCGTTCGTTGATGACGACCCGGGCCGGGACGTCCGTCTCGATCACGATGTTTTCGATATCGGCCATCAGCCGGGCGAGGTCGGCCATCTTCGGCTTTTCGACGAGCACGGCCTGGGAATCGCGCGCCTCGGCAATGCGGCCGCCATATTGCTGGGCGGCATATTTGTTGATCGCCGCCGCCATGCCGACAGCCGTCGAGAAGTCCGGGTTGCGCAGTTGCAGAACGAGGTTGAAGCCATCCTTGAATTTGGACGGCAGCTCGCGCTCGATGATCGCGCCGTTGGGCACGCGGCCGGCCGTCGTCACCCCCTGGTTGAGGGTTGCAGCATCACCCTGCGCGGCGAAGCCCGTTACGACGACGGAGCCCTGTGCGACCGCGTAGATCTGGCCGTCCGCGCCGGATAGCGAGGTCATCACCAGGGTGCCGCCGCGAAGCGAGGTGGAATCGCCGAGCGAGCCGACGGTCACGTCGACGCGGCTGCCGGGACTGGCGAATGGCGGCAGCGTCGCCGTCACCAGCACCGCAGCAACGTTGCGCGTGCGGGAATCGCCGCCCTGGGTGGAGATGCCGAGATTCTGCAGCATAGCGCGGATCGACTGGTCGGTGAACGGCGAGGAACGCAGGCTGTCGCCGGTTCCCTGGAGGCCGACGACGAGGCCGTAGCCGATGAGCTGGTTGTCTCGCCCCGCCTGGAGCGAGGCGACGTCCTTGATCCTGGACGCGCCGAAAGCCGGCGTCAGCGCCGCGGAGATCGCGACGGCCAGCGTCAGGAACCATTTGCAGGCAAGCATTTTCATTTCGCCACCACATGGACAGTGCCGTCGGCCATCACCGTTCCGGAAACGATGACGCCGGTATCGATGTTGCGCGCCCGGATCAGTTCGCCGACGGCGGCATCCTGGAGCGGCGATCCGGCAGCGCTGATGGTCAGGCCGCCATTGCTGAAGACGAGGCGCACGGTGGAACCGCGCGCGACGGCATATTGCTCACGCAGCGCGTTTGCGAGGATCACCCGGCCCGGCAGTAGCGTGCGCTTGGTAACCTTGCCCTCGATTTCGCTGAGGGTCCTGACGTAGCCGTCCGCGAGATCGGGGTTGGTCACGTCGACAACTTCGACGCGGCTGCGGTCGAGCGTTTCGCCCGGATAGATGGTCCGCGTAGGGATCACTGCAGTCAGCCGTTCTGCAAGGCTCGCCGAAGGCAACAGGAAAGCGGCCGCAAGCAAGGCGCCAGCCGCCAGACGAAGCGCCATCGATGCGCTGTCGCCTTTCGATACCTTGATGTCTGCGGATCGGCGAAACATCATGTTTGCCCCTCTTTTCGTTACCGGAGGTTCTTGCTCACCGTGGCCGCCATTTCATCGGCCGCCTGAATGATCTTGGAGTTCATCTCGTAGGCGCGCTGCGCCGAGATCAGGTCGGTAATTTCCTTGACCGGATCGACGTTGGACGCTTCGAGGTATTTCTGCTTGATCTGGGCGAAGCCCGGATCCGCCGGGGTGCCGACGATCGCGTCGCCGGAAGCCGGGGTCTGCTTGAAGAGGTTGTCGCCCTGCGGCTCGAGGCCGGCCTCGTTGACGAAGTTGGCGATCGTCAGCTGACCGATTTCCTGCATTGCGGGATCGTTGCCGATACGCACCATCACCTGACCGGAGCTGGTGAAGGCGATTTCCGTCGCGTCCTGCGGAACCGTGATGCCGGGAACGACCGTGTAGCCGTCGATGGTCACGAGCTGGCCCTGGGCATTCTTGTTGAACGCGCCCGAGCGCGTATAGACCGTTTCGCCATCCGGCGTCTCGACCTGGAACCAGCCGCGGCCCATCAGGGCCAGGTCATAGTCGTTGCCCGTGTTGACCAGGCTGCCCTGGATATGCAGGTTGCGCACGGCCGCCGTCTGGACGCCGAGACCGATGATCGCGCCTTCCGGAACGATTGCCTGGTTGGAGCGGTTCGGCACGCCCTGGGCGCGCTCGGTCTGATAAAGCAGATCGGAGAATTCGGCGCGCGCACGCTTGTAACCGGTCGTGTTGATGTTCGCGATGTTGTTCGCGATCACTTCGAGGTTCAGCTGCTGGGCGTTCATGCCGGTGGCGGCGATGGAAAGGGCCTTCATGTCTCGTTCCTTCAGATCTGCATGCGCGCGATTTCGAGGTAGGCGGTGACCACCTTGTCGCGGATGGCGATTGCGGTCTGGAGCGACTGCTCGGCATTCATGACAGCATCGACAACTTCACGGGTGTTTGCCTGACCGCGAATGCCGTCGAGCGATGCGCCCTCGGCCTTTTTCATCGCGTTGATGGTATCGGTCGCCATATCCCCGAGGACCGAGGCGAAGCTTTGCCCCTGCGGCACGCCCGGCGTGGCCGCCGGCATGCTGAAGATCGACGAAGAGGAAGAAGTGGCACGGGTGCCGTCGGTCTCTTTGGTGACCGAGAACGCGCCGAGGGATTTGATTGCGTCGATCATTATTGCGAGGCTCTCAACAGGTCGATTGTCTGTGAAATCAGATCACGGGACTGCTTGATGGTCTGGAGGTTGGCCTCATAGGCGCGGTTGGCTTCGCGCATGTCGGCCATCTCGACCAGGATGTTCACGTTCGGCATCTTGACCATGCCCTTGTCGTTGGCGGCCGGATTGCCCGGATCGAACTCGATGTTGAAATCCGAATCGTCCGTGCCCTGCCGTTCGATCTCGACCAGCGAGGCGCCGCTTGCGCGATCCACTTCGGCTGCGAAGCTGATGGTCTTGCGACGGTAGGGGTCCGAACCCGGCGTGTCGCCGGTCGAGCGGGCGTTGGCGATGTTCTCGGAGACGATACGCAGACGGGTCGATTCCGCCTGGAGACCGGAGGCCGATACCTTGAGGGCTGAGGTCAATGGATCCATGGTTCTTATTTCCGTACCGTCATCAGCATCATGCGGTGAAACGCCTTCACAAGCCCGGCGCTGAGCTCGTAGTCGCGCTTGATCTCGCCGGTCTTCATCATTTCCTGCTCGATCGCGACGCTGTTGCCGGATTGCTGGATCTGCACGCCGTCGACCATTCCGACTTCCGCCACCTGCGAGGCTTCGAGGCCTTCGGTGAAATGCGCCTTGTGGGTCGCGGCCATCTGCATGCCGGTATCCTGCAGCACGCTTTCGAACGGCTTGACGTCCTTCGCCTTGTAGTGCGGCGTGTTCGCATTGGCGATGTTGCCCGCCACCACGTTCTGGCGAACGGTCAGCCACTGGGCCTGCCGGGACGCGAGTTCGAAAAGCTGAATTTGCATCAGAAGCTCCATGCTTGGTGATGCGAACCTAGGCCGGTAATCTTGCGTGGGACTTTCGTCGGAAGCGGCGGCGACCGGGATGCTTGCATCCCCCGGGCGAACGGCAGCAAGCCGCGCATCCGAGGAGATACGCGACCATCATTCTGACGATGTGCTGCTAAATCAGTCGGCCTGGTAGACTTCGCCTGACGAGGTGATCATCACCCAATGGCCGTCGCGCTGCTCGAGCGTGGCAAGCCGGGTGTTGTCAGGCAGGGCCGAGCCGATGCGCACGATGTACATGCCGCTCGCGTCCTCGATCAGTGCCCGGCCATTGGCGACATGCATCAGCTTGAAACCGGACTTGCCGGGAAAGGGCTGGGACAGCCCCTCTTCCGCTGCGGTCCCCTCGGGACCCGGACCCGCACCGATGCCCGGCACGGTCGCCGTCGTCAGCTGGTCGATCGCGGCAAGCGTCTCGCCGTCGGCATCGGGCATCGCCAGCGGCGAGACCGAGACGACGTTGCGGGCGGCGCGCTCCGGCAGATCGCGGGTGGAACCCTGCCAGAGCGGCGGCATGGTGAACTTGTCCTGGTGGAAGAAGGCGTACCAGGGAAAGAAGGTCGCAAAAGCGGCAAGCACGACGCCGGTCGCGGCCAGGAACTTGTCGGTCATCGGCATGCGGCTGCTTCGCTTGCGCTGATGCACCTTTTCGTCCGCATCGTAATCAGTCACCGCCATCACCTCGCTCTCGCGCCCGGTTGATTGCCCATCGCCGCCGCCTTCAATGCATTGGCGAGATCGGCAAAAGCGTCCTGCGCCGGGCGCTCACCGGCGGCCTGCGTCAGCACGTCATAGATGACCGGCACCTGCTTGATCGCCATGTCTAGGTCGGGATCGCCACCGGGGCGGTAACCGCCTATCAGGCGAAGGTCGCGGGTTTCCTCGAAGCGATGGATCAGCGCCTTCAGACGCGCCACCAGCTTTTCCTGATCCGGCGTCCAGGCCTTGCGCGCCAGACGCGAGATGGAAGCAAGCGGATTGATCGGCGGATAACGCCCCTCTTCCGCAAGGCTGCGCTCGAGCACAATGTGGCCGTCGAGAATGCCGCGCGTCGAGTCGGCGACCGGGTCGTTGTGGTTGTCGCCGTCGACGAGGATGGAGACGATCGCCGTGATCGTGCCCGTGCCTTCGGTGCCGGGTCCGGCACGCTCCAGCAGGCGCGGCAGTTCCGTGAAGACGGAGGCCGGATAACCGCGGGCGATCGGAGGTTCGCCGGAAGCCGTCGCCACTTCGCGGATCGCATGGGCGAAACGCGTGACGCTGTCGACGATCAGCAGCACGTTATCGCCATTGTCGCGGTAATGCTCGGCGATGGTGACGGCGGTCAGCGGCGCCATCTTACGCAGCATCGGGCTTTCATCGCTGGTTGCCACCACCGCGACCGACTTTGCGAGATTGTCGCCGAGCGTGTCCTCGATGAATTCGCGCACTTCGCGGCCGCGCTCGCCGACCAATGCGATCACCACCTTGTCGAAGGCGTCTGCGCGCGCCAGCATGGAGAGCAGCGTCGACTTGCCGACGCCGGAACCGGCGAAGATGCCGAGACGCTGGCCGAGGCAGAGGGGGGAGAAGATGTCGATCGCCCGAACGCCGGTGAGAAAGCCCTTCTCGACCCGCTTGCGGCTCATCGACGGCGGCGCCGTGTTCGCGATCGAGCGGCGCACATCGCCTTGCAACAACGGCCCGAGACCGTCGATCGGCTCGCCGAGCGCATTGATGGTGCGGCCGCACCATTGATCGGTCGGCGCGACGCGGAAAGCCCCCTTGCGGATCACGGTGTCGTGGATACCGATGGGATCGCCCGGCTCGATCGGGCAGACGACCACTCGCTCCGGCTCGACCCGCACCACTTCGCCGAGATGGGTTCCGGTGACGCTCTTGTGGGCGACGAAATCACCGAGCCGCACATGCCGCGACAGGCCGGTCACCGTGTAGTGACCGGGCGAGATCGTCTGCACGTGACCGCCGGGTGCGATCGAGAACTCGGGCTTTGCATAGCGCTCGACGAGGCCGGCAAGTGCTGCCAGAGAGGTCGATCCCGCGTTTGTCTTCAGGCCTTCGCGTTGCATGCCGATACCCGTCAGAATTAGCGACTGCCGCCGAGCGTCTTGACCGCTTCCTCAAGCGATCCTTCGCTGTCACGCAACAGGGCGGTGATGTTGTCGAAGGCGCGCGTGACCATGATCAGCTGCGACATTTCCTGGACGGCATTGACGTTGGACTCCTCGACGAAGCCTTGCATCACGCCGACATCGAAGCGGTCGACCACCGGCTCCGGCTGCATCGCCGGTTGAACGGCGCTGTTGTCGAGACGCACGAAGCCGTTGCTGAAATCGGCCTGGTAGAGGCCGAGCGAGGCAACAGCGACGCCGTTCTGGTGGAGTGCGCCATCGGCACCGACCGTGATTTGCCCGCTATTGCCGTCGAGCTGGATCGGCGCGCCGCCGGCATCGAGCACCGGATAGCCGCGGATCGTCACGAGTTCTCCGGCGTCGGTCAGCGTGAAGCGCCCGTCGCGCGTGAGCGCCGGGCCGGCAGGCGTCTCGATCTGAAACCAGGCGTCGCCCTTGACGGCGAAGTCGAGCGCCGAGCCGGTCCGCGTCAGCGAGCCATTGCTGGTGTTCAGGAACTCCTCGCCCTTGCTGACATAGGCAACCTTGGTCGGCTTCGTGTCGCCGAGCATCTGGTTGAACTTAACTTCGGTGCCGCGGAAGCCGACGGTGCTGGCATTCGCGATGTTGTCGGCGAGCGTGTTGAGGCGCTTTTCGAGCGCCATCTGCGACGAAATCGCGACGTAAAGACCAGTCTGCACGTTCAGCGTCCCCCGAGTTTCAGGCTGTTGATGGACAGGAGAAGATCGGAAGAGATGCCGTAGCCGCTCGAAGAACCGAAGACTGCGAGCGGATCATAACCGTCCGTTGAATTTTTGGTTTCCCAGAGCGCCGTGAACCGGTCGAGAAACTCGGCCACCTTGCTCGGGTTCTGGAGATCCTTGAAATCGATCGCCTCTTCATAGGCCTCCGCCTGCCGATCCACATCGGTCGCGGCGAATTCGTCAGGCAATTGCAGGGCGGTGCGCACCACCTGGGCCAGCGCCTCGTCGGCGATGATGGCATAGCCACTGCTGATCGTCGGTGCCATGCGCGCAAAATAGAGGGCGAGCCGTACGCCGGCATTCTCCTCGCCGGCATTCTGCTCCAGCGTCTGGCGGGCATATTTGTCGGCAACGCCCTTCTGCGCGCGATCGAAGGATGTGGCGGCCGCACCCTGGGCGGCAAAGTTCAGCGACTCGACGAGCTGCTTGTAGCGGTTGTCGGTCAGCTTGTTGGCGAAGGCGTCGTCATTGTCGATGCCTTCGGTCAGCACCTTGCGCATGAAAGCCTTGGCATAGGCCATGTCTTCGAGACCGTGGGCCTTCATGGCGTAGTTGTAGAGCCTGGTATCGGCAAAGAAATCGTCGATCGTTTTCACGTCACCGATCTTCGACAGGTAGTATTCCGTCTCGCGCGCCACATCCGGCTGCTCGGCAACGCGGGCCAGCGACCTCGTCAAGTCGGCCGTTATCAGCTTGTAGCTCGTATAGGTCGTGGTCACGATCGGTTCGCCCCTGCCGGAATGACTGAGACAGAGCATGCACCCTGCCTTGGCAATTCCTGACCGGATAGCCTTGCGCGAACCTGTTCCAGCGACGGGCTCCGCCGCCCGTACCGGCCAGCCTCACGCAAGGATGAAACCGTATCCCGTTAGCGGAAAATAAGATCGCGACAGGTATCGAAAATGAACATCATCATCGGGCTTCTTGTGACGTTCGGCTGTATTCTCGGCGGCTATCTGGCCATGGGCGGCCACATGGAGGTCCTCAACCAGCCCTTCGAACTGCTGATCATCGGCGGAGCCGGCGTCGGCGGCTTCATCATGGCCAATTCGATGAAGGTGGTGAAGGATACCGGCAAGGCGCTCGGCGAAGCCTTTCGCCACAGGGTGCCGAAGGAGCGCGAATATCTCGACACGCTCGGCGTTCTCTATTCGCTGATGCGGGACCTGCGTACCAAGTCGCGCAACGAGATCGAAAGCCACATCGACAACCCGGAAGAATCCTCGATCTTCCAGTCGGCGCCGACGGTTCTGAAGAACAAGGAACTGACGGCCTTCATCTGCGACTATGTGCGCCTGATCATCATCGGCAACGCCCGTTCGCACGAGATCGAAGCGCTGATGGACGAGGAAATCCAGACCATCACCCACGACAAGATGAAGTGCTACCACGCGCTGACGACGATGGGCGATGCATTCCCGGCCATCGGTATCGTCGCGGCGGTTCTCGGCGTCATCAAGGCGATGGGCGCGATCAGCGAGGCGCCGGAAGTTCTCGGCGCCAAAATCGCCGCCGCACTCGTCGGTACGCTGCTCGGCGTGTTCCTGTCCTATTCGATCGTCGCGCCGCTGGTCGCCAACATCAAATCGGTGCGTGAGAAGCAGAACCGGCTCTATGTCATCGTCAAGCAGACGCTGCTTGCCTACATGAACGGCTCGGTTCCGCAGGTCGCTCTCGAATACGGCCGCAAGACCATCTCGGCCTATGAGCGTCCGTCGATCGACGCGGTCGAGCAGGAAATGATGAACCCCGGCGGTGGCAGCGAAAGCAAGGCGGCCTGATCCCATGAGTTCCAACGTTCACGCATTCGACCGGAAGCTCCTGGCGCGCATGACTGGCGCGCTCGGCGACGACCGGGTGATCGGCCGGCTGGCGCTCGAACTCGGTCAGGTCTTCGGCGAATTCCTTCCCGACATCTGCCGGGCGGAAACAGGCCTCGACATCACGATCGGCTATGCCGGCTTCCGGACGGGGCTCCGGCAGGAATTGATCGCCGGCCTCGGCACCGGCGTCGTGATCAGTGACGTCTCCTTGCGCAACTGGTGCGCGGATTTCCAGATCGGCTGCGACAGCCCGATCATCATCACCCTCGTCGAGGCGCTGCTCGGCGCCGAGCCGGCCGGGATCGAGGAGCCGCAGCCGCGCGCGCTTTCTCAGATCGAGATCGACGTCGCCGTGCCGCTTTTCGAAAAGATCGCCGACGTGCTGCGCACCGCCGTCAATGCGCCGGGTGGTTTCGAACCGATCGTCGAACGCCCGCTCAACAGCGCTTCGCGTCCCAAGCCCGATCCGATGATCGAGGACATCCATGCGGGCGCCATCGACATGACGATCGGCTTCGGCCCGGTCATGTCAACCTTCTCCGTCATCGTCCCGCAGAGCGTGCTGCTGAAGACCACCATCGTCTTCCCGAAGGGCAGCGGCCAGCAACGCAGGGCGAAGGCCGAATGGACCGAGCAGCTCGAGGAACAGGTGCGCCGCTCCGCCGTCACGATCGAGGCGCGGATCCGGCTCGAAAGCCTGACGCTCGAAACGATCAGCCGGCTGCAGGCGGGTGACGTCATTCCCTTCCACGACGCCCAGGACGTTCGCGTCGACGTCAACGCCAACGGCCGTGACCTCTATGTCTGCGAATTCGGACGGTCGGGATCGAAATACACGGTCAGGGTCAAGGATACCCACGGCTCGGAACAGGACATCCTTCGCCACATCATGAGTTAAATCGGCCTGCCGCGCGCTCGCAGCATGCCTGAGGCAAGCTTCAACTGGAATAGTTCTCACATGGCACCCAAGAAAGCACCCATCAACGAGGCAGACGTCGCGGTCGGAGACATGGAACTCGACCAGGCGATCAATGACCTGCGCGGTGTCCTCAAGCAGGATTCGGATGCGCCGGCAGCCTTCGGCTCGGATTTCGGTAGCGAACCCGCTGGCGTAGCGACCGACTTCGGCAGCGAATTCGGCGCACCGGCCGGCGGCCTCGACGCCTTCGGCGGCGACTTCGGCTCCAGCGACTTCGGCGGCGATTCCGTATCGGGCGACTTCGGCGGCACGGATTTCGGCGCGACGTCCTTTGATGGCGCCGCAGCCGCGATCGATACGCCGCCCGGCAGCGGCATGACGGCCAATCTCGACCTGATCATGGATATCCCGATCGATGTTCAGATCGTGCTCGGCACGAGCCGCATGCAGGTTTCCGGCCTCATGGGCTTGAGCGAAGGTGCAACGATCGCGCTGGATCGCCGGATTGGCGAGCCAGTCGAGATCATGGTCAACGGCCGGGTGATCGGCCGCGGTGAAATTACCGTTCTCGAAGGCGACGACACGCGCTTCGGCGTCAAGCTCATCGAGATCAAGGGCAGCAAGAAGTCATAGAGCCCGATGACCGGGCGAAGGATGAATCCATGATGGATTTCGAAAGTTTCGAGGCTCAGGCGCTATCAAGGCCGCTGAGCCAGACGGACAAGGCAGCGGCCGTCCTGCTTGCCATGGGCAAGGGCGTCGCAAGCAAGCTCTTGAAGTTCTTCACCCAGAACGAGTTGCAGTCGATCATCGCCGCGGCGCAGTCGCTGCGCGCCATTCCGCCGCATGAGCTCGAAGCGCTCGTCAACGAGTTCGAAGACCTCTTCACCGAGGGCGCCGGGCTGATGGACAATGCCAAGGCGATCGAAAGCATCCTCGAAGAAGGCCTGACCCCGGACGAGGTCGACGGCCTGCTCGGCCGCCGCGCCACGTTCCAGTCCTACGAGGCCAGCATCTGGGACCGCCTGCAGGAATGCGATCCGGTCGCCGTATCGGTACAGCTTGCCAAGGAGCATCCGCAGACGATCGCTTACGTTCTGTCGATGATGCCGTCGGGCTTCGGCGCCAAGGTGCTGTTGCAGCTTTCCGAAGAACAGCGCCCGGACATCCTGAAGCGCGCCGTCAACATGAAGGACGTCAACCCGAAGGCCGCCGCGATCATCGAGAAGCGCGTCATGGAAATGATCGGCGAGATGGAAGCGGAACGCAATTCGGCCGGCCCTGCCAAGATCGCCGAGGTGATGAACGAACTCGACAAGCCGCAGGTGGACACCCTGCTCGCGTCGCTCGAATCGCTCAGCACCGCTTCCGCCAACAAGGTGCGCCCGAAGATCTTCCTGTTCGACGACGTGCTCTACATGCCCCAGCGCAGCCGCGTACAGCTCTTCAACGACGTGTCGACCGACATCATCACGATGGCGCTGCGCGGTTCGACGGCCGAACTGCGCGAATCGGTACTCGCCTCGATCGGCGCACGCCAGCGCCGCATGATCGAATCCGATCTCGCCATGGGCGATGCCGGCATCAACCCGCGCGACATCGCGATCGCACGGCGTTCGATCACCCAGGAAGCCATTCGCCTGGCAGCCAGCGGCCAGCTCGAGCTCAAGGAAAAGGACGCGCAAGCGGCCTGATCGCACAGCGTGCAGACGGCCCGACGCCCCTTCGCCACGGTATTTCCTGTTGAGCCCCGGCCTATGCCGGGGCTCAACGCTTGTCTGCCCTGCCTTTCGGGTTCACTACTGCACGACTCCCGAGATCGGAATCGATTGAGGGCATAATTATGCGGCAGCTTAACGTGTTGCAGCGAGCGTCTTGCGTCTGAACAGGCGCGCGGCGCTGATTGAAAACGCGAACGACGCTGCGCTGGTGTAACCGGAGCCTTCCTGCTTCATGTCTGATGATCAGGATAAAGACAGCAAAACAGAGGCCCCGTCCGAGAAGAAGATCTCCGACGCCGCCGAGAAGGGCAATGTGCCTTTCTCTCGCGAGGCGACAATGTTCGCCTCGACGCTGGCGATCTACATCTTCTTCGTCTTTTTCCTCGCCGACGGCGTCAGCACCATGGCGGAGGCCCTCAAGGACATCTTCGAGCAGCCCGAAGCCTGGCGGCTGGAAAATTCGACCGACGTGGTGGCGCTCATCACCCATCTCGCATGGAAATCGACCGCGCTGCTCGTCCCCGCCTTCGCGCTGCTCATCATCTTCGGCGTCGGTTCCTCGATCTTCCAGAACCTGCCGCGGCCGGTCCTGGACCGCATCCAGCCGAAGCTCAATCGCATTTCACCGATGGCCGGGTTCAAGCGCATCTTCGGCGTGCAGGGACTGGTCGAGTTCGGCAAGTCGCTGTTCAAGATCATCATCGTCTCCATCGTCGTCGTGCTGGTGCTGTGGAACGACTACTTCGCGACGCTGGACCTGATGTTCTCCGATCCGGTCACGATATTTTCGACGATGACGAGCGATCTCAACGAGATCATGATCGTCATCCTGTTTGCGACCGCAGTCCTGGCGATCGCCGACCTCTTCTGGTCGCGCCATCATTGGTACACCGAACTGATGATGACCAAGCAGGAAGTGAAGGAGGAAATGAAGCAGGCCCAGGGCGATCCGATCGTCAAATCACGCCTGCGCTCGATGCAGCGTGACCGGGCGCGCAAGCGGATGATCTCGTCCGTACCGCGGGCGACGCTGGTCATCGCCAACCCGACCCACTACGCCGTCGCCTTGCGCTATGTCCGCGAGGAAAACGACGCGCCGGTCGTCGTGGCGATGGGCCAGGATCTGGTTGCCCTGAAAATCCGTGAAATTGCAGAGAAAAATGGCGTTCCCGTCTTCGAGGACCCGCCACTTGCGCGCTCCATGTTTGCACAAGTCTCGGTCGATAGTGTGATTCCACCCGTGTTTTACAAGGCTGTTGCCGAACTCATTCACAGGGTGCATGCGTCGCAACCAAAACGGATGACATAACTCCGATGAAAAAGTGCGAATTCTCCGAGAAACGGGAACAGATCGTCGCCGAAGCAATCCGCCCCGTGGCGACCGAACTGCGGCTCATCGACGCCGCCGATTTCATCGCACTCCTGCGCTTTGAATCCTACGCAAGCCTCGCCGATCTCGTCGAATCGGCGGCAGAACTTTACTTTCTGCCCGGCACGGTCAACTTCGGCCTCGGCGGCAACTACAATCTGGACTGGGATTGCGAGCCGGAAATCGTCCTCGACCTGGAGCTCAAGCCCCGCGGTGTCACCATCTATGCGCGCCTGTCGCTCGGCAACGAGACGGCCGGTATCGAAATCAGCCATATCAGCTTCCAGAACCCGTCGGCAGACCCGGACGAGAACACGGCCTTCCTGGCCCGAAGCCTGGCAGACGCAAAATTCATCAAGTCCTACGAATTGCCGCTCGCAAGCTGAGAGAACGCACCAGAGCCCCCTCAGTTTGCCGAGGGCGCCAGCGCTCAATGCTCTTGTGGGAGGCGCGGCGCCCGATCCGGCCGAGCGCCCTTAGCTGATGTAGCCAAGGCGAATGGCCTTGGCGATCGCCTGGATGCGGTTGACCGAGTCGAGCTTGGTGGTCGCCGCCCCCAGATAGGCGTTAACCGTATGAACGGAGAGGCCCATGCGCTCGGCGATCTCTTCGCTGATATGGCCGTCACCTGCCATCTGCAGACAGGCGATCTCGCGGTCGCTCAGGGTCTCGGCCGGCGCCATACGCTTTTCGTCGGCGGCCAGCAGGTCGGTCATGATCATGCAACTGCGACCGTGGAGATCCACCACCTGCTCCGTGGAGGCGTCAACGTAGCTGCCAGCAAAAATCACGTAGCCATTGCCCTGGGCGCCGAGCCTCACGGGAAAGGCGATGCCCGAATAGGCGAGCTTGCGTGCTTTCAAGCGGTACGCAAAGGGCGCGAGTTCCGAGACCTCGGCCGCCTGGTGTTCCCCTGCCCCGTTCCAGAGCACCGGCAGCAGCGACTGATCGAGATGGGTAACCAGTTCCTCGCCATAGGCGGTGATCAGATCATGCGCGTTCGCTTCGGCCGAAATGCCCCAGTTGTCGAGGACGCAGGTCAGCTTTCGGGCCGTGCCCTTGCCATTGAGGCGCAGCACGGCGAAGTGCTTGGCATTGATCTGCCTCTGCATGGCTTGAAGACGCGTGACCAGGGTTGCGGCGCGAGCGGCGCGGCTGCCCTGTCTGGCGAGCTTGTGGTCGTCGTCAATCCGCCCACCACCGAGAAAATGCGTCATTCGCGCCCGTTCCTTACACAAGATTGTTGCGTACCGCGTAGGCGATCGCCTCCGATCGCGTCCTGGTCGCGGTTTTGCGCATGACGCTGGTGATGTAGTTGTTGATGGTGTTGCGCGAAATTCCGAGGATCACCGCGATCTCTTCGCTGGTCTTGCCCTCGGCGATCCAGAAGAGGCATTCGAGCTCGCGCTCGGTCAACTCGAAGTCCCGATCGTGCCGGACCTCGGCGCGCGTCGTGAAGCTTGCGAGGTAGCCTGCAAGCAGCGTGACATCGCGCAGGCTCTCCTGCGACAGGATCACATCTTCCGGCACAAGCAGCATCAGCGAGAAGCGCAGGCGTCCGACATTGAAGGTGATCGCGCAGTATTCGCGGCTGATGCCGCGCGGCAGCTCGATATCATCAGGCAATGCGTAGAAGCACGGCTGCAGCACCGCCAGACATTTCTCCAGCTCGGTCGTCTTGGCGTGGAGCGACGTGACGATGCCGGAGAGGCGTCGAACGACATCGAAGGGCCAATCGGAGCAGACCACGAAATCGAGCCCGTTGTCCTGCGAGATGTCGTAACGCGCCAGAAGATAGTGGCTCGCACCGACATACTCCGTCAACGCCGAGAGACCGCTGCCGAGACCGCCCCGCCCGGCGACTTCCCCCAGCCTTCGCAAAAGCTGCTCGCGCGAGAACCCGCCGCCGCGCGCACGTGTCGGTACCGTCGGCAAAGGCCAGACAGCGATGTCTGCTTGCGAAATGTCCATGAATTCAGCCCCCGTACCGGATTCACATCCCGGAACTGCACTTGCACTGTCGCCGCCAACAGCCGGCCGAAGCCGATTATTACCACCAGTCGCAGATCAGGACGCGAATCAACTGTTAAAAATGTACATGGACACGAGAAAAATACCACCGCCCTGGACTGGCTATTTACTTCACATCCGGCGCTCGGGCCAAGCACGTCTCGCACGTTCGAGCCAGCTATGTTCCTTGCCGGCGCCAAAGCACAACACATTGATAGGAAACGTATTTCCGCTCGAAATCTTGGCTTTTCCCCGCGATCGCCGCAATTCCGGACAGCACTGCCGGCGTCATTTTGCCCGGAAAACAGGCGTTTATTGCCGATGTCCGAAAATTAGAACCTCGAGAGATTATACTTTGTCTTCAGAGCTGTTGCTGAAATGCACCAGGAGATTTTCGGGTTCTTCTCATTTTACCGATATATAAATTGTGATTTCGTTAGAACAAAGCATGATGTCCACAAAGTTATATTTCGATTTGACTATGTATAGCCGGAATCCGGTATAGTACATGACCGCCGCCGATGCACGCCCTGGGCGCGAGCCGAATCTATAAATTAAGATATCGTTAAAATATTACCATTCGCGGCATCCGACGGGACTCAGCGGCCCCGCTTCGAAACTTGAAGCAAATTTTGCGGCGATGACGACGGACGCGTCCGGACTCTCGTAATATTTGACCCGAACATGAACGCCGCCGCGAAGGATGCCGTGGTGGCCCCCACAAACACAAATCCCGCCACAGGGGGCGGGATTTGTGTTTGATTGCGGCCATGGCTGCGGCGGGATCAGGCGGCCTTGTCGAGGGCCCATTTGCGCAGGATCTTCGCCGCACGTTCTTCGCTGATCTCGACCATCCGGGCCAGGCGCCTTTCCGGCCCTTCCTTGACGCGTCGGTTGAAGCCACCGTCCTCGCCCATGTTGAGCAGGTCGTCGGTGCTGTCGAAGCCGAAGTCCGACCCGAAACCCTCCATGAGCGCCCCGCCGGCACCGGCATTGGCGGGAGAGAAGTCGGGCAATTCGAGACCGGCGGCTTCGCCTTCGAGCTGACCGGCGGTGCTGCCGAACCCGAGCTGGCGGGCGAGCGGCCGCATGCCCCAGACAACCAGAGCGGCCACCACGACAAAGGCGAGGGCATTGATGATGCCGCCGAGATTGCGGGTCAGCGTTTCCATTACGCCGGGGCCGGCGACGGCCTGGTCGAGCAACTGCGTTTCGACGAAGTCCATGGCCGTCAGGGTTACGACGTCGCCGCGGCTCGTATCGAGGCCGGCGGCGGACGCGACGATCTTCTGCATGTCCTGGAGATAGGCGTCGATCTTCGCCTGATCGGCCGGCTCGCCAACCATCGCGGCCAGGCGGCCCCGGTTGACGACGACCGCAACGGAGAGACGTTCGATCGTGTAGCTGTTCTTGACGGTGGCGATCGTCTTGCTGTTGATCTCGTAGTTGGTCTGCTCTTCCTTCTTCTCGGCCTCGTCGCTGGACTTCGGACCGGCGCCGCCGCTCGGAGCAGCCTGCGGAATGTTCTGCTGGACGGTCGCGGCATTGTCCGGCTGTTGCTGGCTGGACTTCTGCTCTTCCTTGGTCACACGCGTGGAGCGCTCGACCCGCGATTCCGGATCGAAGACCGTTTCCTGGATCTGCTGCGTATCGGTGTTCAGCCGCGCAGTGACGCTCGAACGGAAATTGTCCATTCCGAGGAAGGGCGCCAGTGCATTGTCGATCTTCTTCTCAAGTTCGGTCTGGACGTTCTGGACAACGCCGAGCGACTGGTTGAGAGCGCTGTTGGCCGGGTCGTCACCGGAGGCGAGCAACTGTCCCGTCGAATCGAGCACCGTCACGTCATCGACGTCGAGCCCCGGTACGGAAGAGGCGACGAGATGGCGGATCGAGGCGGCGGCGCTGCGGCCGACGGTTGCGCTGGCACGAATCATGACCGAGGCCGTAGGGTTCTGGTCAGCCTTGCGGAAGCTGCCGCGCTCCGGCATCACGATATGGACGCGGGCGGCGGCGATGCCGGAAATCTGCTGGATCGTGCGGCCGATTTCGCCTTCGAGGGCACGCACCCGGGTCACTTCCTGCATGAAGGAGGTGAGACCGAGCGAGCCGACATTGTCGAAGAGTTCGTAACCGGCATTGGCACTGCTCGGCAGGCCGCGCTCGGCGAGCAGCAGGCGGGCCTTGCTCGTCATGCCGACGGGAACCTGGAGGCTGGCGCCATCGGCGCCGACATTGAAGTCGATATTGGCCTCGGCCAGCGCGATGCTGATCTGGGTGACATCACTGCGTTCGAGCCCGACATAGAGGGTTTCGAACGAGGGCCTGTTGACGTAAATGCCCGCCCCGAGCACCAGGCCGACCGCGACAACGCCGGCTGCCGCCAGCGCCATCAGCTTGCCCTGCCCGAGATTGCTCAGGTTCTTCGTAACCGTCGAGAGTTGATCCAACAGACTCATTCTGTTTCCGCACCCAGTATCGCAGGACATTCGGGCCGGTCATCGGCCGAGCGCCCTGCGCAGTTCCAACATTCGGGTTTGCTGGGTATCGACATGCTTCGTATCGACTTCCAATGCGCACGAATCTACCAGCCCCGGTCGGGACCGTAGGAAACGAAACTTGCGCGAACTTGGCTTGATCCGGCCTGATGGCCGATCAATCGGTGGCGCCGGCGAAGTTGTCCACCGGGCTCAAAAGGGCCCACGGCGACGGATATCCGAGGCAGGCAGCCCTGCCGGAGCACTGACTCTCTCGCCGTTAAGAAACTGATTTTGAAGCGTTATTGTGCATAAGCAGCGTCGGAAGGGCTCCCGGCGAGCCTCAGAAAGCCTCGAAATCGCCGGCTGCCTTGGTCAGCGGCTGGGAGTGGCCGTGGCGCAACATGCCGTTGCCAAGTGCCTTCTTCATATCGGCAAGCTTGACGAGGCTGACCGCGGTGGTCACGTCGACCAGCCAGTGATCGGGGACCGACGCCGTTATGGTGTCGATGAATTCCGCGAGACCGCGCGTCTTCTGCACGGCGAGGTCGATGCCCTGGAGCACCATCATCTTGTCCGGGTTGGCAAGCGCATCAACGCCCTCGTCACCCAGAAGCTGCGGTTCGATCCGTTCGATCAGATAGGCGACGTCGTGCAGTTCGGTGACGATTCGCATCAGCACTTCGGGGAGTGCTTCTTCCACGTGCGGCATGTGGCCCAGGTAGTCAGTCTGCATTGGTATGTCTCACGTGGCTCGGGGCTTCGGTAGAAGGTCGTAATTGCGGCCTGCGAGGCGCCTGCCTCGCGGGATCAGAAGAATTCGATCGAGCTTTCGGCCGGCTTCGGCGCGACGATCGGGCGCTGCTCCATCTGTACGGTGCGCTGTGTCTCGACGCCGGTCAGAGCATATTGCCGGGCCCGGCCGCTGGACGGCCAATATTCGAGCTTGCGGCCGTGCTCGCCGCCGGTGCTCTCGCCAACGATGCGGATGCCTTCGTCGAGCAGGAACTGCCGCGCGAATGCGGCATTCTGTTCGCCGACATTGGAGAAACGCGCGATCGTCTTGGCGCCGCCAAAGATCTTGGCTTCGAGACGATCTCGGCGCGCGCCCTGCTTCAGCAGGCCGTTGATCAGGAGTTCCATGAGATGGACCCCGTAGCGCGTGGCGTCGCCGCCGGAAGCAGGCGACGTCGCGGAACCAGGCAGCAGGAAATGGTTCATGCCGCCGACGCCGACCACGGGATCGCGCATGCATGCGGCCACGCAGGAGCCGAGAATGGTCGACAGTACGATGTTCGGATCGTTGAAGACCTTGTACTCGCCCTGGATGACATGCACGCGCTTGCCGGCGGCTTCCATGTTCATTTGAGCGCCCCGAATACCGCCTCGATCGCAGCCTTCATCTTTTCGATGGTAAAGGGTTTGGCGAGTACGTTGTTGGCACCGAGGGCCGCCGCCTTCTGGACCAGTGCGCGGTCGCCCTGGGCCGTCAGGATGATGAAGGCAGCCTTCTTGGTCGTCGGGTTGGAACGGACCGCCTGCAGGAGGCCAAGACCGTCCATCTTCGGCATGTTGAAGTCGGAGATCACCAGATGATGCGGGTTCTGGGCCATGATCTTCATGCCCTGTTCCCCGTCACCGGCAGCGGTGATCTGCTTGAAACCGAGCTGCTGCAGGGCATCACCCAGCAGCAGGCGGCTCGTCACCTGATCGTCGACGATCAGAACTTTGATTTTTTCGGCGATGGACATTATTCGCTTCCTTCCTTGCGGAGCGCCGCTGCTTTCAGGACCTCCTCCCCGATCGAACCGAGGGGAAGCTGGGTTTCAACGGCGCCCAATTCATAGGCGACTCTCGGCATGCCGTAGACGACACATGTCTTTTCGTTTTGTCCGAAGGTCTTTGCTCCGGCATGCCGCATTTTCAGGAGACCGGAGGCGCCATCGCGCCCCATGCCGGTCAGAATGACGCCGATCGCATTGCGGCCGGCAAGTTCAGCTACGGAATCGAACAGCACATCCACCGACGGACGATGTCCGTTGACCGGTTCGCGATCGACCAGGCGGCAGCAAGGTGCCGTCGCGTTCGCGACCTGCAGATGGCGCTCGCCGCCGGGCGCCAGGTAAACCTTGCCGATTTCGAGCCGCGCGCCATCCATCGCCTCCTGCACCGTCGGCGCGCACAGGCGATTCAGCCGCTCGGCAAAGCTCCTGGTGAAGGTGTGCGGCATATGCTGCGTGATGACGGTCGGCGGGCAATTGGCAGGGAACTTCTGCAACACCGTGATCAACGCCTCGACGCCGCCGGTCGAGGCACCGATGGCGATGATCTTGCGGCCGGCCCGGTATTCCGAAGCCGTGTTCGCATTGGCGGCAGCGGGCGAGCCCGCGATCTTGTTGCCGGTGATGATGAACTTGCGCTGCGAACGAGCGGCCGCCTTTACCTTGTCGACGAGGCCGGCGAAGGGATGCGGGTCGCCCGGATGCGGCTTGCCGACGCAATCGAAGGCGCCGATTTCGAGCGCGGCGATCGTCGCTTCCGCGCCCTTGTGCGTCAGCGTCGAGACCATGATGACCGGCATTGGCCGGAGCCGCATGATCTTGTCGAGGAATTCGAGGCCGTTCATGTTCGGCATTTCGATGTCGAGCGTGACGACGTCAGGGTCGAGCTGCTTGATCGCCTGACGCGCTTCCATGGCATCGGCCGCCTGGCCGACGACGGTCACGTCGGGGTCGGCGTTCAGGACAGCGGTGATCAGGCCACGCATGGTGGCCGAGTCGTCGACGACGAGAACACGAGCGGGAGCGGTCATGCCCGTCCTCCATGGAACTTGCCGGTGTGGCGGTAGGTGGTGATGCCGATGTTGTCGAAGTGCGACTTGGCGTCACCCGACACCCGCTCGGAGTGGCCGATATAAAGATGCCCGTCGGTGTTCAGCATGCCGGCGAAGCGCGACCAGATCTTCATCTGCGTCGGCTCGTCGAAATAGATGACGACGTTGCGGCAGAAGATCACATCGAACGGACCTTTGAACGGCCACTGCGCCATCAGGTTCAGCTCGTTGAAAGTGATCAGCCGCTTGACGCGGTCATCGATCTGCCACTTGAAGCGGCCCCCAACATTGACCTCGGAGAACCATTGCTTGCGCATCGCCGGGTTGACGGTTTCGAGCGCCGTCGCGTCGTAGGCGCCGGCGCGGGCGAGCGCCAGGATCTTCGGATCGATATCGGTCGCGAGGATGCGGAAATCGTAGTCGGCCGCGTTCGGCAGCATCGACAGGACCGTCAACGCGATCGAATAGGGCTCCTGCCCGTCCGAGCAGGCGGCCGACCAGATGCGCACGCGACCGCCGGCCTTGGCGCGTGCGATGAGGTCCGGCAACACCTCGGTCTTCAGGTGCTCGAAGTGGTGGTTCTCGCGGAAGAACCGCGTGAAGTTGGTGGTCAGATGCGAAAGCATATCGCGGCGTGCGGCGGCGCCGGCGGGCGAGGCCACCAGCTGGCAATAATCACGGAAGCCCTTGAGCCCGAGATTGCGGATATGCTTCGACAGCCGCGAATAGACCAGCGACGCCTTGCTCTCGTTGAGATAGATGCCGGCATCCGCATAGATCATCGCGGCGATTTCGTTGAGGTCACGACGGGTCAATGGGTACTCGCCGCTGGCCAGGCACTCGTCCGGCGACAGTTTCTGTTCGAATGCGACCTGGTTTCTCATGCCGCTTCCCTTTCTTCCTGTGGGAAGATGGCTTCCAGCTCGATCAAGCAGATCATCCGGCCTTCGATCGCGAGCACGCCGCGGGCGAAGCTCTTCTCGAACTCCGACGACACGACATCCGGCGTCGGCTGGATCTTGTCGTCGGTGATCGTCAGGATGTCGGAGACCGCGTCCACCAGAAGGCCGACGACCTGGCTCTTCACCTGCGCGACGATGATGACGTGGCGGACCGTCGGATCGGCCGGCGTCATGCCGAGCCGGGCCGAAAGATCGACGATCGGCAGCACGGCGCCACGCAGGTTGATCACGCCCAGCACGTAGGACGGCGCATGCGGCATCGGCGTCGCGGGCGTCCAGCCACGGATCTCGCGCACCGACATGATGTTCACGCAGAATTCCTGAGCGCCGACGCGGAAAGCGATCAGCTCCCGTCCGTCCGTCGTCAGATTTTTTGCGGCATAGGTCATTGTCATTATCCGACTGCAGCAAGTGACATTTCAGGCTTCAGCGATTGCCCGCGCGAAGCGGCGACGATCGCATCGACGTCGAGGATGAGCGCTACGCGGCCGTCGCCGAGAATGGTCGCGGCGGCGATGCCCGGCACGTGGGTGTAGTTGGCCTCGAGGCTCTTGATCACCACCTGGCGCTGCCCCTGGATCGCATCGACCATCAGGGCGCGCTGGCCGCCGCCTTCCGATTCCACCAGAAGTGCGACACCCTCGACCGGGTTCGCCTGAATGGCGCGGAAGTTGAGGATGCGGCCGACGTCGACGAGCGGGCAGAAGGAGTTGCGGATCGAGATCAGCCGCTGGTTGGCGCCGAAAGAGTGGATCGCCGACGCTTCCGGCTGCAGGGTCTCGACGATCGCGGTCAGCGGCACGACGAGCGTCTGGTTGGCAACGGTGACCACCATGCCGTCGAGCACGGCCAGCGTCAGCGGCAGGCTCATGGTGAAGACCGAACCGTGACCCGGTTTCGAGGAGATGTTGATACGACCGCCAAGCGCCTGGATCGAGCGCTTGACCACATCCATGCCGACGCCGCGGCCGGAAATGTCGGAAATCTTGTCCGCCGTCGAGAAGCCGGCGTGGAAGATCAGGTTGTCGATCTCTTCGTCCGAAAGATTGGCGTCGGCAGCGATCAGGTCGTTGTCGATCGCCTTCTGGCGCACCTTCTCGCGGTTGATGCCGGCGCCATCGTCGGCAAGCTCGATGACGATGCGGCCCGAACGGTGCTTGGCCGTCAGGCGCACGGTGCCTTCGGCGCTCTTGCCGGCGGCAAGGCGCTTTTCCGGCGTTTCGAGGCCGTGGTCGACCGCGTTGCGGATCATATGGGTCAGCGGCTCGGCAAGCTTGTCGATGACCGTCTTGTCGACTTCGGTGTTTTCACCCTCGGTGATGAGACGGACCGACTTGCCGGTCATGTCGGCGATTTCGCGGACGATGCGCGACATGCGCTGGAACACCGGCTTCACCGGTTGCGCGCGGATCGCCATCACCGAGTCCTGGATCTCGCGGGTAAGCTGCTGCAGCTCTTCGAGGCCCATGTTGATGGAGGACGTGCCGTTGGTGTCGTTCTCGACGACGCTCTGCGACAGCATCGCCTGGTTGATAACGAGCTCGCCGACGAGGTTGATCAGACGATCGACACGGTCGAGATCGACACGGATCGTCGGCGTGGCGGCCGATGCGGCGGCCTGTTGGGCGGCAGCGCTCTGAGCGGCGGCATTGGCGGCGGGTGCTGCCTTCTCGGCCGGGGCGCGGGCTGCGGATTGCGCCATCTGCAGCACGTTGCTGGCTGTCCCTGCAGCCGAAACCGCGGCGTTGCTGAGCTGCTGGGACGCAAGCTGTTCTTCCTCCTCGACGACACCGACCGAGACCGCGGGCTCATCGTCAAGGATCGACAGATCGAAGGGCACCGGCTGCATCGGCAGCTCTTCGTCTGACGACGGGGCCTCGTCCGAAACGAGGGAAATCTCCAGGTCGCAATCCCACTCGGCGAATTCAAAGACGGCACGGATCGCGTCCTCGCCCTTGTCGGTCTTGAGCGCGATCTTCCAGAAGAAGTAGGCGCTCTCCGGGCTCAACCGATCGAGTGTCGGCAGGGCGCCCATATCGCAATGGATGCTCATATCGCCAAGGCGGGAGAGGTCGCGCAGAAGCAGCGTTGCCTCATTGCCCTTGGCATAGAGATCGGACTTCGGCCTGAAAACGATCTCGTAGGTGGGCGTTTCCATCAGCGGCGGTTCTTCGGCCGCTTCAAAGTCGTCAAAGGAGAAGGCGATCGGCTGGAAACCTTCCTCGTTGACCGGCGGCGCGGCCACGGCGGCAACGGGTTTGGCGACCACTTCGACCGGCGCTGCGGATGCTTGCGGCACTTCGCCGTTCGCCAGAGCTTCGAGTTCCTTGATGAGCTGTCGGCTGCGCGCCTCGTCGACGCTGCCGCCATCGCGAGCGGCATTGGTGAGGTCGGCCAGAACGTCGGCCGACTTCAGCATGACCTTCAGAACTTCCGGCCCGGGATCCAGCCGGTTGGAACGAACGCAATCAAGGGTCGTCTCGAACACATGCGCGAAGGAGACCAGGTCGTCGAGCCCAAAGGCGCCGGCACCACCCTTGATCGAGTGGACCGCGCGGAACACCGCGTTGACCGTTTCCGGGTCGCGGTCGCCGTCATTGAGCTTCAGCAGACCCGATTCCAGCTCGGCGAGTTGCTCCTCGCATTCCTGGAAGAAGATCTCTTTGATTTCGTTCATATCCATTGGAGGCTATCCCCGGACTTCAGGCCGTTACGCGCTCGATTGCATCGATGAGTTTCGTCGGGTCGAACGGCTTGACGATCCAGCCGGTTGCGCCCGCCTGACGGGCACGGTTCTTCTTCTCCGCGTCGCTTTCGGTGGTCAGCACCAGGATCGGAATGGCGCGGTAGCGGTCGTTCTTGCGCACGCCTTCGATGAAGCCGAAGCCGTCCAGACGCGGCATGTTGATGTCGGTGACGATCACATCTGGATTGGCCTCCTCGAGAACCTCGAGGCCCTCGACGCCATCCTCGGCCTGGATCGTTTCGAAGCCGGCATTGTTCAGCGTGACCAGCAGCATGTTTCGGATCGTCCGGGAGTCGTCGACCGTCAGAACTCGCTTCTTCATTTCTCAAATCTCCTTTGCCACCAGATGGTCGATCTCGACCCCGATGAGCTGTGTCGTTTTCTCGAAAGCGTCCGACACCTTGCTGAAGGTGAAAGACAAATGATCCTCTTCCCAGGTCTTGGCGCCAGCCATCAGCACCTGAACACAAAGCGTGCCCACCCGCTCGACCGCCGAAGCGTCGATCACGATGTCGCTGCCCTTGAGAGCGACCAGCTTCTCGTGCAACGCCGTCGCCTCGTTCAGATCCAATACCGGGGCGAGGCTGAGCGTCTTTTGAGCGGTCTTCTTGCTGGCCATTCCTGTCTTCCTCGACTGCTAACTCTGTGCTGCTCTCGAAATCAGCGCTGCCATCCGGCGAGCTGGCGCTGCGGCCCGTCGTCGAACAGCGCGACCATCGGCTCCTCGGCAATCACGCCCGGAGCCGGCCTGTGCGGCTCGCGGCCGGCGGCTGACGAAACAGGATGGCGCCGCTCCAGGCGGAACCGGCGGATCGTTTCGCCAAGCTCGACAATGACGGTGTGGAGATCGTCCGACGAACGGGTGGCTTCGCTGGCCAGGACGGCGCTTGCCTGCACGCGCTCAGAGATCGTGCCGATCTCGGCAGCGACGCCCCGGAGGTCACCGACCTGCTGCTCCGCTTCGCGGGCGATGCCGGAAACCGCCGAATTGATCGACGTGACCTGCTCGACGATGCTGCTGATCGCGTCCTGGGTGCGGCCGACGATCTCGACGCCGGTCTCGACCTGCGCCTTGGTGCCGGAGACGAGCTGCTTGATTTCACGGGCCGCCTCACCGGAGCGCTGCGCCAGGGCGCGCACTTCCTGGGCGACGACGGCAAAGCCGCGGCCGCTGTCGCCGGCCCGCGCCGCTTCGATGCCGGCATTGAGCGCCAGCAGGTTGGTCTGGAAGGCGATCTCGTCGATGACGCCGATGATCTGGCCGATCTTTTCGGCGGACGCTTCGATATCGGCCATGGCGGTGATGGCCTGGCCGGCGATTTCGCCGCTGCGCTCGACAGCGATGCGGGTTTCGTTGGCCTTCGTTTCGGTCGCGCTGATGCGGCCGGAGCCTGACGCCATGCGGCAGGCCATGTCCGAGAGCGCTGCAAGTTGCCCGGACAGCGCATCGGCTTCGGCGCTCGCCTTGTCCGAGAAAGCGGCCGCGTTTCCACGTATGCGATCGACGAGGGCCTCGGCAGAACGGTTGTGGCGATCGGATGCCTGCAGGCTCTGTTGAATCTGTTCCAGCGCCGTATTGAGGCTGGCCACGATCGGCTGGTACGCCTCCGCTGCCGATTCCGGCAGGCGCGCGCCGAGATCGCCCTGACTCAAACTCTCGGCAAAGTCGCCGAAGAGCGCCTTGACTTCCTGTTCGTCGGCGCTGCGCTGCTCGGTCAATTGCCGCTGGTGCTGCTGGCGAAGGGCATTGAAACGGAGCGAAACGCCGATCTCCGTGTCGACGAAGACGGTACGCACGAGCGCGGCGACGAGCTCGCAGAGCTCGCGGCGACGCGCCTTGCCCATCGGCAGGAAGGATCTGGGCCAGGCCTCTTCTATGAGACCGACGAGGAGATGTTCGAGCACGACCGCATGGCTTGCCATCTGCCAGCGCGGATCGAGACCCATGCGGCTGGCCGTATCGGCGAGCACCTTGACGCGCTCGGCATAGAGACCGTCGAAACGCGCGTCCGTCAGCACGTTCCAGTGCGACGATTGCAGGTCTTGAAGACGATCGATCTGGCGATCGCTATCGAAATGGCGGGCGGCATCGGGATAGGTCTGCAGGCGCTGGAAAAGGTCACGAAGCGCCTGGTCGATGCGGGGAGAAAGCTTCTGTCTGTGGTCCCGGACGCGGTTGCAGCTCTCGTCGTCAAGCCCGGCAAAACGCAAGCGCTCCAGCAGGCTGCCTGCCTGGCCCTTCCTTGCCTGTTCTGACGACGCTTCCTGCCTCAACGCTGATCCCCGGGTATTGCGCGTTCGGAATTTGCCTGGGGAGGATCAAGGGGAGCTACGGTCCACCGGACGTGCACGCCACATTGATGAGATCAGCCCCCGCCGGCGGCGTCTGCTATCGTTCATCCCGCAAGTAAATTCGGTGAAGATTGATACCGGACCGGAACCGGTACGGCGGGGCGGCATCATGCCTTGAGGAGACTTGTGAATTATCCCATTCCGACGTGTGGGACCATGTTTATGGTTAATTCCTTGCTTGAAGGTTAACGGTCTCTCGCCTCTAATCGGATTCACTAAAGTTCGCAGGGTGTTTTCGCGCGTGTTTTCGCACCGCAACAAAACTGTAATAAAGACCCCTGAAACCAACAGGTTCTCAATCACAAGAGTTTAGAATTGTACTTCGACTTGCGCTCGCGTATCGAAGCGAAAGTGAAGTGGGCGCCGAGTGCGCGAAGAAACCTTCGCGAGAATGGGATGGGGAAAAGTGTGTGCGGTTTTCCTCCCGCATCCTGCTCTAACTTATGAGAAATCGATCACGTTTATGATTGGGTCGGTGCGATCTAAATCACCGTGATCCAGGTAAAGCGACATCATGACGATGCGCTTACAGGAAACGAACAATGATTGTTCTTGGAATTGGCGCCGCACTCACCGCAATCCTGACAATGATGGCAGTATCGATCGTGCTCAACATCGAGCACAACCGGTCGGTAAAGCGCAGCTCTGTGTTTTGATCGGGCCCTGGCCCGTCTCTTACTGACACAACCAAGCATCTTGCGACCGTGAGCGGATGTTCTACGGCCGCTTTTCTTTGTCCGCATGTTCGAGCGCCATCTCGCGCCATGCGCGCGCATAGGTAACGAAGCTCCCGGGAACCTCGCCCGCAACCGGCTGGACCCCGGTCCTGACCCTGGATCCACTAACGAGGCAGGCTGCCCCGAGGCTCGTACCCGTAACGTTGTGGGGATCGGCGAATATCGGCCGGCCCGTCGCGGCTGCGAGCATACGCAGATAGGCCGTATTGACCGCAAACGGTCCCTCGACGACGACCTCCCCGCGCGCTCCGATCAGATCGAGGCAGGTGGCCGTCATCAGCGCCAGGTGAAACGACACGACGGCAAAACGCTCGGCGGGGCTAAGCGCCTTCTCGTCGGTCGTCCAGATCGCCTTTGAAGCCGGAAAGGGACCGGAGCCCTCGGGTATCGACGGCAGCAGCATATGGCCGGCTTTGGCGACGGCCGCCTCCACGTCCGGCGTTGCGGGAACCACCCCTTCCCCCAATAGAAGCTGGAACGCCCGGCCGCCCATGAAGCGGGCCGAGGGCACGGGATCGCCAAGCGCATTGACGTTGATGAGCGTGTCGCGATGTTCGTCGAGTGGCTTCGGCTCCGCGCCGACCGCCAGCATGACGACCCAAGTGCCGGTGGAGACCACCGTGAAGGGCGAGGCCCGCGTCAGCAGATGCGGGAGAAGCGAGGCGTTGGAGTCATGGATCCCGCAATAGACAGGCGTCTCGGCCGCAATCCCGGTCGCGGCGCAGAGTTCCGGCCGCAAGGCGCCCGCGATATCGCTTGCCTTCAGCACCGGCGCGAAAAGCGGCCGCCAGCCCTGACGCTCGACCAGGGACGAGAAGGTCCCGGCTCGCGGGTTCCAGAGATCGGTGTGGCAGCCGAGCGAGGTCAGTTCGTTGCAAAGCACGCCCGTCAGGCGATAGGTCCAGTATTGCGCATAGGTGAGGATCGAGGCGACCCGCGCAAAATCATCCGGAAAGGTCTTCTGCTGCCAAAAGAGTTGCGCGCCGACATTGAGGCCCATCGGCAGGCGTGCGGAGCCGGTCTCGGAAAACGGCGGCCGTGCCGCATCATATTCGGCGGCAAGACTGTCGGGGCCGGCATATTCATAATCCAGCACCGGAAGCGCCAGATCACCGGCCGCATCAAGCACCACCGCCGTCGCGCCATGAGTGGTGATCGAGATTGCCTCTAAGGCGTGTTCGGCATTGAGCGCCGCGAGGCTCTCGAGCACGAAGGCCCAGAGATGCTCGATATCGAAATGCGGATAAGGACCGTCGGTGCGCACCGCATTCGCCGTCTTGCGAACGGCGATTTCCTCGAAACGGTCGAGATCGACCGCCGCGACCTTGGCATTGGTCTTGCCGATATCGATAACGCCAACGACCCGCATCACATCAGTCCATATGAAAGACGGTCGTGAGCGGTACGGCCACCGGCTCGTTGTCGCCACGCGTTTCCATGATATCGGCCATGTAGGCCCACCATTTCTGCATCAGTGGATGGGATGGCAGGTCGGCCATGCGGTGATCGTCGGTCCGCCAGAGCACACCGAAGAGCAGGTTGGTCTCCTCGTCCAGATGGATGGAATAATCGGAGACGCCGGCCTCCTTCAGAAGCGCCGCCAGCTCCGGCCAGATCGCGTCGTGCCGGGCCTTGTATTCGGCCGCCATGCCAGGGTTCAGCCGCATGCGGAACGCATATTTTTCCATGGGAACCTCAATGCGCAAGACGGTGGCGCGCGCGCCGCCAGAGGATCGGAAGCGCGATCACCGAGATCAGCAGCAGGCCGATGAAGATCGACATGACAATGCCAGGCACGTTGAGCAGGCCGAAGCCGAAGGTCACCATGCCCATGATCAGCGCCGCGAGCACGACGCCGGGAATGGTTCCGGAGCCGCCGAGAATGTTGACGCCGCCGAGCACGACCATCGTTACCACTTCGAGCTCCCATCCGAGCGCGATCGAGGGACGGGTGGAGCCGAGGCGCGAAGTCAGGCAGATCGAGGCCAGCCCGGCCATCAGCCCGGTCAACAGGAACAGGATGAACTTGATGCGCGCGACCCGGATGCCGGAGAAGAGCGCCGCCGTCTGATTGTTGCCGACGGCATAGACCGCACGGCCGAAATTGGTCTTGTGCAGCACGACGCCGTAGACGACAGCAAGGAGGACGAAGAGCGTGAACTCGAAGGAAAACACCCACCAGACATATCCCTGGCCGAACCAGGAGAAGCTGCCGGGATAGCCGGTGAAGGCCTGGTCGCCAAGGATGATGAAGGAAAGCCCGCGAAAGAGACTCATGGTGCCGATGGTCACCACGATGGACGGAAGCCCGAGACCGGTGATCAAAAGGCCGTTGATGGCGCCGCACACGAGGCCGACGGAAAGGCCGATCGCCACCAGCGCCGGCGTATCGAAACCAAGCTGGACGGCATAGCCCATCGCCGTCGAGGCGAGCGCAATGACCGAGGCCACCGAGAGATCAATCTCGCCCGAAATGATCACCAGCGCCATGGCAAAGGCGATCATCGCCTTTTCGGTGAAGTTGAACGTCGCGTCCGAAAGGTTCCAGGGGTCGAGGAAGTAGGGCGATGCCAGCGAGTTGCCCAGGAAGATCAGGCAGGCGACGACGAAAAGCAGACTTTCCCAGCTCTTCAAGAGACGCGCGCCACGGCCTTCCAGGCGATCGGGGACGTTGCGGGGGGTAAGGTGGGTCTCGGCCATCAGACAGCCTCCGCCTTTCTCAAGATGACGCGTCCCTTGCGCCGTTCGGCGCGAGCGTTGACGGCAACGGCAATGATGATGACCATGCCCGAAATCGCCATCTGGGCGAAGGGCGAGATGTTGATGACCGGCAGGGCATTCTTGATCACGCCAAGAAACAGCGCGCCGAGCACCGCGCCTGCGACAGTGCCGATACCGCCGGCGATCGAGATGCCGCCGATGACGCAGGCCGCGATGATATCGAGCTCGAAACCGGCAGCGATGTCGACATAGGCGACGGCGTAGCGCGACACCCAGAGGTAACCGGAAAGCCCGGCGAGCGCACCCGAAAGGCAATAGGCCGAGAAGCGGGTCCGGCCGACGTCGATACCGGTATAGACGGCCGCATGCGGATTGCCGCCGACGGCATAGAAGGCGCGCCCGAGCGCCGTGCGGCTCATCAGCAGGAAGACGAGCCCGATCATGACCAGCGACAGCCAGGAGAGAACCGGAAATCCGACAAGCTCGTCACGCGGCAGCGCCTTGAACGCGTCGCTCATCTGGTGGGCATTGATCCACTTGCCGCCGCTCAGGAGGAAGATCAGGCCGCGATAGATGGTGAGGGTGCCAAGCGTGACGACGATCGGCGGAATATCGAGCTTCCAGACGAGCGCCCCGTTGATCATGCCGAGCGCCGTGCCGAGCGCGATCGCTGCAAGGATGATCAGCGGGATCGGCAGGCCCGGAAAGGCAGCGTTCAGCATCGCGGCCACCATGCCCGAAAGCGCCAGGTTGGCGGCCATCGAAAGGTCGATGCATCGCGTCAGGATCACGGCCATCTGGCCAAGCGCCAGAATAATCAGGATCGACGTGTCGTTGTAGACGCGCGCAAGATTGGCGGGCGCCACGAAGGGTGGAAAGCGCAAGGTGATCAGCGCGAGCAGCACGGCGATCGCGCCGACGAGCAGGAGCTCACGGTTCTTGAGAAACTTCGCCATCATGCGGCCTCCTGAATGCCGGCGGCGGCGCGCACCAGCTTTTCCGCCGTCAGTTCGGCGCGCTCGAACCGCCCGGCAATCCGGCCCTCGCGCATGACGATGACGCGGTCGGACATGCCCATGATTTCGGGGATTTCCGAGGAGACCATGATGACGCTCAGGCCTTCGGCCGCCAGTTCGCTCATAAAGGCATGGACCGCCGCCTTGGAACCGATATCGATGCCCTTGGTCGGCTCGTCGAGAATGATCACCTTCGGCCTCGTCGCCAGCCACTTGGCGATGACGACCTTCTGCTGGTTGCCGCCTGAAAGGGTGCCGACATCCTGGTCGAGCGAAGCGGCGCGCAGATCGAGACGCGAGGTGTATTCGCGGGCAAGCGCGAACTCGTTGGCAAGTTTCAGGAAACCCGAGCGCGAGGTGCGCGACAGCGACGGCAGGGTGACGTTCTGGAAGATCGGCAATCCAATGATCGCGCCCTGCCGGCCGCGCTCTTCGGGCACATAGACGATGCCGCTGCGGATCGCTTCGGACGGGCTGCGGATTACCAGCACCTCGCCGTCGAGCCGAACCGCACCGGCGGAAGGTCGGGTGACGCCGATCAGCGACTGCATGAACTCCGAACGGCCGGCGCCGACGAGGCCGTAGAATCCGAGGATTTCGCCCCGGCGAAGCTCGAAGTTGATGTCCTCGAATTCGGTCGGGTGGCGGTAGCCCGAGACGGTCAGCACCGGCTCGCCGATCGCCACGTCCTTCTTTGGGTAGACCGAGCCGACGGCGCGGCCGACCATGAGGCGCACCAGCTTATCCTGGCTGACATCGGCGATCAGTCCCTCGTCCACCATGGTTCCGTCGCGGAAGACGGTATAGCGATCGGCAATGCGGAAGATCTCGTCGAACTTGTGGCTGATGAAGAGGATCGCCTTGCCGTCGGCCTTCAGCCGCTCGACGAGAGCGTAGAGCTCATAGATTTCCTTGTGCGACAGCGCGGCCGTCGGCTCGTCCATGATGACCACCTGGGCGTCGACGGAAAGGGCGCGGGCGATCGCGACGAGGTGTTTCCTGGCGATGCCGAGATCGCGGAGCCGGATCGTCGGATCGAAATCGGCACCGGCTCGCGCCAGCAGGGCGCGCGCATCGGTATTGAGCTTCTTCCAGTCGATCAGCCCGAAGCGATTGCGCGGGGCGTGACCGAGGAAGATATTCTCGGCAACCGAAAGCTCATCGAAGAGTACGGTTTCCTGGTGGATCGCGGTGACGCCGGCGCGGGCCGCGGCAAGCGCCGTCGGGAAATGCACCTCCTGATCGCCGACGGAGATCGTGCCCTGGTCCGGCTGATAGATACCGGTCAGGATTTTCACCAGCGTCGATTTGCCGGCGCCATTTTCGCCGATCAGCGCGGTCACCGATCCCGGATAGAGCGACAGCGAAACGTCGGAGAGCGCCTTGACGCCAGGGAAGGACTTCGAGATCCCCTTAAGCGCGATGGCGGGCTTTATCCGCGATGTGAGCGTATCCTGGAGCAAGAGTCAGTCCACCAATTCAGTCGTTTCAAGTAGGCAGCGGTCTTTACGACGAGGCCGCCTTCATCTTCTTTCGGAGAAGGAAGCCCCCTCACCCTGGCCCTCTCTCCGCCAGCGGGGAGAGGGACACGCTAGTGGGTCGCCGTTCGTGCCGACGCTCATGAAGGGCGAGGCGTCGCCACGTGTTCCCTTCTCCCCGTCGGACGGGGAGAAGGTGGCCGGCAGGCCGGATGAGGGGCAAACTCCCTTCGCAGATCAGAAGATCTTGGCGAATTCCTCGACGTTCTTGGCGTCGTAGACGAACGGATCGGCCATGGCGCCTTCATTGTTGTCGTCGAGCTTGACCGTGCCCATGCGGCCCATCTTCAACTCGGCACCGGGCTTGGCCTCCGCACCGTTGATCAGGTCGTAGGAAAGCATCGTCGCGGAATAGCCGAGGTCGATCGGGTTCCAGATCGCAAACGATTTGGAGGCGCCCGACTTCACGTGGCCGGCCATTTCCGAGGGAAGGCCGAGACCCGTGACGTTGATCTGGCCGATCTTGCCGGCGTCGGTGACGGCCTGCGCCGCCGCAACGATGCCGACGGAGGTCGGCGCGATGATCGCCTTCAGGTTCGGATAGGACTGGATGAGCCCTTGCGTCTCGCGATAGGACTTGTCGGCAAGGTCGTCGCCATAGACGGTCGCGACGACGTTGATGCCCTTGTAGTTGCCCTGGACCTTCTTCATCTCCGCGATCCAGGTGTTCTGGTTGGTCGCGGTCGCCGAAGCGGACAGCACGGCGACGTCCCCGCCTTCAGGCAGGTTGTCGGCGGCAAGCTTGATGATCATGTTGCCGATCAGCGCATTCGAGGACGGGTTGAGATGCATCATCCGGCCTTCCTTGGCGACGCCGGAATCCCAGGAGATCACCTTGATGCCGCGGTCCATGGCCTTCTTCAGCGCCGGCACCAGGGCGTCGGTGTCGTTGGCGGAGACGGCGATCGCGTCGACCTTCTGGGCGATCAGCGAATTGATCACTTCGATCTGGCCTTCCGCCGTCGTCGAGGTCGGGCCGGTATAGATCACCTCGACATCGCCCAATTCCTTGGCCGCTTCCTGAGCGCCCTTGTTGGCAGCCTCGAAGAAGCCGATGCCCAGCGCCTTGACGACGAGGGCGATCTTCTTGTTTTCCGCATGTGCGGCATTGGCCATCAGCGCCAGCGAAACGGCGGCCGTGACCATCAGTGATTTCAGGATCTTCATGCTCATTTCCTCCCATTGACCGGTGCGCGAAACACGCAGCCGGCGCGACTTCCTCCGTTCGGCAACGACCCGGCCCCTTATCGACCGTGACCGTCACCTTCCCCTCACCTCGCCCGCTTCAGGCGGACGAGGACATGTTCTCCGCATCCATGCCGGCCCTGCTGCTGGCAACGACCAGCCTCACCCCGGCATTTTCGAGCATCGCGGCATGCCTGTCCTCGATGCCCGAATCCGTGATCACCGTGGCGATCCGCTTCAGCCCGCAGAGGATGAGGCTGGAGCGCTTGTGAAATTTCGACGAGTCGACCAGCACGACGAGTTCGTCGGCCTGGTCGATGAGCTTCTGTTCCGCCTGGATCAGAAGCGGATCGGCCTCCATCAGGCCGAGCGGCCCCAGCCCTTGAGCCCCCATGAACATGCGGCGCGCATAGAAGTTGCGCGTCACGTCGTTGTCGAAGGGGCTCAGGATGATGTTCTGCTCGCGGTAGATCGTGCCGCCCGACAGCATCACCGTGTTCTTCGAGTGCTTCAGCAGATGCTCGGCGATCGGGAAGGAATTGGTGAAAACCTGCATCCGGCGATTGCTGAGGAAATGCACCATCTGGAAGGTGGTCGTGCCGCCATTGATGATGATCGGCTCGCCATCCTCGCAGAGTGCCACCGCCTCCTTGGCGATCGCCTGCTTCTCGCGGGCATGCAGCCCCTCGTTGACCTTGAACGGACGGCCGGCAAGCCCGACGAATTGCGGCGGGTTGATCGCCTCGGCGCCGCCGCGCACGCGGCGCAGCTTCTTCTGTACGTGAAGCGCTGCGATGTCGCGCCGGATCGTCGCCTCGGAACTGTCGGTCAGATCGACCAGTTCCTGGACGGTGACGACGGGTTTTTCCTGAACCGCCGACAGAATGATCCGGTGTCTTTCTTTCTCGTGCATGCGCTCCTCCGATACCATCAATGCTTCCATCACGATCGACCATTGTCAATCACAATCAATCATATTTTTTCATTGTGCAGCGCAATATGCGCGAACTTGATCGTTTTTGATTGACTTTAACACTCAAGTCCTGTGATCTGATGCCAACCATATCTCTGCGCGGCCGCCAAGCCGCGCGGCATCAGACCGGGAGGAATTCGAGATGCTCGACAAGCAGCAGGGCGCACGACTTGCAAACCTTTGGGACGAGGCAAAGGCTGCCGGCATGAGCGAATCCGAGCGTTTGCTCTACCGCTCCAATCTGCTCGGTTCCGACAAGCGCATCACCAACTACGGCGGCGGCAACACCTCGGCCAAGGTGATGGAGAAGGATCCGCTCGGCGGCGGCACGGTCGAGGTTCTCTGGGTCAAGGGTTCGGGCGGCGACGTCGGCACGATCAAGCTCGACGGCTTCGCGACGCTCTACATGGACAAGCTCAACGCGCTGAAGTCGATCTATCGCGGCGTCGCGTTCGAAGACGAGATGGTCGGCTACCTGCCCCATTGCACCTTCAACCTCAACCCGCGCGCCGCCTCCATCGATACCCCCCTGCACGCCTATGTGCCGAAGAAGCATGTCGACCACATGCATCCCGACGCGATCATCGCGATTGCCGCATCGCAGAACAGCCGCGAGCTGACGGCAAAGATCTTCGGCGACGACATCGGCTGGCTGCCGTGGAAGCGACCGGGCTACGAGCTCGGCCTGTGGCTCGAAAAATTCTGCCTGGAAACCCCCAGGGCACGCGGCGTCGTGCTCGAAAGCCACGGCCTTTTCACCTGGGGCGACACGGCCAAGGAAGCCTACGAGACGACGATCGAGATCATCAACAAGGCGATTGCCTGGTTCGAAGCCGAGAACACCAAGCCGGCCTTCGGCGGCGCGGTGAAGCCGGTGCTTGATGATCTTGCCCGCGCCGATGTCGCCCGCAAGCTGATGCCTGTCATCCGTGGGCTGATCAGCACCGACGAGCGCAAGGTCGGTCATTTCGACGACAGCCAGGCGGTGCTCGATTTCGTCACCGCGCGCGACCTGGAGCCGCTCGCAGCGCTCGGCACGAGCTGCCCCGACCATTTCCTACGCACCAAGATCCGGCCGCTGGTGATAGATTTCGACCCGGCCAATCCCGATGTCGACAAGACGCTTGCCGCCCTTCCCGAGGCGATCGCTGCCTATCGCGCCGACTATGCGGCCTATTACGAGCGCTGCAAGCATGCCGACAGCCCTGCCATGCGCGACCCGAACGCGGTCGTCTATCTCGTGCCCGGCGTCGGCATGATTACCTTTGCCAAGGACAAGGCAACCGCCCGCATCTCCGGCGAGTTCTATGTCAACGCCATCAACGTCATGCGTGGCGCCTCCGGTGTCTCCACCTATGTCGGCCTGCCGGAACAGGAGGCCTTCGACATCGAATACTGGCTGCTTGAAGAAGCCAAACTCCAGCGCATGCCGAAGCCGAAGAGCCTGGCCGGCCGGATCGCGCTCGTGACCGGTGGCGCCGGCGGTATCGGCAAGGCGACCGCCAACCGGCTGATGCAGGAAGGCGCCTGCGTGGTGCTGGCCGATATCGACGAGGCTGCGCTCGCCGCCGCTGCGGGCGAGCTTTCCGCACGCTACGGCAAGGATTTCGTGCGCTCCGTCAGCATGAACGTTACCAGCGAAGAAGCCGTCGAGAACGGCTTCCGCGACACGATGCTCGCCTTCGGCGGCCTCGACATCCTCGTTTCCAATGCCGGCCTTGCTTCCTCCGCCGCGGTCGAGGACACGACACTGGCGCTTTGGAACAAGAACATCGAGATTCTGGCGACCGGCTATTTCCTCGTGTCGCGCGAGGCCTTCCGCATCTTCCGCCAGCAGAAGGCCGGCGGCAACGTCGTCTTCGTCGCCTCCAAGAACGGCCTTGCTGCCTCGCCCGGAGCCTCGGCCTATTGCACAGCCAAGGCGGCCGAGATCCATCTCGCCCGCTGCCTGGCGCTCGAAGGTGCCGCGGCACAGATCCGCGTCAACGTCGTCAATCCGGACGCGGTGCTGCGCGGCTCGAAAATCTGGACGGGCGAATGGAAGGAGCAGCGCGCCGCCGCCTACAAGATGGATGTCGACGACCTGGAAGCGCATTATCGCGAACGTTCGATGCTGAAGCTCAGCGTCTTCCCGGAGGACATCGCCGAGGCGATCTACTTCCTCGCCTCCGACATGTCGGCGAAATCGACCGGCAACATCATCAACGTCGACGCGGGCAACGCCCAGTCGTTCACGCGCTGATCGAGGAGAACGCCATGACGACCACCATGATCAGCCAGGCAACGGTCGAGGCCGACAACGACAGCCGTCTTGCGGCACTTCGCCGGGACTACGAGAGCCTCGGCGAGCGACTCGACCGGCGTGGTATCGCGATCGACGAGATCAAGCGCAAGGTCGCCGCCTATGGTGTCGCCGTCCCCTCCTGGGGTGTCGGCACCGGCGGTACGCGCTTTGCCCGCTTCCCCGGCAAGGGCGAACCGCGCAACATCTTCGACAAGCTCGAGGATTGCGCAGTCATCCAGCAGTTGACCAGGGCGACGCCGACCGTCTCGCTGCATATCCCCTGGGACAAGGTCAGCGACATCTCCGAACTGAAGCAGAAAGGCACTTCGCTCGGCCTCGGCTTCGACGCGATGAACTCCAACACCTTCTCCGACGCGCCGGGCCAGGAACACTCCTACAAGTACGGCTCGCTGTCGCACGTCGACGCCGCCACGCGCCGCCAGGCGGTGGAACACAATCTCGAATGCATCGAGATTGGCCGGCAGCTCGGCTCGAAGGCGCTGACCGTCTGGGTCGGCGACGGCTCGAATTTTCCCGGCCAGAGCAATTTCACCCGCGCCTTCGAGCGGTATCTCGATGCGATGAAATCGGTCTATGCGGCATTGCCTGATGACTGGCGCGTCTTTACCGAGCACAAGATGTTCGAGCCGGCCTTCTATTCGACCGTCGTGCAGGACTGGGGCACCAATTACCTGATCGCCCAGGAGCTCGGCCCCAAGGCCTTCTGCCTCGTCGACCTCGGCCACCATGCGCCCAACGTCAACATCGAAATGATCGTCGCCCGCCTCATCCAGTTCGGCAAGCTCGGCGGCTTCCATTTCAACGATTCGAAATACGGCGACGACGATCTCGACACGGGCGCGATCGACCCCTATCGCCTGTTCCTCGTCTTCAACGAGCTGGTGGATGCGGAAACGCACGGCGCCAAGGGCTTCAGGCCCGCGCATATGCTCGACCAGAGCCACAATGTCACCGATCCGATCGAAAGCCTGATGACGAGCGCGACCGAGGTCTGCCGCGCCTATGCGCAGGCGCTGATCGTCGACCGCACGGCGCTCGAAGGCTGCCAGGAAGACAACGACGCGCTGATGGCGAGCGAGACCCTGAAGACCGCCTTCCGCACCGACGTCGAGCCGATCCTTGCGATGGCGCGACTTGAGAATGGCGGGGCGGTGGCGCCGGTCGCGGCCTATCGCAACAGCGGCTACCGCGCGAAAGTCGCGGCTGAGCGCCCGGCCGTTGCCGGCGGCGGAGGCGGCATCGTCTGATACCATCGAGCGGCGCCGTGTCCGCGGGGGCCGGCGCTGCCGCTTGCGCCCAAGCGCTCAAAAAATCGCCTTACGATGAAATTGCCCCCTATCTGATTTCGATTCCTGATCTATCTTTCCAATCGAGATCCAATGGAAAGGGGACAATTCATGGGTATTGAAAGCATTCTCGTCTTCCTGATCGTCGGCGCCGTGGCCGGCTGGCTCGCCGGCCTCATCGTCAAGGGCGGCGGGTTCGGCCTCGTCGGCAATATGGTCGTCGGCATCATCGGCGCCTTCATCGCCGGCTACCTCTTTCCGGCGATCGGCATCACCCTCGGCAGCGGCATTCTCTCCGCAATCCTGCACGCGACGATCGGCGCGATCATCCTCCTGGTGCTGATCCGAATCGTCAAACAGGCCTGATCCAGACCGGCGCGGTCACCCTTCGCGCCTGCGTTCCATCTGGACGCGCGAAGGGGGCTGTAGCACTGTAATCTGCTGGACGGGTCACCGGACGGAAACCGCATATTGCCAGACGGAGGCAAGCATGAACGCGCTTTACACCGACAAGATCGAAACGGCGCTCAAGTCTTTCATCGCGGATCATCCAGGCATGCAGACGCGAGACCAGGCGATCATCGCAATCCTCGAGAACTGGTTCACCAGCCATGGCTACCTTCCCCCGCGGCAGGAAGGTCTTCGCCCGGAAGACCTTGACGCCTCCAACGACGATTGAGAGATTTGCGCACCCGGCGCAGAAGACGACCTTTGCCCCGCGGCTGATCGCCCTAGCTTTTTCAATAACGTGAACCGTTCGCCATGAGCCTTGCCTCCGTCAAAGACTTCTTTTCCCAGCATGCCCCCGACATCGACGTCATCGAGCTGCAACAGAGCACCGCCACGGTTGCGCTTGCGGCCGAGGGCCACGGTGTCGAACCGGCGCAGATCGCCAAGACGCTGGCGCTCCGTGTCGGCGACGACGTGATCCTGATCGTTACGCGCGGCGACGCCCGCCTCGACAACAAGAAGTACAAGGCCCGCTTCGGCACCAAGGCCCGCATGCTCGGCTTCGACGAGGTGGAAGCGGAGACCGGGCATCCGGTCGGCGGCGTCTGCCCCTTCGGCCTTGCCAAGCCGCACAGCATCTATTGCGACGAGTCCCTGAAGGCCTACGACATCGTCGTGCCGGCAGCCGGCGCCACCAATGCGGCCGTGCATATCAGCCCCGCCCGCATCGTCGAACTGACGGGCGCCGAGTGGATCGACGTTTCCGAAGCGTGATCCCCGCGCCTTGGAATGGCCACAATGCTTAACTGAAACCGCAGGCGCGTCGCGGAGTGATTTGCCGGGTCCGGTTCTTTTTCATGGCAGGAATTCGTCGAGCATGAAGACAATCGCGTACCCGCTCATCTTCGCCGCCACATTCTCCCCGGCATCGGCGATGGACCAATCCCTGGTACGCCAGTTCGAAAAGCTCGACCCTCAGACCCGCTTGGAACAGCGATGCGACACCGAGGCGATGGAGCGCATCAACGCCGACAAGTCGACCTTCAAGCCGGACAAGGTCATCGCCTACACCTTCGCCGAACCCATCGTGAAGGAAGACAAGATGAAGGCGCCGGGCGCAGTCTTCCGCAGCCAGGGGGAGTGGTACAAGCTGAAGTTCAAGTGCCGTACCGACGCGGAGCACCTACAGCGCCGCGCGTCTTAGCTGACGCGCAAAGGTCGCTGTAGCACTTTGATTTGCTGCATGTTTTGTCCTTTAATCGGTTACGATTAAAGGAAACATGCAGTGGATGTCCTGTCGTTCGAATACAAGATCGGCGAGCTTGTACCGCACGAGAGCTGGGACCAGTTCTACCTCTACCCCTGACGGGCGCGCCGCCCGAACTTTTGGCCGTTGTTAGAGAACGGCCATCAGAAACAGCAGCGAGCCGAGCGACAGCGCGGCCATGATGCTCATCAGCATCTTCATCATATGAGCTGCCATTTCGTACATCCTTCTCTGCTCCCTTAGGAATGAACGAATGCGTCTGCTTTGGGGCGGGTCGCTCGATGAACACGGGGTTCGAGCGTCGTTGTACAGCCATCGAGACTGCCTCAGCATGGTTAACAAATCGCTAACGGAGGGTTCTGCTCCCCTTCTATAACCGTGGCCCGCTGCCCCCACCTCTCTTCAAGATAAGGCTCACGCAAGATCGAGGCGGAATAAGGAAACGTCGGATGGACGCTTCGCGCATTGCCCCTTGCGCCTGGAGGTGTCTGCCCCTGCCGATGCATCGCCAGCCACTGCTGTTTCGCGCCGGCGGTGCAAGCAAACGCGATGCGAGCGGTCTACCGCGGGCTCGATGTCGCATGACTGTCAATGGAGAGGCGAGTGAGCCAGGTTAAGCTGAGCATCTGCATTCCCACCTATAACCGCGCGCCCTTCCTCGAAAAGGCGCTCGACTACTTCGTCGCACTCTACCAGTTCTCCTACAAGTACGAGATCGTCATCTCCGACAATGCCTCGACCGACAGCACCCGGGAGATCGTCGATCGCTTTATCGCCAAGGGGCTGCCAATCCGCTATTTCCGCCAGTCGGAGAATTTCGGCGCGATTTCCAACGTCATCAGCGCCGTCAGCCGCGCGGTCGGTGAGTACACGCTCTATCTGGCTGACGACGACGTGCTCATCAACGATGGCTTGCGCGAGGCGATCCGCTATCTGGATCTCAATCCCGAAGTGACCGCCTGCTTTGCGCCCTGGTACACGCATGACGAGATCGACGGATGTGACGGTGCGCCGTTCTATTCGGTCGACAAGGACATGAAGTTCAAGAAACGGGAATTCGAGCCGGTTTTCGATTTTCTCATCGACCGACATGTCTTTCCCGAGATCGGCATTTACCGGACCGCAGCTCTGCGCTCCGCTTGGGCACCCCGGCACATCGCCTATTGGGCCTTCGCCTATCTCGCGCATTTTCTAGAACTGGGCGCCGTCGCCTTCCTGAAGAAGCCGTTCTATCGTCAGGTGATAAGGTCCAAGATCGTCCGCGATCGGGCGCAGGCTGGCCACGCTGAAACACTGACGGGCTGGGACACGTATCGCGGCGGCCTTGAATACTTCCTCTATAGCGGCGCCAAACGCGGCGCTGTGAAGCTGACCGCCGATCGCCGCGCCTACCTCGACGCGCAGATCAAGGACTTCACCATGGTCCGCATGAGCGTCGCCTTACGCATGTGGATGATGAAGAAGGACTACGTTCGCGCCTATGAACTCTACACGCGGCTGATGCTGGGCGGTTTCGAGCACCATCCCGAGGTGCAGCAGGTACGAGGGGCGCTGCCCCTCCTGGTCGCTCTTCAGACCGTCACGTGGCACACGAACGCGATCGCGGAAATCGATCGGCTCGTCCTTCACGGCGTGGACGACCATGGCGCGATCGAGGCACTGTTGCGCGAGCTTGGCCTGCGCTCCGAAATCGCCGTCGTTCCGCCAACGACACAAATGACAGCGGACGAGATTGCCCGTACCGCCGTGTTCATTACCGCCGATAGCGACCGCAAGCATTATCTGCGCAACGGTTACCCGCCGAACCTGGTGGTCAGCGAAGGCGATATTCTCAGTCATGTTCTGATCTGAAACGAAAGGGCGCCACGGCGCCCTTCCTTGTTTTCATGGATGTCATCGTCTGAGAGACAGACCGGCGGTCGATAGCCAAGCGGCATTTCGGCCCATCGGCTTCCTCTCACGTGCTCTTCCTACTTGCGCATGATGCCCTTGTAGTAGGAACCGTTTCTCGGCGGCGGGCGATTTACGGTCTTTCCGGGCGGATTGTACTTCTCGCTCTGGTGGCCTTCATTGACCGGCGTCGGTGACACGCCCTTGTAGTAGCTGCCTCCTGCGAGAGCGGGAACGGACGCACCGGCGGCGATCGTTGCTGTGACGAGCGTTGCTAAAGAGAGCCTGGCAAATTTACGCATTTCTGATCCTCGGTTGACCCTGCCACGACCCTGTTTTTATTGCGGTTTCGTGACATCGATTACGCGGCGAAGACGTTCGCCGCTCAGGTCCTCCCGGGCGTGAGAATAGGCGGAAGCTGCGACGGACGTGTAACGCAGGTAACAGCCGCCCGGTCTCGTCTGCGATGTAGTGGAGGATCAATGCAGATCAGCGATGGGCCGGAGTTGTTACGCAAGCCTACTCAACGCTCGGCTGGCATACGCTGGTCATCGCTCCCTTCGCGCAAACGCGACCACTCAACGGGAATGACTGCAGGATGCTCCGACGCCGCTTCGATGGTGACCATCAGCGTCTGAGCGAAAGTCGATTGCTACGAGATGCGCTTCCAAGCCGGTTTGGGAAACGGGGTGACAATGAACGCGTTCCAGCGCTCGCGGTCGTCTCTCGTCCTGAAGCAATCTCTGGCTTCCTTAAAAATCTCTTGGACGCATCGCGTCATTGACGCTTCAAGCGCCATGGAAACCAGATCTTCGAGAAGAAAAATGGTGCCCGGAGGCGGATTTGAACCACCGACACGCGGATTTTCAATCCGCTGCTCTACCAACTGAGCTATCCGGGCATCCTGCCGTTTCGGGCAGCGGTCCCTTGCGGAACCATCGGGGCGCTTGTGTTTGCCCCGGAAGCGAGCGGGGTTATAGCATCTTGTTCGGCGGTGTCCAGCGCCAAATGAAAGTTTTTTGACCGAAATCCTGTGGACAGCTGAAAAAACCAAAAAGACAAAGAGATTCAGAGAGATCGTGTTCGCCTCCCCCGGTACGCTGCACGAGGAAATGGTCTTCGGAGGCCGAAAACGGCGGCCGCATTCACCGGCGGCGCGCAGGAACTTCCGGGCGTCGCTCACTGCAGAGATGTGCAGAGGGGAAGGCCGGCCTGCGCCCCGGCCGCAGCGGTAAGCCCTAGCGATCGTCGCCGTCGTCGGCCTTCGACTCATCGTCGGCAACCGGAATGGCATAGGAGCCGGAAAGCCAGCGGTTGAGGTCGACGTTGCGGCAGCGGTCGGAGCAGAAGGGATAGTGCTCCCGATGCGACGGCCGGCCGCATTCCGGGCAGGGTCGAGGCGCCCGCAAGGGCGCGACGTTCGAACCGCTCTTCTTCGTTTCCTCGGTCACCGGTCTCAGCCTTCCAGCCAACGATTGTGCACATCGTAGCCTTCGCCGACAAGCAGGCCGACGGTTTCGTAGAGTGGCAGGCCGACGACGTTGCTGTAGGAGCCGACGAGTTTCACCACGAAGCTGCCGGCAATTCCCTGGATGCCGTAGCCGCCCGCCTTGCCGCGCCATTGGCCCGAGGCGAGATAGCTTTCGATATCAAAACCGGACAGGCGCTTGAAGCGCACCTTGGTGTCGACCACCTTCTGCCTGAGCGTCTTGTCCGGGGTGATCAGGCATACGCCGGTATAGACGCGGTGGCTGCGGCCGGAGAGCAGGTGCAATGCGCTGGAGGCTTCGCTGACGAGTTCCGGCTTCGGCAGGATACGCCGGCCGACGCAGACGACCGTATCGGCCGCCAGGATATAACTTCCGTCCCAGCCGGGTTCGCCCTTGATCGCCGCAAGTGCCGCCCGCGCCTTCTCAGCCGACAGACGCCTTGCGAGCGAACGCGGATGTTCGGCACGCTTCGGCGTCTCGTCGAGATCCATCGGCATCAGGCGCGCGGGCTCGATGCCCGCCTGCGCCAGAATTTCGACGCGACGCGGCGAGCCGGACGCCAGTATCAGTTTCTTGGCCACTGTCATCGGAACGAGCCGTCACTCCAGAGCAATTCCAGCAAAAATGCGTTAGGCGGTTTTGCGTCTGGAATTGCAATCCAAACCGAAGGTTAGAGCGTTTTCGCGATTCGAAGAAGAAGCGGAAATGCTCCAGGAATTGCGTAGAGCCGGAGCGGCTTACTTGAAGCGGTAGGTGATACGGCCCTTGGTGAGGTCGTACGGGGTCATTTCAACGAGAACCTTGTCGCCGGCCAGAACGCGGATACGGTTCTTGCGCATGCGGCCGGCCGTGTGAGCAATGATCTCATGCTCGTTTTCGAGCTTCACACGGAAGGTCGCATTGGGAAGCAATTCCGTGACCACGCCCGGAAATTCAAGGACTTCTTCTTTCGCCATGTAGGACTGTTCTTTCCATCTTTGTTTAGGGATACGTCAGGCATCCCGAAAAATTCGCCGGAAACTACACAATCGACGAGGATTTGTGAACCGTCTAACACCGGCTTTTGCGCTTTTGTGACGGCTACGGCGCCGCGCGTCCTATCAGAGGCGCAGAGGTCGCTATAGCACTTTGAACCGCCGCATGTCTTTAGCCTCAAATCGGTTGGAATCTAAGAAGACATGCAAAAGAGCCGTCGTCGGAAACCAGCCACGGATTTCGATGAAGCTCCTAAATTTTCCCTCGTCTGTGCGAGCCGACCAACCGATGCTGGATCAGCGTCGAAAGGTGATCGCGTACGGCGCGGTAGGCATCGACGATCTGCTCGCGGGTGCCGACAGCCACCGTCGGGTCCGGCGTCGGCCAGTAGACCACGTCGACGGCCATCGAGCGAGTCAATTCGAGCGCCTTGTGGTGCGCCTCGGGCGCCAAGGTGACGATGAGGTCGAAGTAATCGTCTTCGAGTTCGTCCAGCGTGTGAGGCTGGTGACGGCCAAGGCTCAGGCCGACCTCAGCCATGACCACGTCGACAAACGGATCGCGTTCGCCGTGCCTCACACCGGCGGAGGCGACATAGGTCCCCGCTGGCAGCGCCGCCTTGGCCAGCGCCTCGGCCATCGGGGAGCGGATAGCATTCATGCCGCACATGAAGAGGACCGAGCGGTGCGTTTTCAACTGCGGTGCCTCGGTTCCCGTCATACCGGTCCCGCCTCTACCCGCGCCAATAGAGCACGCAGACGAGCGTGAACAGGCGGCGGGCGGTGTCGAAGTCCAGCCGGATCTTGCCGGACAGGCGATCCATCAGGGTCTGCGAACCCTCGTTGTGGATGCCGCGGCGGCCCATGTCGATCGCCTCGATCTGACTTGGCGTCGCCGAACGGATCGCCTCATAATAGCTCTCGCAGATCATGAAGTAGTCCTTCACGATCCGGCGGAACGGTGTCAACGAGAGGATGTGGGTGGCGACGTCGCCACCTTTTTCGGTCGAGATCGCGAAGACCAGCTTCGCATCGACGAGCGAGAGATTGAGCCTGTAAGGTCCGCCGGGATGGCCGACGGGTTCGAACAGGTTCTCTTCGAGCAGGTCGAAGATCGCAACTGCGCGCTCGTGCTCCACGTCAGGCGTCGAGCGGCCGATGGTTTCGTCCAGAACGACATCGCAGAGGCGCAGGTTGCGGTCCGCCTTCATCCAGCATCCCCGAGATTGAGGCGAATGGCGACGGAGCGCGCATGGGCCTCAAGGCCCTCGGACTTGGCGAGCACGATCGCCGCCGGCCCCAGGATCCGCAACTGCTCGGGATCAAGCCGCAGGATCGACGTGCGCTTCATGTAGTCGAGCACGCCGAGGCCGGAGGAAAAGCGCGCCGAGCGCGCCGTCGGCAACACGTGGTTGGAGCCACCGACGTAATCGCCGATGACCTCCGGCGTGTGACGGCCGACAAAGAGCGCGCCGGCGTTGCGGATCTTGGCGACCATCGGCTCGGGATCGGCAAGCGCGAGCTCGAGATGTTCGGCGGCGATGCGGTTGGCCAGCGGCACGGCCTTTTCGAGATCGGGCACGAGAATGACGGCGCCGAAGTCGCGCCAGCTTGCCGATGCGGTATCGGCGCGCGGCAGCGTCTTCAGTTGCCGCTCGACCGCATCCTCGACCGCCTGGCCAAAAGCCGGATCGTCGGTGATCAGGATCGACTGGGCGCCGACATCGTGCTCGGCCTGGGCGAGAAGATCGGCGGCAATCCAGTCCGGGTCGTTGTTGCGGTCGGCAATCACCAGCACTTCGGATGGGCCGGCGATCATGTCGATGCCGACGGTGCCGAAGACCTGGCGCTTGGCGGCGGCCACATAGGCATTACCCGGGCCGACGATCTTGGCAACCGGCGCGATCGTCTCGGTGCCATAGGCAAGGGCGGCAACGGCCTGCGCGCCGCCAATACGGTAGATTTCCTCAACGCCGGCAAGCCTTGCTGCGGCAAGCACCGCCGGGTTGATCTGGCCGCCGGTCGCCGGCACCACCATGACGATGCGGGGGACGCCCGCCACCTTCGCCGGCAGCGCGTTCATCAGCACCGAGCTCGGATAGCTCGCCGTACCACCAGGCACATAAAGGCCGACGGCATCGACCGCCGTCCAGCGCGAACCGAGGCCGACGCCCATGGCGTCCTCGTAGATATCATCCTTCGGGCGCTGGCGGGCATGGTGGGCCTCGATGCGCGTGGCTGCGACCTTGAGCGCGCCCAGAACCTCCGGCTCGACCGCCTGGATCGCCGCATCGATCTCGGCGGCGCTGACGGCCATCGGCGTCACGGCGAAATCGACGCCATCGAAACGCTTGGAGTATTCGGCCAGCGCCGCGTTACCGCGCGCGCGCACGTCGTCGATGATCGCCTTGACCACCGCATTGACGTCCTCGGACACCTCACGCTTGGTCGTCAGGAATGACGCGAACTTTTGTTCGAAGTCACCATCGAGAAAATTGAGCCTGATTGCCAAAGGGGACGTCCTTGTATGCCAGTGTCGTTCGGGTCTACAGCGCCGTGCGTTCTTGTAAGACGCGCTAAGGTCGCTGCACACTTTAAAGCTGCTGCATAATTTTGCCCTTAAATCGATGCCGATTTAAGGGACTATGCAGTAGCGGGCTCAAGCACCTTCGGGATGCTTGGGCTTGAAAGCGGTTTCCCACGCCCCGCCGGTATCCGCAAGCTGCGTTTCGATGCATTCGACGTCAAGCGCGATCGACGCATCGCCGGCAAGAACCAGTTCGAGCGTGCCTTCCGGCCCCTCGCCGCTGACCGTGAACTTGAGCGTCAGCAGGTCGAGCACCGCTTCATCGTCGCGCCGGTCAAAGCCGACCGAACGGACCGCATTCACCCGCTTGAACAGGAGCAGCGCGCGCCGACGCTCGAAAGAGCGCCGCTTGCCGTCGGCCGACTCCCAGACGAAGCGGTTGACGACGAGCGAGAACTGCTTGCGGCGGGCGTCGTATTCGAGACCCGATACCTTGAACACGGCATCCTGGACGTGGGCGGAGACGACAGCGAGATCTTCCTCGTCGAGCGCCAGCAGCTTCAGACCGTTCATGCCGTCCATTCCTTTCGTTTCGCCGCACATCATCCGTGCCACAATTGAAATGGACATAGGATGTTGCGCCTGAAACCGCAACGGTATCAGGCGCAACCGATCAAATCAGTCGCTGACGCGCTCGACATGCGCGCCGCAACGGGTGAGCTTCTCCTCGAGCCGCTCAAAACCGCGATCGAGATGATAGACGCGCGAGACCATGGTTTCGCCTTCGGCAGCAAGACCGGCTATGACGAGCGAGACCGACGCGCGAAGATCCGTCGCCATGACCGGCGCGCCCTTCAGCCGGCTGACGCCCTCGATCTTGGCCGTCTGGCCGGAGAGCGAGATCTTGGCGCCGAGGCGGGCAAGCTCCTGCACGTGCATGAAGCGGTTTTCGAAGATCGTCTCGGTGATATGCGAGGTGCCGTTCGCCTTGGTCATCAGGCCCATGAACTGCGCCTGCAGGTCAGTCGGGAAGCCCGGGAAGGGATCGGTGACGATATCGACCGGCTTGATGCCGGCGCCGTTGCGCACGACGCGGATGCCGCTGTTCGTCTCGGTGATCTCGGCACCAGCCCGGCGGATCGCTTCCAACGCGGTGTCGAGCAGCGCCATATTGGTGTCTTCGAGGATGACGTCGCCGCCGGTCATGGCAACGGCCATGGCATAGGTGCCGGTCTCGATCCGATCCGGCAGCACGCGGTGGCGAGCGCCGGAGAGCGAACGGACGCCTTCGATGGTGATCGTCGGGGTGCCCTGCCCGGTGATCTTGGCGCCCATGGCGTTCAAGCAGTTGGCGAGGTCGACGACTTCAGGCTCGCGCGCGGCGTTGCCGAGCACCGTCGTGCCGTTTGCAAGCGTCGCCGCCATCATCAGTACGTGAGTGGCGCCGACCGATACCTTCGGGAAGGTGTAGCGCGCGCCGATCAGACCGCCTTCCGGCGCCGTCGCGTTGACGTAGCCGCCGTCGATCTCGATGTTGGCGCTGAGCGCCGTCAGGCCCTCGATGAAGAGATCGACCGGGCGCGTGCCGATGGCGCAGCCGCCCGGCAGCGAAACGCGCGCCTTGCCTTCACGGGCCAGCAGCGGACCGATCACCCAGAAGCTCGCGCGCATCTTCGAGACCAGCTCGTAAGGGGCGGTCGTATCGACGATGTTGCGGCAGGTGAAATGGATGGTGCGGGCGTAGCTTTCGCCCTGGCGCTCACGGCGGCCGTTGACGGAGATGTCGACGCCATGGTTGCCGAGGATGCGGATCAGTTGCTCGACGTCGGCGAGATGCGGCACGTTTTCGAGCGTCAGCGTGTCGTCGGTCAGAAGCGACGCGATCATCAGCGGCAGGGCCGCATTCTTGGCGCCGGAAATCGGGATGACGCCGTTAAGCTGGTTGCCGCCTACAATCCTGATGCGATCCATGAGGCCTCTCGAACGGGCTTGGCCCGCCTTTCCAAAAATTTTTCGTGTTGTCTGAAGGCGCCTCTTTAGTGGAGACGCCGCGAAATTAGAAGTGCCTTGAACGCCGCGCGCCCATTCGGACGCGAAGGTCGCCATAACGGTGAAGTCGCAGCCCTCGGCCGACCCGACCGAGGGCATTTATGCAATTGGACGCCAGACGGCTGGGCCGCCCGCAAACGGGAAGGAGCCGGCGAATGCCGCCCCTCCTCCGTACTAATCTTGGGATTCGTCCGTTTTTGCGGCAGGAAGGCCGTTTGCCTCGTCGGCGGCGCCCGAACGGCGCGCCCGCATCTGCTGCTTGCGGCGCTGGAGATTGTCGCGCAAGTTCCTGGCAAGACGCGCCTTTTTCAGGTCCGCTTCGGTCGTATCCTTTTTCTTCTTCTGGCGCGTCTCGCCTTCGGCCCGCAACGCATCGGGCTCGGGCCGGCTTTTTTCGCCATCTTTGTCGTCTATCTGCATGGTCATGCATTAGCGCAAAACCAGGGTCTTCGGAAGCGGCGGGAACTTTTCTCACAGGTCTTCACGAAAAACTTTGAAAACCGGCTTGCACTCCCCGCTCAGCTATGGCAATAGCCCCCTCGCTTGATGCGGCTGACACACCAACCGGCCGCCAGATGCTGCTATAGCTCAGGGGTAGAGCACTCCCTTGGTAAGGGAGAGGCCGAGAGTTCAAATCTCTCTAGCAGCACCAGTTTCTCTCAAGATATTCAATCGCTTGCCTCTTGCACGGCCACTGCAATGCCTGGCCGGGCTTTACCATTGAACCGGCTGCTCGGCGTCAAACCTACGGACGGACTGCGAAGACTGCTCGCGTCACGAGGTTACCGATGAAACTGTGCGCGCAAAGAAGAGGCCCGGTTCCAAGCCATGAACTGAGGCGGCACGCCGCCCGACCCGACACCGGGGGGGGGGGAACGTATCTCCCGATGTCGCGTTACCGTTTCAAAGGCAGTCACGTGGAGACTTTCAAATGAAGGGCATCATTCTCTGGCTGATGGGCGTGCCGCTCATCGTCATCATTCTTCTCTACATGTTCGTGTTTTAGAGAGATAAAACGCAACGGCAGGTTGGCGCCTTAACGCAACCTTAAGATTTCACTGCCAGATTTGACATTGCGATGATGGACAGTCGCAACATCTTTGATCCCCTTTTGAAACCGGCGCCTGCCGGTTTCTTTTTTGAGCGACGGAAAGCCGCTCGCACGGAATCGCTTTGCGGCTAGACCTTGACGGCCTGTTCGACGAAATCTTCCGAGCCGAAGAACTTGAGGTAGCGCTTAACCTCGGCCGGATCGCCGGTGGCCTTGCGCGGATTGTCGGAGAGCTTGACCGCCGGGCGGCCGTCGGCTTCGCTGACCTTGCAGACGATCGAGATCGGATTGAGGCCGCTGATTTCCGTCGGGGCACAACCGGCGAAGTCGTTGGTGAGATTGGTGCCCCAGCCGAAGCTCATGCGCACGCGTCCCTCGAAATGGCGGTAGGTCTCGATGATCGTGTCGACGTCGAGGCCGTCAGAGAAGATCAGGAGCTTCTCCCGTGGGTCCTTGCCCATCTTCTTCCACCAGGCGAGGATCTTCTCACCCCCCTCGATCGGCGGCGCGCTGTCCGGGCGGAAGCCGGTCCAATCCGCAACCCATTTGGGCGCATTGCGCAAGAACGCCGCCGTTCCGAAAGAGTCGGGCAGCACGATCAGGAGGTTGCCGCCATAAAGCTGATTCCAGTCCTGCAACACCTTGTAGGGTGCAGCCGCGAGTTCCTTGTCGTTGCGGGCAAGGGCGGCCGCCACCATCGGCAGTTCATGCGCGTTGGTGCCGAGCGCTTCCAGATCCGTATCCATGGCAAGCAGCACGTTGCTGGAACCCGAAAAGGAGCTTCCGATCCCTTCCTTCAGCGCCTCGACGCACCAGCGCTGCCAGAGGAAGCTGTGCCGGCGCCGCGTGCCGAAATCGGAAATGCGCAAGTTCGGATATTGCCGGAGGCGCTCGACCTTGGACCACATCTTCGCCTTGGCGCGGGCATAGAGCACGTCGAGGGTAAAGGGCCCGAGCCCCTTCATCGCCGAGCGCGAACGCAACTCGTTGATGATCGCAAGCGCCGGGATTTCCCACATCGTGGTCTCGGCCCAGCGGCCGCTGAACGTCAGCTCGAACTGGCCGTCGCTGCGCTTCAGCTCGTATTCCGGCAGGCGGAACTTCGCAAGCCAGGCCAGAAATTCCGGCGAGAAGATCTGCTTGCGACCGTAGAACGTGTTACCGGCGAGCCAGATCATCTCCTTCTTGGAGAAGCGCAGTTCGCGCGCATGATCAAGCTGGTCGCGCAGTTCCTGCTCGTCGATCTCGTCGGCAAGCCGCACCGTCTTCGTGCGATTGATGAGCGAGAAGGTCGCATCGACATCCGGATAAAGCTGCCAGATCATCTGCAGCATCAAGAGCTTGTAGAAATCCGTGTCCAGCAGGCTGCGCACGATCGGGTCGAGCTTCCAGGCATGATTATAGACACGCCTGGCGATATCGGTCTTCGTCATTGGTGAAATCGCTCCTTCCTCAAGGCGAGGCTCGACACTAGTTCAGCTCGACACCGGCATCCCGCATGCGCGTGACCATTGCCTGAAGCGAACCGTTGAGGTCGATGCCTCGACAGGCTTCGAGAATGACGGACGTCGAGAAACCCTGCGCAACCGCATCGAGCGCAGAAAAGGCCACGCAGAAATCCGTCGCCAGCCCGCACAGCGTCACCTTCTTGATGCCGCGATCCCTGAGATAGCCCGCAAGACCCGTCGGTGTCCGGCGGTCGTTTTCGAAAAAGGCGGAATAGCTGTCGATCTGAGGCCGAAAGCCCTTGCGGATCAGGAGCTCGGCCCGCGTCCATTCGAGCATCGGGTGAAAATCGGCACCGGCGCTTCCCTGGATGCAGTGGTCCGGCCAGAGCGTCTGGGCTCCGTAGGGCATGGCGATCATCTCGAAGGGTGTCTTGCCGGGATGGCTGGAGGCAAAACTCGAATGGCCGGCGGGATGCCAGTCCTGGGTCAGCACCACATGCTCGAAACGGCCAATCAGGCCGTTGATCATAGGCACGATCTCGTCGCCGCCTGCGACGGGAAGCGCTCCGCCCGGGCAGAAATCGTTCTGCACGTCCACGACGATCAACGCGTTATCCGCCATAATTCATCCCTGCCTGCCAATGCCCATCGATCACCAAAATCGATTTAAGTCCAAGATCAATCACAGAATTTGAGCGACGACAAGCCGCTTCCGCATGCTTTGGAAATCAGGGCGATAGATAAGCGAAGGGCGCCGACCTTGCGGCCGACGCCCTGGATAAAACCATTGACCAGGATCAATTGCCGTTGATGTTGTCGGCGATCGCGAAACCGGAATTGGCAATGCCGACCGGCTGCGCGATGAAGTTGAGGAACTTCGAGAAGTCGACCGACGGATGGCGCGATGCATAGATGACGTCGCGGTTCTTGACCGGGAAGGTCTGGCCGACGATCAGGCTATCCGGCTTGCTCATATCGAAGCGGTAGACGATCGGATAGCGGCCCATGCTGTCGGTCTTCATGCCCTTGCGCAGCATCTCGTTGAAGCGTTGCTGGCCGAGCAGGCTCATGACGACATCAGGCTCTTCGTAACGGAAGATGAAGTAACCCTTCATATCGAGCGTATAGTCCGCGCCGCCGCCAGCAAGACCCATCGCCTCGAGCAGGTTCAGGTCGTTGGCGCCGAACTCGACGCGCTGGTTGGCCTTGACCGCACCGAGGATCGTGAAGCGACGCGGATCACGCGTCACGAAGATCTGGTCGCCCGGCTTGACGTGGATGTTTTCCGACGGATGTTCGATGATGGACTTCAGGAGGACCGTACCGGTCTTCTTGCCGCGCACGAGCGTGACATAGGTCTCATAGGGTTGAGCAACCGGGCCACCCGCCTTGGCGATGACCTCGTTGATCGTTTCGTCGACGAGGCTGAGCGGCACAACCGACGATTTGCCGACGGCGCCGGAAACCGTGACATTGCGCGATGCGGTGCTCATGCTGGTGACGATGACGTCAGGCTCGACTGCCTTCTGCTTCAGCGCCTCCAGGATCTCCTGGCGCGCCTGCTCCAGCGTCAGGCCGGCGAAGTTGACCGGACCGACATAGGGGATAGCGGCCTTGCCATCCGGCTGGACGACAAGATCGATGCTTGTCTGCTTGGATTCGGAGGTTGAGAAGAGGCCGTCGCTGCCGGCTTCGAAGATAGAGACCCTGAGCTGGTCGCCAACGCCGATCACGACTCGGCCGACGCCGCCGCCAATGCCGAAGCGGCGGTTGAGCGTCGAAGAAACATAGTCGGAAACGAGGCGCGCGGAGCGTCCGTCCACATCGACAATATCAAAGACGGTCGCATTCTGGCGGCCGATCTCGGCGCCCGAATGGCCGGCATCCTTGACGATCGCTCCGGCCAGCGGCCCTTCGCCCGGAACAGCCTGGCATCCCACGAGGGCGGTACAAAGCAGAAGGGCACTGACTCGTTTCAACTACGACACTCCAAATTCGACACAGCCATGATTTTACTCACAGTTCCGCGCCGCATCATCTCCCGACCGGGAATTCGCCGGTCTCTGAAAAGCACAATCGCCGTCCCACAACAAGTCACCCGAAGACCAAGACGGCCAAAATATTTGGGGCCGCGTCTTTCTGGTCATACCTTCTCTACCTTGAGCGTGGTTTATCGCCCTATCCGCCTTGGACTGGCGTTGACAGCGTGTATATCTTCAGTCTTTAGGGTTGAAAGCTAGGGACTTTAAGTTAAAAGCTGACTAATGAGGCGGAACGAATATAGCTGGGGAAAGCCCCGCAGCATGACGATTGGCGATTGCATTTCGTCCCTCGACGCGCAATCGCAGATGCAACTTTAACGGCAGTTTAGAGCGTTCGATCATATATGGCTGTTGAGATTATTGGGCGTGCATGCCTCGCCCCTGGAGCAGAATCGCCTTCGGCGTTGTTCAAACTTCTTCGTCAGGGCAAGTGCACCGTCACCAGCATTCCGTCGGATCGCTGGGACGTTGCGCGATTCTGGCATCCGGTCATGGGCACGCAGGGCAAGACCTATTCCTTCGCCGCCGGCGTCCTGGACCAGCTCTATGATTTCGACCCTGCCGTGTTTGGCATGTCGCAGCGCGAAGCCATGTATATGGATCCGCAGCAGCGCGTATTGCTGCAACTCGCCTGGCGCGCGCTCGAAGATGCCAATATCTCCGCCACCTCGCTGCAAGGTGAGAATGTCGGCGTCTATATCGGCGCATCGAGCCTCGACCACGCCAACCTGACGGTCGAAGATCCGGCCGCCGCCGGCCCTTACTTCATGACCGGCAACACCTTGTCGATCGTATCGAACCGCATCTCGCACATCTTCGGGCTCAGCGGCCCGAGCATGACGGTCGATACCGCCTGCTCCTCCTCGCTGGTCGCGCTGGACCAGGCGATGCGGGCTCTGACGGCGGGCGAAATCGACACCGCGATCGTCGGTGGCGTCAATATTCTCGCCCATCCCCTGCCCTTCGTCGGCTTTGCGCAGGCGCGCATGCTTTCGCCGGAAGGGCTCTGCCGCGCCTACGACAACGATGGCGCCGGCTATGTGCGCGCCGAAGGCGGCGTTGTCTTCATCCTGCGCCGCTCGGACCGGGCCCGCCGGGAGAAAGACCGCAGCTATGCGCGGATCGTCGCGACCGGGGTGAATTCGGCCGGACGCACCAACGGCATTTCGCTCCCCTCCCGCGAGGCGCAGGCCAACCTGCTCAGGGCAATCTACGAAGGCAATGGCATCGACGCCAACCAGGTCGCCTTTGTCGAGGGCCACGGCACCGGCACCAAGGTCGGCGATCCGGCCGAGGTCTGGTCGATCGGAACGGTCATCGGAGCCAAGCGCCGCGCACCGGTGCCGATCGGTTCGATCAAGTCGAATATCGGCCACACCGAACCCGCTTCCGGTCTCTTCGGCATGCTGAAGGCCGTGATGGCGCTCGAAAACAACTATCTGCCGGCCTCGCTACACTTCGACACGCCGAACGAGCACATCGACTTCGACGGTCTCAACGTGCGGGTCACGGCAAACCCGATCGAGCTCCTGCGCGGCAAGCGCGCCCGGCTCGCCGGCATCAATTCCTTCGGCTTCGGCGGTGCCAACGCACATGTCGTCATCAGCGATCCGGAACCGGCCGCCGACGAAAGGACGTCGAACCCGTCGTCTTCGGGCCATGTCTTCCTGGCGAGCGCCCACACGGCATCGAGCCTGGAAGCGCTTCTCAGCGACTACAAGACGGCTTTCGCACATGCTTCCAAGGGTGAGGCGCGCGCGATGATCGCCGCATCGGGTGCAAACCGCACCCATATGCGCCATCGCTTCGCCGCCCGCAGCGACCAGCCCGAAGATATCCTCCGCGCGATCGCCAGCCATCTGGAAAAGCCGGGCTCCGGCATCGGCGAGGTCGGCGAAGCCGTCGTCCGCGACGCCAAGGTCGCCTTCGTCTTCTCCGGCAACGGCTCGCAATGGGCCGGCATGGGTGTCGAAGCCTTCCGTGAAAACCTGCATTTCCGCCAGTGTTTCACGTCCGTCAGCGCGCTGTTCAAGTTCCACTCCGACATCGCATTGACCGATCTCCTCACCGATCCCGATCTCGACAAGAAGCTTGCCGACACGAAGATCGCGCAGCCGCTGCTCTTCGCGGTCCAGGCTGCCCTTTCCGATTCGCTTGTCGCCATGGGCATCAAGCCGGTCGCGGTCTTCGGTCACTCCGTCGGTGAAATCGCAGCCGCCTACGCCGCCGGCGCGCTGTCGCTCGTCGACGCCGTTTCGATCGTGGCGAAGCGCTCGCTGCATCAGGACCTGCTGGCCGGGAGCGGCACCATGGCCGCCGTGATGCTCGGCGAGGAAGCCGCTCGCGCCTTTGCCGAGGCGCGCGGTCTCGACGACATCTGCGTCGCCGCGGTCAATGCCCATAACTCCGTGACGATATCGGGACCGGCAGACCAGATCTCGACCTTCCGCGACGCTGCGCGCAAGGCGAAGATTCCGGTCCAGATCCTCGACATCAACTATCCCTTCCACCATCCGATCATCGATCGGGCGAAGGACGCCTTCCTCTCCGATATTCCGGACATCGCACCGCGCCGCACCGAGCTCGCCTATCTTTCGACGGTCACGGGCGCCGCACTCGAGGGCACGCAGCTTGATCCGGACTACTGGTGGAAGAACGTGCGCGAGCCGGTCCGCTTCCAGGCGGCGGCCGAGGCCGCAATCGAGATGGGTTGCCGCCTGTTCATCGAAATTTCGCCGCGCCCGATCCTGTCCTCCTATGTGAAGGAGACGATCAAGCAGGCCGCGGCCCCGGGCATGGTCGTGCCGACCCTTTTGCGGGATGTCGGTGAAACCGGCCAGGATCCGATCTCGGCGGCGATGGCGCGCGCCGTCGCGCACGGCGCGGTCGTCGACACGACCCGTGTCTTCGGCAAGCGTAACGCATCGATCGCGCTACCCAGCCTGCCGTTCGAGCCGGTCGAACTGCGCCCCGCAGCCACGACGGACGCCACCGACCTCTTCGGCCGAACCGCCAAGCCCTACCGCCTGACCGGTTGGCGCAGCGACCCGAACAGCGGTAGCTGGAAAAACCACGTAGACGCCCATCTCTTCCCCGACCTCGCCGAACACGTCGTGGACGGCAAGGCGATCCTGCCAGGCAGCGGTTTCATCGAAATCGCCGTCGCTGCTGCGCAGCAGTTCTACGGCAGCGACGAGGTCGAGATCACCAATCTGGAGATCGTTCGTCCGCTGGAACTCAGCGATACGAAGATCATGGAACTGTCGACGGTGCTTTCGCCGGAGACCGGCGACATCGAGATCCGCTCGCGCGAGCGGCTTTCGGAAGACGATTGGGCCGTGCATGCGGTTGCCCGCTGCCGCAAGCCATTGCCGGCCGAGGAGCGCGCCTATCCGTCGCTCGCCGGCTTGGCGAAGACCGCAACGGTTGCGCCTGCGCGCGCCTATGAGACGGCAAAACAGTTCGGCCTCGACTACGGTCCGCGCTTCCAGTTGCTGGCCAAGGCCGTTGCCTATGGCGACCGGCTGGTCGATGTCGAGCTGAAAACGCCTGATGCTGCCGGCCACCCGCTCGTCACCTACGCCTTGAACCCGATCTCTGTCGACGCGACCTTCCACGGTCTCGTCGCCCTCTTCGATCGTTTCACCGGCGACAAGAGCGGCGCCCCCTACATCCCCGTTCGCTTCGGTTCGGTGCGGGTCGTCAACGGCAGCCAGCCAATCGCGCGCGCGATGATCGAGATCGAGCGCGTCAGTGCCAATTCGATCAAGGCAAAATTCCATTTCTTCGACAAGTCGGGCGCACCGGTCGCACATTTCGAGGATTGCCGCTTCCGCCGGACCTATCTGCGCAAGCACAAGACGCTCGATGCGCTGTCCTTCCACTACGAGGCAGTGCAATCGGAAGCCGCACTGCCGGGCCTGCAGACCAAGTCACCGGCGCCGATCAAGATCGCCATGCCCGCCGCCCGCGAAGCCGGCGTCGACAACACGACCTTGCTCTTCAACGCGGCCATCTACCGTGCCTGCCAGGAGATTGCCCTCAAACTCGCCAGGGGTCGATCGACCATCCAAGGCAACAGCCTTCCTGGCGATTTTGCGTTCCAGTGTTTCCTGACGAGCTGCCTCTACGTGCTGGAAGACGCCGGTCTCTGCGAGCACAAGGACGGCGTCTGGACTGTTGCTCAAGACTTCAACTTGCCAGGCGTCCCGGAGATCCTGCGCGAACTCTACGGTGAGCGGTCCGACCGCGCCGTCGAGGCGGTATTGATCAACAATGCCTATGCGGAGGCCCTTGCGCGCCTCGATGCTCTCCAGGCCGGCGACGAAGCGGCTCTTGGCGCCAACTTCATCAGCGACGCGACGCTCGATCATCAGGCCGTCCACTCGGAAGCGAGCCGGGAACGAATGGCGTTCGTTCTCGAAGTGCTCGAAAAAGCCCTCACCGCACAACCTGCCGGTGCTCGCCTTCGCATCGTCGAACTCGGCAGCGTCTCGTCCGCCTTCACCCGCCGCCTGGCGACGCTCGCCGAAAAGCACGGCGCAAGCCTCACTGCCTTCGAAGCGCGGGACAACGCCCAGCGCGGCCTTGAGCTCGCCTTCGAGAACGATGCCCATGTGCGCATTCTCAAGAAGGGTGAACTCGCGACGCTCACGTCCTTCGACCTCGTCGTCAGCGCCTCCGATGGGCTCTACAGCCTGATCGAGGACGACGTGACGGTGCGTACCGCACTTCGCTCGGCGCTGCGCGGCACCGGCGGATTGATAGCCGCCGTCAGCGCGCCGTCGCTGTTCAACGATTTCGCCCTCGGACTTTCCGAAGGATGGTTCGCCCGCAGCCAGACTGCGGAATTCCCGATCGGCAATCTTGCGGCCGTGCCGCACTGGCAGAAGTGCCTCGGCGATCTCGATCTGCGCGACGTCAATATCGCCGACCGCGAATGCGCGAGCGGCAATGTCATCGTGCTCGAAGCGCGCGGTGCCGCCGCGGCTTCCGTGACTGCCGAGGCACCGGTTACCGGCGCCTATCTGCTGCTGCAGATCGCGGGCGACAAGGGCAGCGCGCCTCCGGCACCGGCTATTCCGGTCGATCTCAGCGGTGATATCGCAGCCGACAAGGCGGCGCTTCTCAGCAGCTTCGAGGCCCTTGGCGGACAGCCGCTCCGGGCAATCTTCCTTGCGTCGCCGACCGCTCAATCCCGGGCGGACGATTCCGCTTCGCTGCAGACGCAGATCCTTGCTCTCGGCGCCTTCGCCGAAGCCGTGCGTCAGCATGTCGGAGGAGCCGAACCGGCCGGCGACGGCCGCCCGCGGCTCGTCCTCGTCGCGCCGGGCGGAGCGCCGATCGCGAGCCGGGCAACGGGCGCAACGGTTGCAAGCGATGGCGTCAATGCCGGTCTCTGGGCCTTCGCCCGCGTGCTTCAGAACGAATACGAGTTCATCGATGTGCACGCGCTCGATATCGACGGTTCTCCGACCACGATCGAGCAGATCGCGGCAGCGTCTCCACTGCTCGGCAGTGCCAGCGCCAACCGCGAGTGGCTGCTCGAGGGAGAAGACGCGGCGCTTTCCGAAATCCGCGCCGTGCCCGGCCCGGTCGACAACGCCCATGCGGCGATCGATAGCTTCAAGGCCGCAACCATCCGCCAGCGCGTCAGCTCGCAGGTGGGCAGCATCGTCTGGGAGGATAGCGACATTCCCGCCGCAGGTCCGGGTGAAGTCGTCGTCGCGGTTGCGGCGACCGGCCTCAACTTCCGCGACGTGATGTGGGCCATGGGTCTGCTGCCCGAAGAGGCGCTCGAAGATGGTTTCGCAGGCGCGACGATCGGCATGGAACTCTCCGGCCACGTGGTTGCCGTCGGCGCAGGCATCGACGACCTCGTCGTCGGCGACGCCGTCATGGCGATCGCATCCTCAGCCTTCTCGACCCATGCCGTCGTCTCGCGCGCCGGCGTCGCCAGGCTGCCGCAGTCGGTAAGCCCGGTTGCCGCGGCAACGGTGCCTGTCGCGTTCCTCACGGCCTACTACGCCATGGTGGAACTTGGCCGCATCCAGCCAGATGAGACGATCCTCATCCACGGTGCTGCCGGCGGTGTCGGCCTTGCCGCACTGCAGGTCGCCAAGCTCAAGGGCGCCAAGGTCATCGCCACGGCTGGCACGCGCGAGAAGCGCCGTTTCCTGTCGATGCTCGGCGCCGATCATGTCTTCGATTCCCGCTCGCTCGGCTTCGTCAACGACGTTCGCGCGGTCACGGACGGAGAGGGTGTCGACCTCGTCCTGAACTCGCTCTTTGCCGAAGCCATGGAACAGAGCCTGGCGCTGGTGAAGCCTTTTGGCCGCTTCCTCGAACTCGGCAAGCGCGACTATTATGCCGACAGCAAGATCGGTCTTAGGCCCTTCCGCCGCAATGTCAGCTATTTCGGCATCGACGCCGACCAGTTGCTGGTCAACCAGCCGAAGCTCACCAAGCGGATCTTCACCGAGATCGGTGCGTTGTTCGAAGAGGGCAAGCTGACACCGCTTCCCTACCGTGCCTTCGACTTCGACGAAATCGGCAACGCCTTCCGGCTGATGCAGAATGCCGGTCATATCGGCAAGATCGTCGTGCTGCCTCCGGTTAGGGGCAAGCATCGCGTCGCCAAACGCCCGCATGGCGGCATGAAGGTCGACCCGAACGGCATGCATCTCGTCGTCGGCGGCATCGGTGGCTTTGGTCTCGCTGCTGCCAACTGGCTCGTCGAAAAGGGAGCGACGAAGATTGCGCTCTGCTCGCGCCGTGGGCAGGCAGATGCCGAAACGACGGCGATGATCGAAGTCTGGGCGAAGGCCGGCGTCTCAGCCACCGTACACGCCTGCGACGTCACCGATCCGGTGGCGACAGAGCGTCTCCTGAAAGAGTTGCGGGCGATTGCACCGCTCCGTTCGATCGTCCACGCCGCGATGGTGCTCGACGACGCGCTGATCAGCAATCTCAATCGCGAGCGCAACCGCCCGGTCATCGACACGAAGGCCAAGGGTGCCGCCGTTCTCGATCGGCTGACCAACGAGGACAAGCTCGACAACTTCATCCTGTTCTCGTCGGCGACGACGCTCGTCGGCAACCCCGGACAGGCGAACTACGTCGCCGCCAACGGCTACCTCGAAGGCCTCGCCCGCGCCCGACGCGCCCGCGGCCTTGCCGGTCTTGCCGTCGGCTTCGGCGCGATCGCCGACAAGGGTTACCTGGTCCAAAACACGGATGTGAACGATCTGCTCTCCAAGCGCATCGGCAAGACGGCGCTGAAGGCACAGACGGCACTCGACATGGTCGAGAGCCACCTGGCCTTCGATCCGGGCACTGTCGATGCGGCCGTGGTCATGATCTCGGAGATCGACTGGTCGGCCGCGCGCAATCTGCCGGTTGCCCGCAACGCCCTCTTCGAAGTCATCCTTCGCAGCGCCGACCAGCACGCCACCGGCGGCGAAGGCGCCAAGATGGACCTCGTGGCGATGATCGAAGGCAAATCGCCGCAGGAAGCCGAGGACATTCTCTTCGACCTCGTCGCCGGAGAGATCGCCGGGATCCTGCGCGTGTCCAAGGATACGGTCACACGAGCCAAGGTGCTGAAGGAAATCGGCCTCGACAGCCTGATGGCGGTGGAACTCGGCATGAGCTTCCAGCAGAACACCGGCTTCGACATGCCGCTCAGCGGCGTCGCGGACAACACGACAGTTGGCGATGTCGCCCGCAAGCTCTATGAAAAGGTGAGCAAGCGCGACCAGAGCGACGATGCCGAGCCCGCCGATGACAAGATCGTCAGCGAACTCGCGCAGCGGCATGTCGGAACGGCGAAGGAAAAAGCACAGAGCCAATGAGCACGAACGGAAACGGCCCAGGCGCATCCAAGATGACCAGCAGCCTCAAGGAGAACCTGCTGGACCGGATGAGAAACACGCATCAATCCTCCGAGCGCAACCGCATGGCGCGCTCGGAGCGGGAGATGCCGCCGCCGGCGCGCCGGCAGCAGGCCCGTTTCGAAGACCTGCCGGAATACAAGCAGGTCATGACTCAGAAGTTCGCGAGTGAGCAGCTCGGCATCGCCAATCCGTTCTATCGCGCGCACCAGACCGCGGCCGGGGCGACCACCGTCATCGACGGCCGCAAGCTCATCAACTTCGCCTCCTACGACTATCTCGGTCTCAACCGCCATGCGGAAGTTCTGGCAAAGGCAAAGGACACGATCGGCACCTTTGGGATCTCCGCCTCGGCCAGCCGTCTCGTCGCCGGCGAGCGGCCCGTGCATGTGGCGCTCGAAGAGAAGATCGCGAGCTTCTACGGCGTCGATGCCGCCGTCTGCTTCGTCAGCGGCTATCTGACCAACGTCGCCGCCATCAGTTGCCTGATGGGCCCGAAGGATCTCGTCGTCCATGACGAATTCATCCACAACAGCGCGCTTGCCGGCATCAAGCTCTCTGGCGCGACCCGGCGGCTGTTCAAGCACAACGACGTCGCCGATCTCGAGCACGTGCTGCGCACCGTCGCCGGCGACTATCGCCGCATCATGGTCATCGTCGAGGGCATCTACTCGATGGACGGTGACGTTGCCGATCTGCCGGCTCTTCTGAAGCTCCGGGCCGAATACGGTTTCTGGTTGATGGTCGACGAGGCGCATTCGCTCGGCGTCCTCGGGAAAACCGGCCGAGGGCTTGCCGAGCATTTCGGCGTCGATCCGCACGAAATCGACATCTGGATGGGCACGCTTTCAAAGACCACATCGAGCTGCGGCGGTTACATCGCCGGCAGCGAAGCGCTGGTCGAGGTGCTGAAGGCATCTGCCGGCGGCTTCGTCTACAGTGTCGGGCTTGCGCCCGTGCTGGCGGCAGCTGCGACCGCGAGCCTGGACGTGCTGGAGCGCGAACCGGCGCGGACGGCGGCGCTGCGCCGCAATGGCGCCCTCTTCCTGAAGCTTGCCAAGGAAGCGGGCCTCGACACCGGCCTTTCCAGCGGCTTCTCCGTCGTGCCAGTCATCGTCGGCGATTCCCTACGGGCCGTTCAGCTTTCGAACGACCTGCTTGCCGAGGGGGTCAATGCACTGCCGATCATCCACCCGGCGGTGCCCGAGGGGCTTGCGCGCCTGCGCTTCTTCATTACCAGCGATCATACGGAAGAGCAGATCCGCCGGACCGTAACGCTGACGGCCGAACGGCTGACGGACCTCACCGAACGCAATTTCGGACTTGGCGGCATCGACATCGATCAGATGATGAAGGCGCTCTCGGCGCGCTGACCCGAGATCAGCATTGCCACCGCATTGTTTTCGCGCAATTCCGGACGCAAAAGCGCTTCGGACTTTCCTGGAATTGCTCTTGGGCGGGATATCAGCATGACGCATGTGATCATCACCGGTGGCTCGAGCGGGATCGGATTCGCAGTTGCATCGATCTACGCGGCCCGGGGCGCCCGCGTCTCGCTGATCGCGCGCTCTCGCGACCTATTGGAGCGGGCGCGCGCGGACCTCGCCCAATTGAGCGGGAGCGGCTCCGACAATATCAGGATCGAACCTGCGGATGTCGCCTCGGAAGACGAGCTCATTGCGGCAGTCCGGAGATGTGAAGCCGTCTTCGGACCGTGCGACATCCTCATCACATCGGCCGGCATCGTCGAGCCAGGGCGCTTCGAGGAGCTCGACAGCGCGTCATTCCGGCGTCAGATCGAAACCAATTTCTCCGGCACGGTGCATGCGGTCCGTGCGGTCTATGACGGCATGAAGCAACGTGGCCATGGCCGGATCATGATGATCTCATCCGGCGCCGGCCTCATCGGCATCTATGGCTATTCCGCCTATTGCGCGTCGAAGTTCGCGCTCCACGGTTTCGCTCAGGCGCTGCGGTCGGAAGCCCGTGCCCACGGCGTCGGCGTCTCCGTGTGTTTTCCGCCGGATACGGAGACACCGCAGTTTCAGCGCGAGCTCGCGAGCCGGCCCGCGGAAGCGGCCAAAATCATGGGCACGGTCCGTCCCTGGCCGGCGGACGCCGTGGCGAAGGCGATTGCCAGGGGGATCGATCGGGGGCGGTTCGAAGTCTATTTCGGCACCACGCTCTTTCTGCTCGGTCGCTTCGCGCCCGCCGTCCGCCCCTTGCTCAACTGGTGGTTCGACAGGGCGATTGCGCGTTGCGGCAACACCGCCGCGCATAATGGTGGAGTGTCGGAGCGACGGACCTGACAACGCTTGTACGACCAAGCGATAAGATTTAAGTGTCGGGCGGATGCTGTGCCGCATGAAGCGGCGTCGGCCGGCATGAAGACATGAAGGTTTCCGCTTGGCGTTGCTTCCCTTTCAACTGCACGACTATCCCATAACACTGACGCTTAGTTGTTATCTGCTGTCCTGTGCAGTGATCTTCTTCACCGACCGATTTGCGCTTCCGAAGCGGGAGCGGCGCGCCCATCCCTCGCCGTTCGGGCGGACGCAGGACGTGGTCGACGCGCTCGCGCGCCTGCCGGTCATCGCGCTGGTCTTTGCCGGTTTCTTCGCCGGCTCGTGGCGACCGCTTTATGCCGCAGCCGGCACGATGAGTTTCTTCATCATCTTCACCGGCATTTCCCGCGCCAAGTTCAAGTTTATCCGCGAACCGCTGATCTTTTCGGATATCGCGCTCGTCGTCGACGTGTTCAAGTACAAGACGATATTCTACGCGAGCTCGTTGAACGTCGTCTTCTGGACCGTCGCCTTCCTCTATGTCTTCGGCGTGTCCGGCCTCTACATGTATTTCGAGCCGGCCATCCTCCCGGACCGGGGCAAACTGTTCTGGATCCTGCTGATGCTCGGGATCGCCTACGGTCCATGGCTCCTATTGTTCTATGGCCCGGTCAACCGGCCCACGGCAGCGCTGGTGCAAAGGCTGCTGAAGGTGCTCGACGTCAAGATGAACACGGTGCGTTTCGGCACCTTCGGCTCGGTCGTCTTCCGCTTTATCGTCTGGCTTGGCGTCCGGCGGGAGAAGATCGTCGCGGAACTTTCGGAGATCGTCAGAGCCGCCGTGCACGACCTTATTGGCGATGACGGCTCACCGCTGATCGTCGTCTGGCAGTCCGAATCCTTCATCGATATGCGGCACTTCGGCGTCGAGACCTTGAAGATGCCGACGCTGGACCGGCTGCGGCGCGAGGCGGTGCAATGGGGCCGGCTGAGCAGCGTGTTCGAAGGCGGCTATACGCTGCGCACCGAGTTCGCGGTCATCAGCGGCCTCGTGCCTGACGACATCCACGTCGACGCCAGCTACCCCTATCTCAGGGCCTCGCATTATGCCGACGTGGTCTGGCCCGGAAAGATGAAGCGTGCCGGTTGGAACACGCATTTCATCCATCCCTATGACCGCACCTTCTTCCTCCGGCACAAGGCGATGCCGCAGCTCGGTTTTTCGAAGCTGACAATGCTCGACGGTTTCGACCATCGGCCTGAGAGAGACGGGCCGTACGTCTCCGACGAGAAACTCGCGGCGAAAGTGATCGACGCATGCGACAAGCTGCCGGAGGACGAAAGCGGCTTCGTCTTCGTCGCGTCCATGGCCAATCACGGCCCATGGGAGCCGGGTCGCGTCGGTGATCTTACCAAGCCCGTCGATATCTACCTGGCCATTCTGGAACAATCAGACGCAGCGCTGAACACCCTGAGCGAGCACCTCGACAAGCTGGACCGCCCGGTCTGGCTGGTCTTCTACGGCGACCATGCGCCGCTGCTCAAGTCCTTTGCCGACCCCTTCCCCGACCCGCGCACCGACTACCTGATCGTGCCGCTTGCCAAGGCAAAGTCGTCCACCCACAAGCCGGTGGAGCCGAGCAACGTCGAAGCCTGGAATCTGATCGAGGCCCTGCTGAACCACGCCAACCTCAGAAAGGATACGCTGCGATAGCGGCGGTGGTGGACGGATGGAAAACGCTTCGATGACATCGACTGGGGCGGTCGATCGGCCAAAGCGACGAGTGTTCCTGTTCCTGCAGGGCCCGTCCTCGCCGATTTTCCGCAAGATCGCCGATCGGCTCGAAGCTCGTGGACACACCTGTCTGAGAATCAACCTCAATGTCGGCGACCAGATCATCTGGGGCCGCAAGGGTGCCTCCAACTATCGCGGCACGGCAGCCGACTGGCCAGCCTATCTCGAGGCATTCATCGCGCGCCATGGCGTCACCGATATGCTGCTGCTCGGCGAGGAACGTGCCTACCACCAGGTGGCAACCAAGGTCGCGCGCCGCCGAGGTGTGGCAGTCGCCATCGTCGAAATGGGGTATCTTCGGCCGGACTGGCTGACGCTCGAGCGCGACGGCATGTCCTCAAATTCGCATTTCCCCTCCGACCCCGCGCGCATTCTTGCGGCGGCAGCGGGCGTGCCGGAGCCGGACTGGCGCAAGCATTACAGCCAGACGTTCCTGGCGGATGCGAGCTACGACCTGCTCTACAATCTGCCGAACGTCTTTCTCTGGTTCCTGTTTCCGCACTATCAGCGCCACGCGATCTTCCATCCGCTTGCCGAATATGCGGGCTGGATCCGCCGGCTCCTGTGCGAAAAGAAACGCAATGCCGAAGCCGAGGCGACTGTCGCCAGATTGCTCTCGCAGGACGCACCCTATTTCGTCTATCCGCTGCAGCTCGAAACCGATTTCCAGCTCAGGGCACATTCGCCGTATCTCAGCCAGAAGGACGCAATTGCCGAGGTCCTCGGCTCCTTCGCAACCTTCGCTGCCAATGACGCGCGCCTCGTCTTCAAGGTGCATCCGCTCGACAATGATCTGATCCCCTGGCGCAGGATCGTCAAAGAACGAGCGGCCGCCCTCGGCCTGAACGGTCGCGTCTTCTACCTCGACGGCGGTAATCTCGATAGGCTTGGAGAGGCAAGCGCAGGCATGGTCACGGTCAATTCGACGGCGGGCCTGCACGCGCTGAAGCAGGGGCGGCCGGTGAAGGTGCTCGGCACAGCGGTGTTCGATATCGCAGGACTGACCGACCAGCAACCGCTCGACGCTTTCTGGCGCGCGCCGCAGGCGCCGGAAGCGGAATTGGCCAAGGCGATGTTCCGTCTGCTCGCAGCCTCGATCCAGGTTCGCGGCAATCTCTATTCGCGCGCGGGGACCGATGCCGGCGCCGAGGCGATCGCCAAGCGGCTGCACGAAAACAGCCTCAATCAGCCAGGCGCCTTCGTCGACCCGCCGCCGCGCCGAAAGCCGGAAAAGCGGCCGAGGATCACCCCTCCCCTGTGAAGAAAACGGGCGCGGTGGCGGACCGGTCAAATGACGCCCTAGGTCTTTGATTCCAGAGCATCTTTCCGCTTCAAGTGATGCACTCGAGAGCGGGATGCTCTAGCGCCGCGCGGTGGCGACGGCGAAAGCGGCCAACAGCATCAAGCCCGCGGCGACCAAGGGCAGCACGAAGAAAGCTGCCCGGGCATAGACCACGCCGAAGCCTATCGTGCCGACAAAGAGGGCGAGATAGGTGACCCCGCTGTTCAGCCCCATGATCGCGCCGCGCCTGGCAGGATCGAGCCCGGTAAGCCGCATGATGAGCACGTTCAATCCGAAATGATTGGCAAGCCCCCAAAGGAAAACGACGACCAGCATGCCGGCATAGAAACCGCTCACCACCGCCATTGCAACATAAACGCCGCCTACTGCCAGGAAGATCAACGGCAACAATCGACCCGCGCCAAAGCGATCGATCAGGCGATCGAGGAAAGCGGCGGCGCCGAACCCGAAGCCGTAGGAAACAGCGATGAGACCGTTTGCGGTGACAGGCAGGCCGAGTGCGGCATGCAGATGCTCGCCGATATAGGCGTAGACGCCATAGAAGGCGGCCATGAAGGCGGCGCAGGCGACCAGCAGCGGCGCGACGCCGCGAACACTTAGCGCTGCCAGCGGCGATGTCACTCTGCCGGTGGCACCTTCCTGCACGGCTGCAAACTTGACGACGGCGCAAGCAATCATCGTCGCGGCGGCGACAATGACATAGACCGTGCGCCAACCGGTAAGATCGGCGATCGCGGCCGATAGCGGCACGCCCGCCACCATGCTGAGCGTCCAGCCGGTCAGTACCAGACCGATCGTCTCGCTCTCGCGTCCGGCCGGCGCAATGACCGAGGCCAGCGTATAGATCGAAGGCAGTGCAATACCTGCGGCGAGACCGACGACGAGCTGAGTGGCGACAAGGAACGCAAGCGACGGCGCCAGCGCACTGCCGCCAAGCCCCGTAGCCAGAAGCAAGAGGGCCGCAGCCAACATGCGGCGCGGGCCGTAACGGTCGATGAGGCGGCCGAGAAAGACGGCACTGACGGCCGTGCCAAGGCCGAAAGCGGCGGAGGCCGTCATGACGCCGGGGACGTCGGCGCCGAGGCTTCGCGCCACTTCCGGCGCGATCGGCCCAAGCGCGAGCGAGTTGGAACCGATGACGCCGATGCAGATGGTGAGCACATAGGCAAAGGGCGGGATGCGCGCCCTGTCCACGGATCGATCAGGAATGGATTGATTGATGTTCGTCATTACCTCATGTTTGCAGAATGAAATTCAGCCGCAAGAGGAAACATCGGAATGGATCAAAATACAGATGACGTTCGGCGGAAGCGTCAGCCGGAGCGCGACCTCGACGCGATGGACCGAAAGCTATTAGGCGTTCTGGTCGAGGATGCGACGACGAGCTACGTCGAGCTTGGCGAACGGGTCGGGCTTTCGCCGCCGGCGGCACATGAACGGGTGAAGCGCCTCAGGCGTTCGGGAGCAATCCGCCGGGTGGCGGCGCTGATCGACCCCGAGGCCGTCGGCAAGACGTTGCTTGCCTTCGTCCATGTAGACACGACCGGCTGGGGGAAGACCCAGGCGCTGCTTGCCATCGAAGAATGCCCCGAGGTGGAGGAGATCCACTCGGTCGCCGGCGATACCTGCATGCTGCTCAAGGTCCGCACCGAAAACACGCACGCGCTCGAGGGGCTGCTGGCGCGCCTCTACGACACGCCAGGCGTCAAGGCGACGCGCAGCTACGTGGTGCTTTCAACCTATCTGGAGCGACCCGTCCAGCCGTGCACGACGAGCGACTGGCCCGCCGTGGTGAAGGACTAGGGCAGCTTCCGCGAGGCGCACGGCGGTCGCAGGAGCAGCCTCTTGCGACCGCCGTGCGCTCAGACGACGCCGGCGCGCAGCAGGTCGTGAATGTGCAGGATGCTGACAGGCGCCCCGCCATCGTCGACGACGAACAGCACCGTCACCTTGTGCTGCTGCATGAACTCCATGGCGCCGCTCGCGAGCACGTCGCCGCGGATCACGCGCGGATTGCGCGACATCACCGCCTCGACCGGCTGCAAGAGCAGATCGCCCGACATATGGCGGCGCAGGTCGCCGTCGGTGATCACGCCGACGAGCTTGCCATTGTCCTCGACGATGCCGACGACGCCAAAACCCTTCGACGACATTTCGATGAGGGCCTCGCTCATCGGCCGACCGGTCTCAAGGAGCGGCATCTGCGCACCCTCGTGCGCCAGTTCGCGGACCAGCCGCAATTGTGCGCCGAGCTTGCCGCCGGGATGGAATGTCTTGAAGTCTTCCGCCGAAAAACCGCGACGTTCCAGAAGCGCAATCGCCAGCGCGTCGCCGACGGCGAGCTGCAGCATGGCCGACGTCGTCGGCGCGAGGCCGTGCGGGCAGGCCTCCTGCACCTTGGGCAGCACGATCGGCACTTCGGAGTTCCGCGCGAGCACGCTCTCGCGGTTCGCACAGATCGAGACGATCGGCACGTTGAAGCGCTTGGCGTAGGTGAGCATGTTGGCGAGCTCGGCCGTCTCTCCCGACCAGGAGAGCAGGATCAGCACGTCCTGGGAGGTGACCATGCCGAGGTCACCATGGCTCGCTTCCGTCGGATGCACGAAATAGGCGGAGGTGCCCGTCGATGCCAGGGTCGCGGCGATCTTGCGGCCGATATGGCCGCTCTTGCCGACGCCGGAAACGACCACGCGTCCCTGGCTCTCGCCGATCAGTTCGACGGCATTGACGACGCTGCGGGCAAAGACTTCGTCGGTGCCGAACTGTTCCGCCAGCGCCTTGATGCCGGTCATCGCGGTCGTCAGTGTCCGGCCGATCGACTCCAAAGCCGCGACCGCGGTGCGCTCACGCGCCGATGCTTGTCTCAAACCCATGATGACCCCGATTCTGCGAAGACCTAAGCGGCAGGCTGCAATGCTGCCCGCCGGACCATTGACGGCAGATAAGCGCTTTTTCTTGGCAAACCAAGCCTTGGAAGCAGACTTCGGGGGAAAACTGGCGCGATCGGCGACGTTTTCGTCAGCCGGCCCGCTTTTCTTCCAGCGTTTCGAGCGGCATCGACTTGTCTGCCGCAAATTCCTCGAGCGTCATCGAGTCGAGGATCGCGGCGACGGCGTCACGCACCGTGGTCATCGACACCCGCACCTGACAGGTCTCGGGATCGTTGCAGTCCTCGCAGACCTCATAGGCCGTACGGCTGGCACATCGGATCGGCGCGAGCGGCCCATCCAGCGTGCGGATCACGTGACCGATACGAATCTCGGCGGCCGGCCGCGACAGCGAATAGCCGCCGCCCGGACCCTTCTTCGAGCGCAGCATGCCGGCGTTGCGCAGCTCAAGCAGGATCGTATCGAGGAACTTCTTCGGGATGTTGTTGCGCTGGGCGATCTCGGTGATGAAGGCGGTCTCCCCCGGCTCCAGCCGCGCAAGATCGACCAAAGCCTTCAGTCCGTATTTTCCCTTCTTCGTCAGCATTCCGGCACGCTTTCCCTGCGGCTCCCACGAACGGGAATCATCCGCGCAAATGCAAATATATCTTGGCATAGCACAAGAAACGTACTGCCAACATATAATTATAGTGGGGAATTGGCCGAAGTCGCGGCTGCCGGCATCTCTCGCGGAGACTGGTACGATGCGGAATGTTTCAGGAAAAAACGTTCGCTCCCAGAGGGATGCGGGAGGAAAGCCGCAAACGGCTTTCCTCACCCGTGTCAGGCGGCTGCGCTATGACCACGCCGTTCCGCCGATACGGCCTGGTGGGCCAGCAACTGGCGAATGGCGGCGCGCGCCTCATCGGCCGAGCGGAAGCGCTTCGCGTCCAGATCCCAGACGTGATACTTCACCGCCAGGAACTTGAACCGGTCCGCATCGGGGACGACGACTCCGACGGCTTCGCCGCCATATTCGATAACCTGCTTGCTCATACAAATAACGCTCCTTCCACACCCGGAGGCGCGGACACTTCAATTTCGGCAAAGATGAATCGAGGGCTGGACGATCACATTCGGCAAAGATTGCGAATGAGACGTTTTTTCTCTGTTGCGCGACAAAGGGGACGCGTGCCGCAGAAGGCGGCGGTCGAGACGTTTCCGAACATGTCACTCTCCTTTGGCTGGCCCGGCATCAGCATGCCGGTGCGTTTGATGAACAACCGTGAGGCGGGACTCACTGCCTCACATATTGGCAGACTAGAATAATCTACCAATTCCGTCAATTAAAAAGATGAAGAAGTGAAAAATAATTCTCACCCTTCAAATTTCATGGGTTCAGGACGCAAAATCCGTCTTCCAACCCCGAAACCGGAGACCCCTGCTATGTAGGTAGCGAAGAATCAGTCCGCAAGGCACGGTGGGATAAAGCCAGCACATTCGGACAAAAAAGGGGCGGCCCGGCGGGCCGCCCCTTCACGTTTTATATCTGCCGCTCGGGATCATGCGGCTTGCGCCCGCATCCCAATACAGCCTTGCAAGCCTCACGCAGCCGGCGTGCCCGCCTGCGGCGTGCTTGCGCCGGTACGGGACCCTTCGCGGTCCTTCCACCAGCGATTGAGGAAGAGCAGGATCGGGCCGCCGATATAGATCGACGACGTCGTCGCAACGATAACGCCGAAAATCATCGGCCAGGCGAAGCTCTTGACCGCGTCGCCGCCCCAGATCGCCATCGGCACCAGGGAAAAGGCGGTCGCCATCGAGGTGAAGATGCATCGTGCGATCACCTGGTTGATGCTCATGTCGATCAGGTCCGAGAACGGCATCGACTTGTACTTGCGAAGGTTCTCGCGCATGCGGTCATAGACCACGACCTTGTCGTTGACCGAGTAACCGATCATCGTCAGCAAGGCGGCAATCGCCGTCAGGTTGAAGTCGATGCCGGTGAGCGCGAAGAAGCCGATCGTCTTGGTGATGTCGAGCAGCAGAACCGCGATCGCGCCAACAGCAAAGTGCCACTCGAAGCGGAACCAGATGTAGAGCAGGATCGCCACCATGGCGAGACCGACGGCAAGGAAGCCCGACCGGGCAAGCTCGGTGCTGACGGTCGGACCGACGACCTCGGTACGCTCGAAGGTCGCATCCGGGATCGTCTGGGCGACGGTCTCCTTGATGCGGTTCAGCGCCGCCGTCTGTTCCTGCTCGCCGCCCGGCTGGCGCTGAACGCGGATCAGGACCGACTTGTCCTGGCCGAATTCCTGCAGCGCCACTTCGCCGATATTGAGCGCTTCGAGATTGTGGCGCAGCGTCGGAAGATCGAGCGTGTTCTTCGAGGTGGTCTCGACCTGAATACCGCCGACGAAGTCGATGCCGTAGTTGAGGCCCGGCGTGAAGAACAGCACCACCGAGCTTATCGACAGGAACGCCGACATGCCGATGGCGACGAAGCGGCCCTTCATGAAGGAGAAGGATGGAAGCTTCGGCACCCGGCCGAACAGCGACGGGATCTCGAGCTTCTTCATCTTCCGGCGAACGACGACCTCGCGCATCATCAGGCGCACGACGGTGATCGACGTGAACATCGAGATGATGATGCCGAGCATCATGGTGACGGCGAAGCCCTTCACCGGGCCGGAGCCGAAGGCGAACAGGAGCACCGTGCCGGAAAGCGTCGTGACGTTGGAGTCGATGATGGTCGCGTAAGCCTTGTTGAAGCCGACATCGAGCGCCTTCATCGCGCCCGCGCCACCTTCCGTCTCTTCGCGAATACGCGCGTTGATCAGGATGTTGGCGTCCACCGCCATGCCGATCCCGAGAATGATACCGGCGATACCGGGCAGCGTCAGCGTCGAGCCGAGCATCGCCAGGAGCGCGATCGTCAGGATCGTGTGCAGCACCAGGCCGATATTGGCGATCATGCCCCAGGCGCCGTAGAGCACGACCATCAGGGTGACGACCAGTGCGAAGCCGGCAAGGCCGGTATAGATGCCCATGCGGATGGAATCGCTTCCGAGATTCGGGCCGACGGAGCGCTCTTCGATGACGGTCAGCGGAGCAGGCAGCGCGCCCGAGCGCAGGAGCGCCGAGAGAACGGTCGCTTCCTGGGCGGTGAAGTTGCCGCTGATCTGACCGTTGCCGCCAATGATCGGCTCACGGATGACCGGCGCCGTCAGGACCTTGCCGTCGAGCACGATTGCAAAGGGTCGGCCGACATTGGCCTGGGTGATTTCCGCGAATTGGCGCGCGCCGAGCGAATCAAAGGTGAAGGAAACGATCGGCTCGTTGGTGCGCTGGTCAAAACCGGCCTTGGCGTCGGCCAGACGCTCGCCCGAAATCGCAACACGGCTTTCAACGGCGTACTTGTTGGCGTCGTGCGCACCCGGCAGAATGTCGACGCCGCGGGGCGCCGGCTGGTTGGGATCCACGGTCTGATCGACCATGTGGAAGCTCATCTGCGCCGTCGAGCCGAGAAGCTGACGCAGCGCTGTCGGATCTTCGAGACCCGGAAGCTGGACGAGGATGCGGTTGGACCCGACGCGCTGGATCAGCGGTTCGGCAACACCGACGGTGTCGACGCGCTGGCGAATGATTTCCAGGCTCTGCTCGACAGCCTTGGTGGTGCGGTCGGCGAGGCCGGCCTCGGTCATCGCGACCGTGATGGTATCACCATCTTCGGTGACCTCGATATCGGAAGCCGAGCCGCCGAAACCGAGCGTGCCGACGGGGGCAGCCAGTTCCTTGAGCTTCGGCAGAACCTTCTCGCGGTCGGCCGGGTCTTCGATCTTCACCGTCACGGTATCGCCGGCGATGCGGGCCGACGAAGCCGGAACGCGCTCGGCGCGGAGCGCCCTGCGCGTATCGTCGAGCAGGGTTTCGAGGCGAGCCTTGCGCAGGCCGGCGGAATCGACTTCGAGGACGAGATGCGAGCCGCCCTTGAGGTCGAGGCCGAGCGTCACCGGCTTGACCGGCAGCCAGGCGGCGAACTGTTCACGTTGTGCCGGCGTCAGCACGTTGGGAAGCGCCGCGATACATCCGAAGATGATCACGACGACATAGACGAGAATCGCCCATTTCGATGTACGCATGTTGTGGTTCCAGAAGAGCCTGCACGGGCACAGGGCGCGTCGTCAGGACTTTGTTTCATCAAAGGCGGTGCTGCGGTCAAACCGACAGCCAGCCGGAATAGCTTGATGGATCAGGCGCGCGGAGGCGCGCGAATTTGGGGACCATGGCGCAGTGCACCGCCGACGGCGAGCGCGATGCGGTGCAGGAACCGGTCGCCCGAAAGCGCCGGAAACGCAAGCCCGGCGGACGACGGCAGCAGCGCCGGCAGGCCATCGTCCGCCGCGGACTTGGCGTCCTTGCGATCGGCCGTAAAGCGAAGTTCGGAAAGCGGTGTCGCCCGCGAGATCTGCCGGGCCGCGGGGCGATCGGTCGAGCCGGTATCGGTGACATTGCCGGCCTGGGCGCCGGACGACGAGCGGGACGGGATGCTCTGTCCGACCGAGATGACCTGCATCGCGAAGGAAGCACAGAACAGCCACAGCACGGCGAGAAGCCGGCCGGCCTGCATGTTCTTGCTGCCACCACCCGTGCGGTCCATCGAGGACGCGGTCCCTTTCCTTGGCTACTGAACGCCAGCGAGACGAAATTCAGCCCGAACTTCCGACCTTAACGAAAGAACGTGGCCGGAATCGAACATGGGCGCCCTTAACACCATTGCGGGCCGGAAAAGTCAAATCCGGCCCGTCAGGCGGCACGGCGCCGTCAGGCGGACAGGCCGGCCGTTCGCCGTTCGTGGATCTCGATGAGCGACGGTCCCTTGCGCTTCGTCGCATCCGCGAGTGCCTGTGAAAGATCGGCGATGGAGGCAAGCCGCTGTCCTTCGACACCATAGGCCTTGGCCGCCATCAGGAAGTCCGGAGCCGAAGGCTTGACGCCCTCCGGCGTAACACCGGCATCGACCATGTAGGACTCGATCTCCTGGTAGCCGTCATTGTTCCAGACGAGGAAGATCACCTTCGCCTGCGCATCCACCGCCGATCCGATCTCGGCCAGCGAGAACTGGAATCCGCCGTCGCCGACAAGGCACACCACCGGCCGCGACGGATCGGCGACCGCAGCGCCTACCGCCGCCGGCGGGGCGTAGCCGAGTGAGCCGTAGCCGGTCGCGGAGTTGAACCAGCTTCGCTGGCGCGGCGCGTCGCAATAGAGGTTGCCCGCATAGACGGCCTGGGTCGAGTCACCGACAACGGTGCAATCGGGCAGCGCCCTGTAGACCGCGTCGATGACGGCGATCCCGGCCCGCATCTTCGGCGACAGTTCCTTCAGCGCCGCCCGTCGCGCGGTTTCGGCGCGCGCCACGCCGTCCTTCGCGGTGTGGCCAGGCAGGAAGGCGAGGATGCCCGCGGTGGCCGCCTTGGCGCCGGAGAGGATGGAGAGGGCCGCATGCGGCCCGCGCGCAAGCTGCGCCGCGTCGATGTCGGTGCGGATGAGATTGCGCAAGGCCGGGAAACCGCCATCGGCATACATGTCGTAGTCCGTCTGGCCCATTTCGGTGCCGAGCGCCAGAACGAGGTCAGCCTCCCTGAGCAGCGCCCGCACCGCCTTCAGGCTAGGGCTGGCGGGAACGCGCAGGGGGTTTGCGGCCAGCATGCCGCGGGCGTTGACCGTGGTGACGACGGGCGCCCCGATCTTCTCGGCAAGTTCCTTGACTTCGACCTCCGCCGTCAACGCACCGCCGCCGCAGATGATCACCGGCCGCGAGGCGTCGGCACAGAGGATGGCGGCGCGCTGTAGCGTCTCGCTGTCGGAGCGTGGGCGCGTCGCCGTCGCAGGCCGCACAGCCTGCGGCGCGATCTTCGCCGCCATCACGTCGGTCGGGATTTCGATATGCACCGGTCCCGGCCGGCCGGAGACCAGCACCGAGAAGGCGCGGTCGACGACGAAGGGCAGGTCTTGCGGATTGAGCAGCGTGTGCGAATAGAGCGCCAGCGTCTTCATCATGCCGTGCTGGTCGGGCAGTTCGTGTAACAGCCCGCGACCGTGGCCGAGCGAATCGCGGCGATTGACGCCGGAAATCACCAGCATCGGGATCGAGTCCTGGCGGGCCTGCGCCATCGCCGTAATCGTGTTCGTGAGCCCCGGTCCGGTGATGACGAGGGCAACGCCCGGCTTGCCGCTGACGCGGGCATAACCGTCGGCCATGAAGCCCGCGCCCTGTTCATGGCGCGGGGTCACGTGGCGGATCTTCGATGCCGCCAGTCCACGATAGAGCTCGACCGTGTGCACCCCGGGAATGCCGAAAACCACCTCGACGCCATTGGCCTCGAGCAGATCGACTAGGACTTCGCCAACCGTTTTTTCCATGGTCATGCACGGCGCTCCTTGCGCAGGCTGTAGCGCTCGGCGAGCGCGGTGATGCGCCGGCAAGCCTCGTCGATAGCGTCATCGGGCACGGTGAGGCTGACGCGCAGATAATTCTGCGCCTGATCGCCAAAGGATGATCCGGGCATGACGGCAACCCCCTCCTCTTCGAGCAGCGCCCAGGCAAACGCGTCGCCGTCGAGGCCGGTTCCGGAAACGTCGATCAAAATGAACATGCCGGCTTCCGGCGCGAACACCTCGATGCCGGGCGCCGCGGCGAGGCCCGCCACGATCTGTGCGGCACGGGATTTATAGGACTCGCGCATCCGGCGGGCGGTATCGATGTCATGCGACAGCGCATAGGCCGTCATGTCGGCGATGAAGGGCTGGGTGCCAAACAGCATCGTTTCCGAAACCGGCAGCAGCCGGTTGGCGAACTCGACCGGACCGACCGCCCAACCGCTGCGGAAGCCGGGCGCGGCATGGGACTTGGAGATCGACGAGACGACGACGGTACGTTCGGCCAAATCCGGATTGTCGAAGGGCGAGGCGAATACCGCGTCGAACACCAGTTCCTCATAGACCTCGTCGCAGACGATCCAGAGATCGTGGCGGCGCGCGACTTCGCCGATCGCGGCGATTTCAGCGGCCGTCAGCACGGCACCGGTCGGATTGTGCGGCGTGTTGAGCAAGAGCACCCGGCTTTCCGGCGTGATCGCCTTTTCAAGGTCGGCGGCCTGCATGTGGAAGCCGAATTCCGGCTTCAGCGGCACCAGCACCGGATGAGCGCCCGTGGAGCGGATCACGCCTTCGTAAGTGGCATAGAGCGGATCGCCGACGAGCACGGCGTCGCCGGCCTCCGCCAGACCCAGCATGACGGCGAAGAGCGCCGTCTGGGTGCCGGGGAAGCACAGCACGTTCTCGGTGGTAACATCAGCGCGGCGACGGCGGTACTTTTCGGCAAGCGCCGCCACGACGGCGGACTCGCCGCGGCCGTTGGAATAGCGATAGCGACCGGCATTCATCGACCGCTGGCATTCGTCGAGCAACGCACGGTCCGGCGGAAGATCCGGCTCGCCAATCGTCAGTTCGATGATGTCGGCACCACTCGCCTTCAATTGGCGGGCACGAATATGCAGCGACCATTTTCCCGAACCAAGATCGGCAAGACGTTCGGTGATGGACGCGTAGCGCATGGTGCTTTCTCCCGTTTTCATGGTTTTGCAGTACCGATCGACGTGCCAAGCAGCGCTTCGACCGAAGACATGGCGATGGCGACCAGTTCGCCCTCGCGAAAGAGATCGCCGGCAAGGCATCCCTCGACCCAGAGACCGTCGACCAGCCCGTTGATGGCGATGGCGAGCGCTCGGCAGGTTTCTGCATCTGCCGGTTTGCCCTTCGCAGCCAGGAAGTCGGCGAGCAGTTCCTGCAGCGTATTGCGGAAGGCGAGATAGCCTTCGCGGTGGATTTCGGCGAGTACCGGATCGACCCGCACCTGGCTGATGAAAGCGGCCCACAGCGAAATGCTGCGGCTGTCGGCCACCGGCTCGGTCAGGTTGATGGCGATGAAATCCCGAAGCCTCGTTTCCGGATCGCCCTCGACCTTGCTCGCCTTGTCGGTCAGCGAGGCAATCACGGCGCGATAGGCCTCGGCGACCATCTGATCCTTCGATTCGAAATAGTGGCGCACCAGCCCGGCGGTCACGCCGGCGCGGATCGCGATCTGCCGCACCGTCGCACCCTTGAGGCCGAATTCGGAGATGCAATCGAGCGTCGCCTCGATCAGTTCCTGGCGGCGTTCGCCCTCCGGGGCGCGGTGAAAACTGCGCCTGTTCATGCCGCGATCCGCTTGGAAACATGCCTCGGCGCGGACGGCAATGGCATCGGCCGGAACGGGGGCATGGGCGGCTCCTTCGGGAATTCGAGACTCTTGGCGGGCGTCAAAAAATCGACGACGCTTGTTATTATACGCTTGAACAATAGCGGCACAAGTGCAACCATGCCGGCCAACAAAGACCCGCGACAGGCCGAAGATGCCGCGCGGAAAACGACAGGGGAACTGTTCTCATGCTGACAGAAAAAGCTCGCAGAGCCGTTGGAGCGGCGTGCCGATGACGGATGCGGCCCAGGCAATCGCGGTCACTGACCTGCACAAGCGTTTCGGGCCATTGGAAGTGCTGAAGGGTGTTTCGCTGACGGCGAAGCAGGGCGACGTGATCGCCATCATCGGCGGCAGCGGCTCCGGCAAATCCACCTTCCTGCGCTGTATCAACCTCCTGGAACTCCCGTCCGCCGGCAGCGTCAGCGTGCATGGCGAAAAGATCCGGATGAAGTCCGACGGGCGCGGCGGCCTGATGCCGGAGGATCGCAAGCAGGTCCAGCGCATCCGCAGCCAGCTCGGCATGGTCTTTCAAAGCTTCAATCTCTGGCAGCACATGACCATCCTCGAAAACGTCATCGAGGCGCCGATCCATGTGCTCGGCAAGCCGAAGGCCGAAGCGGTCGCCACCGCCGAAACGCTGCTCAAGCGCGTCGGCCTCTACGAGAAGCGCGACGCTTACCCCGCCTTTCTCTCCGGCGGCCAGCAGCAGCGCGCGGCAATCGCCCGGGCGCTCGCGATCCAACCGCTCGTCATGCTCTTCGACGAACCCACCTCGGCGCTCGATCCCGAACTGGTCGGCGAAGTGCTTTCGGTCATCGGCGACCTCGCGCGCGAGAAGCGCACGATGATCCTGGTGACCCACGAGATGAAATTCGCGCGCGACGTCGCCAACCACATCGTCTTCCTCCACAACGGCGTGATCGAGGAACAGGGCCCGCCAGAGGCCATCTTCGGTTCGCCGAGATCGGAAAGGCTCAAGAAGTTCATCAGTTCCATTCACTGAATTCCGGAATGCTAAACAACCAAAAAGGGGAACAGCATGAAGAAGGCATTGAAAGTCCTGGCCGTGGCGGCGGCAATCGCCGTCAGCGGCGGCGTCGCCGCTTCCGCCGAAGCGCTTAAGGTCGGCGTCGCCGCCGAGCCCTACCCGCCGTTCACGGCGCCGGATGCCAGCGGCAAGTGGGAAGGCTGGGAAGTCGAGTTCATGAATGCGATGTGTGCCGAGGCGAAGCTCGAATGCGTGCTGACGCCGGTCGCCTGGGACGGCATCATCCCGGCGCTGACCTCGAAGAAGATCGACATGATCATCAGCTCGATGTCGATCACCGACGAGCGCCTGAAAACGATCGATTTCTCCGACAAATATTACAACACGCCGACCGGCATCATCGGCACCAAGGGCGAAGACATCAAGCCGACACCGGAGGGCCTGAACGGCAAGACGCTCGGCGTCCAGGTCTCGACGGTCCACCAGGCCTATGCCGCCAAGCACTTCGCGCCGGCAGGCGTCGAGGTCAAGGAATACCAGACGCAGGATGAGGCCAACAACGACCTCGCCGCTGGCCGTCTCGACGCCGTCCAGGCGGACGCCATCGCGCTGAAGACTTTCCTGGCCACCGACCAGGGCAAGGAATGCTGCGACTACAAGGGCGACGTCGCCGAAGACGTTGCCGTGATCGGCCCGGGTGTCGGCGTCGGCCTGCGCAAGGGCGAAACCGAGCTCAAGGACAAGGTCAATGCCGCGATCAAGGCGATCCGCGACAACGGCACCTACGACACGTTCTCGAAGAAGTATTTCGACTTCGACATCTACGGTAAGTAAGGCGCGATCGGCCGGCGATCGATCCGCTGCATCGTTGTATGTCTGAACGGCAGACAGCGCTGTAGCGACCGCCGGCCGGCGCCATCGGAGCTCGACGTATGGCTGCGGATTCCCTCGTTAATTGGGGCCTGCTCTCGCTTTCAGCACCCGGCTGGGGCGGCGTGTTGCTGCAGGGCTTCTTCAATTCCATCCAGATCGCTGTCGGCGGTTTCACCCTCGGACTGGCGCTCGGCGTCGGCGGCGCCTTCGGCAAGCTCTACGGCGGCCCGGTGCTGCGCGACCTGCTCGAATGCTACACCACGGTGGTGCGCGCGGTGCCGGAACTGGTGCTGATCCTGTTGCTCTATTATGCCGGCACCGACCTTCTCAATCAGGTGCTCGCGCTCTTTGCGATCGGCCCGGTCGACATCAGCGGCCTTATGGCCGGCATCTTCGTGATCGGCGTCGTGCAAGGCGCCTATTCGACCGAGGTACTGCGCGGCGCGATCAAGGCGGTGCCCGCCGGGCAGATCGAGGCGGCGCGCGCCTATGGCATGTCACCGACCAAGGTCCTACGCCGCATCACGCTGCCCGCGATGCTGCCCTATGCCATTCCCGGGCTTTCCAATCTCTGGCTTATCGCCACCAAGGACACAGCCCTCCTCGCCGTCGTCGGATTCAGCGAACTGACGCTGGTCACACGCCAGGCGGCCGGCACAACGAAGGCCTATCTCCTGTTCTTCCTTGCCGCCGGCGCGCTCTATCTGGCGCTGACGCTCATTTCCAACGTCTTTATCGGCATGATCGAACGCCATGCCCGACGCGGTTTTGCGGAGAGCCGATGACCGACGAAACCACCCACGCCGTTGCCTTCACGCCCGAAGACCTGCCGACGGCCAAGAGCTTCCTCCTGCCGCATCGCATCGTCATGATGCTGGTCTTCGCCGCCTTCGTCGTCGCCGTTGCCGTCTTCATGCGCTGGGACTGGCTGCCGCGTTACCTGCCGCGGCTCGGCTGGGGCATTCTCGTCAGCCTGGTGATGCTGTTCAGCACCGCCATCCTCGGCTTCCTGCTGGCGGTGCCGATCGGCCTCGTCCAGGTGACTGGCCCCTGGTTCCTGAAGCTGCCGGCCAAGGTGTTTTGTACGGTGATCCGCGGCACGCCGCTGCTGCTGCAGCTCTGGCTGCTCTACTATGGCCTCGGCTCGCTGTTTCCGCAGTTTCCGGCGATCCGGCACTCCTTCCTCTGGCCCTATCTGCGCGAGGCCTGGCCCTATGGTGTGGCGGCGCTGACAATCTCGTTTGCGGCCTATGAAGGCGAGGTCATGCGCGGCGCCTTTGCCGGCGTACCGCATGGCGAGCTGGAAGCGGCCAAGGCCTATGGCATGGGCCGCTGGACGATGTTCCGCCGCATCTGGCTGCCGCGCGCCATCCATCGGGCGCTGCCGACGCTGAACGGCGAGACCGTGCTGCAGCTCAAGTCGACGCCGCTCGTCGCCACCGTAACCGTCGTCGACGTCTATGCCGTCATCTCCAAGGTCAGGCAGGAAACCTTCCTCACCTATGAGCCGCTGCTTCTTCTCGCGCTCATCTACATGTGCCTCACCGGCATTCTGGTGGTGGCCTTCCGCACGTTTGAAAATCGCATCCCAACCCGCGGTGCCTGACATGAAGCTCTCCTCCTCGATCACCAATGCCATGCCGGAACTGATCGCCATCCGCCACGACCTGCATGCCCATCCGGAGCTTGGACTGGAGGAGAAACGCACCTCGGCCTTCATCGCCAGACATCTGGAAACCCTCGGTTACGAGGTGACGACGGGTCTCGCGCAAACCGGCGTCGTCGGCACGCTCCGCAACGGCACCGGCACCCGCTCGATCGGCATCCGCGCCGATATCGATGCGCTGCCGATCCTGGAGGAAACCGGCCTTGACTATGCCAGCAGGACCTCAGGCCTGATGCATGCCTGCGGCCACGACGGCCACACGACGATGCTGCTCGGCGCGGCGCGAGCGCTTGCGGAACGGCGCAATTTCGACGGCACGATCCATCTGATCTTCCAGCCGGCCGAGGAGAATTTCGGCGGCGCCAAGATCATGATGGACGAGGGCCTGTTTGAGAAATTCCCCTGCGACGCCGTGTTCGCGCTTCACAACGAACCGGGTCTGCCCTTCGGCCAGTTTGCCCTCCGGGAAGGCCCGATCATGGCGGCCGTCGACGAGGCCCGCATCACCGTGCATGGCCGCGGCGGCCATGGCGCGGAACCCCAGGAAACGGCTGATCCGATCGTCTGCGGCGCCTCGATCGTCATGGCGCTGCAGTCGATCGTCTCGCGCAACATCCATCCGATGGATCCCTCCGTCGTCACCGTCGGCGCCTTCCATGCGGGCTCAGCCAGCAACATCATTCCGGAACGCGCCGAGATCGTCGTCGGCATCCGCTCCTTTGATCCCGCGGTACGCGACGAACTCGAACGGCGCATCCGCATGATCGCCGAAGCGCAGGCCACCAGCTTCGGGATGCGCGCGACGGTCGACTACCAGCGCAGCTACGACGCGACGATCAACCACAAGGCCGAGACCGATTTCGTGCGCGATCTCGCGGTCCGTTTTGCCGGTGCCAACAAGGTGATCGACCTCGCCCGTCCCTTCATGGGCAGCGAGGATTTCGCCTATATGCTGCAGGAGCGGCCGGGGAGCTATTTCTTCCTCGGCTCGAAGGTCAGCGACGACGACAAGCCGCTGCACCACCCGGGCTACAACTTCAACGACGACCTGCTGCCGATCGGCGCCGCCTTCTGGACCGAACTCGCGGAAGCCTATCTCCCGATCCGCTGAGACGCACCCGTGCTCCGCCAATATGCCGCAGCGCAACATTGCCGCAGTGTGACAACGTGGCGAGCGCGCTGTCATTGACGTTTGGCAAATTTGGCTCAGATTCAATCCGATGCTGAATAGCCGGTGCAACCCAAGGATTTGCCTCGGCCATAGGCCAGGAAAAGCCCTCTGATCGGAGCCCGATCGAGGACGATCATGCAGCAGCCAGAGCGCTACGGCCTCGCGTTACGAGTAACGCGCGGTGCCGTATGTCTGAAAGGATTGCGCCCGTGTTTGAAAGTTTCGATGCGACCTTGCTCGCTCGTTTTCAGTTCGCCTTCACCGTTTCCTTCCACATCATCTTCCCTGCTTTTTCCATCGGGCTTGCGAGTTACCTCGCGGTACTGGAGGGGTTATGGCTGCTGAAGAAGGACGAGGCTTATCTCGAGCTCTTCCATTTCTGGAAGACGATCTTTGCAGTCGCCTTCGGCATGGGTGTCGTTTCCGGCATCGTCATGTCCTATCAGTTCGGCACCAATTGGAGCGTCTTTTCCGACAAGGCCGGGCCGATCATAGGACCGCTGATGGGCTATGAGGTGCTGACGGCCTTCTTCCTCGAGGCCGGCTTCCTCGGTGTCATGCTCTTCGGGCTCAACCGCGTCGGACCGAAGCTGCATTTCTTCGCGACCCTCATGGTCGCCACTGGCACGCTGATCTCGGCCACCTGGATCCTTTCGGCGAATTCCTGGATGCAGACCCCGGCCGGCTTCGCCATGAACGATGCGGGCCAGTTCATCCCGGTCGACTGGTGGAAGATCGTGTTCAACCCCTCCTTCCCCTATCGCCTCGTGCACATGGTGCTTGCGGCCTATCTCACGACCGCCTTCGTCGTCGGCGCCTGTGGCGCCTGGCACCTCATCCGCAAGACGGCGCCGCGCCGCGCACGAAAAATGTTCTCGATGGCGATGTGGATGGCGACCATCGTCGCGCCCGTTCAGATTTTTGCCGGTGACAAGCATGGCCTCAACACGCTGGAGCATCAGCCGGCCAAGGTGATGGCGATGGAAGGCCACTATCAGAGCCATCCGGATGGCGCGCCGCTGATCCTCCTCGGCATTCCGAATTCGGCGGAGAAACGCGTCGACTATGCGATCGAGGTTCCAAAGCTCTCGAGCCTGATCCTGAAGCACGATCTCAACGCGCCGCTCGCCGGTCTCGATACGATCCCGGAAGAGCTTCACCCGCCGGTCAACGTCGTGTTCTGGTCCTTCCGGGTGATGGTCGGCCTCGGCTTCGCCATGCTCGGCATCGGTCTCTGGTCGCTCTGGTGTCGCTACCGCGGCACGCTGGACAGCAATGTCTGGCTGCATCGTGCTGCGATCGTCATGGGGCCGGCCGGTTTCGTCGCCGTGCTTGCCGGCTGGGTCACCACCGAGGTCGGGCGGCAACCCTATACGGTCTACGGTCACCTGCTGACGGCGAAATCGGTGGCGCCGATCGCGGCACCCGCCGTCGCCGCCTCGCTGATCGCCTTCATCGCCGTTTATTTCTTCGTCTTCGGCGCCGGCACCTTCTACATCCTGAGACTGATGGCGCGCCTGCCGCGTGATCCGATGCCGGATCTCGACGAAGGGCCGTTGCGCAGTTCCGGCATCATGCCCGGCCTCGCCGCGCACGGCACCGCGCACACCAACATTCAGGGAGGTCGTCATGGCGTTTGATTTGCCGTTCATCTGGGCCGCCATCATCGCCTTTGCGGTCCTCGCCTATGTCATTCTCGACGGCTTCGACCTCGGCGTCGGCATCCTCTTCCCGTTCTTCCCGGAGAAGCACGACCGCGACGTGATGATGAATTCCGTCGCCCCGGTGTGGGACGGTAACGAAACTTGGCTGGTGCTCGGTGGCGGCGGCCTGATGGCGGTGTTCCCGCTGGCCTATGCGACAATCCTGCCGGCTCTTTACGCCCCGATCATAGCCATGGTCATCGGCCTCATCTTCCGCGGCGTCGCCTTCGAATATCGCTGGCGCACCAGGCGCGCCGAATATCTCTGGAACTGGGCTTTCTCAGGCGGATCGATGCTTGCCGCCTTCGCGCAGGGCATCACGCTCGGCGCGCTCGTCCAGGGCATACCCGTCGAGAACCGCGCCTATGTCGGCGGCTGGTGGGACTGGCTGACGCCGTTCTCGATCATGACCGGCGTCGCCGTCGTCGTCGGCTATGCCCTGCTCGGCGCCACCTGGCTGGTCCTGAAGACCCATGGTGAGCTTGCCGATCGCGCCCGCGATCTCGCGCTCAAATGCTCGGTCGGCACCGTCGCCGCCATGGGCATCGTCAGCCTGTGGACACCGTTCCTAGTGCCGCAATACCTGGAGCGCTGGTTCGGCTTCCCGACGGCAATCTTCAGCGTCATCGTGCCGGCACTCGTTCTCGGCTGCCTCTATGCGCTGATCACGGGCATTCGCAACCGCCACGATGGCCGGCCCTTCATCGCAGCACTCGGCCTCTTCGTGCTCGGCTATGCCGGCATCGGCATCAGCTTCTATCCCTATATGGTGCCGCCATCGCTGACGATCTGGGATGCAGCCGCACCGGAGGAAAGCCTCTCCTTCCTGCTCGCCGGCGCGCTCATCCTGGTGCCCGTCATCCTCGCTTATACCGGCTATTCCTATTGGGTGTTCCGCGGCAAGGTCGATCCGGAGGAGGGTTACCATTGACAGGCGAAACGGGAACCGGCCGCAAGCTTCTCTGGTTCGTCGCCCTCTGGTGCGCGGGGGTGGCGGCGGTCGCCGTGGTCGGTCTCGCGATCAAGCTGATGATCGGAACGTGAGCGGCGGTGAAAACGGATGCTGGCGGAAAGCAGCATCTTACTCATCCCGCTCTAAAAAGCCTCGCTCAAGCTTGGCCGGCTAACTTCTCTCAACACGTCAGCAGGCGATCGCCGCAGACGGAGACAGGACCGCACCCTCCTCCTCTGCCCAGCGATCGCCTGCTGAGGTGACCACAGGACAGTCGCCCGCTGCGACCCTGTTGCCCCTTCTCAGAAAGCTCGCCGTTTGTTAGCAGTGCGCCGCAAGAGCGCCCCGCTTGCTGCGAGCCGAGGGACGCTCGAACACCCTGGATCTGCGCCTGGCCGCGACGGCCGTGCACCAGGCAATCGGACGAGACAGATGCAAAAGACCCCCGCGCAATGCACCACCATGGCCGATGTGCGTGCCGAGATCGACCGGCTCGACCAGGCACTGATGACGCTGTTTGCCGAGCGCTGGGGCTATATCGACCGGGCGGCCGAGATCAAACGGCCGCTGAAGCTGAAGGCCGACATTCCGGCGCGAGTGATGGAAGTGCGCGAGAACGCCCGCAAGAACGCCGCGCGATTCAATCTCGACCCTGACTTCTACGAGGATATCTGGGCGCGGCTGATCGGCCATGCGATTGCCCATGAGCAGAAGCTGCTGGGCGAGACGGACGACGGATAATCGCCTCGCCTCTTCGGCCATGCATCCCGGCGTCAGCCGCCAAGAATATAACGCTGCAGGCGGTCCGCCGCTTCCTTCACCTGGGCCGGATCGCGCAGGAAACAGGCGCGCATGAACAGCGAGCCGCCATCGCCGAAAGCGGTGCCAGGCGCGAGACCGACGCCGGTCTTGTCGACGATATCGATCGCGGCCGCGCGTGAATCCGTGACGCCGTCGATCTTCAGGAACGCATAAAGCGCCCCATCCGGCTTCAGCGTTTCCACTCGGTTGGTGGCAATCAACGCATCGCAGAAGACGTCCCGATTTTTCGTCGCCTTGGCGACGTTCGCGTCCAGGAAGGCATCGCCCTCGTCGAGCGCCATGACGGCGCCGCGCTGCATGAACTGGGCGACGCCTGACGTCGAATACTGCACCAGGTTCTCAAGCACCTGTCCCATCTCCGGCGGGGCGACGATCCAGCCCACCCGCCAGCCGGTCATCGACCAGTTCTTCGAGAAGGAGTTGACGAAGAGGATACGGTCGCCTTCCTCCATGACGTCGAGGAAGGACGGCGCGCGGGCGCCGGCATAGTAATAGAGCGCGTAGATCTCGTCGGCGATGATCCAGAGGCCGTGCTTGCGCGCCAATGCCAGGATCGCCGCCAGCTCTTCCTTGTTCGCGGTCCAGCCCGTCGGGTTCGAGGGCGTGTTGATGAACAGCGCCCTGGTCTTCGGCCCGATCGCCGCTTGCAAGCGTTCGAGATCGAGCTGCCACTTTCCGTGTTCAAAACGCAGTTCGACGGAGACCGGACGGACGCCCGAGAGGTCGGCGGCCGCGGCAAAGTTCGGCCAAGCGGGCGTCAAGAGCACCATCTCGTCTCCCGGCGAAGCGATCGCCTCGATCGAGAGTTTGATCGCCTGCATGCCGGAGCCGACAACGTAGAAATGCTCCGGCGACAGCGCTTTGTGGAAGCGCCGCTGATAGTAGCGCGAGAGCGCTTCGCGCAGCGGCGGGATGCCCCGCTGCCAGGTGTAGAAGGTTTCGCCGGCGGAAAGCGCCTCGCGGGCCGCATCACTGATGAAGGCAGGCGTCGGCAGATCGCCTTCGCCGACCCAGAGCGGGATCAGCCCTTCGCGCCCACGAGCGTAGTTCACCACCTCGACGATGCCGCTTTCGGGCGCCGCAAGTGCGCGGGGGCTGATGGTGCTGAGGATGGTCATCGGCGAGCTCCGGACAAACGACGGTCCCGCGCCGGATCGCCCGAGATCATCGTGAAAGATTCCAATGGATTAGAGCGGAAACTGACCGCTCCAGGCTGTCCATCGCTTCTAGCCGCTTTCGCTTCTGCGATCACGCGACTTTATCTGACCGGTTTATCGATTTCTGTGATGTTTCGCGGCCCCGGCAAACCGAGGCCGCGAGAAATGACTCAGGCGCGCTGTTTCAACAGGTCGCGGATCTCCGAGAGGAGCAGTATGTCTTCCGGCGGCGGAGCAGCCGGTGCTGCTTCCTTCTGCTTTTCAAGCGACGAGCGCATGCGGTTCACGGCCTTGATCATCAGGAAGATGATCCATGCGAGGATCAGGAAATTGATGAGGACGGTGATGAAGTTGCCATAGGCAAAGACCGCGCCCTGCTGACGGGCAGCAGCGAGAGAGGTCGCCGTCACGTTGGCCGAGAGCGGCAGGAAGTAATTGGAGAAATCGAACCCCCCGCCGGTGAGTGCACCGACAATGGGCATGACGAGGTCTTCGACGACCGACGTCACGATCTTGTTGAAGGCAGCGCCGATGATGACACCGACCGCGAGATCCATCACGTTGCCGCGGGCAATAAACTCCTTGAACTCATTCAGCATACGTCTCTCCGTATATCCCCGTTGAAAGCGACCGCCGGCGCTGTCCCGCGCTGCAACCGTTTACGGAAACTAAACCAAAGCGAGAAGCGAGAAAACCTTTCTTTGCCTTTGGTCAGGTCGCGCCTGCGAAAAGAAGGATCAAACTCCCTTCCGCATCCGGCAGATCATTTTCTCTTGCAGCGTCTTGGACTTAAGACTCATGCGCCGGGCAATTCTCAACCTCACGGACTTGTCCTATGCTTCCAGTCGGAGGAGTGAGGCATGCTTTCGGGTTCGGTCATCTTTGCCTCGGCCTTCGCCTATCTGCTGCTGCTGTTTGCAGTCGCGAGCTATGGCGACCGGCGGGCCAGGAGGAAGAGCGCTGCGCTGAAAGGCAGGCCGCTCGTCTATGCGCTCAGCCTTGCGATCTATTGCACGTCCTGGACCTATTTCGGCGGCATCGGGCTTGCGGCCGAGCGCGGGCTTGAATTCACCGGCATCTACATCGGGCCGATCCTGATGTTCACGCTGGGCATGCCGCTGATTCGCAAGATCATTCGCCTTGCCAAGACCGAGAAGCTGACCTCCGTCGCCGACTTCATCGCCGCGCGCTACGGCAAGAACCCGGCGGTGGCGGCGATCGTCGCGCTGATCTCGCTGGTCGGCGCCATCCCCTATATCGCGTTGCAGCTCAAGGCGATTTCGAGCTCCGTCGCAGCGATGATCAACACCAGCGACTATGGCATTGGCGCGGGGCAGAGTTTCATCGACCTGCCCCTGCTCGTGACCTTGTTCCTCGCCTGCTTCGCCATCGTCTTCGGCACGCGCCATACGGACGCTACCGAACATCAGGATGGGCTGATCCTGGCGATCGCGATGGAATCGGTGGTCAAACTCGTCGCGCTCGTCACCGCCGGCTTCTACATCGTTTTTGTGATCTTCAACGGGCCGGCGCATCTCTGGTCATTGGCCACCGAGAGCCCGGCGGTGCAGTCGGCGCTTTCCTATGAGACCCCGACCGCCCGGTGGATCCTTTTGATCGTTACCTCCGCCTTTGCGATCATCATGCTGCCGCGGCAATTCCATGTGACGGTCGTCGAAAACCGGACCGACGGGGAACTGCGTACCGCCGGCATCCTCTTTCCGCTCTATCTGCTCGGCATCAATCTCTTCGTGCTGCCGATCGCGATTGCCGGCATCCTCACTTTTTCGGGCTCCGGCGACGCGGATCTTTACCTGCTCACCCTGCCGCTCGCCAACGGCCTGCCGCTTCTGACGCTCATCACCTTCATCGGCGGCTTCTCGGCAGCAACGGCCATGGTCATCGTCGCCTCCGTGGCGCTGTCGATCATGATCTCCAACGATATCGTCATGCCGGTGTTCCTGCGCCGCAACCTCGGCCAGCGTGGCGGCCTGCAGGAAGATCTCGCCGGGACGCTGCTCAACATCCGCCGTTCGGCGATCTTCGTCGTGCTGCTGCTTGGCTATGGCTACTATCGCTCCGCCGACATCAGCGCCGGGCTTGCGTCGCTCGGGCTGCTCTCCTTCGTCGCCATCTCGCAGATGGCGCCGGCGATGCTCGGCGGCCTCGTCTGGCGCCAGGCGAATGCGCGCGGCGCGATCACCGGCATGGTTTCCGGCTTCTTCGTCTGGGCCTATCTCTTGTTCCTGCCGAGCCTCGGCGGACCGGACAACTCCCAAGTCGCGGCAACGGTGCTGAGCTTCCTGCTGCCATTTACCGACCTGTTCTCGGGCCCCGGCGCCGATCCGCTGGTGAATGCCACGACGCTGAGCTTCCTCGTCAACTGCAGCGCCTATGTGCTGGCCTCGCTGACCCGGACGCCGAAGCCGATCGAGCGTTTTCAGGCCGGCATCTTCATCACCCGACGGTCGCGCACCGAGGGCACCTTCCGCGGCCGCAAGACCAAGGTCACGGTGCGCGACCTCAAGGCGACGATCGGCCGCTACATGGGCACGGAACGCATGCAGCGCTCCTTCCACACCTACGAACGTCAATCCGGCCGCTGGCTGGACGACAACGCGCCGGCGGACATGGCGGTCGTGCATTTTTCCGAGCAATTGCTCGGCAGCGCCATCGGCTCGTCCTCGGCACGGCTCGTGCTCTCGCTCGTCCTGCAGCGCGGCGACGATACGTCGTCGGACACAGCCTGGCTGCTCGACCAGGCAAGCGAGGCACTGCAATACAATCAGGACATGCTGCAGACCGCGCTCTCGCAGATGGACCAGGGCATTGCCGTCTTCGACAATGCCAACAACCTGATCATCTGGAACCGGCGCTTCCGCCAGTTGCTTGACCTGCCGGAAGCCGCCGGCCAGGTGGGCTTTCCGCTTGCCGACATCGTTTCGATCCTCACCAGGCGCGGCGATATCCGCAAGGACCAGGAAAAAGGATTGATCGCCAACTTCCTGACACTCGACAAGCCCTTCCTGCTCGAACTTGGCAATGGCGAACGCATCATCGAAGTGCGCACCAATGCCATGCCCGACAAGGGCATCGTCACCACCTACACCGACATCACCCAGCGCGTTGCCGCCGACATGGCGCTGAAGCAGGCGAACGAGACGCTGGAACTGCGTGTTGCCGAGCGCACCGGCGAACTCACGCGCGTGAACCGCGAACTCGCCGAAGCCCGCGCAGCGGCGGAAGAGGCCAATATCGGCAAGACGCGGTTCTTCGCGGCCGCCGGCCACGATATCCTCCAGCCGCTCAACGCCGCCCGCCTCTACTCGTCCTCGCTGGTCGAGCGACTTGGCGATTCCGACGACAGCACGCTCGTCGAAAACATCGATTCCTCGCTGGAATCGGTCGAGGCCATTCTCGGCGCCGTGCTCGACATTTCGCGTCTCGACACCGGCGCGATGAAGCCGCGGCTGCAATCCGTACCGCTCAGCGACCTGCTCCGCCGCATCGAAACCGACTTCGCCCCGATCGCGCGCGCCAAGGATCTCGAATTGGTGGTCATGCCGACCTCGCTCACCGTGCGCAGCGATCCGAACCTGCTTCGCCGCGTGGTGCAGAACCTGGTTTCCAATGCAATCAAGTACACGCTCACCGGCAAGGTGCTGGTCGGCGTGCGCCGGCATGGCGCGATGGCGACGATCGAGGTGCACGATTCCGGCATCGGCATCCCATCCTCCAAGTTCCGTACCGTCTTCAAGGAATTCGCCCGGCTCGACGAAGGCGCGCGCACCGCCTCCGGTCTCGGCCTCGGCCTATCGATCGTCGACCGCATCTCGCGCGTGCTCAATCATCCGGTCAGCCTGCAATCGACGCCCGGCAAGGGCACGGGTTTCAAGGTGACCTTGCCGCTGGACGCAAGCGCCGGCGAACAGGTCCCGGTCCGCCCGGCCGTTGCCAACAAGGCGAGCGAGGCGCTCAACGGCCTGCGCGTGCTCTGCATCGACAACGAACCGCGCATCCTCGAGGGTATGAAAGTGCTGCTTTCGGGCTGGGGCTGTGTCGTCGCTACGGCGGAATCGGTTGCCGCCTGCGCCGACTTGGCGGGACAGCCGGCCGAAAAGCCGCACGCAATCATCGCCGACTATCATCTCGACGACGGCACCGGCATCGAGGCGATCGCGAAGATTCGGCTTTCGGCCGGCGAGGCGATCCCGGCCTTGCTGGTGACGGCCGACCGTTCGCCGGAAGTGCGCGCCGCAGCCGAGCGCGACGGCGTTTCGATCCAGAACAAGCCGGTGCGGCCGGCGGCGATGCGGGCGTGGCTGACGCAGCTTTCGACGGCGGCAAGAGCGGCCGCGGAATAAGCTACAGTCCTCGATTTAAGGACAATGCATGCAGCCGTTCAGAGTGCTGCAGCGACCGTTGCGCGTCTGACAAGAGTACACGACACTCCCGTTCTCATGGTGCCGCTTTTGCATGCAGAAAGGGCGAAGGTATCTATCCCGCTCAACATCACTGGCGTGTTCTTGAGAGACGCGCGGCGCTGTAGGCTCGGCGTCGCGCCTCAAGCGGCGGCAACGGTACCGATCTTCGAGAGCTGGATCACCGCCTGGGTGCGGCTGTCGACATTGAGTTTCAGCAGGATCGCCGAGACATGGGCCTTGATGGTCGCCTCGGAGACGCCGAGCTCATAGGCGATCTGCTTGTTGAGCAGGCCCTCGCCCAACATGCTGAGGACGCGCGACTGCTGCGGTGTCAGCGTCTGCAGCCGCTGGAGCAGATCGGCGACTTCCGGTTCATATTCCTGGGCGTGATCGTAACCGGCCGGCACGAAGACCTCACCGGCCATCACTTTCTCGATGCCCTCGCGGATCTCCTCGATACCGGCCGACTTCGACAGGAAGCCGGACGCGCCGAGGTCGAGCGCGCGGTGGATCGTCGCCGGGTCATCATGGGCGGAAACCACCATGACCGGCAGGCTCGGAAACTCGGCGCGAAGCGCAATCAGGCCGGAAAGACCGCTGACACCGGGCATGGTCAGGTCCAGCAGCAGGAGATCGGCATCCGGACAATCGGCTGCCGCCTTGCGCGCGGCCGCGAAATCGCCCGCCTCGACGATGGAGGGGGCCCCTTCCATGCCGCTCAGCGCCTGGCGCATGGCGCCCCGAAACAGCGGATGATCGTCCGCGATGATGATGGTCATGTCCGGCGTCATGTCGCTCCCTCCCAAGAGCCCGGTCTGCGACCTGCACGCCTCCACGCGCCGATCCGCATCCCGCATGGCCGATCCGGTGTCTCAGGTCTTCTGCGGCTCCGTCGCGGGGTCGCTGCCTTCGAGATCCTTCACGATATCCATGAACTTGCGCATCATTCTTTCCATGATGCCCATTGTCCGGTCAATCTCTTCGTCGGTCGGAAGGTTCGGTTTCGCGATGCTTTCACCGGATTTGACGGCCTTTTCCAAGGTCTCAACCCGTTTGGTCAGGAGGTCGATCTCCAGCTCCAGCGCTGAGCGTTCGTCCGCTGCCATGCGGCAGACGAGTTCGCCATTCCTTTCCTGGCAGAGCGACACTTCGCCGGTTTGCGTATCAAGCCGCGCAATCCCGGTCTCGGATTTCTGCATGCTGTAGCGGCCGGGCGCCGGATCCTGCGCCAAGGCGATGCCGGCGGATGCCAGGCCGGCTCCGATCAGAAGTGCGACAGTAGCTATTCTCATGACGTCCTCTCCGTTGCGGTCCTTGCCAGATGACGTCCGGCACATGAACGGGAAGAGCGAAATCGATCTTCACCACCGATTATGCGCGAATCGACGCCCTTCTGCGATGGACAATCGCCGATATTTGCGGCAAGGCCACGACAGAAGATTACGGGGGCAGACGGGCACAATGGGTTCCATCATCTACAAGATCGTTCCGGCCTCGCTGTGGCAGGAAGCCAAGCGTAGCGGACGCTTCGACGGCGCACCCGTCGACCTCGCCGACGGCTTCATCCATTTCTCCACCGCCGAACAGGCCGTGGAAACGGCAGCGCGGCATTTCGAGGGACAGGAAGGCCTGCTTCTGGTCGCTGTCGACGGCGACGCGCTCGGCGAGGAACTGGTCTACGAACCCTCGCGCGGCGGCGCCCTCTTCCCGCATCTCTATGCCCCCCTCTTCCTGTCCGCCGTGGTCTGGGAAAAACCCCTGCCGCTTGGCGCCGATGGCCTGCATATCTTCCCGGAACTTGACGCATGAATCCGCTTACCAATCTCGCCCGCCGCGGCCTCTTCCTGTTCGATCCCGAGACCGCGCACGGCCTGTCGATCAAGGCGCTAAGGTCCGGGCTCGTGCCGAGCTGTCCGGCCAAGGCCGACAAACGACTTTCCCAGACGGTCGCCGGCATCGACTTCCCGAACCCGATCGGCATGGCTGCCGGCTATGACAAGAATGCCGAGGTGCCGGAGGCGCTCCTGAAGATCGGTTTCGGCTTCACCGAGATCGGCACCGTCACGCCGAAGCCGCAAGCCGGAAACGACAAGCCGCGCATCTTCCGGTTGGTTGAGGACGAGGCCGTCATCAACCGCCTCGGCTTCAACAACGAGGGCCACGGCGCGGCCCTCGCACGGCTCAAGGCCTGCTCGCGCGCGGCGCTGATCGGCGTCAATATCGGCGCCAACAAGGATAGCGCCGACCGTGTTGCCGATTATGTGAACGGCATTCACACGTTCTATTCCGTCGCCCGCTACTTCACCGCCAACATCTCCTCGCCGAACACGCCGGGCCTGCGCGACCTTCAGGCGCGCGAGAGCCTCGCCGCTTTGCTGTCCGCCGTGCTCGCCGCCCGCGACGAGGAAGCCCGCAGCAGCAACCGGTATGTTCCGGTGTTCCTGAAGATCGCGCCTGATCTGACGGAAGAAGGCATGGACGACATTGCGGCCGAAGTTCTCGCCCACAATCTCGACGGCCTGATCGTCTCCAATACGACGCTGTCGCGCGAGGGCCTGAAGGACCAGCGCCAGGCGAAGGAAGCCGGCGGCCTCTCCGGCAAGCCTCTCTTCGAGAAATCGACGGCGGTCCTTGCCCGCATGCGCAAGCGCGTCGGGCCAAATCTTCCAATCATCGGGGTCGGCGGTGTCAGTTCGGCCGAGACCGCGGCGGAAAAAATCCGCGCCGGCGCCGACCTGATCCAACTCTATTCCTGCATGGTCTATGAAGGCCCTGCCCTGCCGGGCCGCATCGTGCGTGGCCTTTCCGATCTCTGCGACCGCGAACGGCTCGGCTCGATCCGCGACATCCGCGACAGCCGTCTCGACTACTGGGCGGGCAGGAAAGTCTGACGCGCCTTCGCCGGAATTCTCGATAGCAGGAAGAGGCCGCGCATCAGCAGGAAGAGGTTGAGGCCGGCCCAGAGCCCGTGGTTGCCGAAGACGGGCACCAACACGGCCAGTGCCACGACATAGCCGACGAAGGCCGCGACCATCATGTTGCGCATCTCGCGCGACCAGGTGGCACCGATGAAGACGCCGTCCATCAGGAAGGCGAGCGCGCCCGTCACCGCCGTCATCGCCGCCCACGGCAGATATTCGTAGGCGACAGCGCGAACGTCGGCCGCCGTCGTCAGGAGATCGATCAGCCGGTCACCGAACAGTAGCAAGCCCGCGGTCGTCAGGAGCGCGAGCCCCAGCGACCAGGCGGCCGTCAGCCGCAGCGCACGGTCGAAAGCCGGACGGTAATGGGCGCCGATCGAACGGCCGATCAACTGTTCGGCAGCATTGGCGAGGCCATCGAGGTAATAGCCGGCCACCAGGAAGATCGTCATCAGTACCGCGTTTGCCGCAAGCGTCACCGGCCCGAAGGCGGTGCCGATGCGCGTCATCAGCGTGAACGCGGCGAGCAGAACGAAAGAGCGGATCATGATGTCGCGGTTGAGGCCGAAGAGCGGCTTCAAGCGTTCGCGATCGAAGATCAGCGCCCAGCCCGGTGCGTCCTTACGATCGAAGCGACCATAGACGATGGCAAAGCCGGCGAGTGCGCCGATCACCTCGCCGGTGACGGTTGCGAGCGCCACACCCATCACGCCCCAGCCGAGGATGAGGCCAAGCAGGATCGACAGGACGATGTTGATCCCGTTGATCAGCGTCTGCAGCATCAGGCCGACCGTGCCTTCGCCGCGACCGAGGACAAAGCCGAGAATGGCATAGTTCGCAAGGGCGGCCGGCGCCGAAATGATGCGACAGAGAAAATAGGTACTGGTTACGGCGGCCACCTCCGGCCCAGGCCCCATCAGCCAGAGACCGCCGGACAACAGAAGCGGCGAAATGAGAAGACTGACCGTGCCGCAAACGAGCGCGATGATCAGCGACCGCCAGAACACCGCCTGCTGCTCGCGCCGGTCGCCACGGCCATAGGCCTGGGCGACGAGACCCGTGGTCGCCGCGCGCAGGAAATTGAAGGTGGTGAAGATCAGGTCGAACATCACGGCGCCGACCGCGAGCCCAGCCAGCAGCGTCGCCTGCCCCATGCGCCCGACGACGGCCGTATCGACGAGACCGAGCAATGGTGTCGTCAGGAAGCCGAGCGTCATCGGCAGCGCAATCGCCAGGATCAACCGATGGGTGACATGAAAGGCTCCGGCGGTATCGCGCGGCAGGGCGGAGGAAGCGGTCATCGAACGGTCCGGCGTGATGGGTGATGTGACGACCGTTGTAGGGACAGAGGATGGGCCGATGCAAGTTAGCATGTTATGGCGACAAACGTCTCAGCCCCTCAACTGCCCCTCACTCTACCCTCCTCCCCAGGCAGGGAGAGGGGACGTGCGCAGCCGCAGGGCCGCATCCGGGCTGCTAACGGACAAGCTGTGTCATCGAGGACGAAATGGGGGACCGAGCGATTGCCGCGCGTGCCCTTCTCCCCGCCTGCGGGGAGAAGGTGGCCGGCAGGCCGGATGAGGGGCAAAGCTCTATGCGAGCGGAAGAGCGCTCAGCCCGACAGCACCATCGCCCAAAAGGGGCGGTTGTCGGAGGCCGCGTTCTGGGCGACGGCAACGCCGAGGCCGCGATAGTTACCGAGCATGTTTTCGAGATGCTTCGGCGACTTGTACCAGGCGTCATAGGCGCGTTCGGCGTCGTCCTGGCCCATGGCGATGTTTTCGGCCGCCGGCAGGGTTACGCCCTGGCCCTTCATGCGGTCGTAGAAACTGTCGTTCCAGCCGATGAGATGCTGCATTTTGCCGACCTTGGCCATGCGCACCGCCTGGTTCATCGCTGCGATCGAGGCCGCATGGTCCACCACCAGCTCGGTCAGCCCCTTGCCCTTGCGCAGCCTGTTGACATAACCGAGGCTCGCCTCGGTCTGGTCGCTGCTGGTGCCGCTTTCAGGCGTCAGCGCCTTCGACGTCGTGCAGCCGGCCAGCGCGCCGAGCGAGAGAATGGCGGTTGCGCGCAGCAGGCCGCGGCGTTCGATCAGAAGAAACCGGTCGTGCATCATCAGCGCCGGTAGCTCAGAACACGCAGGATCACGAAGGCCGGCACGACGATCGCGGCACCCAGCAGCAGATAGTCACCCACCCGGCCAAGCGCGGCAAAGCCGGTGTACCAGAGGTCGAGCAGGAAGTTGCGGACCGCGAAATAGATATCGGTCGGATACCAGCCGAAGACGGTCATGACGAAGCCGACGAGGATCGACACCACGACGAGCTTGACCAGCACGCGCAGCGGCGAGTCACCCAAGAATCTGTTCATTCCGTCCGACATCCGCGAACTTCTCCTGTTTGTCTTCACATAAGCCGCGATCGGCAGCGTCGCAAGTCATTGGATCCGGCAGGCACGGCCCTAGCTTCCGTTTGCGCCAGATTCCGCTTGTGTTTTGCGGCTTCCGGCGTCAGAAGCGCTGATCGCAACCAATATCTCACATTGATGACGCTCAACCAGCTCTCCTCCGGCGACCTGATCGCCGACCGCCGCGCCGACTACGCAAAAATGCTTGCCGAAGGCGGCGAGCCCGGAAGCGCGGCCGAACTCATGGCACAGGCGCTGGAACGGGCGCCGGACTGGGCAGCCGGCTGGTTTCGGCTCGCGGACTATGAGGAAAAATCGGGCCGGAAAGAGGCGGCAATCGACGCACTCAGAAAAACCCTGGAGCTCAGCCCCGAGGACATCTTTGGCGCCGGCCTGAAGCTGGCGCTTCTCGGCGCCGCCGCGATGCCGGAACAGCCGCCAAGCCTTTATGTCGAACGGCTCTTCGACGACTATGCCGACCGCTTCGACAAGGCCCTGGTAGAGAAGCTCGGCTATACCGTGCCGCAGAAGCTTGCAGCACTGATCCAAAGCCACGTGGGAGGCCTCATCTTCGAGCATGTGACGGATCTCGGCTGCGGCACCGGCCTCTTCGGCGAACGCATCCGCGATCAGGCACAATTTCTCGAAGGTTTCGACATCTCCATCAACATGCTCGCCAAGGCCGAGGCGAAATCCACCTATGATCGGCTGGCACGCGCCGATCTTTCACTCCCGCCGGAGACCTCCGGCATCTTCGGCAACTTCGCTCCCGCCCGGGCCGATCTCGTCAGCGCCGCCGACGTTCTCATGTATCTCGGCAATCTCGACAGCGTCTTCGACATTACCCTCCGACTGCTTGCCGCCGATGGCTACTTTGCCTTTTCCGTAGAGGATGCGGGCGATGGCGGGGATTTCTTGCTGCGGCCCTCGCTGCGCTATGCCCATAGCGAAGCCTATATCCGCGGCCTCTGCGCGGCGCATGGGCTGGAGCTCAAGGCCATCGAGCGCACCATCATTCGCATGGATGCCGGCGAACCGGTTTTCGGTATCCTGTTTCTGGCGCGCAAGCCTGCGTAAAACGCAAGGCAGGATCGCAAAAATAAGTCAGCATTACTGACATATTTTTCTTGATTGTTGTTGTGCATTGCAGCATTGCTGCGGTCATCGCAATCGAGGTTTTGCCATGGCTCAGATCAGCAGCGTTTTCGGTCTCTGGAACACCAGCCCGACCCGGCACACGCCGGTCGAGGACCTGCAGGGAATTTTCAGCGGCAGCCTGATCGCCGCTCTCGGCCTTTACTTTCTCGCAAGCGCCGGCCTGCTCACCGGCAGCACGGCGGGCGTCGCCTTCCTGCTGCACTATGCGTTCGGCATCAATTTCGGTCTTGCCTTCTTCCTGCTCAACCTGCCGTTCTTCTATCTCTCCTGGAAGCGGCTCGGTCCTGCCTTTACGGTCAAGACCTTCATTGCAATCGCCCTGACCTCGTTCCTCACCGACGTCCAGTCGCGCCTCTTCCAGATCGGCACGATCCAGCCCGCCTGGGCGGCGTTGCTCGGCGGCCTGCTGCTCGGCTACGGGTTGCTGGCGCTCTATCGCCACCGCGCCAGCCTCGGCGGCGTCGGCATTCTCGGCATCTACCTGCAGGAGCGTTTCGGCATCCGGGCCGGCCTCGTGCAGCTTGCGATCGACATGGTCGTGCTTGTCGCCGCCTTCGGCGTGACATCGCCCACCGTCGTCGCCTGGTCGGTACTCGGCGCGGTCGTCCTGAACCTGTTCGTGGCCATCAACCACCGCGCCGATCGCTACATCGCGCTTTAAGAGCGACGCGAGAACTAAGCGGCCTTTGCCGGCGCGTCGACCGGATGCTGGGAGCGGAAGCCGACGGCGATCCGGTTCCAGGTGTTGATCACGCCGATCGCGACCGTGATCTTGGTGATTTCGGCCTCGGTGAAATGTTCCTTCAACGGCTCGAAGTCTTCGTCCGGCGCACGCGTCTGGGCGATGTTGGTAAGCGCTTCCGTCCAGGCGAGCACGGCGCGTTCGCGCGCATCGTAGATCGGCGATTCTCGCCAGGTGCAGATCAGGTGAATCCATTGCTCGCTGAGGCCGCTATGGCGCGCCTCCTTCACATGCATGTCGACGCAGTAGGCGCAGCCGTTGATCTGCGAGGCCCGAAGCTTGATCAGGTGGATGAGGCGGGGCTCCAGGCCCGAGTCCTTGACGACGTATTTATCCAGCGCCACGACGGCCTTGTACGCATCCGGGGCAGCTTCGACGAAATTGAAACGCGGTTGCATGCACTTCTCCTTGGGTTGAAGGGAACTTCTGGGGTAGCGCCGATCTCAAGCGCCGGTGGCTGACCGGCGTTCGTGGATCTCAAGGAACGCATTGGTTCTTGCGGCAATGCTGCCGTCATCCTTGGCGTTCAAATCGTCCAGGATGCCGGCGATCGTCATCCGCCGGAGTTCGGCGCGATAGGCCTGCTCGGCCTTCAGCATCGCGACATTGATCATGCAGGGCGCGGTCGGCTTGCAGGCATAGGGGTTGGGACCGCGCAGGCGGATCTCGTTGCAACGGAACGCCGGCTCCGGTCCCTCGACCGCGAGCACGATGTCGAGCAGGGTGATTTTCTCCGGCTTGCGGGCAAGGCGATATCCGCCCTTCGGTCCCGGCACGGCTTCCAACACCCCTGCCCCCGACATCGCCTGCAAATGCTTCAGGAGATAGCTGGTCGAGACGCCATGAAACTCGGCAAGTGCTGCGGCCGACAGCGTGCTGCCCGGCTGCAGGCAACTCAACATGGTCACGCTGTGAATGGCCTGCTCGACCCCATCACCGAGTTTCATGCCTGCCTCCTTAATCGTGGATAATTTTTATCTACGATATGCGCGGTCGTCAACTCGGTTGCTGGTGGTCTCGCCTGCAGGCTTCTCTTTTGGTGGATTTGATCTACCTTTGTTCTCCGTGAACAGGATCGATTCCCCAGAGCTGCAGGGCGACGCCCTAACCCTGCCCGCCCCCTTTCTACGCTGGTTCGGCGAAAAGGGCTGGCGGCCACGCGCCCACCAGCTCGAGCTGCTCGCACGCGCCGAGGCAGGCGAAAGCACGCTGCTGATCGCGCCGACGGGCGCCGGCAAGACACTGGCCGGCTTCCTGCCGTCGCTCGTCGATCTCACCCGTCGCGGCAGGATCCCGCCCGGCTCCGCCTTCGTCGGCATCCACACGCTCTATATCTCACCCTTGAAGGCACTTGCCGTCGATATCGAGCGCAACCTGATGAAGCCGGTCGGCGAAATGGGCCTGCCGGTCCGCGTCGAGAACCGCACCGGCGACACGCCGACCGCCAAGCGCCAGCGGCAGAAACTCAATCCGCCGGACATCCTGCTGACGACGCCGGAACAGCTGGCGCTGTTGCTCGCCAATGGCGAGGCGACGCGCTTCTTTCGAGACCTGCGCTATGTCGTCTTCGACGAATTGCATTCGCTCGTCACGTCGAAGCGTGGCCATCTGCTGTCCCTCGGCCTCGCGCGGCTTCGCCGGCTGGCGCCGCGGCTGCAGACGATCGGGCTCTCGGCGACGGTTTCGGACCCGATGGATCTGCAGCGCTGGCTGGCGCCACAGGAACCGGACACGAACAATCATGCCGGTCTCGTGCTCGTGGAAGGTGGCGCCAAGCCGCAGATCTCCATCCTCAAGACGGAGGAACACGTGCCCTGGGCGGGACACTCGGCGCGCTACGCGATCGCCGATGTCTACGCCGCGATCAAGGAGCACGGCACCACCCTGCTCTTCGTCAACACCCGCAGCCAGGCAGAGCTTCTGTTTCAGGAACTCTGGACGATCAACGACGACAATCTGCCGATCGCGCTGCACCACGGTTCGCTCGATGTCGCCCAGCGCCGTAAGGTCGAGGCGGCGATGGCGGAGAACCGGCTGCGCGCCGTGGTCGCCACGTCGACGCTCGACCTCGGCATCGACTGGGGCGACGTCGATCTCGTCGTGCATGTCGGCGCGCCGAAGGGCGCAAGCCGCCTTGCCCAGCGCATCGGCCGCGCCAACCACCGCATGGACGAACCGTCGAAGGCGATCCTAGTGCCGGCCAACCGCTTCGAGGTGATGGAATGCCAGGCAGCGCTCGACGCCAATTATATCGGCGCGCAGGACACGCCGCCGGTCGGCAAGGGCGCGCTCGACGTGCTCGCCCAGCATGTGCTCGGCATGGCCTGCGCCGCACCTTTCGACCCGCTGTCGCTCTACGACGAGATCACCACCGCCTCGCCCTACATGACGCTTGCCTGGGAGACCTTCGAACGGGTGATCGACTTCGTCGCGACCGGCGGCTACGCACTGAAAACCTATGAGCGCTATGCCCGCATCCGCAAGACCAAGGACGGGCTCTACCGCGTCTCCAATCCGCTGGTGGCGCAGCAGTATAGGCTGAACGTCGGTACCATCGTCGAGTCGCCGATGCTGAACGTGCGCATGGTCAAGCGCAACCAGCGCGGCTCGCTCGGCCGCGGCGGCATGTCGCTCGGCAAGGTCGAAGAATATTTCCTCGAAATGCTCTCCCAGGGCGACACCTTCATGTTCTCCGGCAAGGTGCTGCGCTTCGAAGGCATCCGCGAGAACGAATGCCTCGTCAGCCAGGCCTTTACCTTTGACCCGAAGGTGCCGAGCTATGCCGGCGGAAAATTTCCGCTCTCGACATATTTGGCGCAGCAAGTGCGCAAGATGCTCGCGGACCCGGCACGCAGGGCAGCGCTGCCGGAACAGGTGCGCGACTGGCTGTCGCTGCAGAAGGACATCTCGATGCTGCCGCGCGAGGACGAACTCCTGATCGAAACTTTCCCGCGCGGCAGCCGCCACTACATGGTCGCCTACGCCTTCGAAGGACGACTGGCGCACCAGACGCTCGGCATGCTGCTCACCCGTCGCCTCGACCGCGCCGGTTTGAAGCCGCTCGGCTTCGTCGCGACGGATTATTCTCTGGCGGTCTGGGCGCTCGACGACCTCGGCGCCACCTTCGAGCTTCGGCGCGGCGCACTTGCCGAACTCTTCGACGAGGACATGCTGGGCGACGACCTCGAAGCCTGGCTGAACGAATCGTTCCTCCTCAAACGCACCTTCCGCAATTGCGCCGTCATCGCCGGTCTGATCGACCAGCGCCATCCTGGCAAGGAAAAGACCGGCCGGCAGGTGACGGTTTCGGCCGACCTCATTTACGACGTATTGCACGCGCACGAGCCGGACCACCTGCTGCTCGAGGCGACCCGCAACGATGCGGCAACGGGGCTTTTGGACATCGCCCGGCTGGGGGATATGCTGAAGCGAATCAAGGGCCACATCACCCATCGACGGCTTGACCGGATCTCGCCGCTGGCGGTGCCCGTGATGCTGGAGATCGGCAAGGAAATGGTTCAGGGCGAGGCCCAGGACTTCCTGCTTTCGGAGGCCGCCGACGACCTGATCAGCGAGGCGATGGGCGTCGGACATGATGTGGATCGATAGGAAAGTCGTTTTGAGAAAGAGCAGTCTGTCGCTTTGGGCGGGTTACCCCCCTCTGGCCGTGCAACGTGCGAGACCGTGACCATGCACCGCCTCGTTCACACCCTATCGGCTCCGATGACAGCTCCCCTCCTTCAGGCGCAGACGATCGTCAACGGCGTCGCGGCGATCTGCGATCCGCTCGGCGGCCTGTATCTGCCGGAGACGGGCACGCTCGTCGTTTCCGACCTTCACCTGGAAAAAGGCTCCGCCTTCGCCCGCCGCGGCATGCTTTTGCCGCCCTACGATACGCTTGCGACCCTGCGCGTACTGGAGGCGGCGATCGCCCGTCATGACCCGAAGCTCGTCATCAGCCTCGGCGACAATTTTCACGATCGCGTCGGCTCGGCGGTGATGCCGGATACCTTCCGGCACATGATTGCATCGATGGCGCATGGACGCGAATGGGTCTGGATCAACGGCAATCACGACCCGGACGGTGCCTTTGGGCTCCCGGGCGCCTCGATGGACGAGCTCAGCCATGCGGGCCTCGTCTTCCGGCACGAGCCGAGGCGCGGCGAAGCCGTCGGCGAAATCGCCGGCCATCTGCACCCGGCAGCAACGGTGGTGAGACGCGACAGGGCCGTGCGCCGAGCCTGCTTTGCGACGGATGGCACGCGCATGCTGATGCCCGCCTTCGGCGTCACGACCGGCGGGCTCGACCTCCGGCATCGGGCGATGACCGGCCTTTTCGACCGCAGCAAACTTGTCGCCCATATGCTCGGACGCGACCGGATCTATTCGGTCCGCTTTGCCAATCTGATTGCCTGACGTTTGGGAAAGCATGCGGTTCCGTCCGCACGCCGCCGCGGCCCCGGTCAGAACGCGTTGAAGGTCAGCGTCGTCAGCGAGCGCGAGATGCCCGGCACTGTGGCAATGTTGTCGTTGATGAACTTGCCGATGTCCTGGCCTTCTTCGATGTAGATCTTGATGATCAGGTCGTAGTCGCCGCTCGTCGAATACATTTCCGAAACGATTTCCTTGCGGTAGATCTCGTCAGCGACCTCGTAGGTCTTGCCGGGAGCGCACTGCAACTGGACAAAAATCGGTTTCATCGGGCTTCCTCTGCCTGTGTCGCGTCGCTTGCCGCCACAAGCGCAAGCATCGCTTTCTCGAACCCTGCGCCCTTCGGCGCGGCGCGTTCAGATCAACATCTTAGGGATGTCCCGGTACTTTATCCCTGAAACATCCTACTGCCCTTTCTTTAAACGCGCGCCGGGAAAAAGGAAACGCAAGGCCAGCGCCTGCCCCAAACTATTCCTTACGGAAGATGAAGCTCGCACCCCAGCCGGTAACGACTGCGAGCAGCACGGCAACGAGGCCGTAGAAAAGCGGTTGCTGATGCGCTGCCTGGGTAATGAACTGTTCCAGGCCAGTCTTGACGACACGCAGCGGCAGCGCCTTGGCGGCAACGAAGACGCCATCGCGAAAGAGGTAGGCGCGCACCACGTGGACACCGTTCGGGACGTTGGCCGGCAGACGCACCGAAGCCTTGAACAGGCTGGCACTGATGAACTGCACGCCGCCCGGATCGCGTTCATAGACGCCGCTCGTCTCACGGATGCGGCGGAAGGCGTTGCGGAACTCGCCGAGATTGCTGCCGTCGCCGACGAAGCCGAGCGGCACCAGCCGCATGTGATCGACGCCGATGCCCATATTGCCCATCTCGCCGGGCGGCGCGATCGTCTCGATATCGCGCGTCGACGACAGCGAATAGGATTCCGGCACCAGCTCGAAGGTCATGGAGCTGGTGTTCACCCAGATGCCGAAGACGCGCTCCTTCTTGCGCACCGTCGCATTGTCCTTCGGGCCTTCGAGCGACACGATGATGTTGTACCTGCCCTGGGCCAGCAGCCCCTGGTCGAAGCCGTCAACAGCGCCGAAGATCGTCAGATCCGCGCCGCGAAAATCCGACGTGATGGCGATCTCGTCGGTGGAGATGCCGATCTCCAGCTTTTCAGTGAGGTCGGCGTTTTCATCCTGAAGCGCGGCATCGGCCGGCGCCGCCAGGGCCAAGGCGAAGGCGAAAAGAACGAGGGCTGTGCGAGCGAAGCGGATCATCAGAAACCGAACCCCGCTGATACGACCGAATAGATGTCCTTCGGCGGGATGACGAGTTCGATCGCCAGACGAATGCCGACGGCAAGAACGAGGAGCGCCAGCAGCGCACGCAATTGTTCGCCGCGCAGCTTCTGGCCGACGCGCACGCCATATTGCGCGCCGATGACCCCGGCGATCATCAGGACGAAGGCGAGCACGATGTCGACGGTGTAGTTGGTCGATGCCTGGACAATCACCGTATAGGCGGAGACGAAGACGATCTGGAACAGTGATGTGCCGACGACGACGTTGGTCGGGATGCGCAGCAGATAGATCATCGCCGGCACCATGATGAAGCCGCCGCCGACGCCCATGACCGAAGTCAGGATGCCGATGCAAAAGCCGAGGAAGGCGACCGGAATGACGCTGAGATAGATCTTCGACTTCTTGAAGCGCATCTTCAGCGGCAGGCCGTGCACCCAGTTGTGCTGGCCGGGGCGACGCAAGGTCGTCGCCTGGTTCTTGGCGGCCTTGCGCATGGCGGTGATGCTTTCCCAGAGCATCAGGCCGCCGACGGTACCGAGCAGCAGGACGTAAAGCAGCGAAATCACCAGATCGAGCTGGCCGAGGCGGCGCAGCAGCGAAAACAGCCAGACGCCGACCGTGGCGCCTGCAAGACCGCCGCATAGGAGTACCGTGCCGAGCTTGATGTCGATGGTGCCGCGCCGGAAATGGGTGATCGCGCCCGAGATCGACGAGGCCACCACCTGGTTGGCGCCGGTCGCCACCGCCACGACGGGCGGAATATTATAGAAGATCAGGAGCGGCGTGATCAGGAAGCCGCCGCCGACGCCGAACATGCCGGATAGAAAGCCGACGGCTGCGCCCATACCGAGAATGATGAGTATGTTCACCGACAACTCTGCGATGGGCAGATAGATCGTCACGCCGGGTCCTCGATATGCCAATGGCCCGCAATGCGGGCAAACCGGTTAGTGTGGCAAGCAATTCACCACGAATGAGGGATTATTCGAAAGGCCGGCACCTCTCCCGAGGGCGAGGCGGCCTCCGTCATGCACTCCTGCAGCGTTGCGCTTCCACCAGGACGTGCCAAGGTCACGGTCGGACCTTGATTGCTGCATCAATTCTTCCCTAGCCTGATTCCGATTAAGGAATTATGCAGCAGGCCTGACATTTCAACCTTTTCAGCCACATGGCAGACAGCTTCGCCACCCGCAATCCGTGTCGCCCGGTTCTGCGGCTTTATTACGGCGCAAGCCCAAAGCTCAGGAATTGCGCTTCAGCAATTCCTTGACCAGTTGTTCGGTGATTTCGCCCGTCGGCTCCTGGCCGATCGACTTCTGGAAGGCCTTGATGGCAGCCACGGTCTTCTTGCCCATCTGGCCGTCCGGCTTGCCGGCATCGAAACCGTTGTTGTTCAGGATCGCCTGGATGTTGCGGACCGCCTTGGTCATGTCGACGCTGGCAGTCTTGTTGGCCGGGCCGACCCAGGCATCCGGAACATCGACCGTGTTCGCCTTGGCGTCGACCGGCTGCGCCTTCCAGGCATCGGCCTTTGCCTTGGCGCTTTCGAGCTGCTCAGGCTTCATCGCCTTGGCAACTTCGTCACGCTTGGCGGCGGCATCCATATCGCCTTCGCGGGCGGCGGCCGAGAACCACTTGTAGGATTCCGTCAGGTCCTGCGGCACGCCGTTGCCCCGCGCGTAGAGGACGGCGAGATTGAATTGGCTGTCGCGAATACCGAGTTCGGCGGCCTTCGCGAACCACTTCGTTGCCTCGGCGAAGTCAGGCGAACCATTGCGGCCGCTCGCCAGCATGACTGCTAGATTGTGCATGGCGCTGGCGTTGCCCTGGCCGGCGGCGGAAAGATAAAGCGCCTTGGCCTTGGCGGCGTCACGCGTTACGCCCATGCCTTTTTCATACATGCTCGCGAGACGGTACTGCGCGGGAACGACGCCAGCGTCTGCGGCGCGCTGATACCATTTGGCGGCTTCCGCCATGTTTTCAGGTACACCGCGGCCCTCGCTGAAGCGGGCGCCGATTTCGAAGAAGGCAAGCGGGTCTCCGCCCTTGGCGGCCGTCACCAGAGCGGCCGGGCCGAAACCCTCCGGCAGCACGATCTCGCTCGGTGCAGCCACCGGCGCAAGTGCCGTCACCGCCGCGCCATTGGCCGGCGAACTGACAACAGCAGCGCCATCGGCGGGTGCGTTGCCGACCGGTGTCGGCTGGAATTCGGAGGCTGGTGACGCAGTTTTCGTTTCTGCGGCCGGCGCAAGCATCGGTGCTTTTTCTTCAGCCGGGGTCGCGATGGTGGTCGTCGGCACGGCCGTTGCCGGTACCGAGATCGAAGTTTCGGATACCTTCGCTGATGCTTCGACGGAATCGAGAGGTGCTGCGACAGCGGGCTCGGATGCCGTGACGGGGGTCGCAGCCGGGGCCACGGCCGCCGTCTGCGGCAGGAGGTCGTCCACGATCTTGTTTTCGCGCGATTCCGGCACCGCCCGCTGCTCGATGATCGCCGCCGGCTCCGCCGGTGCGGTCTCGTGCTTCTTCAGCATGTTGCTGACCAGCGGGTAGGACATGATCGCCAGCAGCACCGCACCGACGGCCATCAGGATCGGCCGGCGGTGGCGAGCGAAAGCGCCACCGATGCCGGAGGCCTTGCCGCCTTGCCCCACCTTGTTCAGGGTGTCGGCTTCTTCGACCGCGAGCTGGGCGGCACGGCGGGCGGCGGCGATGAAATCCGACTTGTCGCCGTCGGCAGGCTGAACACCCGCCTTGCTCATCTGGCCGGCGCGCACGCGTTCCAGGATCTTCTTGACGTCGGGAACACCGGAACCCGGCTCCAGGAGCTGATTGGCTTCCTCGGGCGCAAGCATTTCGGAGGGATCGATCGACGGCGTCGGCTCGACGATCTGCCGGGCCTGTTCCGGCACCGGCTCGGAGCGCTTGCCAGAGAAACGCCGGGTGAGACCGGCAAGCAGGCCGGTGCGGCTTGCCGCGGCCGGTTCGCGCACGTCTTCGACTTCAACGGTCGAGACCTGCTGGTCATCGGCAAAAGCCGTTGCCGGCTCGCCGGTCTGCGCAACCACAGCCTGATCTTCGGCCTGCAAGGCGCGGACGTTGCGCTGCAGATCCTCGTAACGGTCGTCGAGATCGTTGCCGCGGAAGGGGTCGTCGAATTCCGGTTGTGCGGCCTTGGGCATCTGCGCGGGTTCGCGCAGCATCGCTGTTTCTGCCCGCACGGGCATTGCCGGCTCGCGATTTTCGATGCGCTCCAGCTTGTCGGCGATATGCACGAGGGTCTCGTGCAGCGCCTCGAAGGTGCGCGCCGTGCGCTCTTCGCTGGAGCGGCTCAGGTCTTCCAGCGTGCGAAGATCCTCGGCAAGCGCCGAGATGGCGGCGAGATCTCCGCCGGCGCCCCGGGGGGAGCCGTTCTTGGCATAGGCTTCCATCACCGCTTCGGCCGCCTGGCGGGCGGCCTCGACGATGTATTCGTCGCTGGTCGAGAGGTAATCCTCGAGCGCACTCATGCGGTTTTCGAAATCGACGGGCATGGCGCTCGCGGTAATGTCTGCGCGCGGCTGGCTGACCAGCGTCGACAGATTGGCGATCTGCGCTTCGAGATTCTGCAGGGCGGCGCGATCGTCGAACGGAGCAGCGTGCGTCTCTTCCAGACGCTGAGCGATGCCGGCCAGCCGATCTTCCAGGCGGTCGAAGCGCGGGTCGGATGCCGGTTGACCGCCATGGGCGTCAAGTTCGTCGATGCGGCGCGCCAGATAGTCGAGCCGTTCGGCCAGCGCGTCGTTGACGCTGCCCTGATCCAGGGCCTCGATCTTGCGAGAAATGTCCGACAGGTAATCGCCGAGATCCGCCTGCGCGGTCCTGTTGCTGCGCTCCATCAGCAGCGAAAGCTGGTCGAGACGTTCCTCCAGCCGCGCGGCAGCCTTTTCGCTCGCGAGGTCCTCGACCCGGGCCGTCAAGGCCTCCAGGCGTGCGCCGAGGCCGGAATCGTTCGGGCGCGACAGGCTGTCGATCTGGCGGGAAAGGTCGCCGAGCCGGCTTTCCAGCCGATTGACGAAACCACCGTCGAGACCGGTCGTCGTGCGGCTGTTGGCGGCGATGGCGCGGCTGATCTCGTCGAGCCGGCTGTCGAGATCGGCAAATTGCGAAACGAGACGACGGTCGTCGGGCTGGATCTGGCGGCCCAGCATTTCGATCGCCTGGGCAACGGCGATCAGCTTGTCTTCCAGCGCGTCGACGGCGGAGCTGTTCTTCAGCGAACCGATCTGCGACTTGATCTCGTCAAGCCGATAGGCCAGCGCCACCAGTTCGTCGTCGCGGTTCTGGTCAAAGGCGATCAACCGGTCCTCGACGCCGTTCCAGCGGCTCTCCATGCGGCGCATGCTGTCTTCACGCGCCAGGCCGTCGATCATGGCGCGCAGCTCGTCGAAGTCGCCGCGCAGCGCGTCGGCCTGGGCCGGGGAGGCCTGGCGACCGAGCTGCTGGATGCTGTCGGCGAGGCGCTGCATGTCGCCGCGCACGTCTTCGGCGAAGCTGTGATCCTGCGCCTGGGCCTTGATGCCGCGAATTTCGGACCGCAGCGAATTCATCTCACGCGTCAGCCCGTCGGTGATGTCGCGCTTGAGATCCTGGCGCAGACCGACCAGCGCTTCGGCAATATCGTTGACGGCCGACGACGGACGCTGCGGCTGGCTGTGAAGCGGCTGCCGGCTCGGCTCGTCGACGAAGCGGTCGGAGACCGGGCGCTCAGCAGTGTAACGTTCCGGCTCGCGCTGCGGCGGCCGGTCGCGAAGGGAGGGGCGCTCGCGCGAAGCACTGAGGCTGCGCTGGCGCTGCATGATCTCGGCGACGGCGTCGCGGGGCGTTACCGGTTCTCTGGCTGGTTCGCGGGCGGGCAGGCGCTCGCGCTCGGGCGGCCTTGGCGCCGTCTCGCGCGCGGCGCCGCTCATCAGGCCTTCGATCCGCGCCTCAAGTCCTTCGATGGTGCGGTTCAAGGCGTCAAGCGACGGCCGCTCGCTATAGGACTGGCTGCCTGCGCGCTGAGGATTTGATCGCGATCCATTCATGGTGTTCTTCGCCCCTGTCGTCGGCCATCTCGAAAGTCGTCACGGAAGAAAACAGCTTTCTTCACCCCTGTGGCGCTTCCGACGTGGGCAAAGCTACAACGACACGACGCCAGGACTCGTTGCAGCTTCGACCATCTCAACACGCACCTTTCATGAAACGTGGTAAACAAGCCGTTAACCTGCCCGTGATTTTTTAACGATTTGGCAGGATCGGCCGTGAGCGCAGGTCTCCGGCGCCCCTCTCCGCTCCCCCGGGTATCCGCGACGAAACTTCGCAGTCCGCACTTTTTGACGTTTACGCAAACGTCAAAATTTTGTAGCATCCTGCCAACGATGCGAGACCGCCTAGAGCATCCGGCTTTCACGTGGAATCACTGGAAGCGGAAAGATGCTCTAGAATCAAAGTGCTAGGGCGTCCCTTATACGTTCGTCCGAACGCAGGGCGCCCTAGAGGAGGGTGGCGCATCCGGCATCCTGCAACCGGGCGTCGACGACGAGACGCCCGAAGCACCAAAGGCGAGGAAAGAATGCCCATCTACAAGGCTCCAGTCGACGACACCCTTTTCATCCTGAACGACGTGCTCGGCATCGAACGCTACAACAATCTTCCGGGCTTCGCCGACGCGACGCCCGACATGATCGAAGCGATCGTCGGCGAAGCCGCCAAGCTCGCTGAAGAGGTTCTGTTCCCGATCAACCTCTCCGGCGACCAGGAAGGCTGCAAGCGCCACGACGACGCGTCGGTCAGCGTGCCGAAGGGGTTCAAGGAAGCCTTCGATCTCTACCGTGAAGGCGGCTGGCTCGGCCTTGCCGTGCACGAGGAATTCGGCGGCCAGGGCCTGCCCTATACGCTGCACACCGCCGTCGGCGAATACATGTCCTCGGCCAACATGGCGCTGACCATGTATCCGGGCCTCACCCAGGGCGCGATCGCCGCGATCCTCGTTCACGGTTCGGACGAACAGAAGCAGGCCTATCTGCCGAAGATGGTGGCCGGCACCTGGACCGGCACGATGAACCTGACCGAACCGCATTGCGGCACCGACCTCGGCCTGCTGCGCACCAAGGCAGTGCCCGCCGGCAACGGCACCTACAAGATTTCCGGCCAGAAGATCTTCATCTCGGCCGGCGAACACGACATGTCGGACAACATTATCCACCTGGTGCTTGCCCGCATCGAGGGCGCGCCGGAAGGCGTGAAGGGCATCTCGCTGTTCATCGTGCCGAAGTTCAAGCTGAATGCCGACGGCGAGCCGGGCGAACGCAACGGCGTTTCCTGCGGCGCGATCGAACACAAGATGGGCATCCACGGCAACGCCACCTGCGTCATGAACTACGACGAGGCCGAGGGCTATCTGATCGGCGCCGAGAACAAGGGCCTCAACGCCATGTTCGTGATGATGAACGAGGCCCGCCTCGGCGTCGGTATGCAGGGCCTCTCGATCGCGGAAGTCGCCTATCAGAACGCCGCCAACTATGCCCGCGACCGCATCCAGGGCCGCTCGCTTTCCGGCCCGAAGGCGCCGGATAAGAAAGCCGACCCGATCATCGTGCATCCGGACGTCCGCCGCACGCTGATGACGATCAAGGCCTTCAACGAAGCCGGTCGCGCCTTCACGCTGTGGACCGCGCTGAAGTCCGACATCGCCCACCGTTCCGACAATGAAGCCGATCGCCAGACCGCCGATGACATCCTCGGTCTGATGACGCCGATCCTGAAGGGGGTGCTGACCGACAAGGGCTTCGACCACGCCGTCATGGCGCAGCAGATGTTCGGCGGCCACGGCTACATCGAAGAACACGGCATGAGCCAATATGTCCGCGATGCCCGTATCGCCATGATCTACGAAGGCGCCAATGGCATCCAGGCGCTCGACCTCGTCGGCCGCAAGCTGGCCTTGAACGGCGGCCGTGCCGTCATGGCGCTGTTCAAGGAGATCGGCGACTTCTGCGAGGAAAACCGCAGCAACGAGAAGCTCGCCGCCTATACCAAGGCGCTGAAGAAGGGCCTCAACGACCTGCAGGCCGCCACCATGTGGTTCATGCAGAACGCCATGGCCAAGCCGGATAATGCCGGCGCCGGCTCGACCGACTACATGCACCTCTTCGGCCTCGTCGTGCTTGGCTACATGTGGGCGAAGATCGCCAAGACCGCCGAGGAAAAACTTGCCTCTGGCGAAACGGCGCGCGCAGACTATCTGAGGAACAAGCTGATCACCGCGACCTTCTTCATGGAAAGGATCCTGCCGGAAACGGCCCTGCGCAAAGCCCGCATCGAAACCGGTGCCGACACGCTGATGGCGCTCGACGCGGCCGCTTTCTAATCTCGCCGCGGACTCGATCTAAAATGTTTTGACTGGCGGCACCTTCCGGTGCTGCCGAAAGGGAGATGAGACATGACGAAAGTCTTCGTTTACGACCACGTGCGCACGCCGCGCGGCCGTGGCAAGAAGGACGGATCGCTGCACGAAGTGCCCTCCGTTCGCCTCGCCGCCAAGATGCTGGAAGCGGTGCGTGACCGCAACGACCTCGATACGTCGACCGTGGACGACATCATCATGGGCTGCGTCGATCCGGTGATGGATGCCGGTTCGGTTATCCCGAAGGCCGCCGCCTTCGAAGCCGGTTATTCCACCCGTGCACCGGGCATGCAGATCTCGCGCTTCTGCGCCTCCGGTCTCGATGCCATCAACTTCGGTGCGGCCAAGATCGCCCAGGGCGCAGACGACATCGTGATTGCCGGCGGCGTCGAGAGCATGTCGCGCGTCGGCCTCGGCATGTCCGGCGGTTCCTGGTTCATGGACCCGTCGGTCAACCTGCCGGCGTTCTTCATGCCGCAGGGCGTCTCGGCCGATCTGATCGCCACGAAGTACGGCTTCAGCCGAGACGACGTCGATGCCTATGCGGTGGAAAGCCAGAAGCGCGCGGCGCATTCCTGGGAGAAGGGCTACTTCAAGAAGTCCGTCGTTCCGGTCAAGGACCAGAACGGCCTGACGATCCTCGACCGTGACGAACATATGCGTCCCGGCACCGACATGCAGGCGCTCGCCGCGCTCAACCCGTCGTTCCAGATGCCGGGTGAGATGGGCGGCTTCGAGGCCGTCGGCATCCAGGCGCATCCCGAAATCGAGAAGATCAACTACGTGCACCATGCCGGCAACTCCTCCGGCATCGTCGACGGCGCCGCAGCCGTGCTGCTCGGCTCCAAGGCCGGCGGCGAGAGCATGGGCCTGAAGCCCCGCGCCCGCATCCGCGCCTTCGCCAATATCGGCTCCGATCCGGCGCTGATGCTGACCGGCCCGGTCGATGTCACCGAAAAGCTTCTGAAGCGCGCCGACATGAAACTGTCGGACATCGATCTCTTCGAGCTCAACGAAGCCTTCGCCGCAGTCGTGCTGCGCTACATGCAGGCCTTCGACATCCCGCACGACAAGATCAACGTCAACGGCGGCGCGATCGCCATGGGCCATCCGCTCGGCGCCACCGGCGCGATGATCCTCGGCACCGTGCTCGACGAACTGGAACGCCGCGATCTCAACACCGCGCTCGTGACATTGTGCATCGGTGCCGGCATGGGCACGGCCACGGTCATCGAAAGGGTCTGACGATGGATGTGATGCGCCGCACGCTTCTCGGACTGATGGGCCTGGGGCTGCTTGCAGCCGCCGGCTGCGTCTCCGACGAGGAAGAGGGCGGCGATAGCTTCACGCTCACCGGTGCGATCACCAATGTCGCCAGCGGTCCGGTTCCGGCCGGCACCGTCACCATAAGGCTCGAGGAACAGGGCGTCGCCGACGCCGCCGCCAAGCTGATTGCCGAGACATCGGTCGTCAGCGATGGCAAGGCTACCCGCGTGCCCTTCGTGCTGCAGGTGCCGAAGCCCGAGGTCGACAAGGCCGCCGATGCGGGCTTCACCATCCGCGTCGAGCGCGACGGGCGGCTGATCGCCACCAATACCAGCAAACAACGTTACAGCGGCGGATCGAACGTCTCGCTGCAGATCGAACCCATTCTCTACTGAGGGGGAGAACCATGACGCAATACACCAATTTCAAGATCGAGACCGACGCCGACGGCATCGCGCTCGTCACCTGGGACATGCCTGAGAAGTCGATGAACGTCTTCACCCAGGAGGTAATGGAAGAGCTCAACGCCATCGTCGATGCGACCACCGCCGACGCAGCGGTCAAGGGCGTCGTCTTCACATCCGGCAAGTCGAGCTTCTCCGGCGGCGCGGACCTGTCGATGATCAAGTCGATGTTCACCTTCCAGCAGGAGGAGAAGAAGAAGGATCCGGACAACGCCGCCCAGAAGCTCTTCGACCTGGTCGGCCGCATGACCGGGCTCTTCCGCAAGCTCGAAACCTCGGGCAAGCCCTGGGTCTCGGCGATCAACGGCACCTGCATGGGCGGCGCCTTCGAGCTGTCGCTCGCCTGCCACGGCCGCGTCGCCTCCAATTCAAAATCGGTGAAGATCGCTCTTCCGGAAGTCAAGGTCGGCATCTTCCCGGGCGCCGGCGGCACCCAGCGCGTGCCGCGTCTCACCAACGCGCAGGACGCCCTGCAGATGATGACGACAGGCTCGTCGCTGACGGCAGCGCGTGCCAAGGCGCTTGGCCTCGTGCACGAAGTCGTCGACGCCGACAAGCTCATCGACGCCGCCAAGGCGATGATCAAGAATGGCCTGAAGCCGGTGCAGCCCTGGGACGAGAAGGGCTACAAGGTTCCGGGCGGCGGCATCTGGACGCCCGCCTCGGCCCAGCTCTGGCCGGCTGCCTCCGGCATCCTGCGCCGCGAGACCTATGGCAACTATCCGGGCGCCATCGCCATCCTGAAATGCGTCTATGAGGGCCTGCAGGTGCCGTTCGATACGGCCTTGAAGATCGAGCAGCGCTACTTCACCGAGATCCTTCAGACGACCGAAGCCTTCTCGATGATCCGCTCGCTGTTCGTCTCGATGCAGGAGCTCGGCAAGGGCGCCCGCCGGCCGGCCGGCGTGCCGAAGTCGGAGTTCAAGCATGTGGGCGTGGTCGGCGCCGGCTTCATGGGCGCCTCGATCGCCTATGTGACGGCCGCCGCCGGCATCCCCGTGACACTGATCGACCGCGACATGGAAGCCGCCGAAAAGGGCAAGGCCCACTCGGAAGGCCTGGTCAAGGATTCGATCGGCAAGGGCCGCCTGACCAAGGAAGAAGGCGAAGCGCTGCTTGCCCTCATCACGCCGTCGGCCGACTACAACGACCTCAAGAGCGCCGGCCTCGTCGTCGAGGCGGTGTTCGAGGATCGCCAGGTCAAGAAGGACGTGATCGAGAAGGTGGAAGCGGTGATCGCCGAAGACGCGATCTTCGCCTCCAACACCTCGACGCTGCCGATCACCGGCCTTGCCAAGAACTCCAAGCGCCCCGGCCAGTTCATCGGCATCCATTTCTTCTCGCCGGTCGAGAAGATGATGCTGACGGAAGTGATCCTCGGCAAGGAGAGCGGCGACAAGGCGCTCGCCACGGCACTCGACTATGTCGCCGCGATCAAGAAGACGCCGATCGTCGTCAATGACACCCGCGGCTTCTATGTCAACCGCTGCGTCTTCCGCTACATCCACGAAGCCTATGACATGCTGATCGAAGGCGTGCCGCCGGCGATGATCGAGAATGCCGCCAAGATGGCCGGCATGCCGGTTGGTCCGCTGTCGCTCAACGACGAGGTGGCGATCGATCTCAGCCAGAAGATCCTGAAGGCCACCGTCGCCGACCTCGGCGAAAAGGCCGTCGATCCCAAGCACATGGCGCTGATCAACAAGATGGTCGACGAGCTCGACCGTCGCGGCCGCAAGAACGGCAAAGGCTTCTACGAGTACCCGGCAAAGCCCGCCAAGAAGTACCTGTGGCCGGAGCTGAAGACGCTCTATCCGCAGAAGAACGCCGAAAAGATCGACGTCGAGGTGCTGAAGCAGCGCTTCCTGGCGACGATCGCGCTCGAGGCCGCCCGCACCATGGAAGAAGGCATCGTTACCGACCCGCGCGAAGCGGATGTCGGCTCGATCCTCGGCTTCGGCTTCGCGCCTTACACCGGCGGTACGCTCTCCTACATCGACGGCATGGGCGTGAAGGCCTTCGTCAAGATGTGCGAGAAGCTTGCCAAGGACTATGGCGACCATTTCAAGCCGACGGCGCTCCTGAAGGAGATGGCCGAACGCGGCGAGACCTTCTACGGCCGCTTCGACCCCTACGGCGAGAAGAAGCAGGCGGCGTAAGCCAAGTTCATCGAAGGAAGCAGGCCCCCTCGCGGGGCCTGTTTTCGTTTCGGGCCTCGGCTTTCCGGCGACGCGCGTCGTTGCTGACATCCGCCCGCGCGAAGGTCTCCGCATCTACGAGGAAACGGTGGAGCGCCGCTACATGACCTCTGAGGCCGTCCGATCCACGGGAAGCCGTCCAGGTTTAGGCAACAGCGCCGGCGCGACGGTGCGCCAGGCGTTCGCCGACGATGATCAGCAGACCGGCCGCGAAGATCAGGCCGGCGCCGGCAAAGACGTTGACGGCCGGGACGTCACCCCAGATCAGGAAGCCGAGGCCGAAGGCCCAGACGAGCGAGGTGTATTCGAAGGGCGCGATCACCGAGATCGGCGCCCGGCGCATGCCCTCGAACAGCGCGTACTGGGCGATGCCGGCGATCACGCCGGTTCCCGCCATCAGCGCGATGTCGAAGAGCGCCGGCGGCGTCCAGAAGAAGCCGACCGCAAGCCCGGTCATCGCGATGAAGAAAACATTGGAGATCGTCATCTGCACCAAGGTCGTTTCCTGGAGCGCCGTCTTGCGCAGCATGACGGTTCCGATCGCCCAGAAGACGGCGGCGGCGAGCGCCAGGAACACGGGCAGCGACAGCTTCACGCCGGTGCCGAGCGGATCACAGGCGATGAGCACGCCGACGAAGCCGACGAAAACGGCGAACCAGCGGATCGGCGGCACGTCCTCCTTCAGGATCGGCACGGCGAGCAGCGTCACGATGATCGGCGCGGCATAGTAGAGCGTCGTCATCTCCGCGAGGCCGAGATCGCGCGCCGCGTTGAAATAGGAAAGCCAGGCGGCGAGCAGCAGCAGATTGCGCACGAACAGCGGCTTGATCACTGGGGACGTCACGGCGTTGCGCACCAGCTTGCCGCGGCCAATGATCAGGCAAAGCGCGAGGATGGTGATGCTGCGGGTAAACAGGATCTGCCAGACCGAATAGCCGACGACGAGCCATTTGACCGACGCATCCTGCAACGAGAACAGGAAATAGGAAAACGTCGTCATGACGATGCCTGACAATACGGTCTTGTTCATGGAAGCCTCGATCGCGCCGGCGGGAAGAAGAGCGGCAGCCGAGGTCTGATAGCGCGACCGTGATACACGCGGAAGGGGTGTTTCGCGGCCGGTTGTGGCGATTTCTTGGGATGGTTTGCCGGAAGGATCGGAGAACGCGCTTGATGGAGATCAAGATCGGGCGCTTGCGCCGTTGCTAGAAGACGGCGATAACGGCCACGAAACCAGGTCCAACGAGATGCAGCCGCTCGCCTTCGCCCTTGCCGCCCTGATCCTGCTCGCAACACCCGGGCCGACAAACACACTGCTCTGGCTCTCCGGCGCCTCGATCGGGTTCCGCCGTTCGCTGCCGTTGCTGATCGGCGAGCTCGGTGGTTATCTCGCCGTCATCATTCCGGCCGTGGCGCTTCTGGCGCCATTCCTCGCCGCCCATCCGCAGCTCGGCCTTGCGCTGAGGCTCGTCGCCGCCTGCTGGGTTCTCTACCTCGCCTATGCACTCTGGACCACCGATGCCGAGCGCAGCGAAGGTGTCGTCATTTCCATCCGTCAGGTCTTCATCACGACGCTGCTCAATCCGAAGGCGTTGATCGTCGCTCTGGTGCTGCTGCCGCAAACCGGACTGGCAGCCGTCTGGCCCTGGATCGCGGGCTTCTCACTGCTGGTCGTCACCGTCGGGGCGAGCTGGATCGGCGCCGGCGCCATGCTGGTACAGATGTCGAAAGGTTTGTCGACATCACATCTGCCGCGCCGGATTGCCGCCGTCTGCCTCACGCTCTTTTCCGTGGGAATTGCGGGCAGCGCGATCGCGGCCATGCATTGAAGCATCAACGGAAGACCGGATCGCTCTTCAGGAATAGATCAGTTTCTCTGCGAAACCTGACAGCCGTCAGGCCGCCGCAACCGTCTCGCCGACTTCCTTGGCCAGCGAGCCGATCAACGTTTCCCAGCCCTCACGTCGGTAGTCGAGTTTGTCGAGCCCGTCGAGGAAGGCGGCCTGCTCGGTAAAGACAAGACGCGATCCACCACCCTCAGGCCGGATATCGACCGTGGCGACGGAGGCCGAAATCCTCCTGTCGTTCTGGGTCATCGTATAGGCGAAGATGATCCGGCGGTTCTCGACGATGTCGAGATAGACAGTGTCGTCATAGTAGATCGTCTCGCCGTCCTGGCTGAAGCGACCGCTTTCGCGGCCGCCGACACGGAAGTCGTGGCTGAATTCGGCCACCGGCCAGCCGTCAGCAGTGACGAACCAACGTTCCTTTGCAGCCGGCTCGGAGAACGCCCTGAACACCTGTTCCGGCGTCGCCTTGAAGCTGCGCTCGATGGTAAAACTCGAATGTTCAACGGATCGCTCGGTCATGTTCCTCGTCTCCTCTTAGCCGGTAACGGGTGGCCTTTGCCTAACTGATTTCATATTAAAACTGATATAATTTTGAAAGCAGTTGCACGATAACTCCACTGATGCGATAATGCAAGCGGTTTTGAAGAGGTGCCAATGAAGGACGACATTCGCTCGGGTTGCCCGATCAATCTTTCGCTCGAAGTGTTCGGCGACAAATGGAGCCTGCTGATCATTCGTGACATGATCTTCGGCGGTAAACGGCACTTCCGGGAATTGCTGCGATCCCAGGAGGGCATCTCGTCGAACATCCTTGCGGACCGGCTGAAGATGCTGGTCGAGCAGGGCATGCTGACCAAGGCCGACGACCCCAGCCACAAGCAGAAGGCCATTTACAGCCTGACGGAGATGACGATCGCGCTGGTACCGATCATGGCCCAGCTCGGCGCTTGGGGACGGCGCTATCTACCGGTCAGCGAAGAGCTCAGCATCCGCGCCGAACTGATGGAAACTGGCGGCCCCGAACTCTGGGATCGCTTCATGGACGAGCTTCGGCACGATCATCTCGGTGCGCCGCTCGATGGCCCGCCGCGGGTGCGCGCCACGCTGCAGGCCGCCTATGAAGAGGTGGTGGCAAGGAAGGCGCGAGAAAGGGCCACGGTGTGACCGACGCGAAAGTAACCTTCACCGCTCAAAGCCCGATCGCCGAGAGCATGACGAAGGTGGCGAACAACACGAAATGGGTCATACCTTCGATGGCGTTGGTCTGGCCGTCGTTGAGGTTGATCGCCGCGACAATCAAGGTAATCGTCACCATCACCGTCTGCACCGGCGACATGGCCATCAGGAAAGGCTGACCGGTGTAGAGCGCGATCGCCTCCATGACCGGCACGGTCAGGATGACCGTCGAGAGCGACGCGCCAAGCGCGATGTTGACGACGGCCTGCATGCGATTGGCAAGAGCTGCACGCATGGCCGTCATGATTTCCGGCGAGGCGGAGATCGCCGCAACCACGATGGCCGTAACCGCCGGCGGGGCGCCGCTCCCCTTCAGGCCCGACGTCAACAGCGCCGACATCACTTCCGCCAGCATGCCGATCAGCACGATGCCGAAAATCAGGATCGCGATCGACGGCAGCACCGGCTGGTCCGCGCTGCCCTGTGTCGCGCTCCCCTCGCCCTTCGCCTTCGGATAGCTGTAGCTGAAGAAATAACTGTGCACGCCCACCTGCATGCGCAGGAAGAGGGCGTAAAGCGTGATCATCGCGCCGATGGTGAAGACCGAATAGAGATGCCATCTCGCCGCCGGCACGAATTCCGGCACGACCATCGATATTCCCATCGCCGTCAGGATCATCACGCTGTAGGTGCGGGCGGAATCGTCGTTATAGGGCTGCTCGCCGTGCTTCAACCCGCCAAGCAGGGCGGCCAGACCCAGGATGCCGTTGATGTCGAGCATGACGGCCGCATAGATCGTGTCGCGCACCAGCGTCGGAGAGGTCTCGCTGCTCATCATGATCGCCAGCACGACAACCTCGACCAGGACCGCCGACAGCGTCAGGATCATCGTGCCATAGGGATCGCCGACCTTGGACGCCAGCACTTCGGCATGATGCGAAACGCGCAGCGACGCCAGCACGATCGCAATCACGAGACCGGCGGCACCGATCAGCGTTGCCAGGCGCCCCATCTCAAGAAGCTGATGCTCCAGCGCCATCCCCACGATCGCGGCGGCCAGGGCAACGAACAGCAGACGCTCAGATCTCATGCGCGCCAACAAAGCGTTCCCTCCGATGAAAGCCTGTCCTGTCCGTCGAGCAGACTATAGGGTCCGTCGCCCCCAAAGCAAATGATGGAAAAAGGACTATTTTCCTTCGGATTCTTTACCGGAACCCGGGGTTTCGGTAGTGTGGTGCAGATCAAACCAGCAAGCGGCCGCCCCGTTCGGCCCCGGATCCTTCGCATGTTGTCTCACGGCACGATCTGGCACGCCATCGATGCATTGGCCGAGCGCAATCAGCTCTCGCCTTCGGGTCTCGCCCGCCGCGCCGGGCTCGATCCCACCTCCTTCAACAAGTCCAAGCGCCACTCCGCCGACGGGCGGGAACGCTGGCCTTCGACGGAATCGATCGCCAAGGTGCTCGAGGCGACGGGCGCGACGATGGACCAGTTCACCAGCCTGTTGCGTCCGGATGGCACGCAGGCCCCTGCCCCGGCGACTGCGGCGATCCCGCTGATCGGCTTTGCCCAGGCGGGCGCGGGCGGCTTCTTCGACGACGGCGGTTTCCCGGCCGGCCAGGGCTGGGACGTGATCGATTTCCCGACGGTCGCGGAACGCCGGACCGGTATCTACGCGCTCGAGGTCCAGGGCGACAGCATGCTGCCGCTCTACCGCGACGGAGACACCCTGATCGTCGATCCGGGCGCGCAGGTTCGGCGCGGCGACCGCGTGGTGGTCAAGACGCGCGAAGGCGAGGTCATGGCAAAGGTCCTGACACGCCAGACGCCACGCACGATCGAGCTCCTTTCCCTCAACCCGGAGCACCCGAACCGGAGCTTCGAGATCAGCCAGATCGAATGGATCGCCCGGATCATCTGGGCCAGCCAATAGGACGTTCTTCCTGATGCGGCAGCATTTATACACCCTTGCCGGCGGCATCGCCGCGATCGCGCTTTTCACCGGCATCCTCTATGCGGGTGCAGCCGCCATCCGCGACCGCGACAGTGCTGCCACGCCGGACCTCGTTCTCGAAACGCCCGACATGACGGAAATCGAGCCGGCCCCGGATCAGGCCGAAACGGGCGAAGACGTGCCACTCGATCCCGGCACGTCCTCTGGCGACGCTTCCGTGCCAGACGCCTCTGCGGCCGGCGAGCAACCCCAGTCCCCGACGACGGAAAAAACCGCGCGCGCCATCGAGCCGCAGCAGTTCGGCCTGCCCGACACGGTCACCAGCGCACCGCTTGAACGGGCGGAGCCGCGCGCACCCTTATCGGAACCGGAGAAGCAAGCGAAGGCCGCCGCCGGCTCGACCATCCTCTATCGCCCCGTGGCGATCGCCGCCGGCGTGATCCAGTTCGACAAGCTGACGGTGCAGATCGATGGCATCGAGCCCGAGCAGGCGGAAAGAACCTGCGAAACCGGGGGGAAGAGCTGGCCCTGCGGCATCGTCGCACGGACAGCCTTCCGGAACTTTCTGCGCGCCCGTGCCGTGAGCTGCGACATGCCCGAAGGGAGCGCCGGCCCATCGGCCACCGCTTCCTGCTCGCTCGGTGGGCAGGACCTCGCGACCTGGCTGGTCGACAATGGCTGGGCGACACCGGTACCCGGCTCGTCGCTGGAGAAACGAGCCGACGCCGCGCGCCAGGCAAAGCTCGGCTTCTATGGCGAGGATCCGCGCGACCTCAGCCACACGCCGATGACATCAGATGATCCAACCCTCGGCACCGGTATGGAGGAGCCGCAGCCGGACTTATAAACGGCCGAGGCAATTCCCAGCTCTCAGCCATCCGGATCGTCTCGCTGTTTCATTGAGATGATCTGGCTCTTTGAAACTCCGCATTTCCGCACGGAAACCGCTTCACGCTTTTCCCGGAATTGCCCTACCGTCGGAAAGCCCCATGCTGCCAGACCTCAGTCACCACGAAGCGCTCGTCTATGTCATGGTGATGATGTCGGCGGTCGACCGCGAGATGAGCGACGACGAATTCGCCCGCATCGGCCGGCTTGTTCAGTTCCTGCCCGTTTTCGACGGTTTCGACGAGAACCAGCTCGTCCATATCGGCCACGAATGCTCCGCCCAGCTCGCGGCTCCCGAGGGCCTGGACATCGTCCTGGAAATCGTACGCGAGGCGCTTCCCGAAAAATTCCACGAGACCGCCTATGCACTTGCCGTCGAAATCGCCGCGGCGGACCAGCGCATTCGCAACGAAGAGATCCGGCTGCTGCAATTGCTGCGCGATCGCCTGGGTCTCGACAAGCTCACCTGCGCGGCTATCGAGCGCGGTGCGCTTGCCCGCTTCCGCCGGTAGTGCCTTCAATCGCTTGCGGTCACGCCAGCTTGCGCTCAGTAAATGCCATTCGGGAAGTAGCGCAGGTATATTTCCTCGAGCCGGCCGCTGCGTGACAGCGCCAGCAGCGCGTGGTCGATAGCCTGGGTCAGGGCCGGTTCGGATTTTCGGTTCATGATCGTCAGGCCTTCGCCGAGAAAGCGCTGCGAGAAATAGGCGCCATCGACGAGCGCGCAGCAGCCGCCGGCAGTCGCGCCTGAAACCCAGAAGGAAAGCTGCAAGCCGTCGGAAAAGACCGCCGGCACCTCACCTTTCTGCAGCGCGGTCAGCATGGCGTCGCGATCCGGGAAGACCTTGGCCTCGATCTTCGGGAAGAACGCCTTGAACATGGCCTCATGCGTCGTCCCCGCCACGACACCGACGGATTTTCTCCTGAGGTCCTGCGGACCCGCCACGGCGCCGGCCGCCTTGGAATTGATGGCGAAGCGCGCCGGAAGCCGCATGAAGGCACGCGAGAAACCGAAGCGCTGGCGCAGTTCCGGGCCGACGGCGATGCCGGCGGCAACAGCTTCGCCCTGCCCCTGCTCCAGCGCCGGCAGAAGTTCCGCATAAGTAACGGCCTGGATCTGGCATTTGGCTTCGATGTCGAGTTCGCGGCAGATCTCGCGCACGAGATCGACGTGAAAGCCGGAGAGCTTGCCTGACTGGTCGATGAAGTTGAACGGCGGAAAGTCCACGGTCGTCAGAAAGCGCAAGCGGGCAAGGCCCGTAAGATCGGGCTTGGCGATCCGTTCGCGCGCATCGAATAGAATGGGCAGGTCCTTGGGCTGTGCCGCCAGCGGCGTTGCGATCAAGGACGCGCAAAGGGCAATCAGGGAAAGAAATCTCATGGGCAGCGGGCCGGCACGTCTCATGTGGCAAGGGGCGGCCCTTAGAACCGCTTGATGATTCATCGCGTACCAAGTTATCCGTCGCGATCGCAACTGGCCATAGCCTCTAGAAGTACGAGGCAACACAAAGATCAGCGGGAATTGGAGCGGGTGATCGGGATCGAACCGACGACATCAAGCTTGGGAAGCTGGCGTTCTACCACTGAACTACACCCGCGAGACTTGCGAAATTTCCCGAACCTGGACGATCTGTCAAGGACCCTTGCGCGGTATCGCATGAGGGTCCCATGCAAAATCCCCTACTCGGCGCGGAAATGCTTCGAAAGCTTCAGGCCCTGCGCCTGGTAGTTGGAGCCGACGCCGAGGCCGTAGAGGCCGTCGGGACGTTCCAGCATGTGTTCATAGATCAGCCGGCCGACGATCTGCCCATGCTCGAGGATGAACGGCACCTCGTGGCTGCGGACCTCCAGAACGGCGCGGCTGCCGCTGCCGCCGGCAGACGCATGGCCGAAGCCCGGATCGAAAAAGCCGGCATAGTGCACGCGGAATTCGCCCACCAGCGGATCGAACGGCGTCATCTCGGCGGCATAAAGCGGCGGCACATGCACCGCTTCGCGCGAGACGAGGATGTAGAATTCGTCCGGATCGAGGATCAGCTCGTCGCGTCCGCGGCTGTAGAGCGGCTCCCAAAAGTCGAAGATCGCGTGCTGCGCCTTCTTGTCGACGTCGATGACCGCCGTGTGGTGCTTGCCACGGTAGCCAATCAGGCCGTCCGGGCCGGTGCCCTTGAGATCGATCGAGAGCGCAATGCCGCCGCCGCTGACATTCGGGCGCTCGCTCGCCACGAGAACGTCGCTCTCGTGCAGCGCCAGCAACTCCTGCTCCGAGAGCAGCGACTGCCCCATGCGGAAGCGGATCTGCGACAGGCGCGAACCGCGGCGCACGACGATCGGGAAGGTGCGCGGGCTGATTTCGAGATAGAGCGGACCGCTGTAGCCGGCCGGGATCTTATCGAATTCCTGGGCACGGTCGGTGATGACGCGGGTGAAGATGTCGAGGCGGCCGGTCGAGCTTTTCGGATTGGCCGAGGCCGACATGCCCGCAGGCAGCGCCAGGCTTTCCATCAGCGGCACGATGTAGACGCAGCCGGTTTCCAGCACCGCGCCGTCGGTCAGATCGACCACGTGCAGCTTCAGCCGGTCAAGCTTGTCGGCGACGAGATGGGATGGGCCGGGCATGAAGCTCGCGCGGACGCGGAAGGCCTTGGCGCCAAGGCGCAGGTCGAGGCTTGCCGGCTGGATCTGATCAGCATCCAGCGGCCTCTCGCTCTTCAGACGTCCTGTTTCGAACAGCGCGGCGATCGCGCGGTCGGCCAAAATCCCAGTGTCGCGGCCCATTGCAGTCCTCTTTCCAGTTGCGAGACAAAACCAAACTCCGGGAATTGACGCAAGCGCACCCAAGCAGTATTGGAGCTTTATCCCGTGGTGATTTGGCCGGTCGGCTTGCAGCCACGTTAAACAAGTAGCTAAAAAGGCCGGGTGTCAAACCGGCCCTTCACGCGGCCGGTTTTTTTGTTTTTGAAAGTGATCGTCACATGAGCAAAAACTGGCGCCCGGCAACGCAACTGGTTCATGGCGGAACCACCCGCTCGCAGCACGGCGAAACCTCCGAAGCGATCTTCCTGACTCAGGGCTTCGTCTACGAAACGTCGGAAGCGGCCGAAGCCCGCTTCAAGGGCGAGACCGAGGGCTTCATCTATGCCCGCTACGGCAGCCCGACCAACGACATGTTCGAAAAGCGCATGTGCATGCTGGAAGGCGCCGAAGACGCGCGCGCCACGGCCTCGGGCATGGCTGCCGTTTCCGCGGCGATCCTGTGCCAGTTGAAGGCGGGCGACCACATCGTTGCCGCGCGCGCGCTCTTCGGCTCCTGCCGTTGGGTCGTCGAAACGCTGGCGCCGAAATACGGCATCGAATGCACGCTGGTCGACGGCCGCGATCTCGCAAACTGGGAAAAGGCGATCCAGAAGAACACCAAGGTCTTCTTCCTCGAAAGCCCGACCAACCCGACGCTCGAAGTGATCGATATCGCCGGCGTGGCGAGGCTCGCCAACCAGATCGGCGCGAAGGTCGTCGTCGACAACGTGTTCGCGACCCCGCTCTTCCAGAAGCCGCTGGAACTCGGCGCCCATATCGTCGTCTACTCCGCCACGAAGCACATCGACGGCCAGGGTCGTTGCCTCGGCGGCGTCGTGCTTTCCGACAAGGAATGGATCAACGAGAACCTGCACGACTACTTCCGCCACACCGGCCCGGCCATGTCGCCGTTCAATGCCTGGACGCTGCTGAAGGGCATCGAGACCCTGCCGCTGCGCGTGCGCCAGCAGACGGAAACCGCGCGCCGCGTCGCCGACTTCCTGGCAGAGCAGCCGCAGGTGGCCAAGGTCATCTACCCCGGCCGCAAGGATCACCCGCAGGCCGACATCATTGCCAAGCAGATGACCGGCGGCTCCACCCTCGTCGCCTTTGAACTGAAGGGCGGCAAGGACGCAGCCTTCGCGCTGCAGAATGCGCTCGAGATCGTTCGCATCTCCAACAACCTCGGCGACAGCAAGAGCCTGATCACCCATCCGGCAACGACGACGCACAAGAACCTCACCGACGAGGCCCGCGAAGAACTCGGCATTTCCGCCGGCACGGTGCGCTTCTCCGCCGGGATCGAAGACAGCGAGGACGTTGTCGAGGATTTCGCCCGCGCGCTGAAGGCCGTCAAGGCCTAACCCCGCCGAAACATACGGCCGCCGCAGCAGGCGGCGGCCGTCGATCCCTTGCAGCAGATCTCCGCGTTACGCAGCAGCGGCAGCGGGAACGAGAGGGCTCAAACACCCACTCATGATGCCGCAAGCCATTGCCCCAGAATGGGTACGCACAATCTTGCCGTTATTCTTGACGAAACCATCTTGCTGTAGAATACCCTGAAAGACCTGAAGCAAGGTGTTGCCCATGTATCGCGCTTTGACCCGCGACATAGAAGTTACGGTGGAGCCGTACTATCTCGAAGAGCAGTCGGACCCTGATGACGGCCGCTATGTCTGGGGCTATCGCATCATCATTTCCAACCATTCCGACGCAGCCGTGCGGCTGATGACCCGCTACTGGCATATCACGGACGAGAACGGGCAGGTCGACGAGGTCAGCGGCCCCGGCGTGATCGGCGAGCAGCCGCTGCTCAATCCCGGCGATACCTACGAATATTCGTCGGGCTGCCCGCTGGACACGCCATCGGGCGTGATGTTCGGCCACTACAGCATGGAATCAGAAGGCGGAGAGACCTTCAACGTGGCCATCCCCGCCTTCTCGCTCGATTCACCCGGGCTCGTGCGCACCCTGAACTAAAACATGTCGCGCAAAAGTGTGCAGCGGCTTTGCGATAACGACATGCAAAATATCAAGGGCTTAAAGCGCAAGGAGCGAATCTGAAAGATCGCGACGCGCGCTTTAGTTTGTCCGGAGCGAGGCCCGCTCCTGCGGACGCACTTCGCTGGCTTCGAAACGATAGGTCGTCGAGCAGAATTCGCAGGTGACCTTCACGACGCCATCCTCGATGGTGCTTTCGAGATCATCCGCTTCCAGATTGGCGAGCACCGAACGGAGCTTCTCGCGCGAGCAACTGCAACGGTCATAGACCGCCTGCGGCTCATAGACGCGCACACCGCGCTCGTGGAACAGCCTGTAGAGCAAGCGTTCGGTTCCGACCGTCGGGTCCGTCAGCTCGTCGGTGTCGATCGTCTCGACCATCACCTTGGCTTCCGCCCAGTGATCGTCATCCTCGACGACGCTTTCGCCGTTGTCGCCATCGCCGCCGGAGAGATCAGGCTGGCGCATGCGCTCAGGCGCTTCCGGCAGAAACTGCGCGACCATGCCGCCGGCGCGCCAGCGATGGCGCGGCTTGCCGTTCTCATCACGGTCGAGCAGCTCGGCGACGCCGAGCCTGACCTTGGTCGGGATCTGCTCCGATTGGCGGAAGTAGACGCCGGCGATTTCTTCCAAGGTGGCGCCGTCAAGTGCGACGATGCCCTGGTAGCGCTGGGTATGGGCGCCCTGGTCGATGGTAAAGGCGAGCACGCCCTTGCCGAGCAGTTCATGCGACAGGGTGCGACCGTCCTTTTCGGCGGCGGCCAGCGCATCCGCATCGTAGCGGGCATAGGCGCGCACGCGGTCCGGCGTCGAGAAATCGGCGACGACGAGATCGACCGGGCCGTCCCCTTGCGTCTGGACGATCAGCTTGCCTTCGAACTTCAGCGAGGTGCCGAGAAGCACCGTCAACACGATGGTTTCGGCAACGAGCCGCGCCACCGGAAGCGGATAGTTGTGGCGCTCCAGAATTGCGTCCAGCATCGGGCCGAGCTGCACGGCGCGGCCGCGCACATCGAGGCCTTCCACCTGGAAAGGCACGACGTGATCGTCACCGGCAAAGTCGAATTCACCAAGCCCTGGTGTCATGTCAGTCATGTCTTGCTCCTTGCATCAGCCAACTGCGTTGCGCCCGGGACATTCCTATCCTCCCGGCGCAACGTGCCCGCTGTCTCAATTGATCCCGCAATGAACGGATAGTCCATCGGGTATGTGCCGTTCGCCAACGCGCCGCGCACAACCCGTTGCAGTCGGCGCTTCACCGTTGTCAGGAGCGCCCCACATGCCGCCTAGATCGTGTCGCGCGGCGGTGATGTCAATAGCCCGCCCTCGCGCAGCAGCTACCGAAGGGCTGCGCCAGCGCGCACCACGCCGCATTCGTGCCGGCAAGGCGCTTAGACGAGCCCCATGCACCAGGCGATGATCGACTTCTGCGCATGCAGGCGGTTTTCGGCCTCGTCGAAGACGACCGACTGCGGACCGTCGATCACCTCGTCGGTCACTTCCTCGCCGCGATGCGCCGGCAGGCAATGCATGAAAAGCGCATCGGAGGCCGCGTGCTTCATCAGCGCTTCATTGACCTGAAACGGCTGGAACACGTTGTGTCCGCGGGCACGATGCTCCTGGTTCATCGACACCCAGGTGTCGGTGACGACGCAATTGGCGTTGGCTACGGCCTGCTCGGCTTCGTGACACAGCAGGATCTCGCCGCCGTTGTTGCGGGCCCAGTTCAGGATCTTGTCCTGCGGCTCGGAGCCCAGCGGCACAGCCATGTTCATGCGATAGCCGAAACGGGCGGAGCCTTCGATCAGCGAGTGCAGGACATTGTTGCCGTCGCCGGTCCAGGCGATCGTCTTGCCCTTCACCGGTCCGCGATGCTCTTCGAAGGTCATGATGTCGGCCATGATCTGGCAGGGATGGGTATCGTCGGTGAGACCGTTGATGACGGGTACCGTCGCATGCTCCGCCAATTCCAGCAGGCGGCGGTGGTCGGTGGTGCGGATCATGATCGCGTCGACGTAGCGCGACAGGACCTTGGCCGTATCGCCGATGGTCTCGGCGCGACCGAGCTGCATCTCCGTGCCTGACAGGAACAGGGTTTCGCCGCCGAGCTGACGCATGCCGACGTCGAAGGACACGCGTGTGCGGGTGGACGGCTTTTCGAAGATCATCGCCAGCATCTTGCCGGCGAGCGGCTTCTCGGCGGTTCCGGCCTTGGTTGCCGCCTTTCGGACGCGGGCGTCGTCGATGATCGTCCGGAGATCGGCGGCCGTCACGGCCGAAAGATCGAGAAAATGTCTGGTGCCTGCCATCGTACTCGGTTCCTGTCTGAAAAATCGACCCCTGGTGCGCCCGCATTCCGCGTGAACGCACGAAGGGCATTCTAACACCCTGTGTCGGCGTCGGTCCTATCCGTTAAGCAGCGGCGTTGCCGCCGGCCTTCCGCACCGCTTCGGCAGCGCGCTCGATGCGCGCGAGGCCCTCGCGTGCTTCCTCCGCCGTCACCGTCAGCGGCGGCAGCAAACGCAGCACATTGTCGCCGGCCGGCACGGCCAGGAGCTTCTCGGCGCGGATTTCCTTCAAGAGATCGGCCGAAGGGCCTTTTACCTTGATGCCCAGCATCAGGCCGTCGCCGCGGATGTCCTCGATGACATCCGGGTAGCGGTCTTTCAGCGAGGCAAGTCCCTGGCGGAAGACGAGCGCGACATCGCGCACATGGGCGAGGAAGCCGTCAGCGAGGATGACGTCGAGCACGGCGTTGCCGACGGCCATCGCCAGCGGGTTGCCGCCATAGGTGGAGCCATGCGTGCCCGCCACCATGCCGGCCGCCGCCTCTTCCGTCGCCAGGCAAGCGCCGAGCGGAAAGCCGCCGCCGATGCCCTTGGCAACGGCCATGATATCCGGGCGGATGCCCGCCCATTCATGGGCGAAGAGCTTGCCGGTACGGCCGACGCCGGTCTGGACCTCGTCGAGGATCAGGAGCAGGCCGAACTCGTCGCAGAGCGCGCGCAGTTCCTGCAGGAATTCCTTCGTCGCCGGGCGAATGCCGCCCTCGCCCTGGATCGGCTCGATCAGGATCGCGGCGGTCTCTTCGGTGATCGCATTCTTGACGGCAGCGAGGTCGCCGAACGGAACCTGGTAGAAGCCCGGGGCCTTTGGTCCGAAACCTTCGATGTACTTCTGCTGGCCCCCGGCGGCGATCGTCGCGATCGTGCGGCCGTGGAAGGCGCCCTCGAAGGTGATGACGTGAAACTTCTCCGGCTGGCCCTTGGCGAAGTGATAGCGCCGCGCCGTCTTGATCGCGCATTCCAGCGCTTCCGCACCGGAATTGGTAAAGAAGACCCGATCGGCGAAAGTGACGGCAGCCAGGCGGCGGCCAAGGCTTTCCTGCCCCGGAACTTCGTAAAGGTTGGAAAGGTGCCAGACCTTCTCGGCCTGCGCCTTCAGCGCCTCGACGAGATGCGGATGCGCGTGGCCGAGCGAGTTCACGGCAACGCCGGCGGCGAAATCGAGGTAACGCGAGCCGTCTTCGGCGATCAACCAGACGCCCTCTCCTCGCTCGAAACGCAACGGCGCGCGCATGTAGGTATCGTAAAGCGGCGTGGTTGCAGTCATGCGAGGCTCTCCTTCACTCCAATCGGCATCGGTACCGCAGCTTCATGCGGCCCGATAAAAATCAAAAATGCCGCCTTTCGGCGGCGCAGGCACTATTCCCATTTCGCACCGCAATGTCAACAAAACCAAGCCTTGCAGCGCGATGGCGAGACCCGTTTCCCTGCGACGAAAAAATCGGCCGGAAGGGCTTGCAAAAATGCAACGCTGATCGAGCAAGTTGGGGAAAACTACGAATTCGATTCGGCGTGATTCCCCGGACTCTTGCCACGGAGTCCAGCGGTCAGTACGTTAACATTCAATTACTAGACGCGTGCGGCGGACCTAGTCACCAAAAGAGTTATCGCGTTTGCAACCTCGGGGTTCAGCCGGGGTGCGGTGAGGGATTCTGCCATCCCCAACGCTGAGAACGGAGAGTGCAGAGATGAACTGGACTGACGAGCGGGTGGAGAAACTGAAGAAGCTTTGGTCCGAGGGCCTGAGCGCAAGCCAGATCGCGGCGCAGCTCGGCGGCGTCAGCCGTAACGCTGTCATCGGCAAGGTTCACCGCCTGAGCCTTCCCGGACGCGCCAAGGCTGGCGGCAGCGCCACGGCGGCGGCCCGCCCGAAGCGGCCGACCTCGGCCCCGCGTGCTCCGAACTACGCCTCGCGCGTTTCGACCCGCACCGTTGCCCGTCCGTCCGGCGCCACCGTTCTCAAGGAAGAGATCGAAGTCGATCTCGTGGCCGAGCAGAATTTCAGCATCAGCACGGACGTGGTCGTGCCGATGTCGCGCCGCCTTGAGCTGACCCAGCTCACCGAACGCACCTGCAAGTGGCCGATCGGCGATCCGCTGAAGGAAGAATTCCACTTCTGCGGCAATGACTCGCCGGAGTCCTCGCCCTATTGCAATTTCCATGCACGGCTTGCCTACCAGCCGTCGGCCGAACGTCGGCGGATGCGCTGAGGCTCCGCACCGGAACAAAAGAAAAGGGGCTGAGCGGCCCCTTTTTTATTGCCTGCTGTTGGTCCCTCTCAGCTTTCGAGCGAGTAGCCGGCGCCGCGGACCGTGCGAATGACGTCCGGCATGGTCGAGAAGTTCAACGCCTTGCGCAGGCGGCCGACATGCACGTCGACGGTCCTTTCGTCGACATAGATGTCGTGACCCCAGACGCCATCCAGCAACTGCGAGCGCGAGAAGACCCGGCCCGGAGAGGACATCAGGAACTCGAGCAGTCGGAATTCCGTCGGTCCCAGGCGAACCTCGCGGCTGCGGCGATGGACGCGATGGGTTTCCCTGTCGAGCTCGATGTCGCCGCAGCGCAGCAGCGTCGAGAGCACTTCAGGCTTCGCCCGGCGAAGCATCGCCTTGACGCGAGCCATCAGTTCCGGCGTCGAGAAGGGTTTGACCACATAGTCGTCTGCGCCGGTCGCGAGACCGCGAACGCGCTCGCTTTCCTCGCCGCGCGCCGTCAGCATGATGATCGGCAGCCGCTCCGTCTCCGGGCGCTGGCGCAGCCGACGGCAAAGCTCGATGCCGGAGACGCCGGGCAGCATCCAGTCGAGGATCAGCAGGTCGGGCAGGCGTTCCTGGAGCCGGATCTCCGCCTCGTCACCCCTGAGGATCGTATCGACGTCGAAGCCTTCCGCTTCCAGATTGTAACGCAGCAGGACGCTCAGCGCCTCTTCGTCTTCGACCACGGCGATTTTTGGCAACATCAGGTAACGTCTCCTTACCGCGAGCGCCGTGCGGCTCCAGTGGCCGGGCCGGCGCTCAGACACTCTAAATCTGGAGCATTTCCGCGTTTTTCAAAGGCGGTGCGAAAGCCGCATGCTTCAGATACAGGAATTCGGGGCCGCGACCGGAGCCGCGACCAGGTGATATTCAGGGGGCATGCATTGCGAACGGCGCGTCTAACGCTCAGTCGTTGACCGAGCCCAACGTCGACGTATTGTCATCCTTCGGACGCTCGCCTTCCGGCTGGGCACCCGTTGCCATGTAATAGATCGTCTCGGCGATATTGGTCGCGTGGTCGCCGATGCGCTCGATGTTCTTGGCACAGAACAGAAGATGCGTGCAGGGCGTGATGTTGCGCGGGTCTTCCATCATGTAGGTCAGCAGCTCGCGGAACAGCGAGGTGTAGATCGCATCGATCTCCTCGTCCCGCTCGCGAATGCTGTTGGCCTTTTCCGGCGAACGCGAGGCATAGACGTCGAGTACTTCCTTGAGCTGCACCAGGGCGAGCTCGGCGAGGTGCTCGAGACCGCGGGCAAGCTTGCGCGGGATGCCGGAACCGGCGACCGCGATCACGCGCTTGGCGGTGTTCTTGCCGAGGTCGCCGACACGCTCCAGGTCGGAGGCGATGCGGATCGACCCCATGATCTCGCGAAGGTCGGCGGCGACCGGCTGGCGCTTGGCGATCGTGACGATCGCCTTCTCGCCGATCTGGCGCTCGGCATCGTCGAGAATGGTGTCGTCCGAGATCACCTTCTGCGCCAGAGCCAGGTCGGAATTGACCAGGGCGCGAACGGATTCAGCGACCATCTGCTCGGCGAGACCGCCCATTTCCGAGATGCGGCGCGTCAGGTACTTCAGTTCTTCGTCATAGGCGGACATGATATGCATGGACATGATCGTCGATCCTTGCGGGCGCTTTCCAGTTACTGTTGCAGCCGTCATTGGCCTCAGCCGAAGCGGCCCATGATGTAATCCTGGGTGCGCTGGTCATCCGGATTGGTGAACATCTTGTCGGTGTCGTTCTCCTCGACGAGATTGCCGAGGTGGAACATGGCGGTGCGTTGCGACACGCGGGCTGCCTGCTGCATCGAGTGGGTCACGATGACGATCGTGAAGTTCGTGCGCAGTTCGTGGATGAGCTCCTCGACCTTGGCCGTCGCGATCGGGTCGAGTGCCGAACAGGGCTCGTCCATCAGGATGACTTCCGGGCTGACGGCAACGGCGCGCGCGATGCAAAGGCGCTGCTGCTGGCCACCGGAAAGGCCGGTGCCCGGTTCATGCAGGCGATCCTTCACTTCATTGAACAGGCCGGCCTTCTGCAGGCTGGTTTCGACGATCTCGTCAAAATCCGCCTTGGTGCGGGCAAGCCCGTGGATGCGTGGACCGTAGGCGACGTTGTCGTAGATCGACTTCGGGAACGGGTTCGGTTTCTGGAAGACCATGCCGACGCGGGCGCGCAGCTCGACCACATCGATGGTCGGATCGTAGATGTCGTCCTCATCGAGCGTGATCTTGCCGGTGACGCGGCAGTTCTCGATGGTGTCGTTCATACGGTTCAGCGTGCGCAGGAAGGTCGACTTGCCGCAACCGGACGGGCCGATCAGAGCCGTTACCGTATTCTCGCGGATGTTGAGGTTGACGTCGAAAAGCGCCCGCTTCTCGCCGTAGTAGACCGACACATCCTTGCCGATCATCTTGTAGGGCACAGTGTTCATTTTCTGATCCAAGGCCTTCTCGACTGCTGCTTCTGACATGATGTTCATAGAAATTACCTCACTACCAACGGCGCTCAAAGCGACGTCGCAACAGAATGGCGCCAAGGTTCATGACGACGAGGAAGATGAGAAGAATGATGATCGCGCCGGAGGTGCGCTCGACGAAGGCGCGTTCCGCCTCGTTGGCCCACATGTAGATCTGCACCGGCAGCGCCGTCGACGGCTCCATCGGCGAACCGGGATAGTCGACGACGAAGGCGACCATGCCGATCAACAGCAGCGGCGCGGTTTCGCCAAGCGCGTGGGCAAGGCCGATGATCGTACCGGTCAAAATGCCCGGCATCGCCAGCGGCAGAACGTGATGGAAGATGGTCTGCATCTTCGAGGCGCCGAGACCGAGTGCCGCCGAGCGGATGGACGGCGGCACCGCCTTGAGGGCCGCGCGGGTGGCGATGATGATCGTCGGCAACGTCATCAGCGTCAGCACGAAGCCGCCGACGACGGCCGCCGAGCGCGGCATGCCGGCAAAGTTGATGAAGACGGCGAGGCCCAACAGACCGTAGACGATCGACGGAACGGCTGCGAGGTTGTTGATGTTGACCTCGATCAGGTCGGTGAGCCGGTTCTTCGGCGCGAACTCTTCGAGATAGATCGAGGCGGCAACGCCGATCGGCAGCGACAGCGCGAGCACGATCATCATCATGTAGAACGAGCCGAGGGCGGCGACGCCGACGCCCGCCGCTTCAGGACGGCTGGAGGCGCCGAAGATGAAGATGCCGGTGTTGAAGCTCTTTTTCAGGATACCGGCCTCGGCAAGCTGGTTCATCCAGGTGACCTGCTGGTCCTTAACCTTACGCTTGCTCTCTTCGACCTTGAGGTCGATCTGCCCCTTGTAGGCGGAGTCGATGTTGGCTTCTGCCAGCAGGGTGACCGGAACGGTCTTGCCGATGATGGACGGATCCGCCACGACCATGTCGCGCAGCAGCGTACGGGAGCTCGCAGAGACCATGTCGGTCGCCTGCTTGACCAGCGGCCGCTTGCTCGCATCGATGCCGAGCTGCTTGACGAGCGCCTCGCGCACCAGCAGCGGATAGTTGGCAGTCATCAGCACCTTGCTGTCGCTCGTGCGTTCGCCCTTGGGGTCGATGACCTTTTCGGTGAATTCGATCGGCAGCGTGATCGTCGTCTGCTGGAACGCGGTGTAGCCGTTGGAAATGACGGTCCACAACAGCAGCGCCAGGAAGAAGAGACCGATGCTGATGGCGGCAATGCCGTAGGCGCGGAACCGGCGCTCGGCGGCATAACGGCGCTTGATGCCGATATCACGCTTGGCGGATGCGGGACGGGCGGAAATCCGGACGGTCGGGGAAGCGATGTCGGTCATTCGTACTGTTCCCGGTATTTGCGCACGATGTAGAGCGCGTAAATGTTGAGGCCGAGCGTGATGACGAAGAGCGTGATGCCCAGTGCGAAGGCGACCAGCGTCTGCGGCGAGGTGAACTCGAGGTCGCCCGTCAACTGGTTGACGATCTTCACCGTCACCGTCGTCATCGGCTCGAAGGGATTGAGCTGCATGCGGGCTGCGACACCGGCCGCCAGCACCACGATCATCGTTTCGCCGACGGCGCGGGACGCGGTCAGAAGCAGCGCGCCGACAATGCCCGGAAGGGCTGCCGGAAGGATGACCTTCTTCACCGTTTCCGAGCGGGTGGCGCCGAGACCCAGCGACCCGTCACGCAGCGCGCGCGGCACCTGGGTGATGATGTCGTCGGAAAGCGACGATACGAACGGGATCAGCATGATGCCCATGACGATGCCGGCGGTGACCACGCTCTGCGCCTGGATGAAGTTCTGGTAGTTGCCGGTGACAAGACCGTTGAGCTGCGCCGAGATGTCACGCAGGAACGGGCCGACGGTCACCAGTGCGAAGAAACCGTAGACGATGGTCGGGATGCCGGCGAGCACTTCGAGCAGCGGCTTTGCGGTCGAACGCAGGCGCGGGCTTGCATATTCCGCCATGTAGATGGCCGCGAAGAGACCGATCGGCACCGCGAACAGCATGGCGACGAAGGCGATGTAGAGCGTGCCTGCGAGAAGCGGCAGAAGGCCGAACTGGCCGGAGGCGCCACCGCTGCCGGCTGCAGCGAAACGCGGATCCCAAACCGTGCCGAAGAAGAACTCGAACGGCGAGACCATGGTGAAAAAGCGACCGGCTTCCGACAGCATCGAGGCGACGATACCGACGGTCGTCAGGATGGCGATCGAAGACGCGACGATCAGCGAGCCGAGAATGACCCGCTCGACCTGGTTGCGCGCACGGAAGCGGGTGGCAATGTTGCGGATGGCGTAGATGCCGCCGGCGATCGCGACCAGCAGAACGGCCGCCGTCATGAACCAGCGATTGGCAACGGTCATCGCGTTGAAGTGCTGGGCGACGGTGACCATGTAGGGCTCGCCTTCGCCCGCAAGGGCAACGCCCTTGGATGCGAGCGTCGAGCGAAGATTGGCGCTTCCGCTTTCGAGCGCCGAAAGCTCCTCGCCGCTCAAGCGCAGCAGGCCGCCGGCAACGGATTTGACCTGGCCGAGCGCGAGCTGAACGGCGGCTGCACCCTGGCTCTGGACAGTATCCGGCAGGGCGGCGCGCGTGCTTCCGTCGATATAGATGGGTGCCGCAATCAGCCAGGTGCCGAGAACGAGCGCCGCCGGCAGCATCGCCCAGATGGCGACGTAGCTACCATGGTAGCCCGGCAAGGAATGGAGGTTGGAGAGCTTGCCGCCAGACTGCGCCAGCGAACGTGCGCGACCGGCAAAATAGGCAATGAAACCAATAACAACAATTAGCAAAAGAAGGAGCGAAGTACTCATCGGCACGTCTCCCCGGCGTCGCCCGTCATAAGCCGCCGGCAAATCGAATGAAGGCATGCCCCGGCGCGAGGAAGGTCGCGCCGGGGCTTGTCGTTATCAGAGCATGTTGCCGGCTTCGAAGCCCTTGCGAATTTCTTCGCGCTCGGCGTCCGGAGCAGCAACCAGGCCGTACTCGGCGAGCGGGCTGTCCGGGCCGATCATCTGGTCGTTGATGAAGAACTCAACATATTCCTTGAGGCCCGGGATAACGCCGAGGTGTGCCTTCTTGACGTAGAAGAACAGCGGACGGGAAACCGGGTACTCGCCGGAAGCGATCGTTTCGGTCGACGGTGCGACGCCGTTGACGGTCGCGACCTTCAGCTTGTCGGCGTTGTTTTCGTAGAAGGACAGGCCGAAGACGCCGATGCCGTTCTTGTTGGCAGCGATACGGGCGAGCGTTTCGGTGTAGTCGCCGTCGATGTCGACAGCCATGCCGTCCTTACGGACGGCGACGCACTTGCTGTGCTGCTGCTTTTCATCGGCAACGGCAGCCTTGATGACGTCAACGGCGCCAGCTTCCTTGCAACCTGCCGCGAGGATCTTCTCTTCGAAGACTTCGCGGGTGCCGTGCTTTTCGCCCGGGATGAAGGCGGCGATATCAACGTCCGGAAGCGCGGAGTTGACTTCCGACCACTTCTTGTAGGGGTTGGCAGCGATCTTGCCGTCGACGACGACTTCAGCGGCGAGCGCCTTGTAGAGATCGACCGGCTTCAGGGCGAGGTCGGCATTGCCGGCGTCGGTTGCGAAGACGATGCCGTCATAGCCGATCTTGACTTCCTGGATTTCGGTCACGCCAGCGGCCTTGCAGGCCTCGACTTCGCTGTCCTTGATCTTGCGCGAGGAGTTGGCAATGTCGATGGTATCCGGGCCGACGCCCTTGCAGAATTCCTTCAGGCCGGCGGAGGAGCCGCCGGATTCGACGACCGGGGTCTTGAAGTCGGGGAAGGTCTCGCCGAACGTCTCGGCGACGATCTTGGCGTAGGGAAGGACGGTCGAGGAGCCAGCGACCTGAACCTGGTCACGGGCGGCGGCTGCGCCGGCAAATGCGGCAGACGCTACCAGCGCCGCGACAGTGAGTTTAAGAGCTTTCATAAAAGTTCTCCCGGAATGGGCTTGTGTTGGTGTGCGCCAAGCGTTGCAGCGCTCTTCGCCGTCTTATCGGCTGCCCCCTAGTTAGCCGCCGATAGCCACACCTTTTATGTCAGTTTGACGAAACATTTATGACAGCTCATGTCATTGAAAATACTAATGGAAAATGAACGGTTCCGAGCTTTCCCGCGTCAATATGTCAGAAGCGGACCGTAAAAGTCGTACCTTTGCCGATCTCTGAATGGATCAGCAGCCGAGCACGGTGGCGGGTGAGGATGTGCTTGACGATGGCGAGGCCCAATCCGGTGCCCTTTTTCGACCGGCTGGCCTCGACATTGACCCGGTAAAACCGCTCGGTAATGCGCGGTACGTGCTCGGCGGGTATGCCCGGCCCGTAGTCCTTCACGATCACTTCCGCCTGGGCGCCTTCTTCGCCGCCGTAAAGGGTTATGTCGACCTTCTTGCCCTCCTGGCCGTACTTGCAGGCATTCTCGATCAGGTTCTCGAAGACCTCGATGAGTTCGTCGCGATCGCCCTGCACGACGACGGGCTTGTCCGGCACCACGAGAGAGACCGTGACATCGAGGTCCTTTGCCAACGGCAGCAGGCTGTCGCGGACATGGCCGAGCAAGGGCGCAAGGTCCACCGGATCGTCGGGGGCGATATGCGAGCGCAGTTCCAGTCGCGAAAGCGACAGGAGGTCATCGACGAGGCGGCTCATGCGCGTGACCTGCTCGTGCATGATGCCGAAAAATCTCTCCTGCGCCTTCAGGTCGTTGCGGGCCGGACCCTGGAGGGTCTCGATGAAGCCGCGCAGAGATGCGAGCGGCGTGCGCAATTCATGGCTGGCATTGGCCACAAAGTCCGAACGCATGCGGTCTATGCGGCGTGCCTGCGAGATATCGCGATAGGTCAACAGGAATATCCGCCTGCCCGCGCCATCGCCGGGAACCTCGGCCGGCGCAACGCGCACGATGTAGACCGCATCCGACGGCAAGCGTTCGGTATGTTCGATCTGGTTGGCCTTGCCGGTCGCCATCGTCTCGCGGACCATGTCGAGGATGCCCGGCGCGCGCACCCGTGCGGCCAGATAGGTTTTTGGCGGGATGGTGCCAAAGGCCTTCTCGGCGGCGATGTTCTGGAAGACCACCGTCTCGTCGGCGGCCACGACCAGCACCGGCATGTCGAGCGCATTCAGCGCGGGCGCCAGCGGATCGCTCGTCGGGCCGGTCGCAACCACAGCCTTGGCGGGGCTCAAAATCACTGAAGCCGGCGCGCTACGGTTCAGCAAAGCTGCAACCAGAACGATCCAAAACGGCAAAACGATGAGAAAGTGGATGCCGGCGATGGTCGCAAGGATTGCCAGCAGCAGAGTAAGGCTCAGCAGCCAGCGCTCTGCTTTCAGCCGCGGAACCAGGTCCCGCCAGAACGCTTTCGAACCGTCCACCGCGACATCCTCATGAATCACTTTCTCTTCCTCCCGGACCAAAACGACCGAGGAATAGCGATCCTTCATGACATGATTTTCACGACCGGCTTGAATCCGCAATGCAATTGTGGCCTCCTCCAAGGAAATCGAGCCTTGGGCACCGCGTCTTTTCGGCGCTGCCCGGAGCTCCGAGAGTTTGAAAACGCGCATGATCCCGCCGATGATCGAAGCCGGTTTTCGGAGCCGTGCGCCAGGCCGAAGGGGCGAGCAGATGGCGTTAGCGGAGACGACGGAAAAGGCGGAAAGCCGCGCTGTGGAGCTGCAGATCGGCGGCAAGAGCCGCATCTTCGACATCGACAATCCCGAGTTGCCGAAGTGGATCGACGACGCTGCCTTCTCCTCCGACGACTATCCCTACAAGAAGAAGCTCGACGAGGAAGAATATCTGGCGACGCTGGAGAAACTCCAGATCGAACTCGTCAAGGTTCAGCTCTGGCAGCAGAAGACCGGAAAACGCATCATGGCGCTGTTCGAGGGCCGCGACGCCGCCGGCAAGGGCGGCGCGATCCATGCGACGATGGGCAACCTGAACCCACGCTGGGCCCGTATCGTCGCGCTGACGAAGCCGACGGAGACCGAACACGGGCAATGGTATTTCCAGCGCTACGTCGCGACCATGCCGACGGCCGGCGAATTCGTGCTGTTCGACCGCTCCTGGTACAACCGCGCCGGCGTCGAGCCGGTCATGGGCTTCTGCACGCCCGAGCAGCACAAGCAGTTCCTGAAGCAGGTGCCGCGCTTCGAGAAGATGATCGTGCATGAGAATATCCAGTTCTTCAAATTCTGGATCAACATCGGCCGCGAGATGCAGCTCAAGCGCTTCCACGATCGCCGCCACGATCCGCTGAAGATCTGGAAGCTCTCACCGATGGACATTGCCGCCCTCAACAAATGGGACGACTACACGGCAAAGCGTGACGAGATGCTGAAGGCGACGCACACGGACCACGCACCCTGGACCGTGGTGCGCGGCAACGACAAGCGGCGCGCACGCCTCAATCTCATCCGCCATATCCTTTGCGCGCTCGACTATGGCGGCAAGGACAAGGACGCAATCGGCGATGTCGACGACAAGATCGTCGGGTCCGGCCCTGGCTTTCTGAAGTAGCGCTCATACGTCGGTGACCGGACGCTACGCCCGAGCGGGCGGCCAGCACGGTCGCCCGACCGGCGCCCCAGCGGTTCGAAGGCCTTGGGCTTTCGAACCGGGAAGCTTACTGGCCCGGAAGAACGCGAATGGCGTAAAGGTTGAGGCTCTTGCCTTCGCCGCTGATATCGCTGTTGATGACGATCCGGCCGGCGGAATTCGGCGCAAGGCTGCGATCGAAGGTGATCTTGAACAGCATGTCGAGCCGCTCGTCATGCACCGTGAAGCGATGACGGCCGCATTCGCCGAGCGAGGAGAAATTGCACTCGACGGCAAACTCGGTCGTCTTGCCCGGCTGCGCCTGCACTGTCAGCGCCATGGTCGAGGTTTTACCGGAAAGCTGCGCCAGGACGGCCGCCGGGATCTCGATGGTGATGTCGCCTTCCGTTTCGGCGGAAGACGAAGTGAGTTGGATGCGCTTGCCGCCATCGTCATCCACAGGCTCGGCCTTGGCGCGTGAGCCGGGTGTGACGGCGCCGGCGTTTGTCGGCGCGAAGACCTCCACCCAATCGCCGGTGAAGCCCTGCTGAGCGCCGAGCGTTTGCAGACCCGCCGCCCCGTCGAAATTTTCCGATGCCACCGACGCCGGTGGGTTGGCGACATTGGTGTCGCGTTCGGCCGCGGATTTCAGGAGGCCATTGGTCTGCACCCACCAGATTGCGGCGCCTGCGGCGGCGGCGAGGGTGACGACAACCATGGTGAAGGACAGGAAGCGGCTGCGCTTGCGGCGCCGCTTTCGATCGGTATCCCCGCGAACTTCGGGCGCGGCTGCGGTGGCCTCGGCGCCCTTTGCCATTGTATCTGCAGCCGCACGCGTCGAGACGACCGGACCGTCACGCTCGGCGCGAAGGCCACCGAGACCACCGTCTGCCGCCGTGGAACGCGGCGCATCGGCCGCAAAGCCCGGTTCGCGGCGGTCCGCCTGAGGAGACTGTGGTTGGATTTGAGACCGGGATTGCGGCTCGGCACGCGCCTGCTCCGGTCCGCGTGCGCGGACATTTTCGTCGACGCTGACGGCGGGAGGCGTGGCGACGGGAGGAATGGCGGCGGGAGGCACCGGCGGCCGCGCCCGCAGGGCCGCCCGCTCCTCCGTTTCGATCGCATGGATCACCGCCTCCAGCCGATGGCGCTGCTGGGTGATGACATTGACGTCGTCAATTCCCTGCTTCTGCAATCCGGCTTCCAGCGCCTGACGGGCCGACTGATAGATGCGGGCACGTGTTTCCGCGCTGGCGCGGTCGGAGCGCTCCAGCGCGTTTCTGATTGCAGTCTCAAGTCCGCTCACATCAAGTCCTCTGTGTAGGCAGGGCTTTGGGCCTGCCGGCGCACTCTCGCCGATCGGCCCCTCGAACCGTCCCCAAGGGCCTCAACGGTTAAATCTGGAGGCACGCCGTTGGTTTTGTTAACAATTGCGTAACCGCTGCTTTCGGAATCCGCAAGTCCGGCGGCCAAGTCGACCGGCCAAGCCCGGGGAAAACGCGACAACTTCGCGGACCGTCTCAAGGATAGGCCCGCGTCGCCTGCGCGAAAACCACCTCTTTGCAAGCGACGAACTTGCTGCTATCTATTTTGACGTTTACGCAAACGTCAAAATTTCGATGCGCCAATCGAGGGATGGAGAAACCGATGCCGCTTCCGCCAATTCTTTCCGGAACGACGAGACTGCCTGTCGTTGGCGCCCCTCTGTTCATCATCTCGAATCCGCAGTTGACGATTGCGCAATGCAAGGCCGGCGTGATCGGCGCCTTCCCGGCACTCAACGCACGCCCACAGTCGCAGCTCGACGAATGGCTCGCCGAGATCACCGAGACGCTCGCCGCTCACGACGCCAGGAACCCGACGCGGCGCGCGGCACCCTTTGCCGTCAACCAGATCGTGCACAAGTCCAACGCGCGGCTCGAGCAGGACCTGATGCTCTGCATCAAGTACAAGGTTCCCGTCGTCATTTCCTCGCTCGGCGCCGTGCCCGAGGTCAACGCCGCCATCCATTCTTATGGTGGCATCGTGCTGCATGACGTCATCAACAACCGCCACGCCAATTCGGCGATCCGCAAGGGCGCCGACGGCCTGATTGCGGTTGCCGCTGGCGCCGGCGGTCATGCCGGTACGCTTTCCCCATTTGCGCTCGTCCAGGAAATCCGCTCCTGGTTCGACGGGCCGCTGCTCCTCTCGGGCGCGATCGCCACCGGCGGTGCCATCCTGGCGGCGCAGGCGATGGGCGCCGACATGGCCTATATCGGCTCGCCGTTCATCGCGACGGAAGAGGCGCGCGCCACCGACGCCTACAAGCAGATGATCGTCGACAGCAACGCCGCCGACATCGTCTATTCCAATTACTTCACAGGCATTCACGGCAACTACCTGAAGCCTTCGATCGCTGCTGCCGGCATGGATCCGGACCATCTGCCGGAGGCGGACCCGTCGAAGATGGACTTCGGCGCCGCGACCGAAGGGGCCAAGGCCTGGAAGGACATCTGGGGCTGCGGCCAGGGCGTCGGCGCAATCAAGGAAGTGACCTCCGTCGCCCGTCTCGTCGATCGGCTGGAGCGCGAATACGATGCGGCACGCACCCGCCTTGGCCTGAACGCCATGCCCGTCGCGGCCACCAACAAGGAATTTTCAAGTTCTCGAAACTGATGGCTTGAAATCTTGGCGCTTTGCGTTTATCAGCGCCTCACATTCGTTCCGCGGTCTTCCGCGGAACCGCCTCCGGGCCGCTTTAGCTCAGTCGGTAGAGCACATCATTCGTAATGATGGGGTCACGTGTTCGAGTCACGTAAGCGGCACCATTTCCTTTCAAGAGCATCTAGGAACTCGCGCAAGAAAGCGGGCGTGGCAGTAAACACGGTGAACCGCTTCAGGTCCGGGCACGATGCTCGCGTGAGCAGCGTCGACAAGATGGGGCGACCACTGGTGATGATCGGCGCCCGACGAATGACGAGCCCCTGACGCCCCAGATATCGCCGCGATCGAGGCTGTCACCCGGCCGGCATGTTCTCATGAAGGCTACTTGTAAGCCCTTCGCCACCCGGCTTCGCGAGCAGCCTCCTCAGAGCAGAACCACCGCTCTCCGTCCAAGTAATTGACGCGCGTTTGGCTGTAATATTCCTGCCCCGGGAGATGGTAGATCCGCTCCTCAGTGTTGTCACTGATGTTGCCCTTTATGTCGCAGCCAGGAATCAGCGGCACGTACTCAGAAATGCCGAAGAGACCAATTGCTGTGATCATGGCGATGCCGGGGATCCAACTGTTGTCCTTGCAGTGCGGCGATCGCCGCGGCGCGTGGGGCCTGCGCTGACTTGGCACATTGTGCCCCGTCTTCCATTTCCGACGCTTCCGTGGGTCGAAGTCGACAACTTTCCCCATGTCACCCCCCTGCAGCGGACGATAGCACACGTTAAAATTTAGGAAAGCCTAAATAAGACTTGACTATAACGTGCGTTATGGGACCATGCACCTTCATGGTTGTAGTGTATTGGGGGCAAATCATGAATCTTTCCACTGCTGAGCAGCTATTGGTCGAGCAGCGTGTGACGAACGAGGCGAAATCGACAGCGGTCGCCTACCTATTATGGATTCTCTTTGGCGGCTTCGGAGCGCACAGGTTTTATATCGGCCGCACCGGAAGCGGCATCGCAATGATCGCCTTGCTCGTGATTGGCTTCGGCACCGCGAGCGTCGGAATCGGGGCACTGTTCATTGTCGCCTTGGGTGTGTGGCTGCTGGCCGACCTGTTCCTCATCCCCGGGATGATCCACCATCGTGCCGGGCGGGCGGCACGATGATCAGGAAATACGGGAAGTTTGTCTGCTTCTATGCTTGCTTGACGTTGTTTTCAGCCAATCAAGCGTTCGCGTTCACTCTTACCCGCCGGATAAGAGTCCCGGACTGGATGGACATTTATCTGATCGAGCTTCTGGTAGCTTTTTTATTCAGCTACCTGGGATTGTTGCTGACGAAACCGCGCGGTGTGCCTGTTAAACAGCTTTCTCGGATGCATCTTCCTCCGTTCGCAAACTTCTTTCGCGTCCTCTCAATCACCACTTATCTGATGATGATGACCATGTTCTTTGTTGGCATGCTCCTTCGTCGCTACCCAGAAGCTGTATCCTGACGCGTCATGCCGCCGATCCTCCTGGTGATCTGCCGCCGTAGATCCTGGCGAGGCGCATGTCGTCGTCGCCATGGTTATCACGCTGCGCCGTTCTCCTTCAGCCGCGGCCTGAACTTGCCTCGCGGAAGCTTCGCAGCGTCCTCGGCCTCACCGACGCGGCATGCCGCAATTCCGTGCTCTGCCTTCGATGGCGGACAGTGCCGTTCGGATCGCAACTGGCCCTATGCCGCGCGAACCTTCCAACCGTGACTGCGATCCGACAGGATTCCGGATGTCTCCACGCCGTCCAATGCGACTTCCAAACCTCGAGCGCCCGGCAATTGGCGCTTCTGCGGGAACCATGGGCGGCTTGGGTCGACGGCGATAAGCAGCCCCTCGTCATTACCGATAGCGGCAAAACCCGAAGTGGCCGGTCCGAGCGTTCCGACCCCGAACGTGCTGACGGCTTCGGCCACAGTGCTCGCGACATTGTCGCTTGGAAGGCCGACCTCGCTGAGGCAGCTTAGCTCAGACCCGCCGAATGGCCGCTTCCGAGCAGGATCGACCAGCCTGCGGCGGCCGATCAATTCAAGCACGGACCTGTCGGGACCATCGAAATAGACGGATCGTGACTGCCAATACCCCTCCAGCACGTGGCACTCACGACCATCCGGCTCTTTTTGCAGAGCCGTGCGCCCCTTCAACCATGCGATTGCCGCATCAAACCGGTCATAGGGCACATTGAACGCCAAATGCACGCCTTGGGGCGCCTCTTCAACGGCGGGGATCAGCCGGATTTCGCTCCACCCCACCTGGATGACGTTCCCGTTTGCCGGCAGTTCCAGCATGTCGCGAAAGAAGGCTGCGCTCGCCGAGACATCCGATGCCGGCAGTGTGAGTTTCCTTATGCGCATGAAATCCGATCCTGCCGATTAGCTCTATCGGATGCCTTGTTACAACCTCGACATAGGTTGAGGTCAAGAGCTCGCGAAGCCAGCCCAACGCTGTTCCCGTTTCCGCACCGATTGAATCTGAGCGAAAGTTGAATTAGTCGGGGTTCATCCATCCTCAACGGAGAGGCGACGAACCGACATGAACTTTGTTGAGCAGCTCGCTCGGAACTTCCTGCGCAAGCGGGGCTACTCCGTCTCGCATGGTGGTGGCGAGGACTATCGAGGCGATTACCGCCTGATGCAGTATTCAAGCTACGAGCAGTATGTCTCGGTTCAAACCGAGGGAAACAAGCGCAAGATCGACCAGGTCTGGGCCGACGAGGCGACGATCGACGTGATCTGTGACTATGTTCGCAAGACCATCCCAAATGCGAAGCGGGGCCTCTGCCACGGCTCCAGGAATGGCACCGAGGTCAAATGGTTCTCGGATCGCCTCGGCATCGACGTCATGGGCACGGATATCTCGGACACGGCATCCCGGTTCGGGCTCACCCAGTGGGATTTCCACGACGAAAATCCGGATTGGAAGAAAGCCTTCGACTTCGTCTACACGAATTCCCACGATCACGCCCACGATCCGCAAAAGGCTTTCACGACCTGGGTGGGCCAATTGGCGGACGGAGGGAAGCTCTTCATCGAGCATACGCTCGGACACGCCCCGGCGAGCGTCAGCACGCTGGATCCCTTCGGCATCGATCCCAAGGTTCTCCCTTACGCCGTCCTGGAATTCGGTGAGGGCAAATATGCCGTGACGAAGGTGATCAAACCGGCCCATCAAAAGGGCGGCGGTCCAATCTGGGTGTTCGTGATCGAGGCGATCCCGCTCGGCTGATCGCCTCGATCCGATGTCGCCGGTTCAGGGCGAACTCCGTCGCCAGGCAACCGGCAGCCGGCCGGTCGCCCGAACGCGCAGGCGCCCTTCGCGCGCCGCGGCGCCAGTCGAAAGCGTTACTTCAGATTGCCGTCGCCGCTTCGATCCGCCGTCTTGAAGTCCGCCATCACCCGGTCCAGAAATTCGTTCCGGGTGATCTTGCCGTCGCCGCTTGCGTCGGTGGCGGCAAACTGCTGGGCATTCAGCGCCTGCTTCGTCTCGTCGGAGGTGAGGCTGCCGTCCTTGTTCCTGTCCAGATTGACGAAGGCCGTCGTCATGAAGGCCTCGTATTCGGACCGGTCGACCGCACCGTCCTTGTTGCGATCGAGCGCATCCATCTGCCCCTGGCTCATTGTTGCGGCTTGCTGCGCGACAGCGAGACCAGCCGGACAGACCACAAGCACACTCATAAGAACGAGTTTTCTCATCCCTCACCCTTCCGCGATCAATAGTAGCGGCACGTCAGAGCGTTGCCGGCCGCGGCGCCCAACGTAGCACCACCGCCAACAGCCCATAGCTGGCCGGTACCTGAACCGATCGTCGAGCCGATCAGGCCGCCGACGATTGCGCCGCCGACCGTTCCGGCAATGCAGCCGAATTCGTTGCCCGTCGGACCGCTCTTCGACACGTAGGCAGATTGGCACCCCGACAAGGCTAGAGCGCCGGCAAGAATGATAGTTACGGTCTGCTTGCTCATTTTATCCTCCAATATGGCCGTCTGTCTGGAATAGAGATCGGGCGGAGGCGCCATTGAGTGGCGTCGGATGTAAATAGCTTCCGAGTATGCTCCCCGGATGGGAGAGACTCTTCTGTTCAATCAGAAGCAGCTCACGAATAAAACACGCGGTCCGGAGACGAAGACCTCCAAACCGCGGGCGAATACTACCCTGAGCGGCCAGCAATGACAACGTTGTGCGTGGTATTAGCTTTGTGTCGCAAATAACCCCTGACGCGATCAGGCAATGCACTCACTAGAGGAATGACCCCAAGCCCTAGATTTATTTATATCTCCTGCGAGATATCGTCGTTTGTGGCGTGGCGATGAGCGGTCTAGGTCTGGCTTGCCCCTGGCTGAGGTTCCTTCATTTCGCCTGCATATCTCCGGGCGAGCTTCGGTCAAAGGCCCCATAAACAGGCTGACCCGATGGACTTTCGCCGCAGGGACCTGGGCCGGGCCAAGCATGGGCATCCCCGCCTCGCAAGAAAGAGTACACGCAATGGATAGAATGACGACAATCAAATTAGGGCTTACTACTACAATCCTCTTTTCGTTCGCCGCGACTGCCTTCGCCGGGAACGACGAGCAGGCCCGGATTGCCGCCGCCGTGGACAAGGCGATCCGACCGATTATGCGCGAACACAATGTACCGGGCATGGCGATTGCAGTGACCGTTGACGGCCAGCACACCTTTGTCAACTACGGCGTCGCTTCCAAGGAAACGAAGGCGCCGGTTACGGAGAACACGCTGTTCGAGCTCGGCTCGATCAGCAAGACCTTTGCCGGCACACTCGCCGCCTACGCGCAGGCGCTCGGCAAGCTGTCCTTCGAAGACCATCCCGGCAAATACATGCCCGAGCTCCGTGGCAGCGCCATCGACAAGGCGACCCTCCTCAATCTCGCCACCTATACCGCCGGCGGCCTGCCGTTGCAGTTCCCCGATCAGGTCAAGAGCGACGGCGACATGCTGACTTACTTCAGCAACTGGAAACCGGATGCTGAGCCGGGGACGAAGCGTCGCTACTCCAACCCGAGCATCGGCCTCTTCGGCCATGTCGCCGGCCTGGCGATGGGCGGCAGCTTCGCCAAGGCGCTGGAGACTGAGCTGTTTCCGAAACTCGACCTCAAGCACAGCTATGTCACCGTGCCCGCAAGCGCGATAGCCAGCTACGCCTGGGGTTACGGCAAGGCCAACAAGCCGATCCGGGTCGGCCCGGGCATGTTCGACGCCGAAGCCTACGGTGTGAAATCGTCCGCGGCAGACATGATCCGCTTCGTCGAAGCCAATATCCGGCCGGAGCAATTCGACGGACCCGTTCGCGAGGCCATAGAGGGAACGCATGTCGGCTACTTCGATACCGGCAAGATGATTCAGGGCCTCGGCTGGGAACAGTATCCCTACCCGGTTTCGCTTGAACGGCTGCTCGACGGCAACTCCCGGACCATGGCCATGGATACCAAGCCGGCCACGGCATTGGTTCCTCCGAAGCGCCCCGATGGCACGACGCTTTACAACAAGACCGGGTCCACCAACGGCTTCGGCGGCTATGTCGCCTTCGTGCCGGAAAAGAAGATCGGCGTGGTCATGCTGGCAAACCGGAACTTCCCGAATGCGGAGCGCATCAAGGCGGTGCATGCAATTCTGAAGACGTTGGCCGCCCTGACGGAATAGGCGGCGAAGCATCCATTCAAGGCACCCCCCTGTGTTGCGGCAGTCCGCAACAAAGGGGTATCTGCATTCATCAACAACCTAGCGGCGAAACTTCAATCACCGCCCGCTTGCATATTAGCGCCGAGTGTTGTCATCTTCCTTTCGCGAAAGCGCGATCAGATGCAGCGAAGTTCAGGCGTATGTGGGGATGCCGATGTTCGAGCGGGCGGGGTTTCAAGGTTTGCTGCAGCAGGTGCGCGCACGAGGAGGACGGGCGATCTTCGTCGTGGCGGCCTTGGCATTGGTTGCCGGTTGCGGCGGTCATGCCAAAGGCGTGATGACACCGGTGGCGCTTACCGCGCCGGTACCCGGAACCTCGACCGTCGACATGCTCGTCGCGACCACGCGCCGGCCTTCCGGCGATCCGGCGACGCTGTTTTCCGGCGAGCGTGACGCCAACACCTTCCTGACCGACGTTGCGGTGTCGATCCCGCCGGATACGGCGCGCAAGGCCGGCACGGTGCAATGGCCACGCAAGCTGCCGCCGGACCCCAAGAAGGATTTCACCGTCACCCGCGTGCGTGAACTCACGTCGCTTGATGAAGCCAAGTCCTGGTTCTTGCAGCACGACGTCGGCGGACAGGCCTTCGTCTTCGTGCACGGTTTCAACAATCGCTACGAGGATTCCGTCTACCGGCTTGCCCAGATCATCCATGACTCCGATGTCCAGGCGACGCCGGTACTGTTTACCTGGCCGTCACGGGCCAATGTGTTCGACTATAATTACGACAAGGAGAGCACGAATTATTCGCGCACAGCCCTTGAAAACATCCTGAAGAAGCTCGCCGACGCGCCCAAGGTCAAGGGTATTACCATCCTCGCGCATTCGATGGGCACCTGGCTGACCATGGAAACGCTCAGGCAAATGGGCATCCGCGACGGCAACGTGCCCTCCAAGATCGAAAACGTTATCCTCGCCTCGCCTGACATCGACCTCGACGTCTTCGCCAAGCAGTTCGTCGAGATGGGCCACAAACGACCGAAGTTCACGATCTTCGTTTCGCAGGACGATCGCGCGCTCGCGCTCTCTAGCTTCATTTCCGGCGACGTTTCCCGCCTCGGCGCGATCGACCCGTCTGCCGAGCCCTATCGCACCCAACTGGAACGGGCCGGCATCACTGCGATCGATTTGACCAAGGTCAAGACCGAGGACGGCCTGCACCACGGGAAGTTCGCGGAAAGCCCGCAGATCGTTCAACTCATCGGCACCCGGCTGGCAACCGGGCAGACACTCACCGATTCCGATATTTCCGTCGGAACCGGCATTGCAGCGGTTGTTGCCGGCACGGCCAGAAACGTCGGCAATGTCGCTGCAGCCACCGTATCGGCTCCGGTATCGATCCTCGAGAATCCGCAGCCGGCACCCAAGAAGAAGCAGGTCATCAGCGAAACGCTGGCGACCGATATGCCGCAGCCGGTAAAGATCAAGTGATGTTCGGCTGCCGCCAGGGCGGCAGCTCGCGGTCAACCGTCGTCGCCGACGAAGCGATAGCCGACACCAGGCTCGGTGCGGATGATCTTCGGGTCGGCCGGGTCGCGCTCGATCTTGCCGCGCAACTGGCCGATGAAGACGCGCAGATAATGCAGATCCTCGCTATGCGCGACGCCCCAGACCGAGGTTAGAAGCGTCCTGTGGGTGACGACACGGCCGGCATGGTGCGCCAACATGACCAGCAGGTCATATTCCTTCGGCGTCAGCCGCACCGGCTCGCCATCCTTCATCACCACGCGCTTGATCGTGTCGATCGACACGCCGTCGGCGGAGAGTTGTGTCTGGCCGCCATCCATTTGCACCCGATGGCGAAGCGCTGCGCGGATGCGGGCGGTCAACTCGCCGATGCCGAAGGGCTTTTCGATATAGTCATCGGCGCCGAGATCGAGGGCCGCGATCTTTTCGCTCTCCCGGTCGCGTGCCGAGAGGATGATGATCGGCACCTGCGACCAACCGCGCAAGTTCGCGATGACCTCCTTGCCGTCCATATCCGGCAGGCCGAGATCGAGGATGACGACATCGGGCGCACTCGTCGCCGCCGCCTTCAGCGCCTCGGCGCCAGTCATCGCCTCCAGTATGTCGTAGCCGGCGGCGCTCAACGCGGGTTTCAGGAAACGCTGAATCTGGGGTTCGTCGTCGACAACGAGGATACGCTCCACGCTCATGCACGGTCCTTTTCGGAGATTTCAGGCTTGGCGGCGGGGAAACGCATGGAAATGCGCGTGCCACGGCGGCGCAGCGCCGGGCTCTCCGCCTTGATCTGGCCGCCCATGGCCTCGACGAAGCCCTTGGCGATCGAAAGCCCCAGCCCCGTCCCCGGCGTGCGGCCATCCACCTTGCCGCGGCGGAAGAATTTTTCAAAAACCTGCTCGAGATCCTTCGGCGCAATGCCCTTGCCGAGATCCGTCACCGACAGCACGATTTCGTCGCCGTCCGGGCGGGCATAGATGCTGACCGGCTCTTCGCCGCCATATTTGTTGGCGTTGTCGAGGAGGTTGAACAGCACCTGCCCGAGAAGCACGCTGTCGCCGCGCATCAAGGGAAGATCCGGTGCGATGCTGGTCTCGATCTGGCGCTCGGGGAAATACTTGCGGGCACGATCGACGGAAGCGCGTACCGCGTCGGCGACATCGACCCAGTCGCGCTTGGCGTTGACCGTGCCGGCTTCGATACGGGTCATGTCGAGCAGGTTGGCGACGAAACGGGTCAGACGCCCGCCCTCCTCCTCGATCGATTTCAGCAAATCGTCACGGCTTTCCGGCGACATGCGGTCGCCGAGTTGCCGCAGGCTGGTGACAGCCCCGGTGATGGTGGCAAGCGGCGTCCTGAGGTCATGCGAAATAGACGACAGGAGGGCCGCACGAAAGCGTTCGCCTTCGAGCTTCGCCGCCTGGTCGAGGCTTTCGCGCGACAGCCGTGCCCGGTCGACGGCGATCGCCGTCTGGTCGAGGATTGCCGCCAGGGCTCGCTCTTCGTTGATCTCCAGCGGCCTGTCCGCCTGGACGAAACCGCAGACGCCGACGACGCCGTGCGGGCTCATCAGCGGGCGGAAGTGAAACGGGCTGTTCGGCAGCGTTCCCGTGCCATTGCCGGCCGGTTCCTGCTTGTCCATCGCCCAGCGCGCGGCCATGGTATCGGTGACGTCGAGCTCGGTGTCCGGTGGCCAGGCGGCCTTCAGCAGCAGGTCCCCCTCCTCCGGCAACAGAAGCGCTGCGCTGCGCCGCAACGTCGTCTGCATCTGCGTCACCGCCGCCCAGAGCACATCGTCCACCTTGGCCGTGCCCGAAAGCTTGCGAGAGAAATCGTAGAGCGCCTGGGTCGCGGCGGCGCGCCGGCGCGCGGCCTTTGCCTGTTCGCGCACTCGAGAGGCGAGGCTCCCGGCAAGGGCGGCCGCCACAAGGAAGATGAACAGCGCGAAGACTTCGTGCGGCTCGGCAATGGTGAAAGTACCGACCGGTTCGATGAAGAAGAAGTTATAGGCCAGAACCGAAAACAGCGCCGCGGCGATCGCCGATATGTGGCCGGCATAGGTCGCCGACGCCAGCACGGCAAGCAGATAGAGCAGCGAGATGTTCGGCAGGATGATGAAGCGCTCGATCAAGAGGCCGAGGGCCGTCGCAGCGCCCACCGCGCCGGCGGCAATGGCGATGGCGCGCCCGGTCCCGGGCGGCAGAGACTTCTTCGCGGCTGGCCGCGGCTTCGGTGCCGCCGGCGCGCGGTCGGTCACCAGATGGATGCCGATGCCCGATACCCGCTCTGCCAAGGCGTCGGGGAGCGACTGGCGGAAGTAGCGCGTCGGAAAGGATTGGCGACGCGCGCCGATGACGATCTGCGTCGCATGTTCGCGGCGCGCGAGTTTCAGGATTTCCTCGACGAAGTCGTTGCCGACGATGCGGCGCGTCTCGGCGCCGAGTTGTTCGGCGAGACGGAAGGTCTCGTCAAGCCGGCGCACGTCCTCGCCGTCGCCAGTTTCGCGGTCGGCGCGTTCGATGAAGACGACGATCCAGGGGGCGTTCAACCCCTCGGCGAGCCGGCTGGCGGTGCGGACCACTTTTTCCGACAGGGGATCGGAACCGATGCAGACAAGGAGGCGCTCGCCGCTTGCCCACACTCCTTCGATCGCGTTCTGCTTGAGGTAGTCGACCATCTGATCGTCGACCCGGTCGGCCGTACGCCGGAGCGCCAGTTCACGCAACGCCGTCAGATTGCCGAGGCGGAAAAAGCGATCGACCGCGCGCTTGGCGCTGTCGGGAAGATAAACCTTGCCCTCTTTCAGCCGCTCGATCAGTTCGGCCGGCGGCAGATCGACCAGCAGCACCTCGTCGGCGCGCTTCAGCACCGTATCCGGCACCCGCTCGCGCACCGGCACCCCGGCGATCTGGGCGACGATGTCGGAGAGGCTTTCGAGGTGCTGGATGTTCAACGCGGTCCAGACATCGATACCCGCGGCTATCAGTTCCTCAATATCCTGATAGCGCTTCGGATGACGGCTTTCAGCCGGGTTGCTGTGGGCGAGTTCGTCGACGACGATGATCTTGGGACGTCGGGCAAGGGCCGCGTCCAGATCGAATTCGGAAAGCACTCGACCGCGATGGTTGACATCGCGGCGCGGCAGGATTTCCAGTCCCTCGACCAGCGCGGCGGTCTCGCCGCGCCCGTGGGTTTCAACCAGCCCGATGACGATATCGACGCCGTCTTCCTTCAGACGCCGAGCCCGGGTCAGCATCGCATAGGTCTTGCCGACGCCGGGCGCGGCGCCAAGGAAAACGGTCAGTTTTCCCCGGCGATCCTGCGCGGCAAGAGCCAGAAGCGCGTCTGGGTCCGGGCGACTTTTGGCGTCACGTTCACTGTCGGGCATTCGTCATCTCGGGCATGCGTTCTCAAGCCTTGGCCTCATGTTCGAGGCCCATCAAGGGCCAGGTTCAGTTCTAGCACATTGACGCGCGGCTCGCCTACGATCCCGAACAGACGACCTTCCGTCACCCTGTCGACCAACGTGGTGACATCCGCCTCGCTCAGGCCGCGCGCCTTGGCGACGCGAGCGATCTGCGCCCGGGCAAAGGCCGGCGTGACATGCGGGTCGAGGCCGGAACCCGATGTCGTGACCGCGTCTGCGGGGATCTCGCCGGCAAAGCCGGCGGTCTTCAGCCGCTCGACGTCGGTGGCCACGCGATCCCTCAGCTTGACCGAAGTCGTACCGAGGTTGGAGCCGCTCGATGCGCCGGCGTTATAGGCCTCCGGGCCGGTCGCAGACGGCCGCGGCCAGAAGTACCTGTCGGAGGTGAAGTTCTGGCCGATCAGCTCGGAGCCGATCAGGATGCCGTCCTTCTCGATGAGGCTGCCGTTTGCCTGTGCCGGCATCAGCACCTGCGCGGCGCCGGTGATGGCGAAGGGATAGGCAAGCCCGGTGATGGCGGTGAGCAGCACGATCATCACGATGGCGGGACGAATTTGGTTCAGCATGGTTACACCAGATTGAGTGCGTTGACGGCGAGATCGACGAGCTTGATGCCTGCGAAAGGCAGAAGGATGCCGCCGAGACCGTAGACGAGCAGGTTGCGACGCAAGAGCGCAGCCGCACCGACTGGTCGATAGGTGACGCCTTTCAGCGCCAGCGGGATCAGCGCGACGATGATCAGCGCATTGAAGATGACCGCCGACAGGATCGCCGATTGCGGCGAGCCGAGGCCCATGATGTTGAGCGCGGCGAGCGCCGGATAGGTGGTGATGAACAGCGCCGGGATGATGGCGAAGTACTTCGCCACGTCGTTGGCGATGGAGAAGGTTGTCAGCGAACCTCGGGTCATCAGAAGCTGCTTCCCGATCTCGACGATCTCGATGAGCTTGGTCGGACTGGAATCGAGGTCCACCATGTTGGCGGCCTCGCGCGCGGCCTGCGTGCCGGTCTGCATGGCAACGCCGACATCGGCCTGGGCAAGCGCCGGCGCGTCATTGGTGCCATCTCCGCACATGGCGATGAGGCGGCCGCCCTGCTGCTCCTTGCGGATATAGGCGAGTTTGTCCTCGGGCGTCGCTTCGGCGAGGAAATCGTCGACGCCCGCTTCGGAGGCAATGGCGGCAGCCGTCACCGGGTTGTCGCCGGTCACCATGACCGTGCGGATGCCCATGGCGCGCAACGCCGCGAAGCGCTCCTTGATGCCGGGCTTCACCACGTCCTTCAGATGAATGACGCCGAGCAGGCGTGGGCCGTCGGCAACGGCGAGCGGCGTGCCGCCGGTGCGCGCCACCTGGTCGACCGCGCGGCGGAACTCGCTCGGTACGTTCTCGTCGCGAATGCCGGTAAACTTCAGGATCGAGTCGACGGCACCCTTGCGCAGCCGGCGGCCGGCGAAGTCGACGCCCGAAAGCCTCGTTTCCGCGGCAAAGGGGATGATCGCGTCGATCCGGGTTATGCCCGCCTGGCTTGCGCTACCGCCGACGGCAAGCGCCACGACCTCACCCTTGCCTGCATCGGGCAGCGAAACGGCCGGTAACTGGCGGCCGAACTCGCCGGTCGCAAGCGCCGCGATCGAGCGGCCCTCCGGCGTCTCGTCGGCAAGGCTTGCGAGCAGAGCGGCGTCGGCAAGCTCCGCCTCGCTGACGCCCGGCACCGGCATGAAGTCGGCGGCCATGCGGTTGCCGAAGGTGATCGTGCCCGTCTTGTCGAGCAGCAGCGTGTCGACGTCGCCGGCAGCCTCAACCGCACGGCCGGAGGTGGCGATGACGTTGAAGCGGACCAAGCGGTCCATGCCGGCAATACCGATCGCCGAAAGCAGGCCACCGATGGTGGTCGGGATCAGCGTCACGAGGAGCGCGGCCAACACGGTGACCGACAACACGGTGCCGGAGTAGCCGGCAAGGCCCCAGAGGGTGACGACGGCGACGAGGAAGATCAGTGTCAGGCCCGAAAGCAGGATCGACAGCGCGATCTCGTTCGGCGTCTTCTGGCGCTGCGCGCCTTCGATCAGCGCGATCATGCGGTCGACGAAAGTGTTGCCGGGCGCGACGCCGATGCGGACCTTGATCCAGTCGGAGAGGACCTGCGTGCCGCCGGTGACGGCCGAACGGTCGCCGCCCGATTCGCGGATAACGGGCGCGGATTCACCGGTGATGGCGCTTTCATTGACGGAGGCGACGCCTTCGACGACCTCGCCGTCGCCGGGGATCAGTTCGCCGGCCTCGACCAGCACGAGGTCGCCGACCTTCAGCGAGGTCGCCGGGATCGACTGGGTTTCGCGGCCCTCGGCCGATACGAGCTTGCGCGCCGTCAGCTCGGACTTGGTGCGCCGCAGGCTGTCAGCCTGGGCCTTGCCGCGCCCTTCGGCGACGGCTTCGGCGAAGGTGGCGAAAAGCACCGTAAACCACAGCCAGGCGGCGATCTGCCCGGAGAAGAGCGGGCTGCCGGTGGCGGTCATAAGATCGCGGACAAAATGGCCGGTGACCACGGCCGCAACCACCTCGGTGACAAAGATCACCGGATTGCGCACGAGCTGGCGCGGGTCGAGCTTGACGAAGGCCGCCTTGACCGCCGGCAGGAGGATCGCCGGATCCAGAAGACTGGGAGCGACTGGTTTGGAAGACATGTGTCGAATTCCTTTAGAAGGTCTGGCCGGCAAGCATCGAAAAATGCTCGACGATGGGACCGAGAGCGAGCGCCGGGAAGAACTGCAGCCCGCCGAGAATGAGGATGATGCCGACGAGCAGACCGACGAAAAGTGGCGTGTCGGTCGGGAAAGTTCCCTTGGAGGCCGGCACGCGCGTCTTGACGGCGATCGAGCCGGCGATCGCCATGACTGGAACCGCATAGGCGAAGCGACCGAGCAGCATCGCGAGCCCAAGCGTCGTGTTGTACCAGGGCGTATTGCCGGTAAGCCCGCCGAAGGCCGAGCCGTTGTTACCGGCTGCCGACGTGAAGCCATAGAGGATTTCCGACAGGCCATGCGGACCGGCGGTGCCGACGCTCGCCACGGCGAACGGCAGCATGGCGGAGACAGCCGTAAAGCCGAGGATCGTCACCGGCAGGATGAGGACCGCAAACATCGCGTATTTCATCTCGCGGCTTTCGATCTTCTTGCCGAGCAGCTCCGGCGTACGGCCGACCATCAGGCCGGCAACGAAGACGGCGAGGATGGCAAAGACGACCATGCCGTAGAGACCGGAGCCGACGCCGCCGGGCAGGACTTCGCCGAGCTGCATCAGGAACATCGGCACGAGGCCGCCGAGGCCGGTCAGCGAACCGTGCATGCCGTTGACGCCGCCATCCGACAGGCCGGTCGTGACAGCCGCATAAAGCGCGGTCATCGCCTGGCCGAAACGGACTTCCTTGCCCTCCATGTTGCCTAGCGTGGCATCGAGACCAAGCGCGGTCAGGATCGGGTTGCCCTGGGCTTCCGCCCAGTAGACGACCGCGACGCCGGATATCAGCAGGACTGCGGTAACGGCGATGAAGGCCCAGCCCTGGCGACGGTTACCGACCATCTGGCCGAAGGTGTAGACGAGCGCTGCCGAGATCGACAGCATCGAGAAGATGTTGAGGTAGTTGGAGAACGCCGTCGGGTTCTCGAACGGATGCGCGGCATTGACGTTGAAGAAGCCGCCGCCGTTGGTGCCGAGCTGCTTGATCGCTTCCTGGCTTGCGACCGGCCCGAGCGAGATCGTCTGCTTGGCGCCCTCGAGCGTCGTTGCGGAAAGATCGGCGTGGAAGGTCTGGGGCAGGCCGGTCCAGACCATGGCAAGGGCCATGACCACGGCGATCGGCAGCAGCACGTAGAGGGTCGAGCGGGTGAGATCGACCCAGAAATTGCCGACGGTCGCGGCGTTCGAGCGGGCAAAGGCGCGCGTGACGGCGAGCGCCATGGCGATGCCGGTCGCGGCGGAAACGAAGTTATGCACCGTGAGCCCGGCCATCTGGCTGAAGTGGCTGAGCGTGGTTTCGCCGCCATAGTTCTGCCAGTTGGTGTTGGTGACGAAGCTGACCGCCGTGTTGAAGGCGAGGTCGGACGGCATGCCGGCGAAGCCCTGCGGGTTCATCGGCAGGTAGGCCTGCAATCTCAGGATCGCGTAGAGCGATGCGAAGCCGGCAAGGCTGAAGGCGAGCATCGACATCGTATAGGCAAGCCAGCCCTGTTCCTTGTTCGGATCGACGCCGGCGGCGAGATAGAGACCGCGCTCGACGGGACCGAGGATGGGCGAAAAGACGTTGCGCTCGCCGGAGAAGACCCGCGCCATGTAAAGCCCCAGCGGCTTGATGACGATCAGGACGGCGATGAAAAGGAGGCTGATCTGCAGCCACCCGATGATAGACATGGGATTTCTCCGCTCAGGAAAATGTGCGGTGCAAAGGGCAACCCGGGTCTGGAAGCGTTGACCCGAGCCAAGCCTTCGACCGGCGTCAGAACCGTTCCGGGCGAACGAGGGTGACGACGAGATAAGCCGCAAGCGCGACGGCGACGGCGAGACCGATCAGGGCTTCGAACATCGTGCCCCTCCCTAGAGGCGGCTCAGCGCGCGCGCATAGAGCGCAAACACGACAAAACCGCCGATGCCGGCGGCAAGGAAAAGAATATCGGACATGCAAATTCTCCGGACTGTTGAGGTCCGGATCTTGCATCCGATGCAGGTCAATTATCGATTGCGATGGTCGGAAGGGCGCATAAGGAAAAGATAAAGACGCCCGCTGAAGCCTGCGAGGAACCGTGTGAGGCGGCTTCCCGTCCGCGACCGCGCTTTCGCGGAGATCGGATCATCTCACCGCATCATGGAACGACGGATCGTTCGCGACGGCTGCGCTTGGCGGCCTCTGGCTCGTGCTCGAGGCTCTTAGCCCTTGACGATGTGATTTACGGTCGCTTCGGGTGACGTGGCGACTTCGCGCATCCACTCGCGCCAGATGGCGACCAGCAGGGCCATCAGCACCGGGCCGACGAAGAGGCCGAGGAAACCCATGGTCTTCACGCCGCCGACCAGGCCGAAGAAGGTCGGCAGGAAGGGAAGCTTGATCGGACCGCCGACGAGGCGCGGGCGCAGCGTCTTGTCGACGATGAAGAGCTCGGTCGTGCCCCAGGCAAGCAGGGCGATACCGTGAACCGGCGAGCCGCTGGCGACGAGATAGATCGAAACCAGCGTGAAGCAGAGCGGCGCGCCGCCGGGGATCAGGGCCATCAGGCCGGTGATGATGCCAAGCGTGACCGGCGACGGAACGCCGGCCAGCCAGTAGGCGACGCCGAGCACGATGCCCTCGCCGATCGCGATGATGCCCATGCCTGTGACCGTCGAGCTGATCGTCAGCGGCACGACGCGCGACAGCCTCTCCCAGCGCATCGGGAAGATGCGCTCGCCAAGGCGGTCGAGCTGGGCGGAGAAGGACTGTCCGTCGCGGTAGACGAAGAACAGCGTGATCAGCATGAAGAGCAGCGTCAGGAAAGCGTGGAACGTCGAGGCACCGACGACCAGAACGCCACGGTAGATGTTGCCGATGTTGGAGCCGCTGACGAGCTGGACGAGCTCGCCGAGAGCGCCCGGATGGCCGATATGCTTCACCCATTGTTCGCCGAGCCAGACGCCGGCAATCGGAATGCTGGTCAGCCAGGCGGGCACCAGCGCACCATTGGCATTGGTCTCGACCGCCCAGACAACCCAGTCTCGCACTTCATCGACCGCATAGACGGCGGCGATCGAGATCGGCACGACGATGAAGGAAATGACGCTGACGATGGCGATGGTTGCGGCCAGCGTGCGGTTACCGTTCACGGCGGCGAGCAGCCGGCGATAGATCGGCCAGCTGGCGAAGCCGATGACGACGGCGGCCAGCACGGGCACCACGAAACCGTGGAAGAAATAGACGCCGGCAAGAAGAACGAAGACCAGCATCCAGCGGGCAGCGGTCATGGGACCGACGAGGGCATGGCGCGAAATGGCAGTGTGCCCGAGAAGCCGTGGCTCCACCGCAAAATTTTCTCGTTCGCGATTACCCAATTGCACCAATAATCCTCCGTCTTCCGACGAGCTTACAACAAACCTGCGGCCTTGCCAGCCTACCTAACGCCGCGGGCCGCCCCTTTGCCCCTGCTTTACGGTAGTTTCAGGGCCACAAGCGACGCTACCGGCGCGACATGACAGAAAAATTTAGGAGGGTTCAAGTTTCGCCGGCCTTCTTTCGCCAAAACCGGTCATTCCGCCGCAGGCTTTGCTGCCATGCGAGCCGGTTGCGCGCGGTCGACGAACACGGATGCGAGGAAGATGCCGAAACCGGCAACGCCGAGAACGGCGCCGACGATGCCGGTGGACGTCCAGCCGTAGCCGGCGGCAATCGAGGCGCCGCCGAGCCAGGCGCCGAGCGCATTGGCGAGATTGAAGGCGGAATGGCTGAGGGCGGCGGCGAGCGTCTGTGCCTCGCCGGCGACATCCATCAACCGCGTCTGCACGCCGGGCACGACGGCGAAGCCGCCGCCGATGAAGAGCACGTTGACGATCGCGATCCAGGGATTGCCCATGGTGAAATAGAAAAGCACATAGGCGAAGATATTGAAGGCGATGGCGATGCCGATCGCCGGCAGCAGCGCCCAATCGGCAAGCCGCGCGCCGACGATGTTGCCGAGGATCATGCCGGCCCCGAAAACCGAAAGCATGACGGGCACATTGGCAAGGGAAACGCCCGCGACTTCGGTGAGTGCCGGCGTGATGTAGCTGAAGACGGCGAACATGCCGCCGCAGCCGATGGCACAGATGCCGAGCATCAGCCAGACCTGCAGCTTGCCGAGCGCGCCCAGTTCGCGAAGCGGCGTCGCCTTCGGGTTGCCCTTGTCCCGCGGCACATGGACGAAGGTCAGCGCCATAGTCAGAAGGCTGATGCCGCCGACGATCGCGAAGGCGGACCGCCAGCCAAGCGCCTGGCCGAACCACGCGACAAGCGGCGTGCCGAAGAGGGTTGCGATCGTCAACCCCATCATCACCCGGCCGACGGCGCGCGCCCGCTGGTTTGGCGCCGCGAGACCCGCAGCCACCAGGGCGGCAACGCCAAAATACGCACCGTGCGGAAGACCAGCGAAGAAGCGCGCCGCAATCAGCGTGTAGAAATCCGGGGCGATCGCGCTGGCAAAATTGCCGATTGCGAAAATCAGCATCAGTGCCAGCAGCACGCGCAAGCGCGAGAAGCGGGCGGCGAGCACGGCAATCAACGGCGCACCGACGACGACGCCGAGCGCATAGGCGCTGATCACTGCCCCTGCCCGCGGCACCGAAACGGCGACGTCGTCGGCGACCTGCGGCAAGAGACCCATGATCGCGAATTCGCCCGTGCCGATGCCGAAGCCGCCGACGGCAAGCGCCACTTCGGCGGCAGAAACGCCCGCGCGGCGCGGTTCAACGGCGGAAGAATAAGCTTCGTCACACATGAGCAATGGCCTGCATCGTCCGGCCCGAACGGACCGGAGAAAAATCTGGGGGATATGTCGGCGGGCGTTGGATCGGACCAACAGGGATATGCTGCAATGCAATACAGAATTTTGCCTTGGCAGGCAAAGCTTTTGCGGCTCTCGTCATACTTTTTCGAGAGCGCCGGCAACGCCTGTTAACCGTAAGTCAAGTTGACGTTTACGTCAAAGTCATATAATCCCGAATCTCAGCTTGAAGCGGTGTCTCAAAAGCATCATCTTCATCGGCATGAGAAGGTCGGGAGGGATTTTCTCAGGCCGCGAGCAGGCCAGCCTGTGGCGACCAGAGGGAGAGAGGTCATGGTGGAAGTCAGCGCACAACAAACGGGGACCAGCCCAGGCAAGATCTGGCTGAAATCCTATCCACCCGGCATTGCCGCCGAAATCGGCCCCCTGCCCTATAAATCGATCGGCGAGTTCTTCGACCATGCCGTCGCCCGCTATTCGACCCGCCCGGCCTTCACCTGCATGGGCAAGACGCTGAGTTTTGCCGACCTCAATGCCGAATCCGCCAAGATCGGCGCCTGGCTGCAATCTCTCGGCCTCGCCAAGGGCGACCGCGTCGCGGTGATGATGCCGAACATCCTGCAGAACCCCGTCATCGTCTACGGCATCCTCCGAGCGGGCTTTACCGTCGTGAACGTCAACCCGCTCTATACGCCACGCGAATTGCAGCACCAGCTCGTCGATTCCGGCGCCAAGGCGATCTTCGTTCTGGAAAACTTTGCGCACACCGTGCAGCAGGTGGCCGACAAGACCTCCGTCAAGCACGTCGTCGTCGCCACGATGGGCGACATGCTGGGTCTCAAGGGCGCGATCGTCAATCTCGTGGTCCGCCGCGTCAAGAAGCTGGTGCCTGCCTGGTCGATCCCCGGCCACCTCTCGTTCAAGACCGTGCTTGCCAAGGGCGGTCGCAGCGCGATGAAGAAGCCGAACGTCGCGCCCGGTGACGTCGCCTTCCTGCAATATACCGGCGGCACGACGGGGGTGTCGAAGGGCGCAACGCTCACCCATTCGAACCTCTTGTCGAACATGGCGCAGATGGAAATCTGGTTCCAGACGGCGTTTCGCTCGCGGGCGCGACCGGACAATCTCGTCTTCATGTGCGCGCTGCCGCTCTACCACATCTTCGCGCTGACGGTGAATTCGCTGATGGGCCTTGCCACCGGCGGCAACAACATCCTGATCCCCAATCCGCGCGACATCCCGGGGTTCGTCAAGGAACTCGGCAAGTACAAGACCAACATCTTCCCGGGCCTCAACACGCTGTTCAACGCGCTGATGAACAATGCGGAGTTCCAGAAGCTCGATTTCTCGTCGCTGATGCTGACATTCGGCGGCGGCATGGCGATCCAGCGCCCGGTGGCGGAACGCTGGAAGCAGATGACCGGTTGCTCGATCGCCGAAGGTTACGGCCTGTCGGAGACCTCGCCGGTGGCAACGGCCAACATCCTCGATGCGACCGAGTTCACCGGCACGATCGGCATGCCGATCCCCTCCACCGACGTCGAGATCCGCGACGACCAGGGCAACACCTTGCCGATCGGCGAAGTCGGCGAAATCTGCATCCGCGGCCCGCAGGTGATGGCGGGCTACTGGCAGCGCCCGGACGAGACAGCCAAGGCGATCTCGCCGGATGGTTTCTTCCGCTCGGGCGACATCGGCTTCATGAATGCAGCCGGCCTGGTCAAGATCGTCGACCGCAAGAAGGACATGATCCTCGTCTCCGGCTTCAACGTCTTCCCGAACGAGATCGAGGAAGTGGCGATGACCCATCCAGGCATTCTCGAATGTGCGGCAATCGGCGTTCCGGACGAGCATTCCGGCGAGGCCGTCAAGCTCTTCGTGGTCAAGAAGGATCCGGCGCTGACGGAGGAGGAGGTCAAGCGCCACTGCGCCGCCAACCTCACCAATTACAAGCGACCGCGTTACGTCGAATTCCGCACCGAACTACCGAAGACCAATGTCGGCAAGATCCTGCGAAAAGACCTGCGCGGCTGAGTTAGTCCAAAATTCAAACGATTTAAAAAATCCTGAAAACCGCCGTTTCGGCGGTTTTACGGACTTGATTTGGGCGGCTTAAAGCGAATAGCTACGCAGGCGATTGTCCGACACCCCTGTCCGACCAAGGAGCCCTGCGATGAAAGCGCTTGTCGATCAACTCAAAGCAACCGCCGCTGAGACCAACGCAACCGATATCCGCGCCGCCTTCGCCAGCGACGCAGAACGCTTTCAGCGGTTCAGCACCACGCTCGACGACCTGCTGTTCGATTATTCGAAATGCGCCGTCAACGACAGGGTGCTCGACGGCCTCGAGGCGCTCGCCAAGACCGCCAAGGTCGAGGAGAAGCGGGACGCCATGTTCCGCGGCGACATCATCAACATCACCGAAGAGCGCGCCGTGCTGCACACGGCGCTGCGCAACCGCGGCAACCGCCCGATCCTCGTCGACGGCAA
>NZ_JBCHVG010000008.1:0-347878 GCF_050474445.1 Ensifer sp. B1-9
GAAACGCCCCAGCGCCGATGGTACTTCGTCTTAAGACGCGGGAGAGTAGGTCGCTGCCAGGTCTGCAAAACGCAAGATAAACAACCGAAACGCCGCTCCCCTTCGAGGCAACGCCGACAAGGACAAGGCAGCGGCAAAACAAAGATCTCCTTCTCGACACAAACTTCGGCCCCGCCGAAACCAAGGGCCGCCAACAAGCGGCCTTTTTGATTCGATACGATCAGAACAGTCAGTGCGTCCCTTACGCGAGACAAATTGCTCCGCAATTTGCTCGGCACAGACCGCAAATCCCTTCGGGATTTGCGTTACCGCGACAAATCCCATAGGGATTTGCGCTGGACGCGGGGTGGAGCAGCCCGGTAGCTCGTCAGGCTCATAACCTGAAGGCCGCAGGTTCAAATCCTGCCCCCGCAACCAAATCTTCCAAAAAACACCCGCCTTCATGGCGGGTTTTTTGTGGCCAACAAAGCAAAACAGAAACAAGGCCCGCAAGGTGAAAACCTGCGGGCTTTTCCGCGTTTTAAGGACCAAACGCCAGCGGATATCATCCACGCGAAATGTCTTCGAGGTTCAGCTCGATCCGATGCGCGAATTGCGGCTCGACGAAATGGCTTTGCAGAAAGAGTACCTCGACATCGAGAAAGAACGGTTTTCGGATCGAATGATCGTTCGTATCGATATTCCTCCCGAACTCGAGGGGCCATGGTCCCAAGTCTGATCCTGTGCAGCCCTTGGTCGAGAACGCGGTGAAGCAGGGCGTCGGCCGTTCAGCCGGTGAGGTTGAAATTCACATCCATGCGGCCCGGGTCGGAGAGACGCTCAATCTGTCGGTTGAAAACGACGTTGCGGCATCGACCGCCTCCGGCAGGACAGGACAGGACAGGCCAGGGCCTCGGCATCGGCCTTGCCAATGTCGCCCATCGGGTGAGGACGCATTTTCCTGAGGGAGCATCCTTGACGGCCGGCCATGTCCAGCGACGCGCTATCGCGTGTCCCTGCAGATGCCTCTGAGAACCGGACAAGCCGCGGCGCAAGTAGCCGACACGTCCTGTGCAACAGCCCGCACCGCACACCCAGGCGATCGCCGCTGCGCTCGCCCCCGCGGCGCGGCGGTAAATCCGGCCTCAGAACTCAGCGTCCGCGGGACCGCCGCTCAGTCGGGTACGACGTCCCATTTGTCGTCGGGATTGAAACGATCGATGAAGGGCACGATCTCTTCGGTGCTGGGCCCGAGATCGCGTTCGTAGACGATGCCCTGCTGGTTGACGACGAAGGTCTTGACGCCGGTTTCGGCATAGCTGACCGGCCAGGCGATCAACGCGAAACCGCCGATCATGTTGCCGTTGATGACATAGTCATAGCGGCCACCGGCAATGTTGTCGCCCTGCGATGTCAGAATGCGGAAACGGTAGCCGAAATAGCCCTGGCCGGCCTTCGCCTTTTCCAGCGCCGCTTCGCTGATCGCGTCGCCGACCGGGCTTTCGCCGTCGCCCTGACCGGCCGGCCAGTAGAGCCCGTCGGTCTGGCCCGGCGTGCTGATCAGTTTCTGCGCATATTCGAGGACGCCGTCGGCGTCGCGATCCCGCGAGGCGTATTCCTGCTGGGCGTCGACATAGGCCTGTACCGTATCGATCGCCTCGAGCTCGTTCTCGCCGACGCGGCGATTGAGGATCTCCTCGAGCCCGACATAGGTGTCGAAGGCCCATTTGCCGTCCTCGCCCTTGGTGAGCGGGAAGGGCAGGGGCCACAGCCGGTCGCCGATCTGGATGATCTTGCGTCCCTCGAGGTCGCGTACGACGACGTTGCGGGCGGCACCTTCGCGAATGAGCGCGAAGGTATCCATCGCCCCTTCACCGGCCTTCAGCTTCTCGGCATTGAGCCCCAGTAGTTTTGCCAGACCGGCGAAGTCATTGGCGGCGAGCTTCGCCTTGAATTCGTCGACCGCCTTGGCGGAATCATCGAAGACCGGTGGATCCTCGTCGGCCGCATAGGCATCGAGGCCGGCCGCCATCTGATCGGTTGGCGCCTGCTCCGCTGGCGCCTTTGTCTGCGAGAAGGCGTTGAGCGGCGGGGTGGCCAACGTGAGAGCAATCGCCGTTCCAAGGAGAAGCGGATTGAAAAGCTTGGTCATGGTCGTTCTCCTGTGATCCGGTCAACGCCTGCGGCCGCCGCCGCGCCCGCCGCCACCGCCACGGTGCATCGGCGGCCTGCCGCCGCCGCCGCGGCTCATCTGCGGCCGCCCGCCGCCGCGCTGGCCGCCGCCCATGCTCTGGCCGCCGCGGCGTGACGAGTTGATTTCCCTCCGTCCGGGATTGACGTTGCCGAGGCCGGACGGCCTGTTCGGCCGGTTCTGCGCCTTGGCGGCCATCTTCTTCTTGCCGCCCTGACGGTTTACCTGAGAGGGTTTGTTGCCGGGACGATTGAGGCTCGGCTGACCGCCGCCGGGCCGCGCTTTCGCCGCCGCCTGTCCGCCTCCGGGCCGCGCCGCCGGCCTCTGCTGCGCCTTCAGCCCTTCGAGCGTGCTCTTGCGCACGTCCCTGATCTGGCCGCCGCCACCGCCGCCCGGACGCGCGTTCGGCCGATCGCGGTTGGTCTCGGCGGCGCGATTGCGCAGGTTGTTGTTGCCGTCGGCCTTGATGTTGTTCTTGATACTGTTTCGGTCGAAATGCTGGAGCTGGTCGCGGTCGAACTTGATCTTGCTGCGATCGACATTTTTCCAGTCGACGTCGTTCCACTTCACCTTGCCGTTGATGTTGTTGAAGCAATTGTTGCAGTCGATGTCGACGTCGCCGCCGTTCCAGCGCCCGCCCCAGACACCCCAATCGTCCCAGTCGACGATCGCCGCGAAGGCGGCACCCGTCACTGCACCGGCGAAGAAGGCTGCTCCCGGGTACCAATAGGCGGGATAGGGTTCTTCGTAGTAGCTGATCGGCGCCGGCGCGTAGTTGGGTTCATACAGCATCTCCGGCGGATACTGCGGCACGTAGATCGTTTCGGGGTTGGCTGCCTGGATGACGACGTTGTCGCCTTCCTGGACCACCTTCACCTTGTCGTCGCTCTTGATGATATTCTTGGCGACGGCCTCGTCGCGCAATTGCTGTATGGCGATCAGCACGTCTTTCTGCTGATTGGCAATCGCCTCGCCGAAAGACTGCGTCCACTCGAGGTCTTCGCTCATCATCTTGACGATCTGGGGGTAGTTGAGCAGCGAAATGACGCTGCCGTCCCAATCGTCCTTTGGCTTCATGTCGGGCTTCTTCTGGCGTGCCTCCAGGAACCGCTCCGCCTCGACGATCTGAAGCGGATAGAGCGCCGCAGCAGAAATGAGCGCCACCAGCTCGTCCGGATAAAGCGCGATGCGGGCGACCAAAATCTCGAGCTCGTCGTCGCTGAGTGGTTCCGGCGCTGTCTGCTGTTCAGCGGCCGGCGCGCTCGCCGTCTGCTGCGCCATGACAGCCGTAATGGGCATTGAAACCAGTATCGTCACTGCGCTACCGAGCGCGATGATCGTTTTCCGGATCATCTATCCAGCCTCCCTTTGTTGGCTGAGGCGCGCGAGCGCTTGGACATGCGCGCGTGACAGCCCCTGTCGACGCTGTTTCTGCTGCAACCAGAACTTGATCGTGTCGCAGCTTCCGTTCTTGCTGTCGTCTGTCACTGGTATCTCTAGAGGAGGCTTGCAGATGAGGAAGCCCGAATGACGTATGCTACTGTATGTTACTGCCGATTGGTGCTCGCCGGCCTAGGATCCGCATGACTGTTGCACGAGGGGAGCTATGCTGGCGATCTGGGTTGCAGGGGCAGCGCCCAGTTCTATTGGTTTCCGCAGGACGCGGGGCCGTCGAGAAGCTGCAGCGAAGCGGTGAATAGCCGCATGAAGCGGTGAGGGGTAAGAATGGCTGATGATTCCTCCCGAACGGGCGTGGTTCGCGATGGGCCAACCGGTCCCCCGTCCTTCGAGGCGAAAATTACGGATATCGCCAGGATCGGCATTGTCGGCCTTTTTGCCTATTGGTCCCTGACGCTGATCGCGCCATTCGCGATCATTCTCATATGGGCGGCAATCCTCGCCGTCGCGCTCTATCCTGCTTATGCCCGGCTTGGCCGCCTTCTCGGTTCGCGGCGGCTGGCATCATTTCTCATTACACTGGCCTGTCTGGCCGTCATCGTCGCGCCACTGGCCGCGATTGCGGTCAGCTTCGCCGAAGGGCTCCAGGCGCTGCTCGCAAAACTTGCCGACGGTTCTCTGACCGTACCGATACCGCCGGAATATGTTCGCGACTGGCCGATCGTCGGCGAACGGGTTCATGCGGTCTGGAGCATGGCATCGGACAATCTCGAAGCCCTCTTGCGCAAGCTCGAACCTTCGCTGATGCAGGCAGGCAGCAAGGCGCTTGGCAAGATTGCGAGCATCGGCGCCGAGGTGCTGAGCTTCGTGGTGTCCGTACTCGTGGCTGGCTTTCTCTTCGGCTCCGGGGAACGGCTGGCGGAGATGGCACAACGCTTCTCCGGCAGGATCGGTGGCGACAGGGGTATCGGCTTCCTGCGTCTGGCGGCTGCGACGATCCGAAACGTCGCTCGGGGCGTCATCGGCGTCGCGTTGCTGCAGGCGTTTCTCTGTGCCTTGGTGCTCGGGCTGTTTCAGGTTCCGGCGCCCGGTGCGATCGCCTTCGTCGTGCTTGTTCTCTGCATCATCCAGATCGGCCCTGCGCTGGTGCTGCTGCCAGTGATCATCTGGGCCTGGGTGACGATGGATTTCGGTCCGGCGCTGCTTATGACAATTCTGCTGGTCCCGCTCTTCGTCATCGACAATGTGATGAAGCCGATCCTGGTGGCCCGCGGGCTTTCGACGCCGACGCTGGTCATTCTGCTGGGGGTACTTGGCGGGACGCTTTCCTACGGGTTGATCGGCCTCTTCCTGGGGCCGATCGTTCTCAGTGTCGTCCACGATCTGCTGATGGTCTGGATGCAGGGGGAGACGGTGCGGGAAAAACCGCAACCCGACGCATCGCAATCGCCGCGGCCGGTCTGATCGCAGGTCAGTCAGTGGATCGAACTGTCGGTGCGCGCCTGCTCGAATTCGGATTCGGGAATCGGTACGCCCGCCTTGCGCAAACCGTCAAGAAGCTGTTGCCGGTCCTGCGGACGGCGCAGCCTCAGAGCGGCCTCCTGGGGGACAACCTCAAGCAGGCCCGGCAGGTTGGTTTCGATCCATTTCCGTTCTTCCTGGGCCTCAGCGCCTTTGCCAAGCTTGCCCAGGGTGGCCAGAAGCGTGATGCGGGAGAATGGATGGGTGCGAAGATCCGCCATGCGCGCCCATCGCTCGGCAGCGACATAGTCGCCCCCGAAGTAGGAGCAGGCCGAGAGCGCCGCTTCGAAATAGCCGGCGGGGCCAGAGTTGCGGGCGACGGTTTCAGACAGAAGCTTGCAGCCGGAATCCCATTGACCCGACAGCGCCAGCCGGAATCCGTATTCGCCGGCGAGTTCAGCGTCGTTGGGATTGATCGCAAGTGCGCGCCCGCCAACGGCCAAGGCAGCATCGACGTCACCACGGAAGAAAAGGGTAAGCATCCGCGCCTCAAGGGCCCGCACGTCCTGGGGATCCAAGTCCACGGCGCGGACTGCCGCTTCGGTTGCCCGCTCCAGCGTCGCCGATGAGGAACCATCGAAGCGCACCTGGAAGGCGTCGATATAGGTCATCGACAGCAGCGCCCAGGCCGTCGCGTAGGTCGGGACCTGCCGGGTCGCCTGTTGCAGGCACCCCTGAACGGTGGCCAGGCTTTGCGCACTGACGTCGCCGCGGTGGTCGTAGTAGCTCAAGGTGCAGGCATAGGCTTGCCAACCATCGGGAACCGACTGCTTGAATGCGGTGGCGCTCGCCTGGAAAATGGCGCCATAGGGTTGTGCCACCGCACCGGCTACAGCCGCTGCGGTCCTTGCCTGCAGATCGATGGCTTTGCCGGCTTCCATCCGTTCGTCGTAGGTATTCGCCCATACCACCGATCCATCGGATCGATGGACGAGTCTCGCCACAAGCCGAAGTCTTTCGCCGTCGAACCGGATCCCGCCCACCAGGGCAAAGGCCGGCCCCGCCTGCGGCGAGGCGCCGGCCTCATCACGGGTCGCGACGGTGATTTCCTTGAACTTGGCCAAGTTGCCGACGACCTCGTCCGTGAGCCCGCGCGTCATCATCGCCGACTGAGAGGTGCCTGAGAGATCATCGAAGGGCATGACGACGAGCCTCGGGATCGCCGGCCGCATGCCGATAACGGCATCGTCTTCCTTCTGAAGGAGGAATGCGCCGGCTGTCAGGCCGCCGCCGATGCAGACAATGGCCGCTGCGAGCCAGGTTCCTCGCCTGGAGGATAGTGCGGAAGGATCCTGTCCAACGCTTTCGTCGGCGCTCCTACGGGACGGGAGCCACGCATCGAGGCGTCGTTCGAAGGTCGGGACGTAGGCGCCCTTGGGAATGCTGATGATGATCGGGTCGGTTCGCCCGGCGACGAGGTAGTAGCGTTCCAGCGCCCGGCGAATGCGGCCTGCTTCGATCCGCACCGCCGGATCCGTCTGCGGGTCGAAAGAGGAATCTCGGCCGAAGACCTCGGTTGCAATCGAATAGGCCTTGATGCGATCTCCCCGGCCCGCGAGCGTTTCCTCGATGACATAGGTCAGGAATTTGCGGTCACGTTCCGGGGCGTCGAACTCGGCGCTGCGGCGAATTCGATCAAGTTGCGCCAGAATTTCCGCATCGGTGGCTGGGGCAGTTGCCGGCTCGACCCGGCCGTCCTGCCGATTTTCCATGGCCATGTGCGCCCCCATGGTCAATGTGAGATTGTATCCGGCGGTAAGGTAAGTTTCTGTATCCTACGTCTCCACCCGGCCAAAGCGCAACATGTATTGGCGGGCTGTATTAAAGTTGTGCCTCGATTGTATCCAGCGCGCGCACCGTGGTGCAGCCGCCTACTCTAGGACCGCGCGCCGTTTCGGAGCGGTATGCGCGACTTGTCCGGCGGCGTGCGGAAGGTCTCTGCCGGTGCGGGGCGACCGACGTGAAAACCTTGGACCTGGTCGATCCGGAAGCGCCGCATCAGCGCCAGTTGCTCGTCGGTCTCGACGCCTTCGATCAGGATCTTGTGGCCGCGGTTTCTTACCAGGCCGATGATGTCCTGCAACATGGCGCGACCCTTGGGCGTGTTGCAATCATGCAGGAACGACCGGTCGATCTTCACGGTATCGAAATCGATCAGGCGCAGCCAGGAAAGGCCGGCAAAGCCCGTGCCGAAGTCATCCAGCCATATCCGGATGCCGAGGGTCTCGAGGTCGCTGATGCAGCGCAGGATGCCCGAGTGCATCTCCATCTCCAGCCCTTCGGTGATTTCGAAGGCAAGGCGGCTGCCGGCCACGCCGGTCTCGCCGAGGATCGCGGCGACCGAAGTTGCAAAGCCCGGGGTCTTCAGCTGGATCGGCGATACGTTGACGCTGACCAGTGGAATGTGGTTGTCGACGAGGAGCTCGCGGCAGACGGTCTTGATCGCCCAGCGGCCGAGGTCGAGAATGGCGCCGGTCCGCTCGGCAACCGGAATGAAAAGGCTCGGCGGAACCGACGTGCCGTCCAGCATCGTCAGGCGCATCAGCGCCTCGACGGCCTCGACTTCACCGGTCATCACGTTCCTGATCGGCTGGTAGACGAGTGATACCAGATTCTGATCGACCGCGATCTTCAGAAGCGCGGCAATGTTCTCGCTTTCGTCGCTGCTTTGCGGATCGTTCGGGTCGAACAGCTTGGCGCAGTTTCGGCCACTCGCCTTGGCGGCATAAAGCGCACGGTCGGCCTCGTGGATGATCTTCTCAAGCTTGGCGCCGGTCTGGTTGCGAGTGAAGGCAGCACCGACGCTGACGGTCACGATGGAGACCCCGTCGCGCCGCTGCTCATGCACCAGCCGCATGTTCTCGACGGTACGGCAGATAACCTCGGCCAGCTCAGCTGCCTGTTCCAGGGTGTCCAGGCGGGCAAGGACGATGAATTCTTCGCCGCCGTAGCGGCCGATCGAACCGTTATAGTCCTTGATCGCCTCGCCGAGCGCATTGGCCACCAGAACCAGGCAGCGATCGCCCTCCTGATGACCGTAGCAGTCATTGTATTTCTTGAAGAAATCCACGTCGATCAGCATGGCGGCGAAGCTCTTTCCGAGCTTCTGCCAATCGTTCCAATAATCGCGCAGCTGCTGGTCGATGGCGCGGCGGTTGTCCAGGCCGGTCAGGGGGTCGGTGTTGGATAGCCGCAGGAGCGCCATGCCGCGTTCCGACGCCTCGTTCTGCTGGATCTTCGCCTCGAAGGCGTTCAGGAAGACCTTATAGCGCTCGCGGTTGAGCTTCCAGTTTACGTAGGAGGTGAAGACGAAACAGGAGACATAGAAGGTCCCAAAGGCGATCAGATAGGCAGGATCGTGTTCGGAGAAGAACGACAGGGCGACGAAGAACGTCGTGAGCACGATTCCGGAGGCGACGACCGAGAGGCGGAATCGGAAGCTGAAGAAGAGATTGGCGCCCATCATGAAGATCGCGCCGAAGATCATGTAGTAGGACATGCTGGCCGTGTCCGCTGTCGACATCGCGGGGACGAGCCAGCCGATATAACCGAAAACAAGGGCCGCGGCGCAGGTGCCGTCGAGCCACTTGGTTCGCGCCTTGATGCGATAGAGGATCTCGAAACACAGGAGCGCGCTGATGCCGACGACGAGGCGTGCGAGGATCGTATAGAACGCGACATCGGGGACCAGCAGGATGTCGATCGCGAAAAACAACAGGTAGACGGCAACCGCGACCCACAGGCCCTGCCTGGTTGCCGCGCGCCGGCCAGCCTCGCCCTCCATTCGATAGAGTGTCTGAAGCTCAGCCAATTGCGGCCTGTGCGGCTGCTTGTGCAGGTCGATGTCAACTACGTCGGCCAACGTGTGCTTCATGCACTGATCCATCGAGTTGCGTCACGGTCAACGGAAACGGTCGTCGCTTTTCCATCAATGGACGTTGTTTCGGACACTCCATGCTTGCCACCTGCTTCAGGCCTGCAACAGAAGCGGGTGGTGCGGGGTGGGATGATAGGAGGTGTCCATTAAGTTTTGTTAAATTAAGGGGCCGGAACACCCAGGATTAGGCGCGACCCAAAGGGAGGAAACACGAGAATTTACCTTATTATATACAAAAACTTGCAAACCGAGCCGTAATGCGCGCATCTTCGCGACCATTGTTAACAAAGCATTAACGGATGGTCTTGCGTGCGCCAATTTCAAACGGTTTTCGACGGTCAAAGCCTGATTACTCCCAAGGCGATGGCCGATGAGTTCGTTTCGCCCAGGAGCGAGCGGCACGACGAACAGCTCTCGCTCGGCAAGGCCGAGCTCGCAGTGATTCTCAGGATTGCGCAGGAGCAGTTCCTGCAGGGAACGGAGCCGGCGAAGATTATCGACCGGCTTGCCGCCGCTCTTCATGAAACCCGGGCCAAGTTCCACCCGAACGTTTGGCAGGAACTGATCCCAATCGCCCAGGCGCACCCGGTGTCGGAGTATTTCCTCCAGGACCCGTTCACCCGGTGGTCCTTCGAAAAGCCCCGGGGCTACTCGGGCGACGCGCAATTGCTCGACTTCATCTATGGTCATGCGAGTGTCGCTAACGAGATCGAGCGGGCATCACCCATCGGACGAGCGCTCTATGATTACACCAAGGACGCGTCTTCTTCGGTCGCGGTGCGCGAGCGTCGCGACCTGCTGACCCGTCACGTCGACGAGATCGCGGCCAGCCGCGGTACCCAGGCGGAAATTCTGACGATTGCCGCCGGACATCTGCGCGAAGCCAATCGCTCGGTGGCGCTTGAGGAGCGCCGGATCAAGCGCTGGGTGGCGCTCGACCAGGATCCGCTCAGCGTCGGTTCGATCAGCCGCGACTTCGGCGGCACCTGCATCGAAGCCGTGGATGGCTCCGTCCGCAGCCTGCTCGGCCGCGATCAGAAGCTCGGCAAGTTCGACTTCATCTATGCTGCCGGACTCTACGACTACCTTGCCGACAAGGTGGCCATCAAGCTTACCCATCGCTGCCTGCAGATGCTGAAGCCGAACGGAGTCTTCCTGTTTGCCAATTTCGCCCAGGATATTGGCGTCGACGGCTACATGGAGACCTTCATGAACTGGGCGCTGTTGCTGCGTTCGGAGGCGGACATGTGGAACATCATCCGTAAGAGTGCGGGCAAGGCCGCCGTCGACGCGCGCGTCCAGTTCGGCGCCAACCGGAATATCGTCTACGGCCTCATCCAGAAGCATTCCTGATTTGCTTCCGTCTTGACGGGCCCTCCGGCGAAAGCCGGCGGGCCTGAATCATATGACTAGGGCAAGCGAATGCTTGCTTCGCCCATTCCGTTCGCAAGCCATCAGCCCTGCGGGCGGAGAAACCGGGTCAGGAGAAGCCGCAGCATCGCGCCTTCGTCCTTCGGCTTGAAGCCGGGGTCGACAGCGACCCGGCTGAAGATGCCGTCGATGATCGCGGCGATCCATCGGGCGGCGCCGGCGGCGTCCACGGTCCGATCGATTTGATTTCTGCTGGCCGCGCCGCGAAGCAGCGCTGCAAGGGCTCCCTGAAACTCGGCGTCATTGGCGGCCGCGAGCACACCGATCCGCTCGTCGCGCATCGCTTCAGCAGCGATTTCGAGCGCCAGGCTCGAATAGGTCGGGTCGCCCGCAAGCTCGAGAACGGTGTTCATGAAACCGAGCAGCGCGGCGAACAGGTCTTCGGCTTCGCCCAATTTACGGAAGATCTCCGCCGTTTCTTGACGTTCCTCCTCCACGATCGCCGCGATAATGGTGTGCTTGGTCGGAAAATAATGGAAAAGATTGCCCGGGCTCATGCCTGCCTCGGCACAGATTTCGGCGGTCGACGTGCCGTGAAAACCCTTTCGCGCAAAACAGGCGATTGCTGCATCGATGATCAGTCGACGTTTGGCGGCGTGTTTCTCGGGGTCGACCTTGCGCATCGCCAATTCTCCTTGCTTGCCGGTCTCTTTATTAGACCGAACACTCTAATTTCGTGGGGTGGCGTGCCGCTGTCAAGGTCGCTCGCTGACAGCAATTCCGCCATCTTCCCGCAATGCTAGTGTGTGATCTGCCTTACAATTGTCGCGTTTGATGGATCAGATAATTAGATCGATTGATCTAATTATTATACGACGCACTTTGCCCGATCTCGAGGCCGAGAACTCGGACCGCCCGTGTTTCCGATCCAACCGGCCTTGCCAATAGAAAGCCAATGAAATGAGACGCACAGTTGAGTTGAACGTCGTCCTTGCTGCGCTCCTCGCGCTCGCCATGACGCATGGTGCGGCGCACTCCTCCGGGGAGGCCGCCGCCTCCATTCCCGTCGACAGTGCCGCAATTGCCCGCACGGTATCGACATTCGTCGCCGACAGCCGTCCCCAGGAATGGACACGATCCTTCGCCGGCATCTTCGTCGCACGCGAGGAGATTGCCGTCGGCACGACCTTGATCGATCAGCGTATCGCCAAAGTCGAAGTCGAGATCGGCGACCGGGTTGCGGCCGGGCAGGTGATTGCCCGATTGGAGACCGACATGCTGGAAAACCTTCTGCGCGAGGCGGAGGGCCGGGTGGCACGTGCCGGCGCAACGATGGCGCGGGAGGCGGAAACGGTCACGCAGGAGCAGAGGAAGCTCGCCCGTGCCCGGCAATTGCGCCACCTTCAGGCCGAGACCATTCTCGAGGAACGAGTCTCGGCGCTCGCGATCGCCGAGCAGGCGGTAAAGGTGGCGCGGGCCGACTACGAGCAGGCGGAAGCGCTCGCGGCCGAGGCACGCCGCAAGCTCGAACGCGCCGTGATCCTGGCGCCAGCCGCGGGCGTTGTCTCCGAGCGGCTCGCCCGCGCCGGTGCGCTTGCGGGCTCGGATCCGCTGGTCAAGCTGATCCGCGACGGCGAGATCGAGTTCGCCGCAGAAGTCCCCGAAACCGAACTGCCGCTGCTCGCCGTCGGCCAGATCGTCAGGGTCAGGCTCTCCGGTCGCAGTGACTGGATCGAAGGAACGGTGCGGGTGATCAATCCGAAGATCGATCGCGAAACCCGGCTCGGCACCGCTCAGGTCACGCTGAATACGAGCAGGCCGCCCTTTGCCGGCACCTTCGGCCGGGCGGAGATCGTCGTGGCCGAGCGCAAGGCGATCATGGTCGACGATTCCGCGCTGCTTTACGGGGCACCCGACGGCACGGTTTCGGTCTTTGTCGTCGATGCCGGCGAGGTGACCCGCAAGACGGTTCAGCCGGGCATGCGCCAGGGTGGCAAGGTCGAAATCGTCTCCGGGCTCGCGACCGGCGACCGGGTTGTTCTCAAGGCCGGGGTTTCGCTGCGCGAGGGTGAGGCGGTCCTGGCGAGAGATGTCCAGCCGGCACAGGCGGGCGAGCCGCAATGACCGGCAACATCTCTGCCTGGGCGATCCGAAAGCCCGTACCGACGATCGTTCTCTTCGTCGTCCTCACATTGATGGGCATCGCCTCGTTTCTGCGGTTGCCTGTCAACGCCAATCCGAGCGTGTCGTTCCCGGTCGTGACGGTTGTGATCACGCAGCCGAGCGCGCAACCGGCCGAAATGGAAACGCAGGTGACGCGCCGCGTCGAAGGCGTGGCCGCCGGCCTTGTCGGGGTCAGCCATATGCGCTCGACCATCACCAATGGCGTGTCGACGACCACGGTCGAGTTCAAGATCGGCACCGATCCGGACCGCGCCGCCAACGACGTGCGCGAGGCCGTGGCGCAGATCCGCTCCGACCTGCCGCAGTCGATCCAGGAACCCATCGTCTCGCGCGTCGATGTCGATGGCAGCGCCATCGTCTATTACGCGGTGCGCGCCCCAGACATGTCGCCGGTGGAACTCTCCTGGTTCGTGGACGATACGATCAACAGCGAACTGCTGACGCTGCCCGGCGTGCAGAAAGTGCAGCGTCTCGGCGGCGTCAATCGCGAGGTCCGCGTGTCGCTCAACCCCGAGCGTCTGCTGGCGGTTGGGGTGACCGCCGACCAGGTGAATACGGCGCTGCGCGAGATCAACACCAACATCCCCAGCGGACGCGGTGAGATCGGTGGCCGCGAGCAGTCGATCCGCACGGTCGGCAGCGCCGGCTCGGTCGAGGAATTGTCGCGGCTGTCAATCCCGCTATCGGGCGGCCGCTGGGTGCAGCTTTCCGATATCGCGACGATCGAGGACACCTCCTCCGAACCGCGCAACTTCGCACGTGTCGACGGCGAGCCGGTCGTCAGCTTCTCGGTTTCGCGCAGCAAGGGGTCAAGCGATACCGTCGTTGCCGACGCCGTTGCCGCGCGACTGAAGGAAATCCGCCAGCGTATGCCGGGCGTCGAATTCACGGAGCTGATCTCGCTTGTCGAATACACGCAGGAAAGCTACGACGCGGCCGTCACGGCCCTGATCGAAGGCGCGATCCTGACCGTCGTCGTCGTCTTCGCCTTCCTGCGCAACTGGCGGGCGACGCTGATCTCCGCGCTTGCCATGCCGCTCTCCATCCTGCCGACCTTCGCGGTGATGGACCTGCTCGGCTTCACGCTCAACGGCATCAGCCTGCTGGCGCTGACGCTCGTCATCGGCATTCTCGTCGACGATGCGATCGTCGAGATCGAGAACATCGAACGCCATGTCGACATGGGCAAGCGCCCATTCATCGCAGCGATCGACGCGGCCGACGCGATCGGTCTTGCCATCGTCGCCACGACCTTGACGATCGTCGCGGTCTTTGCGCCGGTCAGCTTCATCGGTGGCGCAGTGGGGCAGTATTTCAAGCAGTTCGGCCTGACGGTTGCGATCGCCGTGCTGTTTTCGCTGGCGGTGGCACGCCTGCTGACACCGCTGATGGCGGCCTACCTGCTGCGGCCAAGGGGCGGCCATGGCCATTCCGGCAAGCCATCGCGCATTGCCGACGGCTATCGCCGCTTGCTCGGGTGGACGCTCGCTCATCGCAAGACGGCCTTGTCGCTGGTCGCCCTGATCTTCATCGGCTCGATCGGGCTGCTGACGATGCTGCCGACCGGTTTCCTGCCGACAAGCGACAGCAACGTGTCGCAGCTCAAGATCACCCTGCCGCCGGGCACGCGTCTTGAAGAAACGGCCCGCATCTCCGACGATCTGGTCGGTCAGATCAAGGCAAAGCCTGAGGTCGAAAGCGTTCTGGCGACGGCGGAAAATCTCAACGAGGTGTCTCTCCGCATCAAGCTCAAGCCACGCGAGGAACGCGGGCTCGATCGCAAGTCCTTCGAGTTGTCGCTGCGCCCGCTGTTGGCGGCGACGCCTGATATCGAGGCCACGTTCTCGTCCGTCGAGGGGGCCAAGGATCTCTCGATCTATCTGACGAGCGACGATCCGGCGGCGCTGATGGCTTCGGTGCGCCGTCTCGAAAAGGAGATGCGTGCGCTTCCCGGACTGGTCAACGTCCAGTCCACTGAGCCGCTGCTTTCGCCGGAGCTGCTGGTCAAGCCGCGCTTCGACGAGGCGGCAAGGCTAGGCGTCTCGGTGACTTCGATCGGTACCGTCGCGCGCATCGCCACGATGGGGGACAGCGAAAGCAATTCGGCTCGTTTCAACCTCGGCAACCGCCAGGTGCCCATCCGCGTCATGCTCGACCAGTCGGCCAGGGGGGACGTCGATACGCTCCGCAATCTAAGGGTCGGCACGAATGCCGGAACAGTGGTGCCGTTGACATCGGTCGCCGATATCTCCTTCGGCGCGGAGGAAAGCAGCGTCGAACGCCTGGATCGCAAACGCCTGATCGCCGTCGAGGCCAACCTCAACGGCATCACGCTTGGGACCGCGTTCGAGGCGATCTCGGCGCTGCCGGCCATGACCGAACTGCCCTTGGGCGTGTCGCAGGCCAACTACGGCGAAGCAGAGTACATGTCGGAGATGTTCCGCAACTTCGCGCTGGCGTTGCTTGCGGGGATCCTGATGGTCGCGGCGGTTCTGGTGCTCTTGTTCAAGGATTTCCTGCAGCCGATCACCATCCTGGTGGCCTTGCCGCTGTCGATCGGCGGGGCGGCGCTCGCCTTGCTGCTCTTCGGCGCTTCGCTCGATCTCTCGTCGACGATCGGCATCCTCATGCTGATGGGCATCGTCTGCAAGAACTCGATCCTGCTCGTCGACCATGCGATCGAGTGCCGCAACGGGGGTGCCGATCGGCGGACGGCCTTGCTGATGGCGGGCGTCACCCGCGCGCGGCCGATCATCATGACGACCATCGCCATGGTGGCGGGCATGGTTCCCGCCGCGATCGGCATCGGCGCCGATGCCGCTTTCCGGGCACCGATGGCGATCGCCGTGATCGGGGGGCTGATTACCTCGACGATGCTCAGCCTCGTCTTCGTCCCCGTCATGTTCACCGTGATGGACGACATCAATGCGAAGCTCGGTCGCCGGCTGAAGCGGTTCTCTTCGGTGACGGACGAGGACAGGGCAACGGATGCGGCCCGGATCGGCAAGCGGGGCGCACGCGGCGCCGCTGGGTAGCGAGAGTGCGCAAGTGCTGGCTCCATCGATCAAGGCGCGCTACACGGATTTGCGTGCGGCGCGCTTAGAGCATCCGCCTGTTCGAAGGATGGCCATGTCGTCTATCTCGACTCCGCCAAGCTCTATCTGACCGCCTCCGGCTTGAAGTCGCAGCAGGATATCGTCGACCAGCTGACGCGGGCGTTCGAGAAGAAGTAGGTTCACGGAGACCCATTGTCCGCCTCGTCTTTCGTGAAGGCGCTCGACCGGAGCGAGCGCAAAGACCGAGGGGCTACTCCCTGGTCGAGAGCGACGAGGCGGCGTTTGGGTTAAAAAGGAGCCAACACCAAATACCCTTAAATCTTACGGTATTTTTGCTGGGGTTGGCTCCGTTTTGAGGAAGAAACAATATTCCAATCCGACTTGTATTGCTTTATTAAAATACAATTCTATTTTTATACTTTTTTTTAAATGACATAGCGGATCGAGATCCGCAATCGATCAATGTATACTTTACACTTACTCGGGATTTACGCTTACGCCACACGCCGGGTTGATGGAAATGAGCGGAATAGCGTTCCGCCGAAACCCAAGCTGCATACTCAAAAACGAAATGCCAATGTGACTCCAAATGCGGGCGCGCGGAAGATACCTATTCTAGTTAGTGGGTTGTAATTATTGGCTCTTTTCGGCGTAATCCGCAGCCTGCAAGCCGTTGTTATAGCGTTTGAATTTGCTCACGCCAGCGTGGCTGTCGGCGCCAACCATGCGGTTGTGCTCCCGCTTCTTCGCGCGATCGGTCGATCCGCTTCGCCCAGGTCGCCAGCACACTAGCCCCAAGGAAGTATTTTTAGGTATATCGGCCCGAGGGGATGGGTAGGCGGCGCGGCGAATACCTCGGCAGCTAATCCTTCTTTTCGTCTCGGAATGGGCTGCCTTTCGCGGAAATGGGTGGGGCGCCGTGTCCGATGGAAGAGCGGTCGCTGCCATCGGGATGGCATTTTTCGAGCGTCAATGCGTGAGGCAGTCGCCGTGTAACCCAAAGATGGTTCGATTTATAACGATTTAAGGACACTTTCGGGGCGCCAATAATCCTTTTGGGTTGTTTCGTAATGAAGATCTTTACGTTACATTAGCTATCGCGAATTTTCCCCGGGGTGGGAAGTCGCCATGACGCATAGTGGTTCCGAATAAATTTTCTGAAAGTGTGGTGCACTGCGGGAAAAACGTGCACCCATAAAAATAAATGGAAAAATCCTAGGAGGGCGTAATGTATCCGGGAAGCTCCAGCGTTGATGATTTTGAAGAAAACAACAAGGCTTTGTCGCAGAAGAAAAAGATCGTCATGCTCGCCAAGATTGATCTGTTTGCCGAGTGCCTGATGCAGGCGGTCGGTTCGCGGTTTCAGGGGCACGACATCGTCTGCTTTTCCGATCCGGACAATCTGTTGGACGGCAGTCTCGTCGACGTGACGCTGATCATGCTCTACCGCATGCCGGCCAAGTCCTTTCCAGCAATCTTGCGGACCATACACGAGTTTCATCCCAAGACCTCGATCGGTCTGGTGGTGGAGAATGCCGATGAACTCGATCCGTCGATCGCCGGCTTCGTTGAAGAACGGCTGATCCACGGCGTTCTGCCGTTGAACCTGAACCTGGACGTCTGCCTTGCAGCCATCGATTTGCTGATGAAGGGGGGCGAGCACTTCCCCGCCGCCTTGCTGCGACGGCTTTCGCCCGAGCCCTTCGCTGCGAGCAGTCTCTATGGCCGGCGGTCAGAGCTGTCCGGAGCGAGCGCAGGCGCGGGTCGGCGCAAGCGCGATGCCGGGCCCGACGGATTGACGACCCGCGAAGTTCAGATCCTCGATCTGATCTGCAAGGGAACGCAAAACAAGATCATCGCCGATCGTCTTGGATTGTCGGAGAATACCGTCAAGGTTCATGTCCGCAACATCTACAAGAAGATGAACGTCCGCAACCGCACGGAAGCGGCGTCGCGCTACTTCACCAACGATGCGGCCGCCGAACGCGGTGGCGAGACGCTTTCGTCGCGCTGGAAGAACTAAACTCGGAAGCATCGGCCAAGCATTTCATTGCTGTGCCTCGACACCGTCGAGTGCGCAGTTAATTGCGTTTTGGCTGCTGATCAGGGCCTGCATGCCAGCTTCCCGTGACCTCGCTTATGGCGAAGGATGGTGCCCACGGCGGAACACCCGACCGACATCGCCCGCCGGACTACTCCCCCCGAAAAAAGCAGGATTTCAAGAGTGATCGGTAGCCCGTAATAGCTATAATATGATTAATAAAGTATTAAATGATTATTTTGTCTGGATTATAGTGTAGCTATCTGCGGCTATTTCTCGGGTAACTCTATTCTTATTTCATATTATATTATATAAGTCCTTATCGTTTTAGTTGACGCGTCGGTAGTTATTTGATAATTAGCTAATATTGAAATTTAAGATAAGAAGATATTGGGATGGATCGTAGAATTCTTGTTCTGTCGGGTTGTGCGTGAAATTGTAATAAAGAAACAATTCCTTATTATATTTCCTATGGGCAGCCCGTCTCCAATCACCATGAGGAATGGTGTGTAGAATAATTGGAGGTGCGCATGCGAAAGGTCGTTCCGGGCCCGTTGTCTGTCGTCGGGCAACGCGAGTTTCTAAAGAAGATTGCAGGAATACCGAGAAGAATACTAGTAACAGGCGGAGGCGGTTTTCTTGGTTCGCATATTTGCGAAAGACTTCTTTCTCTAGGTCATACGGTCATTTGTCTCGACAATTTTTCAACGGGACGGCGCGAAAATCTCTCTCATTTGGTGCAGAACCCGCATTTCCACGTCATCGATCATGACGTTCGCAAACCCTATCTGATCGATGCTGACGTCATCTTCAATTTTGCTTCTCCGGCATCACCGCCCGACTATCAGGCCGATCCGGTCGGCACTCTCATGACCAACGTCCTTGGCGCGCTGCATGCACTCGAAAATGCGCGCGCCACCGGCGCCACGGTCATCCAGTCCTCGACCTCGGAAGTCTATGGTGATCCGCTTCTCAGCCCGCAACGCGAGGTCTATTTCGGCAACGTCAACCCGATCGGCCCGCGTGCCTGCTACGATGAAGGAAAACGGTCGGCCGAAACCCTGTTCTTCGACTACCACCGATCCCATCGGGTCAAGATCAAGGTCGCGCGCATCTTCAATACCTACGGCCCGCGCATGCGGGCGGACGACGGCCGGGTGATCTCCAATTTCGTCGTCCAGGCTCTGCTCGGCAAGGACCTGACGATCTATGGCGACGGGCAGCAGACCCGGTCCTTCTGCTATGTCGACGACCTGATCGACGGTTTTCTCCGGCTTTCCGTCTCAGCCGGTGATTGCATTGGGCCGATCAACCTCGGCAATCCCGGCGAATTCACCGTTCTCGAACTTGCGGAAATGGTGCGGTCGCTGACCGGCTCACGCTCGCGCATCGTTCACCAGGCGGCGGCCGTCGACGATCCGCGTCAGCGCCGTCCCGACATATCGCACGCGCTGACGGAGCTCGCCTGGGAGCCGAAGGTCATGCTGCGCGACGGGCTCGAGCGCACCATCGCTTACTTCGAGGAGCGCCTCAACGCAGCCGATCGCGCAACGGCGGGAGAGGCGGTATGAGATGTCCCGCGTCATACTCGTCACCGGCGGTGCCGGTTTCATAGGAAGCCACACCTGCAAGCGCCTTGCTGAGCAGGATTTCGTTCCCGTCGTCTATGACAATCTTTCGACGGGGCATAGGACCAACGTAGGCTGGGGTCCCCTCGTTGAAGGCGAGCTTGAGGACACGGAACGGCTGGCGACGGCGATCCGGACGTTTCTGCCCGAATGCGTGATCCACTTTGCGGCATCCGCCTATGTCGGGGAATCCGTCGAAGACCCGGGAAAATACTATCGCAACAATGTTGCAGGCAGCATCGCGCTGCTCGAGGCCTGCCGTGTCACCGGGCTTAAACACATCGTATTTTCCAGCTCCTGCGCCACCTACGGCGTGCCGCCGCGGCTTCCGATCACCGAGGACACGGAGCAATTTCCGATAAACCCCTATGGGCGTACGAAACTGATGATCGAGCTGATGCTCGGCGACTACGCGCGCGCCTATGATCTTCGTTCCGTCGCCTTGCGCTACTTCAACGCCGCGGGCGCCGATCCGGAAGGACAGCTCACGGAACGGCACGATCCGGAAACGCATCTCATACCGCGCGCCCTGATGGCGGCGGCCGGCGGGATCGAAAGACTCGACGTCTTCGGCGACGATTATCCGACGCCGGACGGAACCTGCATTCGCGACTACATTCACGTGACCGACCTCGCCGACGCGCATGTCGCGGCCGTCAACTATCTGCGTGACGGCGGCGAAGTGCTGCGCGCCAATCTCGGCTCCGGACACGGGACGTCGATCCGGCAGGTTCTCGAGGCCATCGATCGCGTCACCGGGCGACAGGTTCGCGTGCAGATGTTGCCGCGTCGCCCCGGCGATCCGCCCGTGCTCTATGCCGACACGAACCGGGCGCGGCAGCGGCTGGGCTTCCGCCCGGCGCTCTCGGACATCGACACCATCATCCGCACGGCGGCGCCGGGTTTCGGGCTGGAGGTGCGGTGATGAGCTGGGCCGCCGCACTCGACGAATTTCGGCACTATGCCGATCTCGCGCGTGCGCGGCAAGTGCGGCATGTCAGGCCTCGTCTGACGGTGCTGTTTTCCGGACGCCTGCAGATGCTAAACATGTTGGGCGTTACCGCATGGTTCGCGGCCTTCGTGTATTTCTGGCGGTGGTGGTTCGATCCGGTCCACGTCATGGACTGGCCATGCTACATCCTCATCACCGTCGTCGTAGGATGGATCATCCTGCTGCCGGTCTATTTCATCATGATCTTTTCCGGCGCGAAGGTGGCCACCGTGGACACGGGTCCGGTGCCCCGAGGGCGGATCGCGATGGTCGTCACCAAGGCGCCGTCCGAGCCGTTTGCCGTTGTGCGCAAGACGCTGCAGGCGATGCTGGACCAGACCGGCTGCGACTTCGATGTCTGGCTGGCGGACGAGGACCCGTCGCCGGAAACGGTTTCCTGGTGTGCGGCCCACGGGGTTTTCATCTCAACGCGAAAGGGTGTCGCCGAATATCATCGCGCCACCTGGCCACGCCGCACGCGCTGCAAGGAAGGAAACCTCGCCTATTTCTACGATCACTACGGCTATGAGCGCTACGATTTCGTGGCGCAGTTCGACGCCGATCACGTGCCCGAAGCCACCTATCTCGTCGAGGTGCTGCGTCCCTTCAACGACCCGTCGGTCGGCTATGTCTCGGCGCCGAGCATATGCGACGCGAATGCGGCCACAAGCTGGGCGGCACGCGGGCGGCTCTATGCGGAGGCAAGCCTGCATGGCTCCCTGCAGGTCGGCTACAACAACGGCTGGGCGCCGCTATGCATCGGTTCGCATTATGCCGTGCGGACAAAGGCGCTGAAGCAGATCGGCGGGCTGGGTCCGGAACTCGCCGAAGATCATTCGACGACACTGATGATGAATGCCCATGGCTGGCGCGGCGTGCATGCCCTGAACGCCATTGCCCATGGCGACGGGCCGGCGAACTTTGCCGATCTCGTGGTTCAGGAATTCCAATGGTCGCGCAGCCTGGTGGCGATCCTGTTGAAGTACTCGCCCGTATACGTGCCGAAGCTGCCGCCGCGGCTGCAGTTCCAGTTCCTCTTTTCGCAGTTCTGGTACCCGCTGTTTTCGTGCTTCATGGCGCTGATGTTCGTGATGCCGATCGCGGCGCTGCTCATGGGACGGGTCTTCGTCGCGGTCGAATATCCCGATTTCCTGCTGCATTTCGTGCCTTTGTCGCTGGTTCTGGTCGTGCTCGCCTATTTCTGGCGTTCGACCGGCACCTTCCGCCCGCATGACGCGCGGGTGCTGAGTTGGGAGACGATCCTGTTCCTGTTCGCGCGGTGGCCCTGGTCGCTGCTTGGCTGCCTGGCGGCGGTGCGCGATCATCTGAGCGGCTCGTTCGTCGATTTTCACATCACGCCAAAAGGCGGCGGCGCAGCAGCTCCCCTGCCGCTTCGTGTGCTGACGCCCTATCTCCTGCTTTCCCTGATGTCGGCGCTCGCCGTCTGGCTGATTGCCGATGCGGGAGCGGCGCGCGGCTTCTACGTCTTCGCCGGGATCAACGCTCTCATCTATGCCGGGCTCGCGGTGGTGATCCATGTTCGGCACGCGCGTGAGAACGGGTTGCCTCTCGTGCCGCGTTCGACGGTGACCGCGATGACGGCCGGCTCTCTGGTGCTGGTCTCGGTGCTGTCTGCCCAATCGGCCGTGCGCCACGGTGCCGAGGCAACGGAGGCGCTGTCGCACGGCCTGGGCTTCGTGACCTTCACCGAGGCGAAATTCGCAGTTGCCGGCGCCGGACTCGGCACGAAGCTCAGGATCGTTCGCTTCCATTTGCAATGGAAAGGCTTTTCGCCGCCGCCTGAGAGCGGGGCGCGGATCGAGGCTGCCTTGTCACGGGCCACCGCTAAGAGCGTCGAAGGACCTGTCAGCGAAACGAAATACCGGGAAACGACGACGACAAAGAAGGTCGGCCGATACGACATGCCGTCATGACGGCGGCGAGAAATCGAGTGTGTAAATCTCCAAGACGAGGAGAAAGGCGATGAAAGGGTCGATAAAAGTCATGATTCTGCCGCTGTCGCTGCCGTTTGCAGCCGCCGCGGTCTACTTGGGCGCCGAGCCGGTCAAGGCGAAGATGGAGATCAAGCCGACGCCGCTCAGCGCTTATGAAGTCTATTCGCTCTACCGCAACAAGACCTGGCAATGGTCGACCGGCGGCGCACGCTTCACCGCGCATGACCGAAAGCTGGTTGCCTTTGTCGACAAGGGCAACGGTGACCGCTCCTTCGCCGAAGGCAACTGGTACGTCAGCGATCTCGGCATGATGTGCATGCAGGCCGTATGGACGACCGCGGTCGATGCGGGCGATGCTCGGACCTGTTTCGGCCACGCCAAGATCGGCGACACGATCTATCAGCGGAAAGTGCCAAACGGCGAGTGGTATGTCTTCAAGCACGCAAAGCCCAAGCCCAATGACGCTTACTACAGCCTCGTCGCCCAGGACGACATCACGGCAAAGGCATTGCGTCTCAAGGAACAGTTCCTGGCCAAGAAATAGACGCAGCAGGAGGATGAAATGAAACGCAAATTGGCATTCGCCCTATGCACTGCCCTGGCCCTGCAGTTGGACTTCGGCAGCATGGTGTCCGCGTTGGCGCAGGAGCAAGCCAATCCTGCGGGTAATGCCGGACAGACTGAGACGATGTTCGACAAACGTCCCGTCATGCACCCTGGCGGAACGAAATTCGGCGCTTACGATCCGCATGGCGATTTCGGCGCCCAAGGCGACGTGACGACCGAGGCTCTGTTCCTGCCGTGGGAAGATGTCGATCTCGCATCCCTGCGCACCGCTGACGAGTATGCGCTTCAGCGCAAGCGCAATCTGCTGATCACCATCGAGCCCTGGTCCTGGTCGCTCGACTGGAAACTGACGCCGACGCAACTCCGCGACCGGATGCTCAGGGGCGAATATGATCCCAACATGGAAGCGATCGCCAACGCGATTGCCGAACTGAAAAGCCCGGTCGTCGTGCGCTGGGGGCAGGAAATGGAAGACACCTCCGGCCGCTTCTCCTGGGCCGGCTGGCAACCCCAGGATTGGATCAAGGCCTACAGGCATGCCATGGACATCGTGCGCAAGAAGGCGCCGAAAGCGCAGATCATGTGGTCGCCGAAAGGACTACCGAACCTCGAAGCCTACTATCCGGGTGACGACTATGTCGATCTCGTCGGGCTGTCCGTCTTCGGGCTCGAGCCCTTCGACAAGATCGAGTACGGCCGACCCAAGACCTTCGCCGAGGCGCTGAAGCCCGGCTACGACCTGGTGGCCAAGTACAACAAGCCGATCTGGGTGGCCGAACTCGGATGGGAAGGCAGCCAGGCCTATATGCAGCCGTGGATGAACGCCGCGACGCAGCCGGATCCGCGGTTCCCGAAACTGGCCGAAGTCGTCTACTTCAACGACCGTGACGTGATCGAATGGCCGCATGACCTCGGCCGCCCGAATTGGCGCGTCGTCAACGATGCCACGAACTGAGATCGACGACTGCGATATCTGTTCGATCGGGCACGCGGACGCGATCGTGTTGTGAGATGTCGGCTCCATAGAAAAGCCCCTCGCTTGAGGCGAGAGGCTCCTGAGCTTCGAGAGGCCGGCCCTGCCGTCCGGCCAAGATTTTCCGGGCCAGGCCTGTTTACTCGGCCGCCTGCGGTCCCAGTTCGCCGCGACGGATCTGGTCGGCTTCGATCGATTCGAACAGGGCGCGGAAGTTGCCCTCGCCAAAGCCTTCGTCGCCCTTGCGCTGAATGAACTCGAAGAAGATCGGGCCGATCACGGTCTTCGAGAAGATCTGCAGCAGGATCTTCGTCATGCCGCCATTCACCACGCCTTCGCCGTCGATGAGGATGCCGTGCTTCTTCATGCGCTCGATCGGCTCGTCATGGCCGTGCACCCGCTCGTGTGACATCTCGTAATAGGTTTCCGGCGGGCCGGGCATGAACTTCAGGCCATTGTCGGCGAGCTTGTCGGTGGCGTCGTAGATCGCCTCGGTGCCGACGGCGATGTGCTGGATGCCTTCACCCTTGTACTTGCGCAGATATTCCTCGATCTGGCTCGTATCGTCCTTGGACTCGTTCAAGGGAATGCGGATCTTGCCGCAGGGCGAGGTGATCGCGCGGCTGACGAGGCCGGTGATGCGGCCGTCGATGTCGAAGAAGTGGATCTGCGTGAAGTTGAAGAGTTCACGGTAGAAGGCCCACCACTTGTCCATGTTGCCGCGATAGACGTTGTGGGTGAGGTGGTCGAGATAATAGAAGCCGACGCCTTCGGGCTTCGGGTTGCGCGCGCCGGTCCATTCGAATTCGGCTTCATAGGCCGAGCCCTTGGCGCCGTAGGTTTCGACGAAATAGAGCAGTGAACCGCCGATGCCGACGATGGCAGGAACGTCGAGACACTTGTCGTTGCCTTCGTAGGGGATCGCGCCCTTCGAGACTGCATGGTCGAAGGCGTGCTTGGCGTCGACGACGCGCCAGGCCATGGACGGCGCGCAGGGGCCATGCTGATCGACGAAGCGCATGGCATGGGAACCCGGCTCGGCATTCAGGATGTAGTTGATATCGCCCTGCCGCCAGACGGTGATGTTCTTGGATTTGTGCTTGGCGACCGGGCTGTAGCCCATGCGGGTAAAGAGCTCGGCCAGCTTCTCCGGTTCCGGATGGGCGAATTCGACAAATTCGAAGCCGTCGGTGCCGGCCGGGTTGTCAGCGGTAATGGTTGCCGGCGGGGCGTCATGCGGGAAGGGGCCCATCGGAAGTCTCCTCTTGTTCTTCCAAACTTTGCTGGAGTATGACGCAATTCCCATGCATGATGCTTGTATTCTTGCGCTGTTTGGACAAAATGGCGCACGAAACATGCAAAATATTGTATTAGGGCGCACGAATGGAGCAGCTTGACGGCTTCGATCTCAAGATCCTCAGTGAATTGCAGCGCGACGGGCATCTGACCAACAACGAACTGTCCGAACGCATCGCGCTTTCGCCGTCGCAATGCTCTCGGCGGCGCACCCGGCTCGAAGCGGAAGGCTATATCACCGGCTATCAGGCCCAGATCGACCGGCAGAAGCTCGGCCTTGATCTGATGGTGGTGATCTCGGTGACGCTCGCCACCCACAATCGCGACAATGCCAAGCGGTTCGGCAAGCTCGTCTCCAGCCTGCCCGAAGTTCTGGAGGCCTATGCCCTGACGGGCGAGATGGATTATCATCTGAGAGTAGTGACGCCGGATCTCGCGGGGCTTTCGCGCTTCGTCAACGACGTGCTGCTGCCTCACGACAGTGTGCAGCATGTGAAGACCTCGATCGTGCTCGAAACGCTGAAAAGCTTCGAAGGCGTGCCGATCCCGGAACGGATGAAAGGCTGAGCTCAGCCGCGGGCGTTGTCGGGTTTTTCGATCCTGACGATGGCGCGTTCTAATGCTTCCAGGCCGACAGCCAGCGCCTGCATTTCGGCCGGACCGATCAGCGCGTTCAATTCCGCCTGATAGCGGGCAGCAAGCTCGGTCAATTCGCCGTAGGCCCGAATGCCTGTCTTCGTCAGTTCCAGATGCTCGACGCGGCGGTCGTCCTCATGTTGGCGCCGCGTCAGCCAGCGGCGTTTTTCGAGGGCCGCGACGGCGCGGCTGACCTTGGTCTTGTGCATGGCCGAGTGGGCGCCGACCTCGGTCGCCGTCATCGGACGGCCGGTGCTGCCGAGGGCTGCGAGCGTGCGCCATTCCGGGCGGGTGAGCTGGTAGCGTGCCTTGTATTGGGCCGCGAAGCGCAGGGCGACGAATTCGGCTGCTCGGTTCAAGCGGTAGGGCAGAAAGGCATTGAGCTCGAAGCCATCGGCGGCCATCGCGGTGTCCTTGATAGTTACAAAATCGATAGTTACGATTGCAACTAATATGCCGAAAGCGCCGCTCACGTCCACGAGGATCAGCCGTCGCCGTGGCACCGGAAGTGTGCCGGCCCCTTCTTAAGGGGGGCGCTCCTCTGCTGGAGCCAGGCGTTTGGAGGAGGAGGATCGAACCATGCTCGAGAAGGCAGGAAAACAGGCCGATGCACAGGCCAAGGCAGCCGAGGCGCTCGGCTACATGCCGGGCTTCGGCAACGATTTCGAGACCGAAAGTTTGCCCGGCGCTCTGCCGCAGGGGCAGAACAGCCCGCAGAAATGCGCCTACGGGCTTTATGCCGAGCAGCTTTCCGGCTCGCCCTTCACCGCTCCGCGCGGCACCAACGAGCGTTCCTGGCTCTACCGTATCCGCCCGAGTGTCCGCCACACCGGGCGCTTCAGCAGGATCGACTATCCGCACTGGAAGACGGCGCCGCATGTGGCCGAACACTCGCTGGCACTCGGCCAGTTGCGTTGGAACCCGCTGCCGCCGCCATCGGAGAAGCTCAATTTCCTTGAGGGTATCCGCACGATGACGACGGCGGGCGACGCACCGACGCAGACCGGGATGGCGGCGCATGCCTATGCCTTCAACGCCGACATGGTGGACGACTATTTCTTCAACGCCGACGGCGAGCTCCTGATCGTTCCGGAGACCGGCGCCATCCAGGTCTTCACCGAACTCGGCAAGATGGATGTGCAACCCTCGGAGATCTGCCTCGTGCCGCGCGGTACCATGTTCAAGGTCACGCGGCTTGGCGACGAGAAGGTCTGGCGCGGCTACATCTGCGAAAACTACGGCGCCAAGTTCACGTTGCCGGATCGCGGCCCGATCGGCGCAAACTGCCTCGCCAACCCGCGCGATTTCAAGACGCCGGTCGCCGCCTTCGAGGAGAAGGAGACGCCCTGCCGCGTGCATGTGAAGTGGTGTGGTGGCTTCCACGTGACCGAGATCGGCCATTCGCCGCTCGATGTCGTCGCCTGGCACGGGAACTACGCGCCCTACAAATACGATCTCAAGACCTTCTCGCCCGTTGGCGCAATCCTCTTCGACCATCCGGATCCGTCGATTTTCACCGTGCTGACGGCACCTTCCGGCGAAGAGGGGACGGCGAACGTTGATTTCGTCATCTTCCCGCCGCGCTGGATGGTCGCCGAACACACCTTCCGGCCGCCCTGGTATCACCGCAACATCATGAGCGAGTTCATGGGGCTGATCTATGGCCGTTATGACGCGAAGGAAGAGGGTTTCGTGCCCGGCGGCATGAGCTTGCACAACATGATGCTGGCGCACGGGCCTGACGCGTCCGGCTACGACAAGGCGACAAACAGCGAGTTGAAACCGGTGAAGCTCGACCATACGATGGCCTTCATGTTCGAGACCCGCTTCCCGCAGCAACTGACCCGCTACGCCGCCGAACTGGAGACGTTGCAGGACAACTACATCGATTGCTGGAGCGATCTCAAGAAGCGGTTCAACGGGACGCCGGAAGGCGATTGGTCTTGAGTTCACGCCTCGTTTTGCTCGGCAGCAAGGGCGGTCCGGCGATCCGGCCGGGCGGCCCGTGGCCGACCTCGTCGCTCCTCGAAATCGGCGGTCGCAGGGTCGTCGTCGATTGCGGCCTCGGCGTCACCCGCGGGGTGACGGATGCCGGCGTAGCGCTGAAAGCGCTCGATCTCGTCGTCATCACCCATCTGCATTCGGACCATGTGCTCGAACTTGGACCGCTGATCCACACCGCCTGGACCGCCGGGCTCGCGCATCCCGTGCGCGTCTTCGGTCCTGTCGGGACCCTTGCCTGTTGGCAGGGCTTCCTGCAGTCACTGGCGTTCGACATCGACATCCGCATCGTCGATGAAGGGCGGCCGGACCTGCGTGCGCTGGTCGAGGTCATCGAATATTCCGACGGCAAAATCTTCTCGGAGCACGGCCTGACGTTGTCGGCGCTGCGCGTCGACCATCCGCCGGTCACCGACTGTTTTGCGCTCCGCTTCGACCATGCGGAAGGCTCGGTCGTATTCTCGTCCGACACGGCCTATTTCCCGCCGCTTGCCGATTTCGCCAGAGGCGCCGACATTCTCGTGCATGAGGCGATGCTTGCCGAAGGCGTCGACCGGCTGGTGGCGCGCACCGGCAATGGCGCGCGGCTGAAGGAGCATCTGCTTGCGAGCCACAGCTTCGCCGAACAGGCGGCCGCGATCGCGACGGCCGCCGGCGTCGGCCGGCTGGTGCTGCACCATCTGATCCCCGCCGATGATCCGGACATAACCGAAAACCACTGGATTGCGGCGACCCGCAAAAACTGGGCGGGCGCCTTGACGATCGCTGCCGACGGCCTTGTTGTGAAGCTTACGGACGATTCGTCCGTTTACAGCGCCGCGCGTCTTTGAAGACGCGCTAAGGCCGCTGTAACACTTTAAGCTGCCGCATAATTCCTATGCGGCAGGCGCGGTTTCCTCCGAAACCGCGTGAAACAACGAAAAGGTTGAGAGGGAGGACTGCATGAAACTGGCGACACTCAAGGACGGTTCGCGCGATGGAAAGCTCGTGGTCGTCTCCCGTGATCTTACCCGTTGCTCCGAGGTCGGGCATATCGCCCGCACGCTGCAGGCAGCGCTTGACGATTGGGCGCATGCCGGTCCTCGGTTGGCACGCGTGGCCGAGGGGATCGAGACCGGCTCGCAGCCGACGATCCGGTTCCATGAACACGATGCCCTCTCGCCGTTGCCGCGCGCTTACCAATGGGCCGACGGTTCGGCCTACGTCAATCACGTCGAACTGGTCCGCAAGGCCCGCAATGCCGAGATGCCGTCGAGCTTCTGGACCGATCCGCTGATGTATCAAGGCGGCTCTGACAGTTTCATCGCGCCGCGTGATCCGATCCCGCTTGTCGACGAAAGCTGGGGCGTCGACATGGAGGGCGAAGTTGCCGTCGTCGTCGACGACGTGCCGATGGCGGCGACGATCGAAGAGGCGCGGGCGGCCATCCGCCTCATCATGCTGGTCAACGACGTGTCGCTGCGCGGACTCATCCCGGCAGAGCTCGCGAAGGGCTTCGGCTTCTTCCAGTCGAAGCCGTCTTCCGCCTTCTCGCCGGTCGCCGTTTCTCCGGATGAATTGGGCGACGCCTGGGACGGTGGCAAGCTGCATCTGCCGCTCTGCGTCGACCTCAACGGCAAGCCCTTCGGTCGCGCCAACGCCGGCATCGATATGACTTTCGACTTTGCCCAGTTGGTTGCCCATGCCGCCAAGACCCGGCCGCTCGCTGCAGGCACGATCATCGGTTCGGGAACGGTCTCCAATAAGCTCGACGGCGGACCGGGCAAGCCGGTCGCCGAGGGCGGTGCCGGTTATTCCTGCATTGCAGAACTGCGGATGATCGAGACGATCATCGGCGGCGCGGCGAAGACGCAGTTCCTGAGGGTCGGCGACGTCGTGCGCATCGAGATGAAGGACAAGGCGGGCCATTCGATCTTCGGCGCGATCGAGCAGAGCGTCGAAGCCTACAACAAGGCCTGATACGGCCGAGCGACAAGAACGGGCAAAGGCATGAGCGAGACCGTCCTTTACGACTACTGGCGTTCGTCGGCGAGCTACCGGGTGCGTATCGCACTCAATAGCCTCGGCGAAAGCTATCGTTCGGTGCCGGTCGACCTGCTCGCCAAGGCGCACAAGCAGCCGGAGCATCTGGCGCGCAATCCGCAAGGCCTCGTGCCCGTTCTCGACATCGATGGCGAGCGCTTCACGCAATCGCTCGCCATCATCGAGTATCTCGCCGAGACACGTGCCGATAGCGGCTTCCTGCCGGATGATGCGGTCGCGCGCCAACGGGTGCGCACGCTGTCCTATGCGATCGCCATGGACATCCACCCGGTGTGCAATCTCGGCGTGATCTCCCATGTCATGGCCAATGCCGCGGATGGCGAAGCGGTTCGGCGCGACTGGATGCGCAAGTTCATCGGTGAGGGGCTTGCCGCCTTTGAACGGTTGCTCGACCATCCCGCAACGGGCCGGTTCTGCCATGGCGACCGCCCGACGATGGCGGATTTCTGCCTGGTGCCGCAGGTCTACAATGCCCGCCGCTGGGAGGTGGATCTCGGCGCTTGCCCGCGGCTTGTCGCGATCGATCAGAATTGTGCGGAGATCGAGGCTTTCGCCCGCGCGCATCCGGATCGCACGCCGCGCTGAGACGGTGCGACTTTCTGCCCGACCTCTCTCCAGGCACCGTCAGGCTGAAGCTGTATTGTGCTGACCGGCTCGTCTGGCCGGTTCCGTCAAGCGAATGTCGCGAATGGATCGACAGCGGCGAAAAGGCCGCGCTAGTTTTTGCGTGACTGGCCGTATATGGGGGGGCCGGAAAAACCTCTGGAGCGAGAGACCTACCGATGAAAAGCTATGTGCTGAACGTCAGCTGCAAGACCACCCGCGGCATCGTCGCCGCCATCACCGGCTATCTCGCCGAAAAGGGCTGTTACATTTCAGACAGTTCGCAGTTCGACGACCTCGAGACCGGCCTCTTCTTCATGCGGCTGACCTTCATCAGCCAGGAAGGCGTCAAGCTCGATGAACTCAAGGAGGGCTTCGAGCCGGTCGTCAAGCGCTTCAATATGGCGGCCGAAATCCGTGACAGCGAAGAGCGCATGAAGGTGCTGCTGATGGTGTCGCGTTTCGGCCATTGCCTCAACGACCTGCTCTATCGCTGGAAGATCGGCGCGCTGCCGATCGACATCGTCGGCGTCGTCTCCAACCACTTCGATTACCAGAAGGTGATCGTCAACCACGACATTCCCTTCCATCACATCAAGGTGACGAAGGAGAACAAGCCGAAGGCGGAAGCGCAGCTCCTGGAGATCGTCGAGCAGACCGGCGCCGAGCTGATCGTGCTTGCCCGCTACATGCAGGTCCTGTCGGATGCGCTCTGCAAGAAGATGTCGGGCCGGATCATCAACATCCACCACTCCTTCCTGCCGTCATTCAAGGGGGCCAACCCCTACAAGCAGGCCTATGAGCGCGGCGTGAAGCTGATCGGCGCGACGGCGCATTATGTCACCGCCGACCTCGACGAAGGCCCGATCATCGAGCAGGACATCGCCCGCATCACCCACGCCCAGAGCGCGGAAGACTATGTCTCTATCGGCCGCGATGTCGAAAGCCAGGTGCTGGCCCGTGCAGTGCACGCGCACATCCATCACCGTTGCTTCATCAACGGCAACCGCGTCGTCGTCTTCCCGCCGAGCCCGGGTTCCTATGCTTCCGAGCGCATGGGCTAAAGAGCGGCCGATCTGACCCTCTCGCCGTCAAGGGGAGAGGATCGAGAGGCAAATCGCCGCTGAAAACGACAAGCGCCGCCCGTTCGATCGGCGGCGCTTCTCACAAGTTGGAGCGGGATGCGGGCGGAAAACCGCGCGCACTTTTCCTCATTCCGCTACAGCGCCGCGCGTCTTATCAGACGCGCAAAGGTCGCTGTAGCACTTTGATTTGCTGCGTCCTTTAACCGGCTGCGATCAAAGGAGACATGCAGTCGTATCCTACTGCAACAGCTCCAGCCCCACTGCCGTCGCCTCGCCGCCACCGATGCAGAGCGAGGCAATTCCGCGTTTGACGCCCTTGGCGCGCATGGCGTGAAGCAGCGTCACGATGATGCGGGCACCGGACGCGCCGATCGGATGGCCGAGCGCGCAGGCGCCGCCGTTGATGTTGACGATATCGTCTGAGAGCCCGAGATCACGGATCGCCGCCATCGCCACCACGGCAAAGGCCTCGTTGATCTCGTAGAGGCCGACGCTGCCCTTCTCCCAGGCAAGCTTGGCCATCAGCTTGTCGATCGCGCCGATCGGCGCGGTCGTGAACCAGGCCGGTTCCTGTGCGTGGCCGGCGTGGCCAGCGACGATCGCAAGCGGCGTCAGCCCCCGCTTTTCCGCCTCACTTGCCCGCATCAAAATCAGTGCCGCTGCACCGTCGGAGATCGACGACGAATTGGCCGCGGTCACGCTGCCGCCGTCGCGGAAGGCGGGTTTGAGCTTCGGGATCTTTGCCGGATCCGATTTGGTCGGCTGCTCGTCGCGGTCGAGATTGGCGGTCTGCCGCTTTCCAGCGCCGCTGACCGCCACCGTCTCCTCGGCAAAGGAACCATCTTCAGCCGCGCGGGTTGCGCGCTCCAGCGAGCGAAGCGCGAAGGCGTCCTGATCGGCGCGCGAGAACTGGTAGTGTTCGGCCGTGTCCTCGGCATAGGTGCCCATCAGCCGGCCGGAGTAGGCGTCCTCGAGGCCGTCGAGGAACATATGGTCCTTGACCTCACCATGCCCGAGGCGGAAGCCGCCGCGCGCCTTCGGCAACAAATAGGGGGCGTTGGTCATCGACTCCATGCCACCGACGGCAAGCACGGTGGCGCTGCCGGACAGCAACGCGTCGTGGCCGAGCATCAGCGCCTTCATGCCGGAGCCGCAAACCTTGGAGACGGTCGTTGACGGCGTTTCCTTGCCGAGGCCGGCGCCAAGAGCTGCCTGGCGCGCCGGGTTCTGGCCGATGCCGGCCGGCAGCACATTGCCCATCAGCACCTCGTCGACAGCATCAAGGCCGGCGCGATCGAGTGCTGCCTTCAGCGCGATGGCGCCGATTTCCGGTGCGGTCAAATCCTTGAGGCTGCCCTGAAAGGCGCCCATCGGAGTGCGTGTCGCCGAAACGATGACGATCGGATCAATTCTGCTCATGTCTTTCTCCCGTGCGACAAAAGGCAATGGTTGGAGCGGGTGGGCGCCGCGTGTGTCCTTCTCCCCGCGTGGCGGGGAGAAAGTGGCCGGCAGGGCGGATGAGGGGCCATTTTACAACGCCTCGATCAGATATGCAGCGCGTGCCCCAGCGCCTTCAGCGCCGACTCCTGGAAGGCCTCGGACTGTGTCGGGTGGGCATGGATCGTGCCGGCGATGTCTTCGAGGCGCGCGCCCATTTCGATCGCAAGGCTGAAGCTTGCCGAGAGTTCCGAGACCCCGTGACCGACCGCCTGGATGCCGAGCACCAGGTGGTTATCGGCGCGGGCGACGACGCGGACGAAGCCGTCTTCCGAGAGCGTCGTCATGGCGCGGCCATTCGCCTGGAAGGGAAACTGGCCGATCTTGATCTCGATGCCGCTGGCGCGCGCCTCGTCGGGCGAGAGCCCGGCGGTGACGATTTCCGGGTCCGTGAAGCAGACGGCCGGGATGCAGCGCTTGTCCCAGCTTCGCTTATGGCCGGCGACGATCTCGGCCACCATTTCGCCCTGCGCCATGGCGCGGTGCGCCAGCATCGGCTCGCCGGTGACGTCGCCAATCGCGTAGATGCCGCGCATCGATGTGCGGCACTGGTCGTCGACGCGGATGAAGCGGCCGGTGCGATCAAGGTCGATCTCGTCCAGGCCGAAGCCTTCGGTCACCGGCCGGCGGCCGACGGTGACCAGCACTTTTTCGGCAGCGACGTCGACGGCGCGGCCGTTGTGCTCGGCATGCAGGCTATTGGTCTCGGCGGAGTAGCTCTTGGCGACCGTCTGTGTGAAGACCTCGATGCCGAGTTCGCCGAGGCGCTTGCCGATCGGCTTCGTCAGGTCGGCATCATATTGCGGCAGGATGCGCGTCAGGGCCTCGACGACGGTGACATGGCTGCCGAGCTTGGCGAAGGCCGTGCCGAGTTCGAGGCCGATATAGCCGCCGCCGATGACGGCGAGGCTCTTCGGCACGCTCTTCAGCGACAGGGCTTCGGTCGATGAAATGATCGGCCCGCCGAAGGGCAGGTCCGGAAGCTCGACCGGCGCCGAGCCGGTGGCGATCACGATCGCGTCGGCGCGGATGCGCTGCAGCCCGGTTTCGGTTTCGACGTCGACGGTCTTGCCATCGACGAAGCGAGCCGCCCCGATCACTGCCTTGACGCCGGCCTTCTTCAAGAGCCCGATCACCCCGCTGTTCAGCCGGCCGACGATGCCGTCCTTCCAGGCGACGGTGTGGGCAAGATCGATCGAGGGGCTGGCAAGTGAAAGGCCGAGCGGACTGCGGCCGGACGCCGCCGCACGCAGCTTGTGGAACTCTTCGGCCGCGTGGATCAAAGCCTTGGAGGGAATGCAGCCGACGTTGAGGCAGGTGCCGCCGGCCTTGGCCTTTTCGACGATCACGGTGTCGATGCCGAGCTGGCCGGCGCGGATGGCTGTAATGTAGCCGCCGGGGCCGGCGCCGATGACCAGCAGCTTGCAGGAAATTTCCTTCATGATCGCCTCAGGCCTCCACGAAAATAAGCGCCGGCGTTTCGAGCAGGGTCTTCAGCCGCTGCACGAAGACGGCCGCATCCCAGCCGTCGATGACGCGGTGATCGAAGCTCGAGGACAGGTTCATGATCTTGCGCGGCACGAACTGCGTGCCGTCCCAGACCGGGCGGATCGCCAGCTTGTTGACGCCGACGATCGCCACTTCCGGGTGGTTGATGACCGGGGTGGAGACGATGCCGCCGAGCGCGCCGAGCGACGAGATGGTGATCGTCGATCCGGTGAGCTCATCACGGGTGGCGGTCCCGGTGCGGGCTGCCTCGGCAAGACGGTTGAGCTCGTTGGCGCAGTCCCAGATGCCACGCGCTTCGGCATGGCGCACCACCGGCACGGTGAGGCCCGCCGGCGTCTGGGTGGCAATGCCGATATGCACGGCGTGATGGCGATGGATGATGCCGGGGCCGTCGTCGAAGATCGCGTTGACCGCGGGCTGCTCGGCAACGGTGCGAACGAGCGCCCGCATCAGATAGGGCAGGATCGTCAGCTTTGGCTGATCCGCCTTGCGGTCGCGGTTCATGGTGGCGCGCAGGTCCTCGAGCGCCGTCATGTCGACCTCTTCCACATAGGTGATGTGGGGAATGCGCGAGGTCGAGAGCGACATCTTCTCGGCGATGCGGCGGCGCAGCCCCGTCACCTTGATTTCATCGACCGCGGTCTTGCGCTGAAGGCCGGCGGGCGCCAGCGCCGGCTGAGCGCCGCGGGCGATGAACTGGTCGAGGTCGTCATGGGTGATCCGCCCGGCCGGACCGGTGCCGGTCACCTGGCGGAGATCGACGCCGCTTTCCTTGGCGCGCAGGCGCACGGCCGGTGACGCCAGCGCCTTTTCCAGCCGTTCGCCCGCCGCGTGGACGCCATTGGCGGCCGGTGCCTTGGTTTCGACCTTGGCGGGCTGGACGGGCTTGGCGACGGGCGCCGGTGCCTCGACCTTCACTTCTGGCTTTTCTTCAGCCTTCGCGGCCGGCTTTTCGTCGAGAGGTGCGGTGGTCGCGCCTTCGCCGGCGATCTCGATGCGCACGAGCGGCGATTTCACCGCGACCGTGTCGCCCACTTCGGCGCCGAGCCAGAGCACGGTGCCGGTCACGGGCGATGGGATTTCGACGGTTGCCTTGTCGGTCATGACGGCGGCGAGCACCATGTCCTCGCGCACGGGATCGCCGGGCTTCACATGCCATTCGACGAGTTCCGCCTCGGCCACGCCTTCGCCGACATCGGGCATCTTGATTACGAATTCGCCCATTCAGGCCTCCATCACTTCGACGAGCGCGCGTCCGACGCGCGCGGGGCCGGGGAAATAGTCCCATTCCTGGGCGTGCGGGTAGGGCGTGTCCCAGCCGGCAACGCGCACGACGGGCGCTTCGAGATGGTAGAAGCAATGTTCCTGCACGAGGGCGGCGACTTCGCCGCCGAAGCCCGATGTGAGTGTTGCCTCGTGCACGACGACACAGCGGCCGGTCTTCTCGACGGATTTCACGATCGTGTCGAGGTCGAGCGGCAGCAGGCTGCGCAGGTCGATCACTTCGGCGTCGATGCCGGTCTCCTCGGCCGCGGCAAGCGCCACATGCACCATGGTGCCGTAGGCGACGACAGTGACGGCGGAGCCCAGGCGGCGGACTTCCGCCTTGCCGATCGGGATCGTGTAGTGTCCCTCCGGCACCTCGCCGAGATCATGCTTCGACCAGGGGATGACCGGTCGGTCGTGATGGCCGTCGAACGGACCGTTGTAGAGCCGCTTCGGCTCGAGGAACATCACGGGATCGGGATCTTCGATCGAAGCGATCAGCAGGCCCTTGGCGTCATAGGGATTCGAAGGCACCACGACCTTGAGGCCGCAGACATGGGTGAAAAGCGCTTCCGGGCTCTGGCTGTGCGTCTGGCCGCCGAAGATGCCGCCGCCGGTCGGCATGCGCAGCACGATCGGGCAGGTGAAATCGCCGTTGGAGCGGTAGCGGATGCGGGCCGCTTCCTGGGTGATCTGGTCGTAGGCCGGATACATGTAGTCGGCAAACTGGATCTCGACGCAGGGCTTCAGGCCGTAGGCCGCCATGCCGATTGCCGTTCCGACGATGCCGCTCTCGCTGATCGGCGCGTCGAAACAGCGGGTCTTGCCGTATTTCGCCTGAAGCCCCTGCGTGCAGCGGAAAACGCCGCCGAAATAACCGACGTCCTCGCCGAAGACGACGACATTGTCGTCGCGCTCCATCGAGACATCCATGGCGCTGCGCACGGCTTCGATCATTGTCATTCTGGCCATATCAGTATCCTGCCTTCTGCCGCTGGCGGCGAATGTGCGGCGGCATCTCGGCATAGACGCCCTCGAAGATATCGCGCACCGAGGGTTTGCCGCCGGCATGCAGCGTGCCGTGGCCTTCGGCCTGTTTCTGCGCCTGGATCACCTCGTCCAGGATCTCGGCCTCGGCCTGGGCGTGGCGTTCCTCCGACCAGGCGCCGCGCAGGATGAGGTGCTTCTTCAGTCTGAGGACCGGGTCGCCGAGCGGCCAGGCTTCCGATTCCGTCTTGGGGCGATAGGCGCTCGGATCGTCGGAGGTCGAATGGGCGCCGACCCGGTAGGTGACATATTCGATCAGCGTCGGGCCGAGGTTGCGCCTTGCCCGCTCGGCCGCCCATTTGGCGACGGCGTAGACGGCAAGATAGTCGTTGCCGTCGACGCGCAGCGCCGGGATGCCGAAGCCAAGGCCGCGGGCGGCGAAGGTGCCGGAACCGCCGCGGGCAATGCCCTGGAAGGTCGAGATCGCCCACTGATTGTTGACGATATTGAGGATGACAGGCGCCTTGTAGGTGGAGGCGAAGACGAGCGCCGAGTGGAAATCCGATTCCGCCGTCGAACCGTCGCCGATCCAGGCGGCGGCGATCCTGGTGTCTCGCTTGATTGCGGACGCCATCGCCCAGCCGACCGCCTGCACATACTGGGTGGCGAGGTTGCCGGAGATGGTGAAGAACCCATGCTCCTTGGAGGAATACATGATCGGCAATTGCCGGCCGCGCAGCGGATCGCTTTCATTCGAGAAGATCTGGTTCATCATCTCGACCATCGGGTAGCCGTCGGCGATCAATAGACCCGCCTGGCGATAGGTCGGGAAGTTCATGTCGCCTTTGTTCAGCGCCTTACGGAAGGCGCAGCTGACGGCTTCTTCACCCAGATGCTGCATGTAGAAGGAGGTCTTGCCCTGGCGCTGGGCCATCAGCATGCGCGCATCGAAGGCGCGCAGCGTCATCATGTGGCGGAGACCGGCGAGAAGTTCGTCATCCGAGAGCAGCCCGGCCCAGGGGCCGACCGCCTCACCATCGCGGTTAAGCACGCGGATGATCGAATAGGCGAGGTCGCGGATCTCCTCGGACGCGACGTCCACCTCCGGGCGCGGCACCGAGCCGGCTTTCGGGATCTTGACGTTGGAGAAATCCGGCTCACCACCGGGCCGAACCGCCGGTTCGGGGACATGCAGACTAAGTCGATCGAGATCGCTCATGCGGTTTCCGGCCTCCTCCGGAGTGCGCAGCGCACCAATTCAAGAGCGGTTCCAGTCGAGCCGCTCTTCATCTCTGTTCTCACGCATTTCCGGGCGCAAAACCGCTACGCACTCTTGCTGGAAATGCTTTTGCTTCGGAAGAACCGCAGGCCTGAGGTGTACGAGGACGTGCAATGTGACCCGCAAGGCTCCTCCGCCCGAGGTCTGCACAGACTCCTCCTAAAAGCCCCCGTTCTCCCGACGGGAATGCTCACAGACTGCCATGAGTTCCGGGGCTTATGAAGGTCTTTCCGTCTTGTAGGGCGGGGGCAGGCAAAGAAAGATAGAATCCTGCCGGGAGTGCGCCCACGCGTTGTGTTGCGCATATCGCTGCCGGTCGCTGCTTGTAATTTTCTTTCGTGGCCAGCCGCCGGCGACGACGGTCAAACCGGAGGAGCAAGCGTGATGGGCGTTCCATCGAAGAAGCGCGAGAGCCGGAATGGCGTCGGATCGACGATCGGTTTCTTGCCGGTCACGAGATCGGCGACGAGATGGCCGGCACCGGGGCCGATGCCGAAACCGTGGCCCGAAAATCCCGTCGCGATGACGAGGCCCGGAACGGCGTCGGCTGGCGAGATGACGGGCACGGCATCGGGCGTCACGTCGATCAGGCCCGCCCAGATCTGCTGCACCTTGGTTTCGCGCAGGAACGGGAAGGCCTTGCCGGCGGCGTCCAGGGCCTTCAGCGCCCGGCGCGAATCCGGGTTGGGATCGAGCACGCGGTGCCGCTCGAACGCGCCGGGTCGGTCGAGCGGCACGGAACCGATTTCGAACAGTTCGTTCCAGCTCTGGGCGCTGATACCCACCTGGACAGCCTCGCCCTCGGCCTTTCGCGCCGGCTGGAAATCGCGGAAGAAGGCGAAGCTGTCGGGCACGATCGCATGTAGGTTGGCGGCACCGTCGGCAATCGTATAGCCGCCGTCGAGCCGCTTGCGATAGGCATAGGTCGCCGTTGCGCCGGCACCGTCGGGGCCGCCGGAAACGGCCCCGGTTCTCAGCACCGTATTGCGGACCTTCAGTTGCGGGAGGCGGATGCCAAGGCCTTTGAGGAACAGCCGGGACCAGGCGCCGCCGGCGACAACTACGGTGGACGTTTCGATGCGACCCTTCTCGGTCACGACCGCGGAGATCTGCCCGGCGGCCTTCTCGACGCCGCGCACGGCACAGCCGGTCAAGATGCGGGCACCGGCGCGACGGGCGCCGGTAACGAGCGCCGGCACTGCCTTCTGCGGTTCGGCCCGACCATCGCTCGGCGTGAAGAGCGCGCCTTCATAACGGATTGCGGCACCGGGCATCATGGCCTCGGTGGCGTCGGGGCCGAGTTGTTCACTATCGACGCCGTAGGGCTTTGCCATGGCGAGCCAGGCGTCGCGATTGGCGACGTCGCGCTCGTTCTCGGAGATGTAGAGAATACCGCTGCGGCGAAAGCCGGTCTCGCCGCCAATGCGGGCGTCGAGCGTATCCCAGATCTTCAGCGCCTCGATCGCCAGCGGGATCTCACGCTCGTCGCGGCCCATGACCCGCACCCAGCCCCAGTTGCGGCTCGACTGCTCCGCTCCGGGCGTGCCCTTCTCGCAGAGAACGACGTCGACGCCGCGTTCGGCGAGGAACAGAGCGGTGCTGACGCCGATGATGCCGCCACCGACGATGACGACGTCGGCCTTGGCGGGCAATGCGGTATCGGTTGCGATGGGATCGAGCGTCGGACCGGGCATGGAGAAGGTACTTTCGGGCAGGACTTGTCGGGATCATCGGTGCATGTCGAAGGCGCGAGATCAAGACCCGCTATCTGGCCATTGCTCGAAAGCTTGGGTTGCCGGCTCACTTTGTTTGAGAAAGCTGGTCCGGCTCGTCACCCGGCGGACTTCCGGTTTGCTCGGCGAGCTTCTATGCTCGCCCGCATGAGTGACAATCGCCCCGATCTTCGCACCGTCCTGCGCATCGATTTTCCGCCTGCCGGCCGGCTCGGTCGCGGCAAGATCATGCTGCTCGAACTGATCCGCGAGACCGGTTCCATCTCCGCTGCCGGGCGGGCGATGGACATGTCCTATCGCCGCGCCTGGCTGCTGGTCGATGCCTTGAACCGGATGTTCAGCGAGCCATCGGTCGATACGCAGCGCGGCGGCAAACAGGGCGGGGGAGCATTGGTGACACCGTTCGGCGAAGAGCTGATCCGACGCTACAGGCAAATGGAAGAAAGGGCGCAAGCCGCGATTGCCGAGGATCTCGCCTGGCTCGAGTCCGTTCGCGGCAGCGATGCACCGTCCGATACTGGCGACGTCGTTTCCAAGAAGGCCTAGTGATCGATCGCCACGGACTTGATGATGGCATAGACCGTCTTGCCGGGAACGAGTTGCAGCGCGTCGCGTGAAAAGCGGGTAATGCGGGCGGCAATTGTCGCATCGCCACAATTCACCCTGACGTCGATGCTGCCGTCTTCCTCGGTCGCGATCGCAAGGATTCGCCCTTCGAGCACGTTGAGCGCACTGATCTCCACCGGTCTTGATGTCGCCAGCATGACGTCGCGCGCGGCGATGTGCAGGCGAAGCCTGCTGCCGGGTGTGGCACTGACACCCGCAATGCGCAGCCGTTCCCGTCCGACCCGGACGGTCGTCAACTCGTGCGACGGATCGGTTCCCGCGACCTCGCCCTCCAGCAGCACGCCGGCCTCGCGCCGGCCGGTGGCGAGCGTGGCGGCGGGGGCGCTCAACACCTCAGCGGCCGCGCCCGATGCCGTGACCCGACCATTTTCGAGCACCACGACGCGCCGCGCCAGCCGGGCGACTTCGCTGACGGAATGGCTGACATAGACGATCGGAATGCCGGCATCGTCACGCAGCCGTTCGAGATAGGGCAGGATCTCCGCCTTGCGCGCCTCGTCGAGGGCGGCAAGGGGTTCGTCCATCAGCAGCAGGCGCGGTGCCGCCAGCAGGGCGCGGCCGATCGCGACGCGCTGCCGTTCGCCGCCGGAAAGGGCTGAAGGGTTACGATCGAGCAGATGGGCGATGCCGAGCATGTCGACGATGCGTGTGAAATCGCTACTGCCACTCTTGCCGGCGAACCAGCGGCCATAGGCGAGGTTGTGGCCTACGCTCAGATGCGGAAAGAGCCGCGCTTCCTGGAAGACGTAGCCGAAGCGGCGGCGATGCACGGGGGTAAAGATCCGGCGCTCGCTGTCGGCGATGACGTCGCCGTCGAGCACAACGCGGCCGCTTTGCGGCTTCAGCAGCCCGGCGATAATGTTGATGAGCGAGGTCTTGCCGGAGCCGGAGCGGCCGAACAGTGCGGTCACGCCGCCGTCGGACGTAAAGGCGGCATCGAGCGCGAAATGGCCGAGCTGGTGGCGGGCTTCGACGATGAGGCTCATGGGGCCGCCACCCGTCTGGCGGCAAGTGCCGCCAGCAGTTCGGAAAAGATCAGGGCGGCCATGGAGATGATGATCGAAATGATCGTCAGCCGCATGGCGCCGGCATCGCCGCCCGGCACCTGGGTGAAGGTGTAGATGGCGGAGGAAAGCGTCTGCGTCTCGCCGGGAATGTTGGAGACGAAGGTGATCGTCGCACCGAACTCGCCCATTGCCTTGGCGAAGGCGATGATCATGCCGGCGATGATGCCGGGGATGATAAGCGGCAGGGTGACGGTGACGAAGACCCAGGGCGGGCTGGCGCCAAGCGTGGTCGCCGCGTCTTCCAGCTTGCGGTCGACCGCCTCGATCGACAGGCGGATGCTGCGCACCATCAGCGGAAAGGCCATGACGGCGCAGGCAAGCGCCGCGCCCGTCCAGCGGAAGGAAAAGACCAGGCCGAAATAATCGGCGAAGAAGGCGCCGAGCGGTCCGCGGCGGCCGAAGAGCAAGAGAAGGAGGAAGCCGGTGACGACGGGCGGCAGGATCAGCGGCAGGTGAACGAGACCGTTCAGCAGCGTCTTGCCCCAGAAGCGGCCGCGGGCGAGCAGCATGGCGACAGCGAGCGCGAAGGGCAGGCTGCAGAGCATTGCGACGGTTGCGACGCGCAGGCTCAGCATGATCGCTGTCCATTCCGCATCGCTCACTGCAAGCCAGTCCAATGGATATCGCTCCCGATATGTGGCCGGTGGGATGTGGCTATCCGCCTGCGTCCGCCCCTGCCTCTGACCCATGATTGCGTCGCCCGCGTTTGGGCGCGGGCGACGCGTGACGATAGATGCTTCGCCTGCCTCTGGACAGCCGAGATCCAACGTCGTTTCAGGCCGATTACTTGAGAACCGTGAAGCCCTGCTTTTCGAAGAGGGCGGCTGCCTTGTCCGACTTGACGAAGTCGACGTAGGCGGCGGCATCCGGGCTCTTGCTTTCGGCGGTGATCGCGATCGGATAGACGATCGGCGGATGGCTGTCTTCGGGGAAGATGCCGACGACCTTCACGCCCGGATCGGCCGCGGCGTCGGTCTGGTAGACGATGCCGTAAGGCGCTTCGCCGCGGGAGACGAGGAGGAGGGCGGCGCGAACGCTTTCGGCGCCGGCGACCCTGGGTTCGACGGCCTTCCAGGCGTCGAGCTTTTCGAGTGCGGCCTTGCCGTATTTGCCGGCGGGAACGGAATCAACTGCACCCATGGCGAGGCGACCGTCGCCGAGCATGCCTGCGAGATCGAAGCCCTGCTTGATCTCGACCGGTGCCGCGTCCTGCTTGCCGGAGACGAGCACGATGCGGTTGCCGAGCAGGTTCGACCGGGTGTCATCCTTGATCAGCTTCTTGTCGGCGAGATAGTCCATCCAGGCAAGATCGGCAGAAATGAAGACATCGGCCGGGGCGCCCTGTTCCACTTGCTTGGCGAGCGCGGAGCTTGCAGCGTAGGAGACGGTTGTTTGCTTGCCGCTTTCCTTCTGCCAATCTGCATTGATCGCATCGAGCGCGTTCTTCAGGCTCGCGGCGGCAAAGACCGTCACCTTCTCTTCAGCCCGCGCGGCTGCCGGCATCACGGTGCCGCCGGCCCAGGCGAGGCCGAGTGTCAGCACCAGGCCCCTCAGCCAGTCTCTTCTCTTGATCATCAAATTCCCTCCCACGAAGCGTGATATCTCTCAGGATACAACGGTGTCGCTTTCTGATTACCGATGTATTCTTTGAAATACAATGCTCTTGAGCGAGGTTAGTGATCCGCACGGAAGGCGCGCCGATAGATCGGACAAAACCCGTGCAACATCCGACGGACGCGGGCGATAGTCCTTGCGATGACGGTCGGGCGGCCTAAATTGCTGGCTTCGAAGCCAAAAGATGGACCGGAGGTGTGATGGAAACGGCGGTGAAGCTCGAAGAGAGCTGGAAGGCAGCGCTGGCGCCGGAGTTTTCCAGCGCCTATATGGCCGACCTCAAGCAGTTCCTCGTCGCACAGAAGAGCGCAGGCCGGCAGATTTTTCCGCGCGGCGCCGAGTATTTTCGCGCCCTCGACCTGACTCCGCTCGACAAGGTACGCGTCGTCATCCTCGGCCAGGATCCCTATCACGGCGACGGCCAGGCGCACGGGCTCTGCTTCAGTGTTCGCCCCGGCGTGCGGACGCCGCCCTCGCTCGTCAACATCTACAAGGAACTGAACACCGATCTCGGCATTCCGCCGGCGCGGCACGGCTTTCTCGAAAGCTGGGCGAAGCAGGGCGTGCTCCTGTTGAACAGCGTGCTGACGGTCGAGCGCGGGCTGGCCGCCTCGCACCAGGGACGCGGCTGGGAACGCTTCACCGACGCGATCATTCGTGCGGTCAACGAAGCCGATCATCCGGTGGTCTTCATGCTCTGGGGTTCCTATGCGCAGAAGAAGGCGGCTTTCGTCGACCGCTCGCGCCATCTGGTGTTGCGAGCCCCGCATCCCTCGCCTCTGTCCGCCCATTCCGGCTTTCTCGGTTGCCGACATTTCTCCCAGGCCAATGCTTTCCTCGAATCGAAGGGCTTCGACGCGATCGACTGGCGCCTGCCCGACAATCCAGTTGCGGCCGAGGTCAATTGAGGTCGGTCTCGGCCTGACGCGGATGGCGGTCTCGCTGTCGCGCGAAGAGCTTGCGTCGGCAGCAGCGATGCGCCTAAGACGCCAGGACAGGAATGGTGGAGGCGGACATGCGCAAAATTCTGATCATCGGCATCGGTTCCGGCAATCCGGAGCACATGACGGTGCAGGCGATCAATGCGCTGAACCAGGCCGACGTGCTCTTCATCCCGACCAAAGGGGCGAAGAAGACCGAGCTTGCCGAAGTGCGCCGCGACATCTGCGCCCGATACCTGACGCGCAGCGACAGCCGCATCGTCGAATTCGCGGTGCCGGTGCGCCGCACCGAGGGCGTCAGCTATGACGGCAGCGTCGACGACTGGCATCAACAAATCGCTGCGATCTACGAAAGGCTGCTTGCCGACGAGTTGGGCGAGGAGGGAACCGGTGCGTTCCTCGTCTGGGGCGATCCGATGCTCTACGACAGCACCATCCGCATCGTCGAGCGGGTCAAGGCGCGCGGGCAGGTTGCCTTCGATTATGACGTCATCCCGGGGATCACCAGCCTGCAGGCGCTCTGCGCCAGCCACAGGATTCCGCTGAACCTCGTCGGCAAGCCGGTGGAAATCACCACCGGGCGCCGGTTGCACGAGAGTTTTCCCGAGAGGAGCCAGACCTCCGCCGTCATGCTCGACGGCGAGCAGGCGTTCCAGCGGATCGACGATCCGGATGCGGAGATCTATTGGGGTGCCTATCTCGGCACGCCGGATGAGATCGTCATTTCCGGCCGCCTTGCCGCGGTGAAAGAACGGATCCTCGAAACCCGGGCGGCGGCGCGTGAGAAGATGGGATGGATCATGGATATTTATCTGCTTCGCAAGGGCGCCGATTTCGAGGAGTGACGAGGCGAGCGGATCGCGTCGTGTTTGATCTCACTCAAGGTTTGCCGCCGTGTTATAGGGTCTTAGGGTGGGATGAGGAAAAGTGTTTGCGGTTTTCCGCCCGCACCCCGCTCTAGCTTTTTTGAACAGAGGTTTCTTCAGGGAGGAGGGCCTCGAACGATGACGGATTTGATGACCAGTTGCGCCCTCTCGTCGACAGGAGAAGCCGGTGCGGGTGCCTCGATGCGGCGCGGCGCTTGTCCGTCGCTCGCCGCGCCGATGCAGACCGGCGATGGCCTGCTCGTGCGGCTCAGGCCCGATGACGACAGTCTTACCATTCCCAAGGTCCTGGCGCTGGCCGCAGCGGCTGAAACCTTCGGCAACGGCATCATCGAGATCACCGCGCGCGGAAACCTGCAGCTGCGCGGCCTGAGCGATGCGACGGTGCCGGCGCTGGCACAGGCGATCGGCGATGCGGAGATCACGATCGCCGAAGGACTGGCGATCGAGGTGCCGCCACTTGCCGGTATCGACCCCGCAGAGATTGCCGATCCCCGTCCGATCGCGGCGGCTCTTCGCGGGGCTTTGCAGGTGCACCGGCCGTCCTTGAAACTCGCACCCAAATTGTCCGTCGTCATCGACGGTGGCGGCCGCTTCGGGCTCGATGCCGTCGTGGCCGATATTCGCCTTCAGGCACTTTCGACGCCGGATGGTGTCGTCTGGCTGCTGTCGCTTGGCGGAACTGCTGCGAGGGGAAGCATCGTCGGCGTGCTGAACGGCGACGCGGTGGTGCCGGCGCTGATCGCCATTCTGGAGATGCTTTCCGGCCTTGGCACGGCCGCGCGCGGGCGCGATCTCGATCCCGGGGAAGTTCGCGCCCTTTGTCGTTGCGAGGGGCATTCCGAGCGCCCAGCCGTCCAAGGCTCGGCCGCGATACCCGGCATTCACGAGCTGGGGGACTCCGAAGCGGTTCTTGGACTCGGCCTCGCATTTGCACAGGTCGAGGCATCAGCGATCGTCTCCTTTCTTCACCGGGCCGAGGCGCTCGGCGCCACTGCGATCCGGCTCGCGCCGGGGCATGCCTTCTTCGTGCTCGGTCTGGCGCGCGAGGCCGCAGCCGCGGCCCAGGGCCTGGCAGCGGCACTCGGCTTTCGCATCGCTGCCGAGGACCCGCGCAACGCGATCGCAACCTGCGCCGGCAGCAAGGGCTGTGCCTCCGCGCGGATGGAAACCAAGGCGATGGCGCAGCGCCTCGTCGAGGCGGCGCCCGACTTGCTCGACGGCTCGCTCGTCGTCCATCTTTCCGGCTGCGCCAAGGGGTGTGCCCGGCCGAAACCGTCGGAATTGACGCTGGTCGGTGCGCCATCAGGATACGGGCTTGTCGTAAATGGGGCTGCCAACGGCTTGCCAAGCGCCTACACCGATGAGAATGGAGTGAAATCCGCGCTTGCTCGGCTTTGCGGGCTGGTGAGGCAAAACAAAGACGCTGGCGAATCGGCGCAGTCCTGTCTTACACGGCTCGGAGCTGCGCGCGTCTCGGCAGCGTTCGAACAGGGATAGACATGCCTGAGTATGATTACATTCGCGATGGCAACGCCATCTACGAGCGTTCCTTCGCCATCATCCGCGCCGAGGCCGATCTCTCGGGCTTCTCCGACGAGGAAGCGGATCTTGCGGTGCGCATGGTGCATGCCTGCGGCTCCGTCGAAGCGACCAAGCAGTTCGTCTTCTCTCCCGATTTCGTGACCTCGGCTCGCGCAGCACTGAAGGCCGGCGCGCCGATCCTCTGCGACGCCGAAATGGTCGCTCACGGAGTCACCCGGGCGCGGCTGCCGGCCGGCAACGAGGTGATCTGCACGCTGCGCGATCCCCGTACGCCTGAGATTGCTGCAGAGATCGGCAACACACGGTCTGCAGCCGCGCTGAAGCTTTGGAGCGAGCGTCTGGCCGGTTCGGTCGTGGCGATCGGCAACGCGCCGACGGCCTTGTTCTTCCTGCTTGAAATGCTGCGCGACGGCGCGCCGAAGCCGGCGGCGATCCTCGGCATGCCCGTCGGTTTCGTCGGTGCGGCGGAATCGAAGGATGCGCTGGCCGAAAATTCCTATGGCGTTCCCTTCGCGATCGTCCGCGGCCGCCTCGGCGGCAGCGCCATGACGGCGGCGGCGCTGAACTCGCTCGCGAGGCCGGGCCTGTGAGCGGCGCCGGCGGGGGGCGCCTGATCGGCGTTGGAACCGGCCCGGGCGATCCGGAGCTATTGACCGTCAAGGCGGTGAAGGCGCTCGGCGAAGCCGATGTGCTCGCCTATTTTGCCAAGGCCGGGCGCAGCGGCAACGGCCGCGCGGTCGTCGAGGGCCTGCTGAAGCCGGATCTCGTCGAGCTGCCGCTCTACTATCCGGTGACGACCGAAATCGACAAGGACGACGGCGCCTACAAGAGCCAGATCACCGATTTCTACAACGCATCCGCCGAAGCCGTGGCGGCGCATCTTGCCGCCGGACGCACGGTCGCGGTGCTCAGCGAAGGCGATCCGCTGTTCTACGGATCCTACATGCATCTGCACGTGCGGTTGGCCAATCGCTTTCCGGTCGAGGTGATCCCCGGCATTACCGCCATGTCCGGCTGCTGGTCGCTTGCCGGCCTGCCGCTGGTTCAGGGCGACGACGTGCTTTCCGTGCTTCCGGGCACGATGGCCGAGGCCGAGCTTGGCCGGCGGCTCAAGGATACCGAAGCCGCCGTGATCATGAAGGTCGGGCGCAACCTGCCGAAAATCCGCCGGGCGCTTTCCGCCTCCGGCCGTCTCGATCAGGCCGTCTATGTCGAGCGCGGAACCATGAAGAACGCGGCGATGACGGCGCTTGCGGAAAAAGCCGACGACGAGGCACCCTATTTCTCGCTGGTGCTCGTTCCCGGCTGGAAGGACCGGCCATGACCGGTACGCTCTATGTGGTCGGCACCGGCCCGGGCAGCCCGAAGCAGATGACGCCGGAAACGGCTGAGGCGGTTGCGGCGGCTGAGGAATTCTACGGCTACTTTCCCTATCTCGACCGGCTGAACCTGCGCCCCGACCAGGTGCGAGTCGCCTCCGACAATCGCGAGGAGCTCGACCGGGCGCAGGTGGCACTGACGCGGGCTGCTGCCGGGGTGAAAGTCTGCATGGTTTCCGGCGGCGATCCGGGCGTCTTTGCCATGGCGGCCGCCGTCTGCGAGGCGATCGACAAGGGGCCTGCGGAATGGAAGTCGGTCGATCTGGTGATCACGCCCGGCGTGACCGCGATGCTCGCGGTTGCCGCCCGCATTGGCGCGCCGCTCGGCCACGATTTCTGCGCGATCTCGCTTTCCGACAACCTGAAGCCCTGGGAGGTCATCACCCGGCGGCTCAAGCTGGCGGCGGAGGCAGGGCTCGTGATCGCCCTCTACAATCCGATCAGCAAGGCGCGCCCGTGGCAGCTCGGCGAAGCCTTCGAGATCCTGCGCGGCGTTCTGCCAGCAACCGTTCCGGTGATCTTCGGGCGCGCCGCCGGACGGCCGGACGAGCGGATCGCGGTGATGCCGCTCGGCGAAGCCGATGCCAACCGCGCCGACATGGCGACCTGCGTCATCATCGGTTCGCCGGAAACGCGCATCGTCGAGCGTGAACGGCAGCCGGATCTCGTCTACACGCCGCGTTTCTATGCGGGAGCAAGCCAGTGAGCGATGCGGTCGAGCGCCTCGTCGCAACTGCCCGCGGTCGGCACGTCCGCGGGCCTGCGCCGCTCGACCATGATCACCTCGATGCCAAGCCGGCGCGCCGCGGCGATCTTGCCATAGGTGGCGCTGCCACCACTGTTCTTGGCAACGATCACGTCGATGTGCCGGCTTTTGAGCAGCGTGGCTTCATCGCCCTCCGCGAAGGGGCCGGTCGCCAGGATCGCCTCCTGGTCCGGCAGGTTCAGCGGTGGGATCACCGGGTCGACGCTGCGGATGACATAGCTGTGCTGTGGCGCGGCTTCAAAGTGGAAGGCCTCCTGCCGGCCGATGGCGAGGAAGACACGGCGCGGGCGAGCGCCCAGCGCGCTCACTGCTTCGACGACGCTGCCGACCGAATTCCAGCGGTCGCCGGGCAAGGACTGCCATTCCGGTCGCCGGAGGGCCAGGAGCGGAACTCCGGTTCTTTGCGCCGCCTCAGCGGCATTGTGCGAAATGCGCGCGGCAAAGGGGTGCGTCGCATCGACCAGCAGCGCGATGTTCTCTTCGCGCAGGAAATGGGCCAGCCCATCGGCGCCACCGAAGCCGCCGATGCGCGTCTTCACCGGCTGCGGCTTCGGGTCGGCGGTGCGACCGGCCAGCGAGATTGCGGTGTCGTAACGGACGTCTTCGGCCAACCGGCGCGCGAGCTCGCGCGCTTCGGTGGTGCCGCCCAAGATCAGGATGCGAGGTTTTTCCATGGCTGACGTGTCGAACGGCGATCCCGTCATCGTCTCCCCCTGGCTGACCGTCATCGGTATCGGTGAAGATGGTGTAGCGGGTCTCGGCGACGAGGCCAAGCGGCTGATCGCCGGGGCGCCCGTCGTCTATGGCGGCCATCGCCATCTGGAGCTTGCCGCGCCGCTGATCAAGGGCGAGGCCCACAATTGGCAGAGCCCGCTCGAACGCTCGGTCGTGGAGATCGTCGCGCGCCGCGGTACGCCCGTCGTGGTGCTCGCCTCGGGCGACCCGTTCTTCTTCGGCGTCGGCGTGACGCTGGCGCGCCGGATCGCCTCGGCCGAAATCCGTACGCTGCCGGCACCCTCGTCGATCAGCCTTGCAGCCTCGCGCCTGGGCTGGGCACTGCAGGAGGCGACACTCGTCTCGGTGCACGGGCGCCCGCTCGATCTCGTGCGGCCGCACCTGCATCCGGGTGCACGCGTGCTGACGCTGACGTCGGACGGAGCCGGCCCCAGGGATCTTGCCGAGCTTCTGGTCGCCAGCGGCTTCGGTCAGTCGCGGCTGACCGTGCTCGAGGCGCTCGGCGGCGCCGGCGAACGGGTGACGACGCAGATCGCATCGCGTTTCATGCTCGGCCTCGTCCATCCTCTCAATGTCTGTGCCATCGAGGTGACCGCCGACGAGGGCGCGCGCATCCTGCCGCTCGCGGCCGGTCGCGACGACGCACTGTTCGAACATGACGGGCAGATCACCAAGCGGGAGGTGCGAGCACTGACGCTCTCGGCTCTCGCGCCGCGCAAGGGCGAATTGCTCTGGGATATCGGCGGTGGCTCAGGCTCGATCGGCATCGAATGGATGCTGGCCGACCCGACTATGCAGGCGATCTCCATCGAAGTGTCGCCGGAGCGGGCCGCACGTATCGGCCGCAACGCGACGATGTTCGGCGTGCCCGGGCTGACGGTAGTCGAAGGCGAGGCGCCGGCAGCGCTTGCGGGCCTGCCGCAGCCGGATGCGATCTTCATCGGCGGTGGCGGCAGCGAAGACGGCGTGATGGCGGCGGCGATCGCAGCGCTTGGCCCCGGCGGGCGGCTGGTTGCCAATGCGGTGACGACGGACATGGAGGCGGTTTTGCTCGATCATCACGCCAGGCTCGGCGGAACGCTGATCCGCATCGATATCGCCAGAGCCGGGCCTGTCGGCGCAATGACCGGCTGGCGGCCGGCCATGCCGGTGACCCAATGGTCGTGGATTAAGGGCTGAGCAATACCAGCAAAAGTGCGCAGCGGTTTTGCGTCCGGGATTGCGCAAGAGCAAGAGAGCAATACCAGCAAAAGTGCGTAGCGGTTTTGCGTCCGGGATTGCGGGAATTAAGGAAAGAGCGACACATGACGGTACATTTCATCGGCGCCGGCCCGGGGGCTGCGGATCTGATCACGGTGCGCGGGCGCGACCTGATCGGGCGTTGCCCGGTCTGCCTCTATGCCGGCTCGATCGTTTCGCCGGAACTCCTGCAATATTGCCCGCCCGGCGCCCGCATTGTCGATACGGCGCCGATGTCGCTCGACGAGATCGAGGCCGAGTATGTGAAGGCGGCAGCCGACGGCCTGGACGTGGCACGGCTGCATTCCGGCGATCTTTCGGTGTGGAGTGCGGTGGCTGAACAGATCCGCCGGCTGGAGAAGCATGGCATCGCCTATACGATGACGCCGGGCGTGCCGTCCTTCGCCGCTGCGGCAGCAGCGCTCAGGCGCGAATTGACCATTCCAGCGGTTGCCCAGAGCTTGGTGCTGACCCGCGTCTCCGGCCGTGCCTCACCCATGCCGAACAGCGAAACGCTTTCCGCCTTCGGTGCCACCGGCGCGACGCTGGCGATCCATCTCGCCATCCATGCCCTTCAACAGGTGGTCGAGGAACTGACGCCGCTCTATGGCGCCGATTGCCCCGTCGCGATCGTGGTCAAGGCTTCCTGGCCGGACGAGCGGGTGGTGCGCGGCACGCTCCGCGACATTGCCGACAAGGTGGCAGAAGAGCCGATCGAGCGTACGGCGCTGATCTTCGTTGGCCCCGGGCTCGCAGCTTCCGATTTCCGCGAGAGTTCGCTCTACGACCCGGCCTATCAGCGGCGGTTCAGAGGGCGCGGCGAGTAGGCCAGATAACTTCAAAGCTGTCATTGGCCTTCCGGGTCGCTCCGCGGCTTGAAACTACTCTGCCGATTCTTCTTCTCTCGGCGGTCGCTGCTTGCGCGGGACGCCGCTTTTTTCTGCGACGCGATCGCGATAGAGGGCTGCCTGGCCGAGCAGCATCAGCGTCATCGGCGTGGTGACGAGGACGAAGACGACGATCAGGATCTCGTGGAACACCCAGCGGCTCTGCAGCACCGCGAAGCAGATGATCGAGGCGGTGCAGATCAGGAGTACGCCGCCACTCGTCGCCAATGTCGGCGCATGGAGGCGCTCGTAGAAGCTGGTAAACCGCAGAAGGCCGACCGAGCCGACCAGGGCGATTGCGGCGCCCAGAACTGTCAGTCCGCAGACGAGGATGGCCGCCCATAGAGGAAGATCGGTGAGGTGGCTCATTCGATGATCTCCCCGCGCATCAGGAACTTGCCGAAGGCAATCGACGAAACGAAGCCGATAAGCGCGACGATCAACGCCGATTCGAAATAGATCGAGTTGGCGGTGCGGATGCCGAAGGTGAGCAGCATCAGCATGGCGTTGATATAGAGCGTGTCGAGGCCAAGGATGCGGTCCTGGGCGCGTGGGCCCCTCACCATGCGGTAGAAGGCGAAAGCCATCGCCAGGCCGAGCATGATCTGGGCAATCAGGATCGACCAGATGATTGAAAGTTCCATCATCCAAATATCTCCTTCAAGGCAGCCTCGTAGCGCTTGACCGTATCGATCCAAACGCGCTCGTTCTGCATGTCGAGCACATGGAAGAGCAGGGACTTGCGGCGGCGGTCGTATTCGAGCCAGGCTGTTCCGGGCGTCGCGGTCATCACGCAGGCAAGCAGGGCCAATGCGTTCTCGTCATCGAGATCGAGGTCGACAGTGAGAAACCCTGAGCTCGGCGGTCGGCGTCGGCCGCGCAAAATGACGGCAATGACGGCAAGGTTGGAGCGGATAACGTCGAGTGCAACGGCAAAGCCGAAGCGTAGCATCAGGAGGATTCGGCGCGGATGGGAGTGGGCGGGGCTGAGTTTCAGCGTCACCCAGCCGAGGCCGGTCGCCAGGATCGTGCCCATGACGAAAGTGCCGGGGGCGACCGATTGATTGAGCAGCAACCAGATGAGGAGCAGGGCAATCGACAGCAGCGGATAGGGGAGCCAGGTGCGCATGGGTTATTGCCCTCCCGCCCGGGGTGCCGTGAGCACCCGCTCGGTGTAGCCCGCCGGATCGAACAGCGAATCCGCCGTCGCCTGCATGTAGCGCATCGCCGGACCGGCCTGTACGCTGAGGAATATGCAGGTGGCGAGCAACACGACGACGGGTGTGATCTCGATGACGACCACCCGTGGCACGGTGTTTTCGATCGACGCCCAGAAGGTGCGGATGCCGACGCGATTCATGGCGATCATCGCTGCCAGGCCGGAGACGATCAGCAGCGTGACATAGGTCCAGTCGGCCGTGGAAATCGCCGGGGCGGCTTCGGTTCCCGACAGGCCGAAGAGACCGCCGAGGATCGCGAATTTGGCAACGAAGCCCGAGAGTGGCGGTAGCCCGGCAAGCAGCAGGGCGCAGAGGCAGAAGCAGAGGCCGAGGATCGCCATGGTTCCGGGTATTGCCGCGCCGACCTCTTCTTCCTCCTCGTCCTCGTCGGCGTCGCCATAGGCTTCCATCGTCACCGCGAGAACGTCAGCGCCGGCGTCGCGGCCGCGTTCGACCAACTCGATCAAGAGGAAGAAGGCGGCGATGGTGAGTGTCGAACTGACGAGATAGAAGAGTGCGCCTGCGATCATGCCGGGATGGCCGAGGCCGATCGCAGCGAGCAAGGTGCCGGAGGAAACGAGCACCGAATAGGCGGCAAGCCGGCCCATGGCCTGCGAAGCGAGCACGCCGATGGCGCCGAAGGCGATCGTCAGCAGCCCGCCTGCAAGCAGGATCGGCTGGCCGAAGCCTGCGGATGCGCCGGCGCTCGCGCCGAAAACCAGCAGCGAAAGCCTGAGGATGACGTAGATGCCGACCTTGGTCAGGATCGCAAAGACGGCGGCGACCGGCGGCGTTGCGGCGGAATAGGCCGTCGGCAGCCAGAAGCTCAAGGGCCACATGCCGGCCTTCACCAGGAAGGCGACGCCGAGCACGCCGGCGCCGACCTCGACCATCTGGCGATCGTCCGGCGAAAGTGTCGCCAGCTTCATCGAGAGATCGGCCATGTTGAGCGTACCGGTCGCGCCATAGATCAGGCTGACGCCGATCAGGAAGAGCGACGAGGCGGCGAGGTTGATCGCGACGTATTGCAGGCCCGCCTTGACGCGCAGCGGCCCGGAGCCGTGCAACAGCAGGCCGTAGGACGCCGCCAGCATCATCTCGAAGAAGACGAAGAGATTGAAGAGGTCACCGGTGAGGAACGAACCGTTGAGACCGGCGATCAAAAGCTGGAACAGCGAATGGAAATGGTGGCCGGCCGTGTGCCAGCGCGCGATCGAATAGGCCTGGGCGGCAAGCGCCAGTCCGCTCGTCAGGCAGAGCATCAGCGCCGAAAGGCGGTCGAGCACCAGCACGATGCCGAAGGGGGCCGGCCAGTTGCCCAGCTGATAGACGCCGCTGCCGGCGGGCGCCCCGTCCACCGAAGCGATGCGCATCAGCACCATCGAGAGGATGAAGAGCGCCAGCGTCGAGACGAAACCCATGACACCCTTCGCCATGCGGTTGCGCTCGTCGATCGGGATCATCGCGGCGCCGACCATCAGCGGCAGCAGAATCGGCAGGATCAAGAGGTGATGCATCCAGTTAGTCAAGGCGCTGCTCCCGGCCGTCGACATGGTCCGTGCCGGTGAAGCCGCGCGAGGCGAGCAGCACGACGAGGAAGAGCGCAGTCATGGCGAAGCCGATGACGATCGCGGTCAAGACGAGCGCCTGCGGCACCGGATCGGTGAAGCGGCTGAGATCGCCGACGCCACCGGGTTCCAGCACCGGTGGTGCGTTCACCCGAAGACGGCCCATGCCGAAGATGAAGAGGTTGACCGCATAGGAGAGCAGCGAAAGCCCGATGATCACCTGATAGGTACGTGGACGCAGCAGCAGATAGACACCGGACGCCGTAAGCACGCCGATGGCGGCCGAGAGAATGATCTCCATCAGCGGGCCTCCTTTCCGCTCCGCATGGCGCGGGCATGGGCCCGCGGCGCGCGGATCGACTGGTGGGCAAGCGCGATGAGGATCAGCACCGTTGCGCCGAGCACCAGCGAGAAGACGCCGAGATCAAAGAACAGGGCGCTCGCCAACGGGAACTTCCCGACGATCGGCAACGTGACGTACTGCGCGTGGGAGGTCAGGAACGGATAGCCGAAGAGCCAGGAACCGATGCCGGTGGCCGCGGCGACCAAAAGCCCGATGCTCATCCAGCGCAAGGGATGGATGCGCAGCCGTTCCTCGACCCAGCGCGTGCCGCCGGACATGTATTGCAGGATGAAGCCGATCGACATGGCGATGCCGGCGGCAAAACCGCCACCCGGCAGATCATGGCCGCGCAGGAACAGATAGGCGGCCAGCATGCCGATAACCGGGAACATCCAGCGCATGATCACCGAGGGCACGAACAGATATTCGGCGACGCTGTCGCCCTTGTTGCGGTCCGGGTGATCGTCGTCGAAGGCATTCTGGACACGTTGCTGTTCCGGCGCCTCCAGGCTGTCGGCCTGCGGCCGGAAGCGCAAGAGCAGGGCGAAAACCGTCAGCGCGACGATCGCCAGAACGCCGATTTCGCCAAGCGTGTCGAAGCCGCGGAAGTCGACGAGGATGACGTTGACGACATTGGTGCCACCGCCCTCCTTGTAGGCGCGCTCGAGGAAGTAGCTGGCGATCGTCTCGGGCAGCGGACGGGTCATCATCGTATAGGCGATGAGCGCCACGCCGCCGCCGGCGGTGATCGCCAGCAGGAAGTCGCGCAGGCGCCGGAAGCGGACCTGCAGCGAAAGCAGCTCCGTTTCCTGTGTATCCTCGATGCGCTTCGGCAGCCAGCGAAGACCGAGCAGGATGAGGACGGTCGTGACGATCTCGACAAGGAGCTGGGTCACGGCAAGGTCGGGCGCCGAAAGCCAGACGAAGGTCAGGCAGGTGGTGAGACCGGCGCCGCCGAGCAGCACGAGCGCAGCCAGGCGGTGGAATTTCGCGAGAAGCGCCGCGCCGATCGCGCAGGCAATGCCGACGGCCCAGAGCAGGGCGAAGGCAGGATCGATGCTGCGCACGCGAAGCGGCGGCAATTCGTAGTGACTGAGAAGCAGCGGCAGGGCGGCGGCGGCGATGGCGATGAAGACGAGGAAACGCATCTGCGGCTGCAGCCGTCGCGTGCCGAGACGTTGTTCGAGTGAACGCGCCCATTTCCACGAGAGCGTCACCAGCACGCGCTCGAAGATGCGCTGGCCGTGCAGCAGGCGGAAGATCGGCGGTCCTTCGATGCTGGTCGCAAGGTAGTTGCGCATCAGGAAATAAAGACCGACGCCGCCCGCCAGCGCGACGAAACTCATGATCAGGGGCAGGTTCCAGCCGTGCCATACGGCGAGGCTGTATTGCGGCGTGCTGGCGCCGAGGACGGCGACGACCGCCGTATGCAGGAACGGCCCGATGGTGATCGCCGGGATGATGCCGACGACGAGGCAGGCGAGCACCAGGAACTCGATCGGCGCCCGCATCCAGCGCGGCGGCTCGTGCGGCACCTTCGGCAGATCCTCCGGGGTCTTGCCGTAGAAGACGCTGTGGATGAAACGCAGCGAATAGGTAACCGCGAACATGCCGGCGAGCGTCGCGACATAAGGCGTCATCGTGTCGAGGATGTTGGCCTGGTGCGTTTCGATCGCTTCGGCGAAAAACATTTCCTTGGAGATGAAGCCGTTCAAGAGCGGTACGCCGGCCATGGCCGCGCTCGCGACCATGGCGAGCACGGCCGTTCCAGGCATGTAACGTATCAGCCCTCCGAGCTTGCGCATGTCGCGCGTTCCGGTCTCGTGGTCGATGATGCCGGCCGCCATGAACAGCGATGCCTTGAAAGTGGCATGGTTGACGATGTGGAAGACCGCGGCGACGGCGGCAAGCGGGCTGCCAAGGCTCAGGAGGACCGTGATCAGACCGAGATGGCTGATGGTGGAATAGGCGAGCAGGCCCTTCAGGTCCTGCTGGAAAATGGCGAAATAGGCGCCGAGCAACAGCGTCGAAAGCCCGGCCAGGCCAACGATCCAGAACCAGGCGTCGGTGCCGGCCATGACCGGCCAAAGCCGCGCCAGCAGGAAGACGCCGGCTTTCACCATCGTCGCCGAGTGCAGATAGGCCGAGACCGGCGTCGGCGCGGACATCGCATGCGGCAGCCAGAAATGGAACGGGAACTGCGCACTTTTCGTCAGCGCCCCGAGCAGAACCAGGATCAGTACCGGCATGTAGAGCGGCGAGTTGCGGATCAGGTCGCCCGAGGCGAGCACGACGTCGAGATCGTAGCTGCCGACGATACGGCCCATCAGCAGGAGGCCAACGAGCATGCAGAGACCGCCAGTGCCGGTAATGGTCAGTGCCATGCGCGCACCGTCACGGGCATGGGCATTGTGATGCCAGTAGCCGATCAGCAGAAAGGAAACGATGCTCGTCAGTTCCCAGAAGACGGCAAGCAGAATGAGATTGCCAGAAAGCACCACGCCGAGCATCGAACCCATGAAGGCCAGAAACAGCGCCAGGAAGCGCGGCACCGGGTCTTCTGCGGCCATGTAGTAACGCGCATAGAGCACGACGAGCACGCCGATTGCGGTGACGAGGACCGTGAAGAGCCAGGCGAAGCCGTCCATCCGGAGCGTGAAATTGAGGCCGAGCTCAGGGAGCCAGGCGATGTCGTAGCGCAGCACGCCGCCTGAGGTGACGAAGGGATAGAGGCCGGCGGCGACAAGGAAACACAGGAGCGCGATCGCCCCCGCAAACCAGGCTGTCGCACCACGCTGATCGGGCGGAAAGAAGATTGCAAGGAGGCTTCCCGCAAATGGGGCGAAAATGAAGACAGAAAGCAATTTTCCCGCGTATTCGATCGTACCGTTCCCTTCGTTCGGGTTTCATGGAGGGCGGGCACCAGAGCGCCGTGCTTTCAAACGAATGCACAAGGGACGCACCAGGATGTTGAATCTAGAGCATCTTTTCCGCTTCAGTGGGTTGCACTTGCAGCGGGACGCTCTAGAGGCCCGAAAGGGCGGTCGCATCAGCGACTGCCGCAGATGATGCCGCCGGTCCCAAGATATGGAGGCAGGCAATTGTTTTTATGGCGATTCGCGGCAGGGCTGCCAAGTCTTGCCCGTGCGAAAAATGCACGCACCGTGTTTTTTGCAGCGAGCGGGCGTGCTTCTCAGGCGGCGAGCCAGCGACGCTCGAAGGCGAAGGTGGCAAGGTCGTTGGCGTTCATCGGCCGCGCGAAGGCGTAGCCCTGCAGCCCGTGGCAGCCGAGTTCCTTCAGGATATGGGCGTGTTCCAGCGTCTCGACACCCTCGGCGATCACTTCGATGCCGAGCGACGTGCCGATATCGATGATCGACTCGACAAGCCGCTTTTCGGTGGGCGACTCGCGGATCGGCAGGACAAGCTGGCGGTCGATCTTCAACCGCCGCGGGGTCAATTTCAAAAGGCTCAGGATCGAGGCATAGCCTGTGCCGAAATCGTCGATCTCGATGTCGATGCCGAGCTCCTTGATGCGCCGGATGTTGGACAGCACCGTCATGTCGCTCTCGTCGAAGGAGATCGATTCCAGCAGTTCGAAAGACAGGCGGCCGGGCGGGATCTGCAATTGTTCGAGACGATCGATCAGGTTTTCATCGTGAAGGCGCGCATACGACAGATTGACCGAGACCTTGGGAATATGGATGCCATTGGCCTCCCAGCGATAGATCTGGAACAGCGCCTGTTCCAGGATTGCCTGGTCGATCGATGCGACGACGTTGATGTCTTCCGCCGTCTTCAGGAACGTGTGGGGACCGAGCAATCCCTTGGACGGATGATCCCAGCGCGCCAGTGCCTCGACACCGATGATGTCGAGCGATCGTGGGCAGAACTGCGGCTGGAAATGCGCGATGAACTCGTTGTGCTCCAGCCCGCGAAGGATCTCGTCGGCTGTCTGCTTCGTCTTGAAAACGGCCGTCTTCAGCTCGCCCGTGAAGGTCTCGTGCCGGTTGCGGCCGCGGCGCTTGGCTTCGTAGAGCGCAATGTCGGCATTGACCAGCACGTGCGACAGGTCATCCGTTGCCTTGGTCTGGGCAGCAATGCCGATGCTGACGCCGATGCGGCACTCCTGATCCTTGTAGCGAACGGGCACGCTCATCGCCTCGATGATGCGGGAAGCGAGTGTGGCATCCGGTTCTGCCCCGCCATCCTGGCGAACGATGACGAATTCGTCGCCGCCGATGCGGGCGACGAAGTCCTTTGCATCCGCATTGCCGCGCAGCAGTTCGGCGGCGTGGCGCAGGATCTCGTCGCCGGCGGCGTGGCCGAGCGTATCGTTGATCTGCTTGAACCGGTCGAGGTCCATATGAAAGATGCTGAGCCTTGCCTCGGGCGCGAAGTGCCTGTCGCGCTCGGCCAGGACCTGGTCGAGGAAGCGGCGGTTCGGCAGGCCGGTCAGCGGATCGTGCAGGGCATTGAATTCCATGCGATGACGCGCCGCCTCGAGTTCGACGCTGTGCGCCTCGGCCATGCGCTTGGCTTCGAACAGGGTTTCGCGGGTCTCGATATCGGCGGTGACGTCCCAGTTGACGCCGACGACCTTCCTCAAGCCATCGGTGCCGGTATAGGCGGAGCCGATCGCGCGAATGTGTCGCAAACTGCCGTCGCGGAGGCAGATGCGGAAGTCCGAATTGTAGGCGTCGCCGGTCTCGAGCGCTTTCTTGAACTCGGCCTCGGCACGCCGGAGATCGTCGGAATGTAGCGCGCTCCTCCAGTCCTCGTAGGTCTCGCTTGTGGAACCGACGCGGCCGTAGAGTTCCCGCATCCGGTCGTCCCAAATCAGCTTGCCGCTCGCGATGTCGAGTTCCCAAATGCCGATCTGCGAGGAGTCCAGCGCGATTCTCAGGCGATGGGAAAGTTCCTGCAATTGCACCTTGCTGTGCCTGAGCGCGCGAATGTTGCTCTGCCGCTCGCTCATCAGGCGGCCGGTCAGCACCATCGGCAGGATGATCATCAGGCCGCCGAGAACGATCAAGCCGCGGATCAACCAGGCATTACCGGCCGTCGCCGGCCATCCGCCCTTGGGAACGGCTGCAATGCGCCAGCAGCCGCCAGGCAAGAGCACGGTCATCTCGACAGGCGAATGCTTGAAGACTGCCGGGTCGCCGAAGAAGACCGGTCCCTTTGCGCCCGTCCCGTCGCGGCCGGCTATGGCGATATCGATGCCGGGCTGCTTCGAATAGAGCCCGCTGTCACGATAGAGGCGTTCGATGTCGATGATGGCGGAGACGATGCCCCAGAAGCGATTGCTGCTGCCGCCGGCGTCGATCGATACCGGGAACCGGCCGATCAGTCCCCGCCCGCCCTGGACGAGGTCCACGGGACCGGCAAGGACCATCTGGCCGGTGTCCTTGACGCGCATGACGGCAGCGCGCTGCGCCTCATTCCTGCGATAATCGAGCCCCAGCGCCTTCTCATTTCCTTCGAGCGGGTAGACGAGCGAGACGATGAGGTTCGGCGCGGCGGCGATACTGCGCAGTTGCGAGCGTTCGGTGAAGATGCTGCGCGAGAGCGCAGCGAAGCGTTTCTGATCCATGCCGGGCTCGGTGACGAGCGTGCCGATCAATCCGCGCACCAACTGGATGTTGCCGTTGACGTTGGCCTCGAGCTTGGCGCGGATGGGGTTGAGCTCTTCGGCGACCCGTGCGCGCAGGCGCGCCTCAGCCACCACCTGGTTCTGATTGTCTGCGAGAATGCCGGCCACCAGGACCACGAAAGCCGCTATGAGCGCCGGCAGGTAACTTGGCGTCAAAACCCTGGAGAGCCTCTTCATTCCGAGGTTCAAAGCATGTCTGGCAGGCACAAATCACCCCGGCGGCACGCGAATGGCTGTGTATCGACCGGGATAATCCCAAAAGGGTCTTAACAATTCTTGTTTTAGGCGGTTCTTTTGTTCGAGGTCCCGCGCTCAGTCGTCCTTGCGCTTGGGCAGCTTCTTGCGCTTGGTTTCGGCAAGTTCCTTGAGTTCGCTTTCGCTCATGGATTTTTCCATCCCGCGGGACGCGCCCTTGAGGCTGGATTTCTTGATCTCTCCGCGCTTTGCGGCAAGGGCCGCACCGGCTGCCTGTTGCTGAGCCTTCGACTTGGCTGGCATGGAACACCACCTTTCCGTTGATAGCCTTCTCCCAACGCGCGGCGATGGCCGGTGTTCCCAGATTTCCGGATGGACCGCGATCCTACGTGCCTTCGCGCGCTTCGATCATCGCCTGCAGCGTCTCCAGGCGATCGGCGTCGCGCGGCAGCTTGTCCTGCCGAAGGCGGGCTATGCGCGGAAAACGCATCGCCACGCCGGATTTGTGCCGCGTCGATCGATTGATGCCCTCGAAGGCGACTTCGACGACGAAACCGAAATCGGGCTCGGCGCGCACGGCCCGAACCGGCCCGAAGCGCTCGGTCGTGTTGTCCCTGACGAAACGGTCGAGAACCTCCAGCTCGGCGTCGGTGAAGCCGAAATAGGCCTTGCCGACCGGTACGAGCGTCTCCTTCCCGTCGACCGTGGTCCAGACGCCGAAGGTGTAGTCGGAGTAGTAGCTCGAGCGTTTGCCGTGGCCGCGCTGCGCATACATCAGCACCGCGTCGATGTTGAAGGGCGCACGCTTCCACTTGAACCAGGGACCTTTGACGCGGCCCGCCGTATAGGGTGAATCGAGCCGTTTCAGCATGATGCCTTCGATGACCGGATCGGGCGGGTCGGCGCGCAGCCGATCAAGCTCGTCCCAGGACGAGAACGGCACCAGCGGCGACAGGTCGAAATGCTGCGGCGAGGCGTGTTCGACCAGATCGGCAAGCATTGCCCTTCTTGCGACGAAGCCTTGCGGGCGAACGTCCTCCTCGCCTGAAAAGAGAATGTCGTAGGCGCGGATGAAGGCGGGGTAGGCCTCGAGAAGCTTGTGGCTGACGCTCTTGCGGTTCAGGCGCTGTTGCAGATCGGCGAAGCTCCGGGTTGCGCGATTGGTGCGCGCCGTACCGCCGACGAGCAGTTCGCCGTCGATGACGCCGGTGAAGTCCGCCGCTTCCAGCACATCGGGAAAGGTGCCGGAAATCTCGTCGCCGCTGCGGGAATAGAGCCGGCGCACGCCGCCGATATTCGCAAGCTGCACCCGGATCCCGTCCCACTTCCATTCGGCGGCGAAGTCCCCGGGGTCGAGCGCGTCGAGATCGCCGTCGCCGACGGGGTTGGCAAGCATGACCGAATGGAAGACGGCCGGCGTCGAAAGCGCAGGTTTCTCGGCCTTACCCGAAAGCCAGCGGAAGAGCGGCAGATAGGGCGGCGACAAGCCGTGCCAGAGCGTCTCGATCTCGGCGACATCCTTGCCGCCCATCTCGGCGAGCGCCTGCTTGGCGAGCTTGGCCGACACGCCGATCCTCAGGCCCCCGGTCACCAGTTTGAGAAAGGCGAAGCGCGCGGAGGTGTCCAGGTGGTCGAGCATGTCGCGCACCACGCTGCGCGCGTCGGCGCGGCCGGTCATCTGCAGACGCTCGATGGCTTCACCGAGCGGAATATCCGATGCGACGGTGCCGGCCGGCGGCTCCCAGACGAGCGAGACCGTTTCGGCCAGGTCGCCGACATAGTCGTAGGAATACTGGAACAGCACGGCGTCCATGCGTTCGAGCAGCAGGTCGCGGATCATTGCCGGCTTGACGGTGTTCAGCGACAACGTACCGGCGATGGCCGCAAGCGCGTAGCCGCGGCTCGGATCCGGGGTGGTCCGGAAGTAATCGGCCAGCAGGCGGATCTTGGCGTTGCGCTGCGGGCTTAGAACGAGACGGTCGAGCAGTTCGGCAAAGGCATGCATCCGTCACTCTCCCTCGTCGTCGTAGCCGACGAGGTGCAGCGGGCGGGCGGCGATGCCCTGAAGCTCGCACCAGCGCACCAGCGCTTCCTCACGCCCATGCGTGACCCAGACTTCGCCCGGTGCGATCTCGGTGATCGTCGCCGTGAGCTCGGCCCAGTCGCAATGGTCGGAGATGACGAGCGGCAGTTCCACGCCGCGCTGCTTCGCTCTTTGACGGATCAGCATCCAGCCGGACGCGAAGATGGCGATCGGATCGGCGAAGCGCCGCGACCAGCGATCGGCGAAGGCGGCGGGCGGGCCGATCACGATCGTGCCCCTGAAATCCTGCTTTTCGTCTGCGGCGAGCGTTGCCGGACGCAGCTCGCCGAGGTCGATGCCTTGGCTCTGGTAGTAGTCGCAGAGCCGCTGCAGGGCGCCGTGGATGAAGATCGGCTCGTGGTAGCCCGCTTCGCGCAGGAGCGCGATAACGCGCTGCGCCTTGCCGAGCGCATAGGCGCCGACGACGTGGGTCCGCTCGGGGAATTGCGCAAGCGACGTCAGCAGTTTGCGCGTTTCGGCCCGGTCGTCCGGGTGGTGGAAAACCGGCAGGCCGAAGGTCGCTTCGGTGATGAAGACGTCGCAGGCGACCGGTTCGAAACCGGCGCAGGTCGGATCCCGCCGCCGCTTGTAATCACCGGAGACGACGATGCGGGTGCCGTTGGCGCGGACGGAGATCTGTGCCGAGCCGAGCACGTGGCCCGCCGGATGGAAGCCCAGCTCGACCCCGTTGAGTGTCAGCCTTTCCCCGAGTTCGACCGCCTGGCTCGTACCGCAGAAGCCATCGCCGTAGCGAATACGCATGATGTCGAGGGTTTCGTGGGTGGCGAGCACCTGGCCGTGGCCGGCGCGGGCATGGTCGGAATGGCCATGGGTGATCAGCGCCCTTTCGACCGGCTGCACCGGGTCGATGTAGAAATCGCCGATCTGGCAATAGAGGCCCTTGGGGGCGGGATAGAGCAGGGCGTCCGGTTTCATGGACATAAAGATAGCCGGCGAACGCGTGTCCGCCAGCCATCTTGTTCAAGTTTTTCAAGGCACAACATCGGTCGCGCCCCGGTCAGGTTCAGCCGTTCAGGACCAGCGTGTCGCTGATCAGCTTCAGCGTACGCGCGGCATCGATGTCGATGCAGGCCTTCTGGCTCGGCAGATCGTCCCAAGGGCTCGGCGGGAAGAGCTTGTTGTCCGGGCGCTGGATCGTCTGGCCGTCGGCAATGCCGCCGCAGACGACGCGGATCGAGCCGCTTCGGACGGTGAAGAGCTCAGGCGCCACGACATAGGCGCAGGCGCAGCTATCATGCACGACCATGCCGTCGGGCACGTGCTGCTCGTAGAAGGTGACGTAGAACTTCGAGATGTCGGCGAGCAGTTTGCCGGCTTCGCCGCCGTGCTCGGCGATCTCGGCGATCATCGCCTTGGTCATCACCGTCTTGGTGGTGACGTCGAGACCGACGACGGTGACCGGCCACGGGGCCGTCATCACCACGTCAGCGGCCTCCGGGTCGCCGTGGATGTTGGCTTCGGCCGCCGGGGTGATGTTGCCGTTGACGTCGAAGGCGCCGCCCATGATGACGACTTCGCGCACGAGTGCGGCAAAATCCGGATCCTCGCGCAGCGCCAGCGCCAGGTTGGTCATGCGGCCAACCGCAATCAGCGTCACTTCGCCCGGATGGGCGCGGACCGTATCGATGATGAAGCGGTGCGCCGGGCGCGGGTCGATCGGCAGATCGACCGTCTCGGGGACGTCGATGTTGCCGAGGCCGTCGTCGCCGTGGATGAAAGTCGGCCAGCCGACATGCGGGCGGTCGGGGTTGAAGGTCTTGTCGAGACCCTTGGCGACCGGTGCGTCGATGCCCCAGCGCTGCTTCAGGAACAGGGCGTTGCGCGTGGTGGTTTCGACCGAGGCGTTGCCGAAGACGGTGGTGATGCCGATCAGGTCGATAGCCGGATGCCGATGCAAGAAAAGCAGCGCCATCGCATCGTCGATGCCCGGGTCCGTATCGAATATGACTTTGTGCATTTTCGTTCTTCTTTTCTTGTTCTTGTGTTTGACGGCCCGCAATGGAGGCAAGATGGCCGTGAAAGTCAATCTCCCTCCCGGGCGCCTGGGCGGAGATCGAGCGCCTTCCCGGCGCGTTTCCGTGGGAACATCGCTGCCCGGGCGGACATGGCAAGCTCCTTCACATGGATGGCAACCGCTCATCCAGTGTCAACCGGGAGGTCATGTCATGCATAAGCTGGTACTCGTTTCGATGATCGTCATCACCGCGGCCACTTCGTTTGCCGCTCCCTCCTTTGCCCAAAGCGCCGGCGGCAAGGGCCGCGGCGGCGGTGGCGGGCACAGCTCTTCCGACAGCAGCGATTGGTATCCCGGCATCGGCTCCTTCACGCATGGCAACGACAACTACAACCGCCGCCGCCCCAAGGTGATCCTGACGAAATCCGGGGCCTATTGCGTTGAAAACCGGCGATGGGTGGATGCGTCAGGGACCATACACGTCTCGCCCTATCGCGAGTGCCGCAAGCGCGTGGACATCGCGATCGATTGAGCAGCGCCAACAGGCGACAGCGACGCGCAGGCGGGCCATCGTCTGCGCATCGCTGCGCTGTTTCGGTGACCGCGCTGGTTGCGGCTCCGCGATCCTTCTCCGCAGCAGCTTAAACTTTCCGAAAGGTGGCGGGCCTTATGTTGAGGCGCCCTTCGGGCTTTTCTGCAATTCCTGGATATGACGGCGGAGTCACCCTCGTGAAGGCTATCCTCGGCAAGTTTCGGCCATCGAAGAGACTGCTGGTCATCCTCGCGGCCGCCTTCGGCGTCTCGGCCGCATCCGGCGGGGCCGCCGTCTATGTCAGCCGGGACGCTCTGATGGCGGGGCTTTCCAAGCCGAATACCTCGGGTCTCGAATGCACGCTGCTGCGGACGCTCAAGCTCAGCCACAATGGCCAACGCTGGATCCGCATGCACGTCAAGACCGATCGCGCCGACGGCGAGGCGCGCATGCGCACGGCCTTGCGTGTGGTCGGGGCGCTGGCGAAGGCCGAGCGGGCCGATCTCTATCAGGTCGTCGTGCTCGACGCCGCCGGCCCGGAGGACCGCGCGCAGGTCCGCGGAGCCGCAATCGGCGCGGAGGTGCTCTTTGCTCCCGGTCCGCAGAGCGTGCCTGGCATGAGCGAAACGTTCCGCGCTTCCTATAACGCCGGCACGGCCAACTCTGCCGGCGTCTTCCACGGCAAGACGGTCGATCTCTCCATGGACGATATCCGCACGATGATGGCGGCGATGGACGACCACTCGCCTTGCATCGATCCGTTGGCGGACCCTGCCGAGGCCAAGACCGGCGACGCAGGCGGTGCCGAACATCGGGCCGAACCGGCTGAAACGGCCGAGGCGCCCGCCGGGCATTGAGCCCGCGTAATCGAATAGTTTCTTCTGAAAATCAAAAAGGCCCGACGCGTGCGCGGCGGGCCTTCGTGTTCGTGGCAATGCGACCTTGATCAGTCGGCCTTGTGGCGGCGTGCCGGGAAGAGGATGACGTCGCGGATCGACGGCGCATTGGTGAGCAGCATGATCAGGCGGTCGACGCCGATGCCGAGGCCACCAGCCGGTGGCATGCCCTGGTCGATGGCATCAAGGAACTCGTCGTCGAGCTGCTTGGCCTTTTCGCCGCGGGCGTGCGCCTGCTCGAGCTGCTCGACCATGCGGGCGCGCTGTTCTTCCGGATCGTTGAGTTCGGAGAAGGCGTTGCCGAGTTCCCAGGCGTTGCAATAGGTCTCGAAACGCTCGACGAGGCGCGGCTCGCCCGGCACTTCCTTGGCGAAGGGCGAGATGTCCTTCGGGAAATGGGTGACGTGGGCCGGCTGGATCAGCGTTCCCTCGACCTTCTCCTCGAAGACGAAGGCGAGGCACTCGCCCCAGGTCCAGTCCTTCTCGACCTCGAAGCCGGCAGCCTTGGCGGCAGCGCGGGCTTCTTCGTCGGTCTTCATCGCCAGGAAGTCGATGCCGGTCGCTTCCTTGACGGCATCAGGCATCGGCACGCGGCGGAACGGGCCCTTGAAGGAGAGCTGCTTGTCGCCATAGGCGAACTCGGTCGAGCCGTGGATCGCCAGGGCGAGCTCGGCGAACATGCGTTCGACGAGGTCCATGACGTCCTCGTAGTCGGCATAGGCCCAGTAGCACTCCATCATGGTGAATTCCGGATTGTGCCGGGTGGAGACGCCTTCGTTGCGGAAGTTACGGTTGATCTCGAAGACCTTGTCGGTGAGGCCCGAGACCAGCGTCCGCTTCAGATACAGTTCCGGCGCGATGCGCAGGTACATGTCGAGCTTCAGCGTGTTGTGATGCGTCTTGAACGGCTCGGCGGTGGCGCCGCCATAGACCGAATGCAGCATCGGCGTCTCGACTTCCATGAAGCCGTCGTTTTCCATGAAGCGGCGGATGCCGGAAACGATGCGGCTGCGCTGCTGGAAGCGCAGTTTCGATTCCTCGTTGGTCATGATGTCGAGGTGGCGCTTGCGGTAACGCAGCTCGATGTCGGAGAGGCCGTGCCACTTCTCGGGCATCGGCAGCAGCGACTTCGTCAGCATGGTGATCGCCTGCGCGTTGATCGTCAGCTCGCCGCGCTTGGTGCGGCGCACGACGCCGGTGACGCCGATGATGTCGCCGATGTCGATCATCGGCAGCAGGCCGCGGGCTTCCTCGCTCGTCACGTCCTTGTGGCTGAAGATCTGGATCTTGCCGGAGGCGTCATGGATGTCCATGAACATGCCGGAGTTGCGCGAGGAATAGACGCGGCCGGCAACGGTCACGACATCCTGCGTCTCGGTGTCCGGCTCCAGGCCTTCGTACTTCGCGGTGAGTTCGGCATTGGTCATCGTCCGGTGGAAATGCGCCGGATAGACCTCGCCGATCTGTTCGCGCAGGAGCTTCAGCTTCTGGGCGCGCACTTCCGTTGCGTCGGAGGAGAGGCCAGTGGTCTCGGTCTTGTCGCTCATCGTGCTCTCCTTACTTTCCGCTGCCGACCATGGAGGCGACCACCTGGGCCGCCACCTTCAGGCGCTGGCGTACCACGGCGCGGCCCAGGATTTCCATGCTGTCGAACAGCGGCAACGAACGCTGCGAGCCCGAAACCGCCACGAAGAGCGGCGCCACGATGACCTTCAGCTTCTTGCCCATGCGTTCGGCGACCGCACGCAGTTCCGCTTCGATCGATTCCTTGTTCCACTCCAGGATCTTTTCGAGATCCGGCTGAACGGTGTTCAGGACTTCGAGCAGTTCTTCGGGCGTCGACTTGACGCCGGCAAAGGCTGCCGGCTGCAGTCCGAGGTCGGACTTGAACAGGAAGCTTGCGAGGTCGGGCAGTTCGCCGAACTTCGAAATACGCGACTGGCTGAGCTTGAGGCCCTGCTTCAGACGGTCGTTTTCCATTGCCCATGCAAGGACGCGGGCGGCGAACTCGTCCTCCGACAGCTTCTCACGGATCCAGCGGGCATTCAGCCAGTCGAGCTTCTGGATGTCGAAGATCGCGCCGGCCTTGGAGAGGTTTTCCGGATCGAACTTGGCCGCCAGTTCGTCGATCGTCAGCAGTTCCTCGCCTTCGGCGATCTGGATGAAGAACAGGCCGAGGAAGTTCATCAGCGCTTCCGGCAGGTAGCCGAGCGCGGTGTAATAGGAAATCGACGTCGGGTTCTTGCGCTTCGACAGCTTCGACTTGTCGGCATTGCGCATCAGCGACAGGTGCATGAACTTCGGCGGCTCGAGGCCGAGATACCGGTAGATCAGGATGTGCTTCGGAACCGAAGCCAGCCACTCCTCGCCGCGGGCGACGTGGGTGATCTTCATCAGGTGGTCGTCGACGACGTTCGCCATGTGGTAGGTCGGCATGCCGTCGGCCTTCAAGAGGACCTGCATGTCGACGGCATCCCACGGGATCTCGACGTCGCCATAGACGCCGTCGTGGAACTTGCACGAGCCCTCGGTCGGGATCTTCATGCGCACGACATGCGGTTCGCCGGCGGCGACGCGCGACGTCACTTCCTCGGCGGAGAGGTTGAGGCAAAGGCCGTCATACTTCGACGGCTTGCCGGCGGCGCGCTGGCTCTCGCGCATCTGCTCGAGCCGCTCCGGCGTGCAGAAGCAGCGGAAGCCGTGACCGTTCTCGACGATCTTCTCGACATAGGGACGATACATGTCCTTGCGGTCGCTCTGGCGGTAGGGGCCATAGGGACCACCGATGTCGGGACCTTCCGACCATTCAAGCCCGCACCATTTCAGCGCGTCCAGCACCTTCTGTTCGAACTCCGGCGTCGAGCGGGTCGCATCCGTGTCTTCGATGCGCAGGATGAATTCGCCGCCATGCTTCTTCGCGAAGAGATAGTTGAACAGGGCGATATAGGCCGTGCCGACATGCGGCTCGCCGGTGGGGGAGGGTGCGATGCGTACCCGGACTGCTGAATTTGCCATGGTCTTTGCCCGTCTGACGTGCTTTTCGCCCCTTGCCGAAGAAGATATCCGGCCGCCGGGCGCGCATTTTATGGGAAGGAAAGGCCCGCAAGGGTGCCGCAACAACGGTATCGGCAGGCTATTCCAGTCGGCTCGCGTGAGACCATAGAACGCCGATCATGTCAACGGAAACCGGATCACGCCGGTTTTTGTTGACACTGCCTGCCGTGAGCGATAATGAACCAAAAGGTTATTTAACTGAAAGGTTTTTTAGAAGATGCCGGAAGACCGCCTGTCGACGACGCTCTCAGCCCTAGCCGACCCGACGCGAAGAGCGATCCTCGCCCGCCTCGCCCTCGGAGAGGCCTCGGTCGGCGAACTGGCGGAACCCTTCGAAATGAGCCTGCCCGCGGTCTCCAAGCATCTCAAGGTCCTCGAGCGCGCCGGGCTGATCAGCCGCGGCCGCGAAGCGCAGTGGCGCCCGTGCCGGCTCGAGGCGGCACCGCTCAAGGACGTCAACAATTGGCTCGACGGCTATCGCCGCTTCTGGGAGCAGAAATTCGACCGTCTCGACGCCTATCTGCAGGAGTTGCAGCGCATCGACCCGGACGCCGGGAAGAACTGATCGCCGTCGCCTCTTCCGTCCCCGGCCGTTCTGCGGTAAGCCGAACGCGTCGAAAAAGGCAGGACCGGAATTGGTAAGCCCGGTCCCTTCGGTTTTCCAACGAAGCTCTGCTCGAACGTCCCGTTCGAACCCTCGACGTGGTTCCGATGCAATCGCATCGGTCCGCGGCGGGGCGTGCACATCGACGCAGTCCGCCGCGTTTCTCGAACACGGAGACTGTGAACATGCGACTGAATCACATCGACCTCTATAGCCCCGTCGTCGCCGAAACGGCTTCATTCCTCATCGACCATTTCGGCCTGACGCTGGTCGAAAAGCGCGGCAAGAACGCCTTCTACCGTTTGACTGACGGGGCCGGCCTGGTGCTCGTCGTCAGCCCGCCGATCGAGGCGCTCGGCGGCGGCGACCAGGTAAGGCTCGGCGCCCAGACCTACCACATCGGCTTCCTGCTGCCGGCGCGAACCGAGGTCGACGACGTCTATCGGCGGGTGCACGGAGCCGGCGCCCAGGTGACCGCGCCGCAGGACCGGCACGGCGCCTATGTCTTCTACGCGGTCATTCCCGGCAACATTCTGGTCGAGGTCGGGCACCGCGCGGACGTCTGAACGGGCCGGAAGGCGGGCGGAACGTTTCCTGCGGTGAGGCGTTCTCCAACCAGAAGGCGTGGGGCCGGGCCACCGGCATGACTCAGCGAAAGAGGAGGAATGATCCTGTTTTCGCTGAGGGCTCGCGGTCGACGGCCGGTCGGCTCGGCTCCGCGTTTTCGTGATCTCCCGCAAAATCACGCCCTTCACCTGTGATGGAGGGCGTGACTTTCCTCATCTTTTGCCTGTTATCGCAAAACCGCCGCGCACTTTTGCGCGACAGGCTTCAGTCGAGCTTGCCTGCCTTCCTGAGCCGTGCGTTGCGTGCGACCATGTTGAGGATTTCGACGAGCGCCGAGAAAGCCATGGCGGCGTAGATGTAGCCCTTCGGCACATGCAGGCCCATGCCTTCGGCGATCAGCGTCGTGCCGATCATCAACAGGAAGGCAAGCGCCAGCATGATGATCGTCGGGTTCTTCTCGATGAAGTTCGCCAGCGGATTGGCGGCGACGAGCATCACGGTCACGGCGGCAATCACGGCGATGACCATGATCGGCAGATGCGGCGTCATGCCGACGGCGGTGATGATGCTGTCGACGGAGAAGACGAGGTCGAGCAGCAGGATCTGGCCGATCGCGGCGCCGAAGCTGTTGATCGCCGAGGAGGCGATGAAATCCTCGCCGTGATCGCTCGGATCGACATTGTGGTGGATTTCCTTGGTTGCTTTCCAGACGAGGAACAGGCCGCCGGCAATCAGGATCATGTCCTTCCAGGAGAAACCGTGGCCGAAGGCCTCGAAGACCGGCGTCGTCAGCTTGACGATCCAGGCGACGGTGCCGAGCAGAGCGAGGCGCATGACGAGCGCGAGACCGATGCCGACGCGGCGGGCTTTCTCACGATGTTCAACCGGCAGCTTGTTGGTAAGGATCGAGATGAAGATCAAGTTGTCGATGCCGAGAACCACCTCCATGACGACGAGGGTAACGAGGGCGACCCAGGCGGCGGGGTCTTGGGCAAACAACAGGATATCCTGCATCGGCGATCTTTCCTTTCTGGGTGGCGCGTCGTCGCGCAAGAATCGCCGCAGTATTTAAGTAACATCGCGGAAGTGACAAGCGCCGCCGCCCCTTTGCGGCAGCGCTTTACCGTTTACGATTTGATCGGAATCCACAGTTCGACGGCGCCCATGCCCGAATGCGGGTCGAAGCGCTCGTCGTAGCGTTCGATGAGATCCGGCGTCTCCCCATGCTGCAGGCCGGACTCCGGCAGCCAGGTGCCGAAGATGTGGTCCGCGGTCTTGGCGATCGCGGAGATGTGGCCGCGATGCAGGAAGACGGCATAGCGCTGCTTCGGCAGTTTCAGCGTCGAAAAGCCATCGGGCAGTTCGTCGGCTTCGCGAACTTCTGCGGCTGCCATGTAGAGGAAGGTTCCGGCCTCGCCATTGCTTTGGCTGCACACGCCATAGGCGATGTCGCCCTTCTGGCCGGGTATGTCGCCGAAATGGCGGTTGAACCGCTGCCAGAGCGACGGGATGCCTTCGGTGCGGCCATAGGCATAGGTTTCCGCCAGTCCGGCCAACAGCAGGGGCGAACTGTCTTCGAAGCGTGGCGGGTCGATCTTGAGAAGGCGGGTGTCGTCCATTCTGATAGGCTCCATCAGTTCGATGTTGCGAACGTGCCCTTGCTTGCGGACCGTCTCGGGCGTTACGCCGAACTGGTCACGAAAGGCGCGGGTGAAAGCCTCGTGCGAGTTGTAGCCCGCTTCGAGGGCCACCGAAAGAATGCTGAGAGAGCCATCGGCCAGGGCGTAGGCGGCATCGGTCAGCCGTCGGCCGCGAATATAGACGCTGATCGAGCGGCCGGTGACCAGCCCGAAAACGCGCGAGAGATGGTAGCGCGAGAGGCCCGCGGCCCCGGCGATTTCATCCAGCGATATGTCCTTTGCGAAATGGCTCTCGATGAACCAGACCGCCCGTCCGATGGCACTCATCATCACTCCTAAGGCTGCGCCCTGGTGATAGGGTCTTGCCGGAAGGCGCGCTTGATCGCAGTTGCTGAATTTGAAACGCCGCCGACAGCGCCGCGCGTCTTGTCAGACAAAGGTCACTGTAGAACTTTGAAGTGCTGCATGTTTTTATCCTTAATTCGGCTAGGATTTAGGGAAACATGCCGTGTTCGAAGAGTTCGACGCCGATCGGCCTATTTCTTCGGTCCATAGGCGGCCATGAAGACGCGGACGGCGGCGGTGACCGTCGCCTCGATCTGTTCCTTGGGCGGTGCAGAACACATGCCGCCGAACAGCCGGTGCTTGAAGAGCCCGGCCTGTGCCATTTCGATGAACTGGCGGGCGGCCATCTCGGTGTTGTCGATATGGAGCGTGCCGGCGGGAACCTGTCGGTCGAGATAGGCCTTGAGCACGGTGTAGCCGTTTTCCGGCGCCTCGCTGAAGAAGCGTTCGGCCAGATGCGGCATCCGGTCGATCACGCCGATCACCATGCGCATGGAGCGGATCGTTTCCTCGGCCGTCATGCTGGTCGTCAGCGTCACGCCGAAATCGTAGAGCGATTCCTCGACGTCGTCATGATCGTTGAGCGCATGCTTGGCCGTCTGGACCACTCGGGTCTTGCCCTTGATGATCAGGGCCTTGAAAAGGTCTTCCTTGTTCTCGAAATAGACGTAAAGCGTGCCCTTCGAGACGCCAGCCTCGCGGGTGATGTCGTTCATGCTGGCGGCGTCGAAGCCATGGCTCAGAAAGGCACGCCTCGCACCTTCGAGGATCTGCTCGCGCTTGATCGGGTCCTCACCGGCGGCGTGGCGACCGCCACCCGGACAGAGATCTTCCTCCATGCCGGCTACCGGCTGCACGATGTCCCGTTTCCCGGTCTTCGCCGTACTCATGATGGTCGCTTGTTTCCGTCCTGTTCGCATTAAATTTCAGGCCATCGAACCGCGTGGTTCGATTTCCTCTTGATATGCGACCAGAAAGGCCTTATGTCAAGTTCCGATCGAACCGAACGGTTCAGTTCGTTCACCAATCTTTAACCAGGCCGGTGCCCAATGTCCGCATCCCACACATCCAGCGCTGCTCGCGTCCGTCCGGTCGACGAGGATTTCGAAGTGCAGCAGGAAACCGCGCTTGAGGCAAAGGCGCCTGCCGCGGAACAGACCGCTGTCCAGGCCCCTGCAGAAGCGGTGCAGCCGCCGAAGAAGGCGCGCAAGCCTATCCTCCCCGTGCTCGGTCTGGCGCTTCTGGCCGCCGGTGCGTGGTTCGGCTACGACTGGTGGACCAATGGCCGCTTCATGGTCTCGACCGATGACGCCTATATCGAGGGCGACATCGCGACGATCTCGCCCAAGGTCTCGGGTTACGTCGCCAAGGTCGACGCCGTCGCGAACCAGAAAGTGAAGGCCGGCGACCCGCTCGTTACCCTTGACGATGGCGACTACCGCATCGCCGCCGAGCAGGCCGAGGCAAAAATTGCCACCCAGAAGCTGGCACTCAGCCGTTTCGATGCGCAGATTGCCGGCGCGAAGGCGAGCCTTGCCCAGACCGAAGCGCAGAAGAAGGCTCTGGAAGCGACGGTGCGCGGCGCCGAGCTCGCGCAGAAGCGCGCCAGCGACCTCCAGTCCAAGGCCGTTGGCACCGTCGCCTCGCTTGACAACGCAGACGTCGCGCTCGATCAGGCACGGGCAAACCTTGCCGGCGCCGATGCCAACATCGCTGCCTCCAAGGCGAGCATCACCGTTCTCGAAGCGCAGCGCACGGAAGCGGAAAGCGAGATCCGTTCGCTCGAGCTTGCGCGCGACAAGGCCAATCGCGACCTCGGCTTCACGGTCCTGAAGGCGCCCTATGACGGCGTCGTCGGCAACGTCGCGGTTCAGGTCGGCGACCTCGTTTCTGCCGGCCAGCGGCTCGCCGCCCTCGTTCCGGTCGACCAGCTCTATATCGACGCCAACTTCAAGGAGACCCAGATCGCCCATCTGGTGCCGGGCTCCAAGGTCAAGGTCCATGTCGACGCCTATGAGGACCACGCGATCGAAGGCACGGTTGCCTCGATCTCGCCGGCCTCCGGCTCCGTCTTCTCGTTGCTGCCGGCGGAAAACGCCACCGGCAACTTCACCAAGGTGATCCAGCGCGTACCGGTGCGCATCACGCTGCCGGCCGACGTGCTGGCCGAAGGTCACCTGCGTGCGGGCTTGAGCGTCATCGTCGATGTCGACACCCGCACGGCACCGGATGCGACGAAGGTCGCCGCTACCAAGTAGGCGGACGAAATGCCGGCGCGCCCCTGGGCGCGCCTTACTGTCGAGAGCGCGCCACGGAGCGCGTTCAAGTCCGGAACGCCGGCGCGGCGAAATGCGCATGTCCAGAACGCTCGCGCCAGCGGCGCCCATGCAAGGAGTGGCTGAGATGGCCGCAACGGCAACAGCAGGTTCGGTGGCGGCCGCCGCACCGAAGGTCGAGGAACACATGGACCCGAAGAGGCTGATCGCCTTCTTCGCCATGGTCGTCGGCATGTTCATGGCGATCCTCGACATTCAGATCGTCTCGGCTTCGCTTGCCGAAATCCAGGCAGGCCTCTCGGCCGGCTCGGACGAGATCGGCTGGGTGCAAACCTCCTATCTCATCGCTGAAGTCATCATGATCCCGCTGTCGGGAACGCTGGCGCGCATCGTCTCGACGCGCGTCCTGTTCTCGGTTTCGGCGGCAGGCTTCACCGCGGCGAGCGCGCTTGCGGCGACCGCGACCAACATCGACCAGATGATCGTCTACCGCGCGATCCAGGGCTTTATCGGCGGCGGCATGATCCCCTCCGTCTTCGCCGCCGCCTTCACCATCTTTCCGCCGTCGAAGCGCAACGTCGTCTCGCCGATCATCGGCCTGATCGCGACGCTGGCGCCGACGATCGGCCCGACGGTCGGCGGCTACCTCAGCCACGCCTTCTCCTGGCACTGGCTGTTCCTGGTCAACGTCATTCCCGGGATCATCGTCGCGACGCTAACCTGGAGCTTCATCGACTTCGACAAGCCGGAACTCGGCCTTTTCAAGAAGTTCGACTGGTGGGGCCTGGCGTCGATGGCCGTCTTCCTCGGCGCGCTCGAATATGTGCTCGAAGAGGGCAATACCAACGACTGGTTCAACGACGAGCATATCGTCATGGGTGCGGTCGCTTCGGCGCTGGCGGCGATCGTGTTCTTCTACCGCGCCTTCAAGGTGGAATTCCCGGTCGTCGACCTCAGGGCTTTTGCCAACCGCAACTTCGCCTTCGGCTCGATGTTCTCCTTCGTGATGGGCATCGGCCTCTACGGCCTCACCTATCTCTACCCGCTCTATCTCGGCCGCATCCGCGGATACGATTCTTTGATGATCGGCGAGACGATGTTCGTCTCCGGCCTTGCTATGTTCTTCACCGCGCCGGTCGCCGGCATACTCTCGGGCAAGCTCGATCCGCGCGTGCTGATGACGATCGGTTTCACCAGCTTTGCCGGCGGCACCTGGATCATGGGCCACCTGACGGCCGACTGGGATTTCTACGAGCTGTTCATTCCGCAGATCCTGCGCGGCGTCGGGCTGATGCTCTGCATGGTGCCGATCAACAACATCGCGCTCGGCACCATGCCGCCGGCGCGCATGCGTGGCGCATCCGGTCTTTTCAACCTGACGCGCAACCTCGGCGGCGCGGTGGGGCTTGCGATCATCAACACGATCCTGACCCAGCGCCAGGACTTCCACTATGCGCGCCTTGCCGAGCACGTGCAGTGGGGCAATCCGGAGGCGATGGAGCGGTTCGGCAACCTCGCTGCCAGCTTCAATGCGCACGGCCTCGACGGCACGACGATCGCAATCAAGCAGCTTGCCGCCATGGCGCAGAAGCAGGCGGTCATCCTGTCCTTCAGCGATATTTTCGTGCTTCTGACGGTGCTGTTTCTGTCGCTGATCCTCGGCGTGATGATGATCAATAAGCCACAGGGCGTCGGCCCCAGCGGCGGCGGCCATTAAAGCAGGATAATGGGCCAAGGCGGCCACTATCATTGCCCATGAGGGACAAGGAAGCGGGCGATCGCGTCTTCCTCGTCCCCATGCCGAGCGTCTGCGCGGTTTACGCAAGGCACGCCTTGCGGCACACTTCCGTCGACGGATATCGAGGGGCGGCGGTATGACGGAGCTGGTTTCGGCGGCAATTTCGCGGCGGTCTTTCATGACGGGTTTCGCCGGCTTCGGGTTAGGGCTTGCGGCCTCCCGCAGCCGCGCAGCCGCTCCGGCCATCGATGCGACATTCCTGTTCTCCAGCGACATCCATGCCTGCCTCGTGTCGATCGAGGGGCTTGCGCCGAATTGCGCGGCGGAAGGCAAGACCGACGCCAACCTGTTGCGCCATGTGGCGGCGCTGAACGCCGTGTATGCCCTGCGCTGGCCGGCAACGGTCGCGGACAAGCCGAGCGGACTCGCAAGCGGCGGACGGCAGATCGGCAAGCCACTCGGCCTGGTGCTTGGCGGCGACATCACCGACGATGGCGGCGGCCAGGTGCGCCAGCCGCGCGAAGGGCGGCAACTGCAGCAGTTCTCCAGCCGCTACCAGGAAGGGGCGGGAAATGATCGCGTCCACATGCCCGTCTTTGTCGGGCTCGGCAATCATGACCTCGACCAGGACGGCACGCCACCGCATGTCGACTGGTATCGCCGCGAGCTGCGTGACTATGTCGAGCTCAACCATCGCCAGACGGTCTTCTACAAGCCGCCGGTGCCGGTGACCAACTACGACCCGCTCTCGGATTGCTACTCCTGGGACTGGGGCGGACTGCATCTCGTGCAATTGCAGCGCTTCGGCGGCGACGAAAACAAGGGAGCGGTGAACGCCTTGCCCTGGCTGAAGCAGGATCTCGCGGCCTATGCCGGCGATGGCCGACCAGTGATCCTGTTCCAGCACTATGGCTGGGACGCCTTCTCGACGGAGGTCTGGGATACGAAGTTGAAGACCTTTGACGACAACGGTGACGGCAGCCCGCATTGGTGGAGCGTCTCTCAGCGCCAGGCACTGCTCGACACCATCAAGGGCAGCAACGTCATCGGCCTGTTCCACGGGCACCAGCACGAATCGGCAATGATTTACCGACAGAACGGGCTCGACATTATCAAGCCGAAGGCGGCCTATATGGGCGGCTTTGCGATCGTGCGTGTCACGGACGGCTTCATGGATGTGGTGCTTGCCGAGGCTGGCGAGGTCCATGGCGAAGTCGTCTTTACCGCAGCCTTCAGCAAGCGCCTCGGATAATCCGGGAAATTCAAGCTAAATCAAACAGTTAATGCGTGTAATCCGCTGGATCTGGACGGAGCACGGAGCTCTGTTTTTCGTCTTCTGCAGATTCTTGATTTACGTACATCAAAAAATCCTCTAAAGGCAGAGCCCGGAGGAAAGCATGCGCCCGACAGTTCACGATATCGCTGCCGAAGCGGGGGTCAGCCTTGCGACCGTCGACCGGGTTTTGAACAACCGTCCCGGCGTGCGTGGTGTCACCCGCGACAAGGTCGAGCGCGCCATTGCGACGCTTGGTTATGTACGCGACGTCGCCGCCGCCAATCTCGCCAAGAGCCGTAGCTACCCGCTGGTCTTCATTCTGCCCGAGGGCGACAACACCTTCATGCGCGGCCTCGCGACTGAGGTTGAAGCAGCAAAGGCGCGCTCGGCAGTCGAGCGCACAGCAATCACCGTGCTCTCCGTACCGGCCTTTGATGCGGCGGCCCTTGCCGCGGCGCTGGAAAAGGCGCGGGCACTTGGCCCGGCCGGTGTCGCCGTGGTTGCGATCGATGCGCCCGAGGTGGTTGCGGCTGTCGATCGGCTTCGTGAAGACGGCATTGCCGTGGTGACGCTGGTTTCCGATCTGCCGGGATCGTCGCGGGATCACTTTGCCGGCGTCGACAACATCGCCGCCGGCCGGACCGCCGGCAGCCTGATGGGTCGTTTCCTCGGCGGTCGCGAGGGGCCGGTTGCGATCGTTGCCGGCTCGATGCTGGTGCGCGACCATCGCGATCGCCTCGAAGGCTTCAGCGCGGCAATGGCCGAAAGCGCCCCCGGCCGCCGGCTTCTGCCGGTCGTCGAGGGCCATGACGATCCGACCGAAGTCGAGAAACTCGTCTCGAAGCTCGTCGCCGATCATGCCGATCTCGCCGGCATCTACAGTCTCGGCGCCGGCAATCGTGGCTTGATCACGGCACTCGAAAAGGCCGGGCGTCAGACGGATGTTTGCGCCATCGCGCATGAACTCACGCCCCATAGCCGCCGGGCACTCTCGTGCGGCACCTTGGACGCGCTGTTGAACCAGGATGCCGGTCATGAAGTGCGCAGCGCGATCCGCGTGCTCAAGGCCCGCGCCGATGGTCTCGCCGTGATCGGGGCACAGGAGCGCATCCGCATCGAGATCTTCCTGAAGGACAACCTGCCGGTCGAGCCGGCGTAACGATTTGGAACGACGCAGTTCCAGACGGGAAGCCGGTCTGGAATTGCTCAATGGAGGCAAGCATGTATCTCGGACTTGATCTCGGCACCTCGGGCGTCAAGGCAATGCTCATCGATGGCGACCAGCGCATCGTCGGTTCGGCCTCGGGCGCGCTCGACGTCTCGCGCCCGCATCCCGGCTGGTCGGAACAGGATCCGGCAGACTGGGTGCGCGCGGCCGAAGAGGCGATCGCCGGGCTGAAGGCGGCGCACCCGGCGGAGCTTGCGGCTGTCAGCGGCATCGGCCTCTCCGGCCAGATGCACGGCGCGACGCTGCTCGACGCCGACGACCGGGTGCTGAGGCCCTGCATTCTCTGGAACGACACCCGCAGCTTCCGCGAGGCGGCGGCACTCGATGGCGATCCACAGTTCCGCGCGATCACCGGCAATATCGTCTTCCCCGGCTTCACCGCGCCGAAGCTTGCCTGGGTGCGGGCCAACGAGCCCGAAATCTTCGCCAAGGTGCGTTGGGTGCTGCTGCCGAAGGACTATTTGCGCCTGTGGCTGACGGGCGAGCACATGTCGGAAATGTCCGACTCCGCCGGCACCTCCTGGCTCGATACCGGTAAGCGGCGCTGGTCGGAAAACCTGCTTGCCGCCACGGGCATGGACGAAAAGCAGATGCCGAGCCTCGTCGAGGGAACCGACCCGGCCGGGAAGCTGCGTTCGGAGCTTGCGGCCCGCTGGGGCATCTCCAGTGATGTCGTGGTTGCCGGCGGTGCCGGTGACAATGCGGCATCTGCCTGCGGCATGGGTACCGTCGGCGAAGGGAACGCCTTCGTGTCGCTCGGAACCTCGGGCGTTCTCTTCGCGGCGAATGCGAGCTACCTGCCCAACCCGGAAAGCGCCGTGCATGCCTTCTGCCACGCCCTGCCGAACACCTGGCACCAGATGGGCGTCATCCTCTCGGCGACCGATGCGCTTAACTGGTATTCCGGCATTGCCGGGCGCAGCGCCGCAGAGCTCAGCTCGGAACTCGGCGACACCATCAAGGCGCCCTCAGGCGTGACCTTCCTTCCCTATCTCTCGGGCGAGCGCACGCCGCACAACGACGCGGCGATCCGCGGCGCCTTCGTCGGGCTCGGCCATGAAAGCAGCCGTGTAGCGCTGACGCAGGCGGTCATGGAAGGCGTGTCCTTTGCCATCCGCGACAGCCTGGAAGCTCTTCGAGCCGCCGGTACGACGCTATCGCGCGTGACGGCGATCGGCGGCGGCTCACGCTCGCGCTACTGGCTGAAATCGATCGCAACCGCGCTCAATCTGCCGGTCGATCTGCCTGATGATGGCGATTTCGGCGCCGCCTTCGGGGCGGCCCGCCTTGGCCTCATCGCCGCGACGGGCGCGGATCCGGTGGCGACCTGCTTTGCCCCGCGCACCGCCGAAACCATCGCGCCGGAAGCGTCGCTGGTTTCGGCCTACGAGGAGACATATCAGCGCTATCGCCGGCTCTATCCGGCGATCAAGGGCACCGCGTCGTGACGGCGCTGTGCCCCAAGTCTGGCTCGATTGCCGGTCGCTCAGCGGGCCGGAACCTTGTCGAGAAAGCCGGTGATCGCCTTCAGGCGGCCGTTCTCGATCTGGCAGACATCGGTGCCCTCGATGACCGAGGGAACGCTGTCCGGGCCCAGCGCCCAGGAGAAGCGGATCGCGTCGGCATAGCCGTCCGCCGCACCCTTCAGCGTGAAGCGGAAGCCGGGAAACTGGCCGTGCACGCCCGCAATCAGGGCATCGATGCCGGCGTGGCCGTCGCCCTGCATGATCGGGTCGCGGTAGGCGACGTCGGCGGTGAAGGCCTTCTCGATCAGGGGCGCGCGGCTTGCGGCATCCGTCGTGTTCCAGGCGGCGATGTAGGCTTCGGCGATGGCGTTGAAGTCGTGCATCGAAGTGTTCCTTTCGTTTGGCGTTTCGATGTTTTCCGTATCGCCGGACGAGGGAATGAAACCAATTACCTTCCACGTAATGGCCGGACCCATCGGATGGACGATGTCGGCCGAAACCACTCTTGAAAGAGGAGCAAAACCCGTGAGCACAGGATTTTTCGGCGATATCGCCAAGATCAAGTATGAGGGACCCGAGAGCACCAATCCGCTCGCCTTCCGCCACTACAACAAGGACGAGATCGTTCTCGGCAAGCGCATGGAAGACCACCTGCGCTTCGCGGTTGCCTACTGGCACACCTTCGTCTGGCCGGGCGGCGATCCCTTCGGCGGCCAGACCTTCGAGCGCCCCTGGTTCAAGGACAGCATGGACGCGGCGAAGCTGAAGGCCGACGTCGCCTTCGAATTCTTCGATCTACTCGGCGTTCCCTTCTATTGCTTCCACGATGCGGACGTGCGCCCGGAAGGCAAGACTTTTGCGGAGAACACGAAGAACCTCAACGAGATCGTCGATCACTTCGAGAAGAAGCAGGCCGAAACCGGCGTCAACCTGCTCTGGGGCACGGCGAACCTCTTCTCCAACCGTCGCTACATGTCGGGTGCCGCGACCAATCCGGATCCGGATGTCTTTGCTTTCGCGGCCGCGACGGTGAAGACCTGCCTCGACGCCACCAAGCGTCTCGGCGGCCAGAACTACGTGCTCTGGGGCGGGCGCGAAGGTTATGAGACGCTGCTGAACACCGACATGAAGCGCGAGCTCGACCAGCTCGGCCGCTTCGTCAATCTCGTCGTCGAGTACAAGCACAAGATCGGCTTCAAGGGCGCGATCCTGATCGAGCCGAAGCCGCAGGAACCGACCAAGCACCAGTATGACTACGACGTCGCGACGGTCTACGGCTTCCTGAAGAACTACGGCCTCGAAAACGAGGTGAAGGTCAATATCGAGCAGGGCCACGCGATCCTTGCCGGCCATTCCTTCGAGCACGAGCTGGCGCTCGCCAATGCGCTCGGCATCTTCGGCTCGATCGACATGAACCGCAACGACTACCAGTCCGGCTGGGATACCGACCAGTTCCCGAACAACGTGCCGGAGATGGCGCTTGCCTACTACCAGGTTCTCTCAGGCGGCGGTTTCGTGACCGGCGGCACCAACTTCGATGCGAAGCTGCGCCGTCAGTCGCTCGATCCGGAGGACCTGCTGATCGGCCATATCGGTGGCATGGACTGCTGCGCCCGTGGCCTCAAGGCGGCGGCGAAGATGATCGAGGACAAGGCGCTCTCCGCTCCGCTCGAAAGCCGCTATGCCGGCTGGCAGGTGCCGGAAGCCAAGAAGATGCTCGACGGCGGCTTCTCGCTCGAGGAGATCGAAGCCTGGGTACTGAAATCGGACCTCAACCCGCAGCCGAAGTCCGGCAAGCAGGAACTGCTCGAAAACGTCGTCAACCGCTACGTCTAAGCGTTTTCCTGGATTGGTTCGTGCGGCGGCTCGGAGTTCTTCGGGCCGCCGTTCGTTGGGAGGCTCTGCCACTGCAATTTGCATCTTCTGCGCGTAAAAAATCCATGACGCTTTTTGGTTGTTGCCGGCGCATGCGCTTGATGAAATTCTACATCCTATGATTCTGAAATGATGTTGTGGCCGTAGACACCGGGTGTCTTCGGCATGTGAATGTTTGCGCCATCGAGTTTCAATCCTAGATAGCATAATTTACCATACACAATTTATAGTTATTTCTATATTATAATATGGTAAACCTTCGGTGCAGGGTGCGCCGTACCTTGAGCTGCAGCGGCCACCTCGTCACGCGTGCTGTCGCGGCGCCAGGGGAACAATCCGTATGACCAGCTTCGATTCGAAGACCAAACTTCTCAATGAGCGTCTGCAGTTCGTCGATCTCGACGACGCTCAACGGACGGCGCTTGCGCGCTCGCTGCCCGTCATTTCCGCCTCGCTCGATACGGCGCTGAACAAGTTCTACACCAAGGCGCGCGCCAATCCGGAAACGGCGCGCTTCTTTGCCAGCGAAGCGCATGTGCAGGGCGCCAAGGCCAGGCAAGCCAGACACTGGGAACTGATCGCCTCCGCCAGATTCGATGCGCAATATGTCGATGCCGTCACCACCATCGGCAAGACTCATGCGCGCCTCGGCCTGGAGCCGCGCTGGTATATCGGCGGCTATGCGCTGATCATCGAATCCATCCTGAAGGGCGTCATCGAGAGCCACCTGAAAGGTTTCCTGCATCGCAACAAGGCGAAGGAGATCGGCACCGATGTGGCAGCCGTCGTCAAGGCCGCGATGGTCGATATGGACTATGCGATCTCCGTTTATCTCGACGCGCTGCAGGAGGAACGTGAACGCTCCGAAGCGGAGCGGCAGGTTTTGAACGGCCAACAGGAGGAAGCGCTTTCGGCGCTCGAAGATTGTCTGAAGCGCCTGGCCGACGGCGACCTGACCGCCGTCATTGCCAGCGAACTCGCACCGCAATTCGCAAGCCTTCGATCCAACTTCAATGCCGCGCTCGGCAAGCTCGACCAGACCTTCGGTGCGATCGTCGGGGCTTCCGAGGAAACGGCAAACAATGCCGGTGAACTGGTATCGGCCACCGACGACATGGCGCGGCGCACCGAGCAGCAGGCGGCCTCGCTTGAGGAAACGGCGGCCGCACTCGAAGAGATCACCACCATTTCCAAGGAAGCGGCGTCACGCGCGGAAGAGGCGCGGCGGGTCGTCGGAAACGCCACCGACGAGGCGCGCAAATCCGGCGCCATCGTCGAGCAGGCGGTGGCGGCGATGAGCGCGATCGAGGACTCCTCGCGCAAGATCACCCAGATCATCAGCGTCATCGACCAGATCTCCTTCCAGACCAATCTCTTGGCGCTGAATGCCGGGGTCGAGGCGGCACGGGCGGGCGAGGCAGGCAAGGGCTTTGCGGTCGTTGCGCAGGAGGTGCGCGAACTGGCGCAGAAGTCGGCGGAAGCGGCGCGCGAGATCAAGGAACTGATCGACAAGTCGTTCGAGGACGTGCTGATGGGCGTGTCGCTGGTCAACAAGACCGGCGAGGCGCTGCATCACATTGGCGACCAGGTGATCAACATCAACGGTCACATCGACGCGATCGCCGGCTCGGCGCGCGAGCAGTCGGCCGGTATCGCTGAGATCAACACCGCCGTCACCAACATGGACCAGATGACGCAGCAGAATGCGGCGATGGTCGAGGAAACCAGCGCCGCGACGCATACGCTCATGCAGGTCAGTACCACGCTCAAGGGGCTTGTCGATCAATTCACCGTATCGGCCGGGCGGCAAGGGAAACCCAGCCTGGTGGCAACGAACCGGCGTTACGGATGACCGTTTGAAGAGAGCTACGGACGAGGGGAGGGGGCGCCATGACGGCCCCCTTTTCTTTGCCGCTGCCATCGGTCCAGATGCTCAACGCATCGCTTCCGTGCGTTTGACGAGGCCTGTGGCATCGCGAGATGAAATCGATTACAAATCTTCCGCGAATCTGCGTCCTTGCCTGTTGCCCCCTGCCGAAAATCTGCTAGCTTCGGCGCCTGCAACGTTTCAGGTCTGTCCGTTTAAGCGGAAATCGGGTGTTTTGTACTTCCGATCGCTGACGGTCCGGGCGGGCCGATGCCGTTCCATCGGGAGGAAAATCGGGATGAAGACCATCAAGGGGCCAGGGCTCTTTCTTGCGCAATTTGCCGGCGATGCGGCGCCGTTCAATTCCTGGGACGCGATCACCAAATGGGCAGCGGATTGCGGCTACAGGGGCGTACAGGTGCCGAGCTGGGATGGGCGGCTGATCGACCTGAAGAAGGCGGCGAGCTCGAAGGCCTATTGCGACGAGTTCGCCGGCACGGCGCGCGAAAACGGCGTCGAGGTGACCGAGCTGTCGACGCATCTGCAGGGCCAACTCGTGGCCGTGCACCCGGCCTATGACGAGGCCTTCGACGGCTTTGCCGCCGCGGAGGTGCGCGGCAATCCCAAGGCCCGGCAGCAATGGGCGGTCGAGCAGGTGAGGCTGGCGCTGACGGCCTCGAAGCACCTCGGCTTGAGTGCGATGGCAAGCTTTTCCGGCGCGCTCGCTTGGCCCTTCGTCTATCCCTGGCCGCAGCGGCCGGCCGGCCTCGTCGAGACCGCCTTCGACGAGCTGGCGAAGCGCTGGACGCCGATCCTCGATCACGCCGAGGACTGTGGCGTCGACATCTGCTACGAGATCCATCCGGGCGAGGACCTGCACGACGGCATCACCTACGAGATGTTCCTGGAGCGCACCGGCAACCATGCGCGCGCCTGCATGCTCTACGACCCGTCGCACTACGTGCTGCAGTGCCTCGACTATCTCGACAACATCGACATTTACAAGGATCGCATCCGCATGTTCCACGTCAAGGATGCGGAGTTCAACCCGAGTGGACGGCAGGGCGTCTATGGCGGCTATCAGGGCTGGGTCAACCGGGCCGGCCGCTTCCGCTCGCTCGGCGACGGCCAGGTGGATTTCGGCGCGGTGTTCTCGAAGATGGCGGCCAACGACTTTGCCGGCTGGGCGGTGGTCGAGTGGGAATGCGCGCTGAAGCATCCGGAGGATGGCGCGCGGGAAGGCGCCGACTTCGTCAGGCACCACATCATCCGCGTCACCGAGAAGGCCTTCGACGATTTCGCCGGCGCCGGCACCGACGAGGCGGCGAACCGGCGCATGCTGGGGATCTGAGGATTTGCCCCTCTCCTCGGGTTTAACCCGAGGACTAACCCTCTCCCCGCAGGCGGGGAGAGGGGACGCGGACTGCGGCCGGCCTTGGGTTGTTGAGGTGTTGCGGTCACAGGCGTCCGAGCGGGTGCGGCATATCCCTTCTCCCCGTGTGCGGGGAGAAGATGCCGGCAGGCGGATGAGGGGCAGATCGCACGACAAAAACCGAAGATACGAACGGAAACAGGGGAGAAGATTATGGCAATCGAAGGAACGAGCGAGAAGCGCGAGCGCCGCATCCGGCTCGGCATGGTGGGCGGCGGCTCCGGCGCCTTCATCGGCGCGGTGCATCGCATCGCCGCACGGCTCGACGATCACTATGAGCTGGTGGCGGGTGCGCTGTCGTCGACGCCGGAAAAGGCGGAAAGCTCGGGCCGCGAGCTCGGGCTCGATCCGTCGCGCGTCTATTCCGACTTCAAGCAGATGGCGATCCGCGAGGCGAAGCTGAAGGACGGCATCGAGGCGGTGGCGATCGTCACGCCCAATCACGTGCACTATGCCGCGGCAAAGGAGTTCCTGAAGCGTGGCATCCACGTGATCTGCGACAAGCCGCTGACCTCGATGCTATCAGACGCGAAGAAACTGAAGAAGGCGGCCGACGACAGCGACGCGCTGTTCGTGCTCACGCACAACTATACCGGCTATCCGATGGTGCGCCAGGCGCGCGAGATGGTTGCCAATGGCGAGATCGGCGCGGTGCGGCTGGTGCAGATGGAATATCCGCAGGACTGGCTGACGGAGAATATCGAGCAGTCCGGCCAGAAGCAGGCCGCGTGGCGCACCGATCCCGCACGCTCCGGCGCTGGCGGCTCGACCGGCGACATCGGCACCCATGCCTATAATCTCGGCGCCTTCGTCTCCGGTCTCGAACTGGAGGAGCTTTCGGCCGATCTCGACAGCTTCGTTCCTGGCCGCCAGCTCGACGACAATGCCCATGTGATGATGCGCTTCAAGGCGAAGGACGGTGAACGCGCCAAGGGATTGCTCTGGTGCAGCCAGGTGGCGCCCGGCCACGAGAACGGCCTGATGGTTCGCGTCTACGGCACCAAGGGCGGGCTCGAATGGACGCAGAAGGATCCCAACTATCTCTGGTTCACGCCGTTTGGTGAGCCGAAGCGGCTGCTCACCCGAGCCGGCGCCGGCGCGAGCGCGGCGGCAAACCGCGTCAGCCGGATCCCGTCCGGTCATCCGGAGGGTTACCTCGAAGGCTTCGCCAACATCTATAGCGAAGCGGCCCGCGCCATCTTCGCCAAGCGCAAGGGTGAAAAGGTCGATCCGGCGGTCACCTATCCGACCATCGACGACGGCATGAAGGGCATGGTCTTCGTCGATGCCTGCGTCCAGTCATCCAAACGAAATGGTGCCTGGGTAAAGGTGTAACGAACTGCCAAAACGCGGCGGAAGGGCGGGGGCTTTCCCGCCCTTTTTCGCGAATTGACATTTGCAGGCACGGCATTACAGCGCCGCGCGTCTATCTAAACGCACAAAGGTCGCTGTAACGCTTTAGATCTGCTGCATAATTTTGCCCTTAAACCGATTTCGATTTAGGGAACTATGCCGTAGGCCGGCCCGCCAAAGGCGAGAAAACAACGGGGTCCCGCTCGACGCGGGGCCGGAGCGAGACGAGACAGAGAGATGACCGATCCCAAGATCCTGGCCCAGCGCTTCCCTGGCGATTTCGTATTCGGGGTGGCGACCGCCTCCTTCCAGATCGAAGGCGCCACCAAGGCGGACGGCCGCAAGCCGTCGATCTGGGATGCCTTTTCCAACATGCCGGGGCGTGTCTTCGGGCGTCACAATGGTGATGTCGCCTGCGACCACTACAACAGGCTGGACGAGGATTTGGACCTGATCAAAAGCCTCGGCGTCGATGCCTATCGCTTCTCGATCGCCTGGCCGCGCATCATCCCGGAGGGTACGGGTCCGATCAACGAAAAGGGGCTCGATTTCTACGATCGCCTCGTCGACGGCCTGAAGGCGCGTGGCATCAAGGCCTTCGCGACGCTCTACCATTGGGACCTGCCGCTGGCGTTGATGGGCGACGGCGGCTGGACGGCGCGCACGACGGCCTACGCCTTCCAGCGTTATGCCAAGACGGTGATCGCCCGCCTCGGCGACCGGCTCGATGCAGTCGCGACCTTCAACGAGCCCTGGTGCTCGGTCTGGCTCAGCCACCTCTACGGCATCCATGCGCCAGGCGAACGCAACATGGACGCGGCGCTCCATGCGCTGCACTTCACCAATCTGGCGCACGGTCTCGGCGTCGATGCCATCCGCTCCGAGCGGCCGAGCCTGCCTGTCGGGATCGTCATCAATGCCCACTCGGTCTACCCCGGCAGCGCCAGCAAGGCAGACAAGGCGGCCGCCGAGCGCGCCTTCGACTTCCACAATGGCGTGTTCTTCGGCCCGATCTTCAGGGGCGAATATCCCGAGAGCTTCATGAGCGCGCTCGGCCACCGCATGCCTCTGATCGAGGACGGCGACATGGAGACGATCTCGCGGCCGCTCGACTGGTGGGGCCTCAACTATTACACGCCGATGCGGGTCAGCAACGATCCGGCGAAGGGTGCGGAATACCCGGCGACGATCAATGCGAAGCCGGTGAGCGAAACCAGGACGGATATCGGCTGGGAAGTCTATGCCCCGGCGCTTGGAGCCTTGGTCAAGACGCTGAACGCGACCTACCAACTTCCGGAATGCTACATCACCGAGAACGGCGCCTGCTACAACATTGGCGTCGAGAACGGTGTCGTCGACGACCAGCCGCGGCTCGACTATATCGCCGACCACCTGTCGGTGACGGCGGACCTGATTGCCGAGGGCTATCCGATGCGCGGCTATTTCGCCTGGAGCCTGATGGACAATTTCGAATGGGCCGAAGGCTACAAGATGCGTTTCGGCATCGTCCATGTCGACTACGATACCCAGGTCCGCACCATCAAGAAAAGCGGGCACTGGTACAAGGCGCTCGCCGAAGAGTTTCCGAAGGGCAACCACATCTGACGATTGGGACAGGTGGGGTCAACCCGCCACCACCGAGCGATTCTCCGTTCGCAGTCTTACCGGCGAACCGGCAGGACTTCGAGGCTCTGTCGGTCGAGTTGGGCCAGTACCTCCTTGAAACCGTAGCGCGGCTTCCAGTCGAGCTTTTCGATTGCGGCACTCGGGTCGTAGACCCGATCGATCGTCTCCGGCAGCGCCCAGCCGCGATCGGCGAAAGCCTGGGACAGTTTTGGCGCCCGCTCGCGCAGGAGCCCTGCCGCATCTTCTGCCAGACGGCGGCAATCGGTGGGAAGCAGCGGTGTTTCGCCCGAGATGATGTAGCGCTGGAAGGCGGGGCCGCCATTGTCGAGCGCCGCCACATGCGCCGCAGCCACGTCGCGCGCATCGATGCCGCGGTGCAGGCGATAGCTTGCGACCCGGTCCGCAGCCTCCGGGAAAGAGCGCGACATGCGCAGCACCCGCACATGCAGGGCACGATCCGCGGCGTTTTCGAGCAGGGCTTCGGACGCAAGCTTGGTGTGGTGATAGATCGTGTGCGGCTTCGGCGGCGTTTCCTCGGTGATCCAGGCGCAGCTTCCCTCCGCGACCGCGTGGCCATAGAGCGCCGTCGTGCTGGTAAAGACGATGCGGCCGACGCCCGCGGCCTGCGCCGCGGCAATCACCAGATGCGTGCCCATCACGTTGACGCGCTCGAACTCCTGATCGGCGACCGTATCGACGTGGGGCGCATGCAGTGCGGCCGTATGGATGACGGCATCTGCGCCTTCCATCGCGCGCTCCAGCAATTCGCCATCGACGAGATCGCCGACGACGGCCGTCGTGCCGAAGGGCATGCGGTCGATGCCGACAACGTCATGGTCGGCGGCAAGTGCGTTGTAGATGGCTCGGCCAATGCGGCCCGAGCTTCCGGTCAAGACGATGCGCATGTTCTACCTCGTAACCCTGTTCCTGCCCGTTAGCATGAAACGAGATCGGGTGCAGTCCGTTCGAACAAGGATATCCAAGGCGGGGAATTGCCCGCTGCGGGCACGCGTGCAGCAAAAGAGCATGGTTTTGCCATTCTCGCGCCGATCGCGGAAAAACATGCCTGTGAAATCCAGCGGCAATTCTCCATAAGAGCCGTAGATTATGTCGCATGCGGGCCATGCGGCGCCAAAGTTGAACTGACTGGTTGCTTGATGATAGAGAAGTGCTCCCTGTTCCGAATGCGTTGTCGAATGTCGGCCTGACCGGACGCGCCTTCCATCCCGCCTTCCGTCGGGATCATGAGTTTTGAACATTCCGAGAGCACCTATGTATCCGCACATTTCGACTGCGCCTCTTTCGGGGATTTCCGAACGATGAGCGTTTCCGCCCAAAGCACCGCGCCATCGGCTGACGCAGCCGTCGTCTTCGACGGCGTTTCCAAGCATTTCCCCGCCTCCGGCAGCAGCGGCGCTTTCACCGCGCTTGACAATGTCTCGCTGACGGTCGATCGCGGCTCGATCACCGGCATCATCGGCCGCTCCGGCGCCGGCAAGTCGACGCTGATCCGGCTGGTCAACGGCCTGGAAAAGCCGACGGGCGGCAAGGTGCTGGTCAATGGCGTCGATGTCGGCGCGCTCGACGAGGCGGCGCTGCGGGCGCTTCGCCGTTCGGTCGGCATGATCTTCCAGCACTTCAACCTGCTTTCGTCGCGCACCGTGTTCGGCAACGTCGCGCTGCCGCTGGAAATTGCCGGCATGGACAAGCGCGCGATCGAACAGCGCGTGCGGCCGCTGCTCGACCTCGTCGGCCTTGCCGACAAGCATGGACGTTATCCGGCCGAACTCTCCGGCGGCCAGAAGCAGCGCATCGGCATTGCCCGGGCGCTCGCGACCGAGCCGAAGCTGCTTCTCTCCGACGAGGCGACATCGGCGCTGGACCCCGAGACGACACAGTCGATCCTCGAACTTCTGAAGCGCATCAATGCCGAACTCGGGCTGACGGTGCTGCTCATCACCCACGAGATGGAAGTGGTGAAGGCAGTGACCTCCGATGTCGCGGTCATCGATCACGGCCGCATCGTCGAGCGCGGTCATACCTTCGACGTCTTCACCCATCCGAAGCACGAGACGACGCGCGCGCTGCTTTCGGGCCTGGCGGGTTCAAAGCTTCCCGATGCGGTGGTCCGCGCCCTGAAGTCGCAGCCGGCCGCTGGCGACCGTGCCGTGGTGCGGCTCACCTTCTTCGGCGCTGCCGCCGAGAAGCCGCTGATCTCGCAACTGATCAAGTCTGTCGGTGCCGAGGTCAACATCATCGCCGGCACGATCGACGAGATCGGCGGCGCACCCTATGGCTCGTTGGTCGTCGCCTATGGCGCGGATGTGGAGACATCCGGTCGCGCCGAACGCTTTTTCACCGAAAACGGTCTGGTCACGGAGGTGCTCGGCTATGTCGCCTGATCTTCTGCTGCGCATCGGCAGCGCCACCATCGACACGATCTACATGGTCGCGGTCGCCGGCCTGATCGGCTCGCTGATCGGCATGCCGATCGGCATCTTCCTCGCCACCAGCGGCAAGGGTGAGCTCTTCCCGGCGCCGACGCTGAACCGCATCGTCGGGCTGATCGTCAACGCCACGCGCTCGACGCCGTTCATTATCCTCGTCGTTGCCATCATTCCCTTCACCCGGCTGCTCACCGGCACCTCGATCGGCACCAAGGCGGCGATCGTGCCGCTGACGATCGCGACCATCCCCTTTGTCGCGCGTCTGGTCGAAGCCGCGATCCGCGAGATCGACAAGGGGCTGATCGAAGCGGCGCGCGCCATGGGCGCAACGCCGATGCAGATCGTCTTCAAGGTGCTGCTTGCCGAAGCGCGGCCGGCGCTGACGCTGGCGCTCACCATGACCGCCGTTAGCCTGATTGGCTATTCGGCGATGGTCGGCGCCGTCGGCGGCGGCGGGCTCGGCGACCTCGGCATCCGCTACGGTTACCAACGCTTCATGCCCGACGTGATGCTCGTCGTCGTCATCGTGCTGATCGTGCTGGTGCAACTCGTCCAGAGCGCCGGCGACGGCCTGGCGCGGCGCTTCGACAAGAAGAACCGCAAGACCTGACTTCCTCCCAAGACTTGAACATGAACAGGAGACATCCATGAAGAAGCTCATCATCGCAGCGGCGATCGCCGCTCTCACGGCCGGCACGGCGCTTGCCGAAACCATCAAGGTCGGCGTAACGCCGGGCGAACATGCCCAGATCATGGAGAAGGTGAAGGAGATCGCGGCACCGAAGGGCCTCGATATCGAGATCCTCGAATTCTCCGACTACGTCGTTCCGAACCAGGCGCTGGCCGATGGCGATCTCAATGCCAACTCGTTCCAGCACCAACCCTATCTCGACAACCAGATCGCCGATCGCGGCTTTGACATCGTCAGCGTCGGCACCACCATCACCACGCCGATGGGCGTCTATTCGAACAAGGTGAAGAGCCTCGACGAGCTTCAGGACGGCGCGACGATCGCCATCCCGAACGACCCGACCAATGGCGGCCGCGCTCTGCTCGTTCTCGCCTCCAAGGGGCTGATCAAGGTCAAGGAAGAAGCCGGCCTGAAGGTCACTCCGGCCGACATCACCGAAAACCCGAAGAACATCACCTTTGCCGAGCTCGATGCAGCACAGCTTCCGCGCTCGCTGCAGGACGTCGATGCGGCCGTGATCAACACCAACTACGCCATGGAAGCCGGCCTGCACCCGAAGAAGGACGCGATCGCCATCGAAAGCGAGAAGTCGCCCTACGCCAACGTCATTGCCGTGCGCAAGGCCGACAAGGATGCGCCGTGGGTGAAGACGCTGGTCGAATCCTACCACGACGAAAAGGTGAAGGCCTTCATCAACGACACCTTCAAGGGCGCGCTGATCCCGAGCTGGTAAGCTACACTCTCAAAAAGAATACGGGACCGCGCGCTGCAATCGCGGCGCGCGGTTTTTCTTTGACCGCAAGGCTCGCTTGGCTATCCTCCTGACGCTTCGAGGAGGATGGAACATGAGTGTGATGAACGGCGGCTGCCTCTGCGGCGCAATTCGGTACGAGGCGAAGGGGCAACCCCTCTATTCCGGCTTCTGCCATTGCCGCGATTGCCAGCGCACGACCGGAACCGGTCATTGCTGCTACATGATCTTCGACCGGGCCAACGTTTCGATGTCAGGTACATGCCGCGGCTACGAGACGCGCGCCGAAAACGGCAATCCCTCGATCCGCTATTTCTGCGAAACCTGCGGCAGCCAGATCTTCGGCTCCGGTCCTCCAGGCGATCCACGCCTGTCGATCTATGCCGGCACGCTCGATGATCCCTCGGTGTTTCAGCCGACCGACGCGATCTTTACCCGCAGCCGCCACGAATGGGACCGCAGCGCGCTGCCGCTCGCCGAGTGCGAGGCGTTGCCGGGCTAGGCGCGACAGCAAGATTTGCCCCTCACCCTCTCCCCGCAAGCGGGGGCGAGGGGACGTGCCCAACAGCAGCCGTTGTGCTGAAGCCTTGGCTGCCGGTGCCGGCCTGCCTGAAAGTGGCGGCCCAAGTCGGAGTTTGATCTGTGGTACGGGGCGGTGCCGCAAGACCCTTCGCCCCGCTTGCGGGGAGAAGATGCCGGCAGGCGGATGCGGGGCCTTCCTCACCGCGCGGATGAGGGGCGCACCCGTCGTTCAGCTTCCGAGGTGACGCTCGCCGCGCTTCTTCGCAAGCTCGATCTGCTTCTGGCGCTGGCGGTAGCGTTCCCGATCTTCGTCAGTGCGGATCTCGTAGCAATGGATGCAGGAGACACCTTCCTCGTGATGGGGCGAGGCGAGGTCGGCCGGGGTCAGCGGCTGGCGGCAGGCGTGGCAGAGCGTGTGCTCGCCTTCTTTCAGGCCGTGGGTCACGGAGACGCGTTCATCGAAAACGAAGCAGGCGCCCTCCCACAGGCTTTCTTCCTGCGGCACCTCTTCGAGATATTTCAGAATGCCGCCCTTGAGATGGTAGACCTCGTCGAAGCCCTGCTCCTTCATGAAGGCGGTCGCCTTCTCGCAGCGGATGCCGCCGGTGCAGTACATGGCGATCTTCGGCTTGTTGTGCAGGCCGGTGTGGTTGCGCACCCAATCCGGAAACTCGCGGAAGGTCTTGGTCTGCGGATCGACCGCGCCCTTGAAGATGCCGATCGCCGTCTCGTAATCGTTGCGTGTATCGATGACGATCGTATCGGGATCGGAGATCAGCGCGTTCCAGTCCTTGGGATCGACATAGGTGCCGACGATCTTGTTGGGGTCGATGTTCTCGACGCCCATGGTGACGATTTCCTTTTTCAGCCGCACCTTCATGCGCAGAAACGGCATCGAAGTCGCCCGGCTTTCCTTGTGCTCCAACGCCGCAAGCTCCGGCTGGGCACGCAAGAACGCGAGGACGGCGGCGATGCCGGCATCCGTGCCGGCGATCGTGCCGTTGATGCCCTCATGGGCGAGCAGCAGGGTACCCTTGACGCCGTTTTCGTCGCAGACGGCCTGCAGCGGTTCGCGGAATTCGGCGAAGCGCGGGAAGCTTGCGAAATGATAGAGCGCGGCGACGAGGAACTGGCCATGCGTCTGCGGGCGCGGGGTCGTGGAAATGTCGGTCATGGCCCGTGCAAATACAGCTTTCGCGCCGCAAGCGCAATCGCGGCGGCCGAGAGGGGGCACTCTGTCGCGCTGCGGACGATCGGCCGGGGCGGCCCTGTTAACGCGCGGCGTCCAGCCAAAGCAGCCGGATCGTCCGGCTCTCTTCGTCGGGCTGCTCCTGGAAGACCGTTGCAGCCAGCTTCAAAGCGTCGCCGCGCAAGATTTCCTGCCTTGCGATGACGGCGGCGATGAGATGGGCCTGGTCCTGGCTGTTGCCGGCGAGGCCCGGCTCCTCGTTGATCAACTGGACCAAGACGGCGAGATCGTTGAGGTGGCCGAGTATGTCGACCAGCATCTTGGCCTCGTTGCGTTTGGCCTGCATGGCCGACCGCCAGGTCTCGCGCATAAGCCCGAGATGCATGCGGTAGTCCTGTGCGCGCTTGCGCAATTCGTGAAACGGGTCTGCCTCCGTGCTCGATCCGCATGCTTCCTTGGCCCGGGCGGCGCGCTTGAGTGTCCGCTGCCAGCCTTTCGTCAACCGGGCCGCCGTCTTGCTGCGGCGGTCGTCGAAAGATACTTGGGCCAGTGCCCCCAGCGCCTGCTCGCAATTGACTAGGGTGCCGGCGACGCGATCCTCGATGTCGGTCTCGCGGGCGGCAATATGGTCGCGACGGGTCGTCAGCCGTTCGCAGACATGGGTGAGGGCTCTTTCTTCCTCCTCGCTGCAAGCCCCAGCCCTGAGATAATGGGCGTTTTCGACGAGGGCGGCAGCATCGCGAACGATCGAGAGGTTGCGGGCCATGTCGCGAATGCGCGCGTTTTCGTACTTCTGGAATTGCGGCGCGTCGGCGGCGACGAGCCGGTAGAGCGAGCGCAGGCGCTTGAAGTTCTTGCGGGCGTCATGGATGGCCTCGTGCAGGCCCTGAGGGCGGTCTTCGAGGATCATGACCGCCTCGGTGAGCTGTTCGGCGGCAATGGCACGGAAATCGTCAGTGAACGGCCGTCCGGGCCGGAAGGCGTAGGTCATGACTGGGGTTCCATCAGCCCCTCTGTGGCAAGCGCCTGGTTGGAGTAGCGACGGTCGCCGGTGACTTCGCGACCGATCCAACTGGGCAATGCCGGTATGTCGGTCTCGCGCTTCATCTCCACTTCGGCAACGATCAGGCCCTTGAGCGCGCCTTCGTAGACATCCACTTCCCAGATGAAGCCCTTGTGCGGCACGCGGTAGCGCCGTTTTTCAATGATGATGCCGACCGCCTGAGTCAGCATCTCGCGCGCGTCGTCCAAAGGCAAGTCGTATTCATACTCGTTTCTGACGAGCGCCGACTTGCCGATCTTTATGGTGAGGCGGGCCCATTTGTTGCCGTGGATACGCACGCGCAGCGAGCGGTCGTCCATGGTCACGACATAGGCTTGCCTGAGGTCGATGCCTTTGTCCGCATGCTCTCGCCACCCGTCGGAAGCGACCAGAAACTTGCGTTCTATTTCCTTCGCCATGGATAATCCGCCATTTCGATAGGCTCGCCGCCATCAAACTATCGCTTTCGCGCAAAGGCTCAAGTCATCTCTTTGTTGTAGGTAATATTTTATCTTCGACTTACATGGGAATGCCGCACACTTGCGCCCTTGGGTCTCGACAACCGATGGCCGGCGGAGTATGCGGAAGGCATATTCAATCGTTTTAAAAAGGACGATCGGCATGAGCGCGAAAACCGACAGGCTTCTTTCCATCCTCAAATTGCAGCCGGTCGTTCCGGTTCTGGTGATCGACGACGTCGCGACCGCCGTACCGCTGGCGCGCGCCCTGGTTGCCGGCGGGTTGAAGGCGATCGAGATCACGCTGCGCACGCCGGCTGCGCTCGAAGCGATCAGTGCCGTTGCCCAGGAAGTCGAAGGCGCCGTTGCGGGTGCCGGCACGATCCTCAATGCCGCGCAGTTCCAGGCGGCGGTCGAAGCCGGCTCGAAGTTCATCGTCAGCCCCGGCACGACCCAGGAACTGATCGACGTCGCCAACGACCACGAAGTGCCGCTGCTGCCGGGTGCCGCCACGGCAAGCGAAGTCATGGGCTTGCGTGAAGAAGGCTACGACGTCATGAAGTTCTTCCCGGCCGAGCAGGCCGGCGGTGCAGCCTATCTCAAGTCGCTGTCCTCGCCGCTTGCCGGCACGCTGTTCTGCCCGACCGGCGGCATTTCGCTTTCGAACGCGCGCGACTATCTGACGCTGCCGAACGTCGTCTGCGTCGGCGGCTCCTGGGTCGCGCCGAAGGATCTGGTTGCCAAGGGCGATTGGGCCGGCATCACCAAGCTTGCGGCCGAAGCCTTCGCGCTCAAAGGCTGAGCGCGACGCCACCGATGTCCAGTTCCGAAGGCCGGGCCGACGCCCGGCCTTTTTCGTTGGCCGCGCATCGACCCTTCTCGCCTCTGGCGCGAATTTGTATTTTCCCTGCAACGTTCCTATGTCTCAATCCATTCAGCGATGGGCGCGCGGGCGGCGTTCCCTTTCGCTCGTCCCTGACCGTCCGGAACCGAGAAGGAGCGAAACCCGATGTTCGACGCGAAGAAATTGCTGGATCAGTTTCTGGGATCGCAGGTACCCGGTGCCGGTGGGACGGTGCGCGATCGCGCGACCCAGGTGACGCAGCTTGCCAAGGACAACCCGCTGGCGACCGGCGCCATCGCCGCTGTCCTGCTGGGAACCAAATCGGGTCGTCAGCTTGCCGGCAATGCCGCCGTGCTCGGCGGCCTCGCGGCGATCGCGGGTCTCGGTTACCAGGCCTACAAGAATTATCAGGCCGGCAATACGCCGGGAGGCTCGACGGTTGCCAAGGGCGAACCGGAACTCCTGCCGCCGCCAGCCGATTCCGGCTTCGCGTCTGCGCCGGAGGCCGTCAGCCACGATTTCGCGCTGACGCTGGTGCGCGCCATGATCGCGGCCTCGCGCGCCGATGGCCATATCGATGAGGCCGAGCGCCAGCACATCATGGACAAGCTGTCGGTTTCCGGCCTTTCGGCCGATGCCGCCGCCTTCCTGGAGAGCGAGCTTGCCAACCCCGTCGATATCGACGCGATCGTCGGCGCCGCAAAGACCGAGGAAGAGCGCGTCGAGATCTATACCGCATCGCGCCTGACGATCGAGCCGGAGACCCGTGCGGAGCGTGGTTATCTCGACCTGCTCGCCGGCCGCCTCGGACTTCCGGACGCGCTGGTCGATCACATCGAGGCGACGGTATCGGCCGCCAAGGTGCCGGCTACGGCCTAGCACATCGGCTGAGTGCTGATGGTTGCATCACCGGTTTGAACAAGGTTCAGCGTTCATAACCAGTTTGAATTTGTGTCGGCCGTCACCTTGGCCTATGCCGAAGCGCGAGGGATGAAGGAGGAGCGGCGATGCGTGATCTCAGGAACTGGAAAGGATGCCCGGCGCCGAAGGGCGTCGCGCTCGAAGGGCGCTTCGTCAAGCTCGAGCCTTATGAGCGCGACCGGCATCTGCAGGACCTCTGGGACGGTCTCGGCGGCATGGCGATCAATCCGCTGCTCAGATATTTCACGCAGCCGGATTTTAGGGATATCGAGGATTTCGACGCGTGGCTGACGGCGGCGCAGGAGAAATCCGGTTGGGTCACCGAGGTCTTTCGCGACAAGGCGACCGGCATCGTCGTCGGTATGGCCAACTACATGCGTGCCGATCCTGCCAATGGCGTCGTTGAAGTGGGAGCCGTGGCCCATGGCGCCGCCATGGCGCGCTCGCCGCTCTCGACCGAAGTCCATTACCTGATGGCGAAACACGTCTTCGAGGATCTCGGCTATCGCCGCTACGAATGGAAATGCCACAGCGAGAACATGGCGAGCCGCAACACGGCGGCGCGCCTCGGCTTCACCTTCGAGGGCATCTTCCGCCAGCACATGATCTCCAAGGGCGAAAACCGCGACACGGCCTGGTTCTCGATGATCGACAGCGAGTGGCCGCTGCTCAATGCCGCATTCGAAACCTGGCTCGCAGTTGATAATTTCGATGAGGATGGTCGCCAGATAAGGCGGCTTGAAGATATACGTGCGGACTTGGAGCGGCTGGCGTCCAAGTAAGCGCCTGACGTTTCGTCGCACCAGACAACAGCAGGGAAATCATGCAGAACAAGGAAAAGTCACCGGCGATCGCCGCTGCGATCATTCTCGTCGTCGCCGGCCTCGGCTTCTTCGTGCTGCCGTCGATCATGCTGAAGCTCGGCGACATCTCGCCCTGGCTGGCCGTCGCCTTCGGCGTGATCTTCGTCCTGGGTTTCTTCCTGCTTTTCTGGCTCCGGGCCCGCTACCAGCGCAAGCGCGGGCTTTGAGGATCGTTTCCTGCCAGAGCATCCCGCTTTCAAATGGCACACTGGAAGCGGAAAGACGTCCTACTGCATGTTTCCTTTAATCGTACCCGATTAAAGGAAACATGCAGTAATTCAAAATGCTACAGCGACCTTTGCGCGTCTGATAAGACGCGCGGCGCTGTAGAAACGAAATGCCGGAGCGTCAGCTCTGTAGGGCCGCGCCGAGAAGCACCAATCCAAGCAACAGAACCAAGGCTGCACCGGCGATCTCGATGCCATGCGAGATTCGGGCGGCGGCGGTGCCGCTCGAAGCGTAGCGGAGCGCAAAGCCCTTGGCGGTCACCGCCATGGTCGCGAGGATCGAGACGGTGATTGCCGTGCCGATCGACATGGCGAAGACGGAGAGCACGCCGCCGAGATAGAGCCCGTTCAGCAGCGCGAAAGAAAGCACGATGAGCGCGCCGGAGCAGGGCCGCAGGCCGACGGCGATGACAGCCGACCAAGCTTCTCGAAGCGCGAAGCGGTCACCCTTCAGCAGCGATGGGTCGGGCGCGTGTGCATGCCCGCAGCTGGCGCAGACTTCGCCCGGGCCATGGCTGTGCCCGTGGTGCCCATCGTGGGTGTGATGATGATGATGGTGATCGTGATGATGATGGTCGTGATCGTGCGCGAGATGGATATGTCCGCCGCCGGCGACTGAGGCCACGGCGGCCGGACGCAGCATCGACCGCAGCTTGCGCAGGAGCAGCCAGCCGCCGAATGCGGCGATCAAGGCGTAGCTGGCGATCTCCAGCCAACGCGTCGCGGTGGTCATGTTGATCGAAGAACCGCGCAGCAGCAGGTAGACGGCGCCGATCAAAAGGATCGCGACGATCCCCTGCAGGATCGAAGACAGGAAGGAGAGCATCACGCCGCGCTTCAGTTCCGTCTCATTGGCGATCATATAGGAGGAGATGACTGCCTTGCCGTGGCCGGGGCCTGCGGCGTGCAAAACGCCATAGGTGAAGGAAAGCCCGACCAGCGACCAGAGCTGCCAGGGGTTCTCGCGCATGCCCTTCAGCGCGCCGGTCATCATGCGGTAGAAGCCCTGCTGCTCCATGTTCACCCAGGCGAAGAAGCCGCCAAGCAAACCGGTCGTCTTGAACGCAGGTTCGGCGGTGCCGATGCCGAGCGGCGACTGGGCCGCAGCGAAGGTTGCGGAAAGCGCCGTGACGACGAGCGCCGCGGTGACCAGACGTCCAATGCCGCGGATGTTCAGCATGAGATCTCTATCCTGGTTGCGAAGAGCTTCGACATGTCCGTGCCTGTCGGATCGTTCCAGAAGGCGTCGGTCAGGGTGTTCTTGTTCTCGGCGAGAACCTCGTCGGGGTCGGGGCGGACGACCTTGTGTTCGCAGGCGCTGATCTTGTCGCCGACGACGGTCAGGTCGTTGTCGGTCGGAAAATCCATCGCCGTATACATGGTCGGATCATAGACGCCGAAGGAAAGCTTGCCCTTGAGCGGCATCGGCTCGGCCGGCTTGACCGCGAACATCATCAGGAGCTGGCCGTCCTTGTAGTCGACGTTGATGCTTTCCGGCTTGTTGACCTTGATGGTTTTGCCGTTGTCGAGGATCGTCGTGTAGTAATTGTACTCGGAGAGCGACTCCAGCACGGTCTGGCCGACTTCCTTTAGCTCGTCCGGATCGAGCATCGCATTCGAGTTCTTGTCGAAATCGAGGACCACGCTCGACGAGAACAGCTCGTCGAACCGCCAGACGTTCCGAAGCTCGCTGATTTCGGCCTTGTCGTCGGAGACCACCTCGAGCCGCGCTTCCGCGAAGATATGCGGATGGGCAAAGGCCAGCGATGGCGCAAGCAGCGTGGCAAGGCCGACCGTGGCGAGGCGCTTGATTCTCATGAGGCGGCAATCCTTTCGGCCGGGGCAACCGCCCCGCGATTCGTTTCCGGGAATGTACCGGAAATGGGACGGAATTGGGACTTGGCCGATCACATCCGCTACTGGCCTTTCTGTCAGTGCGGCCTGCGGAACCAAGCGTGCAGGAAATCGACTAGGGTCCGGACCTTGGCCGGCAGGTAGCGGCGATGCGGATAGATCGCATAGATGCCGCGGTCGCGCGGCAGGAAATCGTCGAACAACGTCACAAGTTCGCCTGTCGCGATCTTCGGCCGCGCGATGAAGTCCGGAATGACGGCGATGCCCATGCCGGAGACGGCGGCCCGTAAAGCGGCAAGCGGACTGTTGACCTCGATCGGCCCGCTGACTGGAACGGTGAAGGCCGAACCATCGGCCTCGACGAAGCGCCAATTGGAATAGGAACGGCCATTGGTGTCGAGAATGCAGGGGATCTTGGAAAGGTCGGTCGGGTGCTCGATCGGACCGGATTTATCCAGGAATTCCGGGGCGGTGCAGATCAGCACCTGGAAATCATCGAGCTTGCGCGCGATCAACGTCGAATCCTCCAGCCGCGTGATGCGGATGGCGACGTCGAAACCTTCCTCGACCAGATCGACGAAACGGTCGTCGGAGACGATCTCAAGCGAAAGTTCCGGGTGCTGCTTGCCGAAGTCCACGAGCGACTGGCCGATCTCCGCATCGACGAAGGTGCGCGGTGCGGTGATGCGCAACCGCCCTTTCAGGTCGGAATTGTTGGCGCGCACGAGATCGGCGAGGTTGTCGATCTCCTTCAGGATCTCCGATGCCGTGCGATAATAGGTGTGGCCGGCCTCCGTCAGCGAGAACTGCCGCGTGGTGCGGTTGAGCAGCAGCGCGCCGAGCTCGTCCTCGAGTTCACGCACATATTTCGAAAGCAGCGCCTTCGACTTGCCGACGCGCCTCGCGGCGGCCGAAAACCCCTCGGCGTCCACGACATCGATAAAGGCGCGGATGCGGGTGAGTGTGTCCATGGCGGTCTTTCTTTCTTGCTCTCGGGGCACGTCGCCGATTCGTCGTCGAAGGCTTCTCATTCGCGACGATGCAGGCGCCAGGTTGTCCGTCGCTTGTGTCTGTTGCACCGGCTTCAGCGAACGCTGACGAGCCTCCTATTAACTTTAGCCTTTTCAATAGTTTACGCCGGTGATCGATCTGGCGAAGTTCGTTCAATGATAGTGAACATCAGCAATTTTGCCCGTATGGGAAAAAATTCAACTGCCAGTGCGAAAAAACTCTTGATTACGACAAGGTTTTTTCTTACCTACGCCCTTGCCCAAAGTCGCACGTGCCTGTGGGTGTCCGCCGACCCTCGATTAGGTGAGGGTATCGGTAAGGTACCTGGAACTAACCCCTCCAGTCGCTATTCCGGCCAACCGGGAAATGCGAGGACATCTTGAAGCAACGACGGTGCGGGCCTTTCTGGTGTCTGCCGGCTCTCCAACAGCCGGGGTTACTGAAGAGGCACACCTTCATTGCCGGAAGTGCGGTTGGGTTATCCCCTCCAATCCATGGCAGACAAAGCCGAATTGAAGCCTAGGCGGGCTTTGGTTCACCGTTCGCGCATCGAGCGCATGCATGGTTCCGGGGTCTCCACCGGCTGGTTCCAGCGCATGTGCGCGTATGCCCTTTGTCCTCCGTGAAAGCGGAGCATTTTGGATCAGGGGAATATGGCCATGACCACCGCACGCATTATCGACTTCATCAACACCCGACGACCCGAAGGTCCGTGCCTCGTTGTCGACCTCGACGTCGTGCGCGACAACTTCAAGGCCTTCCGCCACGCGCTGCCCGACAGCTCGATCTACTATGCCGTCAAGGCCAACCCGGCACCGGAAATCCTGCGCCTTCTCGCCGGTCTCGGCTCCTCTTTCGATTGCGCGTCCGTCGCTGAAATCGAAATGGCGCTCGATGCCGGTGCGACCCCGAGCCGCATTTCTTATGGCAACACCATCAAGAAGGAGCGCGACATTGCCCGCGCCCATGCGCTTGGGGTCAACCTGTTCGCGGTCGACAGCCACGAGGAAGTCGAGAAGATTGCGCGTGCAGCCCCCGGCGCCCGCGTGTTCTGCCGCGTGTTGACCAATGGCGAAGGCGCCGAATGGCCGCTGTCGCGCAAGTTCGGCTGCGTCCCGCAGATGGCCGTCGACGTCCTCGTCTACGCCCATCAGCACGGCCTCGTTTCCTACGGCGTCTCGTTCCATGTCGGTTCGCAGATGACGAAGCTCGATGCCTGGGATGCGGCTCTCTCGGATGCCAAGCGCGTCTTCGTTCAGCTTGCCAAGCGCGGCATCGAGCTGAAGATGGTCAACATGGGTGGCGGCTTCCCGACGAAGTACCTGAAGGACGTCCCGACGGCGGAAGCCTACGGCCAGGCGATCTTCGGCGCGCTGAAGAAGCACTTCGGCAACAACATCCCGGAGACCATCATCGAGCCCGGTCGCGGCATGGTCGGCAATGCCGGCGTGATCAAGGCGGAAGTCGTTCTCGTGTCGAAGAAGTCGGACAACGACGCCCATCGTTGGGTGTTCCTCGACATCGGCAAGTTCGGCGGCCTCGCCGAAACCATGGACGAGGCGATCCGCTACCCGATCCGCACGGCGCGCGATGCCGATGATATGGAGCCTTGCGTGCTCGCCGGCCCGACCTGCGATTCGGCCGACGTGCTCTATGAGAAGAACATGTATCCGCTGCCGATCACGCTTTCGATCGGCGACGAGGTTCTGATCGAAGGCACCGGCGCCTATACGACGACCTATTCGGCCGTCGCCTTCAACGGCTTCGAGCCGCTGAAGGCCTATGTGATCTGATCCGGCTTGCTCCCGTCCTGGGACGGGAGCGCCATCTCACAATTTTCGTTCGGTCCGCCTGAAGCGGTTTTGATGACGGGAGGCCCCGATGGCCGCTGTTGTTGACGCCCTGCGCGCATTCTTCGCGCCCACCACATTTGTAATCGATGCCGAGAATCCGGGCGACGTCGTCGCTCGCGAGAACCTGCTCGACCGTGCCATGGGGCCGGAGCGCCGCCGCAAGTCGTCGGAAAAGCTGCGCAGCGGTCGGCTGCCGGCTGAAGGCCTCGCCTTTGTCGCGCGTGACATCGACGGTCACGTGATCGGCACGGTGCGTCTCTGGAACGTCGAAGCCGGCGTCAGCCGCGAAGGCCACGCCGTGCCGGCGCTGCTGCTCGGTCCGCTCGCCGTCGATCCGGCGCACGAGGGCAAGGGCATCGGCGGCATGCTGATGCGGGCGGCGATCGAAGAGGCCAAGAACCGCGGCCACGGTGCGATCCTGCTCGTCGGCGATGCGGCCTATTACGAGCGCTTCGGCTTCTTCGCGAGCCGCACCCAGCATCTCGTCATGCCCGGACCGTTCGAGCGCAATCGGTTCCTGGCGCTCGAGCTCAAGGACAACTGGCTTGAAGGCGCTGCCGGCATGATCGTCGCCAGCGGCCGCAAGCTCGCTATGCCGCCGGTCCGCCGCGCTGCCTGAGCCCCTCTTTCCGCCTCCAACCCTGCGGAGGCGGATCTTTCGCTGCTCCCTCGCTGGTCCGATGCGATCGGTGAGGGGGCAGTCGCTCCATGGGGCGGGCGCTCTCTTCCGATGAATTCGTGATCTGCCTTGACAACGCGGCTTCGCTGGCCTGTGCTTGCGCACAAGGCCTCGTTGTACGCGGATGGAAACCTCGCGCATGGATCCGTTCATTCTCGGGGCAGCGACCCTGCTGCCCTTTCTGCTGACATCCTTCATCATCGAACTGACACCGGGACCGAACATGGCCTATCTCGCCATGGTTGCGGCCTCGGAAGGGCGTCGGCCCGGCATCGCGACGGTCGCCGGCGTGGCGCTCGGTCTGGCACTCGTCGGCTTCGCCGCGTCCTTCGGGGTTGCCGAGTTCGTTGGCCAGTCGGACATGCTCTATGTAGCAATTCGCTGGGCCGGGGTCGGCTTCCTGCTCTATCTCGCCTTCGATGCCTGGTACGGCGATGGGGAAGAGGCCGGTCCGAGCGGCAAGCCCGCATCCTTCTATTTCCGGCGCGGCCTGATCACCAATCTGCTCAATCCGAAGGCGGCCCTGTTTTTCGTCACCGTCCTGCCGACCTTCGTTGACGATGCCCGGCCGCTATTGCCACAGAACCTGACGCTTGCGGCAATCTATGTCGGCGTCGCGACCGCGGTGCATGCCGCGATCGTGCTTCTGGCGGGCGCGTTGGAGCCGGTCCTGAATTCCCCGTCACGCGAACGCCTGGTGCGCCGCGGTCTCGCACTGCTGCTGGCGGCGGTGGCGATCTGGTTCGGCTGGTCGACGCGACGCTAGGGTGTCCGGCGAAAAGACCGACTAGAGCAGACGGAGGCAAGCTTGCTGTCGACAAGTGCGGCTTGGCGGAGCCGCGTCTCAGGCGGTCGCGCGGCGATAGAGGGCGAGCGAACCGGCGAGGGCCAGCAGCGCGCCGCCGCAGAGCCGGTCGAGCCACACGGCGCCGGATTGCTTGAGGAAGGCCGTGGCCTGTGCACCGAGCAGCGCATAACCGAACATCACGACAAGATCGACCGAGGCAAAGACGAGTGCCAGGACGGCATATTGCGGCGCTTGCGGCAAGGCGGCGTCGATGAACTGGGGCAAGAAGGCGGTGAAGAACAGGTAGCCCTTGGGGTTGGTCACCGCGACGAGGAAGCTCTTGAGGAAGATGGCGACAGAGGAAACGGGATGCCCGGAGCCGCTTGCCTCGGTTGCGACCTGGATCGAGCCTTTCGACCGCAACAGCATGATGCCGAGAAAGGCGAGATAGGCCGCACCCAGCCATTTGACGACGGTGAACCAGAATTCGGAGGCGGCGAGCAGAGCGCCAAGACCGAGTGCGACCGCACCGATCAGCACGAAATCGGAGAGGACCGCGCCGATCATGCCGGCGGTTGCGCGCTTTACGCCGTAGCGCGAGCCGTTGGTGAGTGCGAGCAGGACCGTGGGGCCTGGCGTCGCGATGCCGATGAAGGCAACCAGCGCGAATGCGAGTATCGTCATCTCGGTCATGATATCCTCCCTGCGTCTTCCGCGCCGTAGTCGTCCCACAGCTTTTGCGCGTGTGCAATCCTCTTCTGCGCTCGCGTGATCGCCGGTCTTCCAGGCCGAGTTTGACAGCATAGCCGCTATCCCCTATGGAGACGGCAGGGTGAAGGTCCCTGCCGTCCGCGAGCGTCATGCTTTGGTGAAGTCCTTCTTCGAGACACGGTCAGCCGAAACGGCATGCGAACCGGTGGCAATGCGGACCCCATCTCCAAGGAATGCATGCCGCTGCAGGAGACCCTCTCATGACGCGCGGATCAACCACGCTTCCCTCACTCGTCGCCCTGAAAGACCAGGCGAAACGCCTGCGCACCCGCCTTGCATCCGAAGGCGAAACCATCGGCCACTCCCGATCGCTCGAGCTGATCGCTGCTCAATATGGCTATCGCGACTGGAACACGCTGCATGCCGCCGTCGGCAACCGGCCGCCCTTCAATCCCTGGATGCTGGGCGCGCGCGTGAAGGGGCGCTATCTCGGCCAGGCTTTCGAAGGCGAGGTCCTGTCGGTGCAGGCGCTGACGGCGCAGCCCGGGCGGTATCGCCTGACGATGAAATTCGACGAACCGGTCGACGTCGTCACCTTCGAGAGCTTTTCCGCTTTTCGCCAGCGGGTGACCGCGACGGTGGACGAGACGGGAAGGACGATCGAAAAAACCTCGAACGGGCTTCCTCAACTCGAACTCGAATGGTGAGGCCGCACTGGCGCGGTCAGGGCAGGCGCGATCCTGCAGGGGGCTCGTCGCAGCCGCCTTCAAGTACGTGCCCGCCGCGCTGGTGAGAGCCGGATCATCCCGGATCCCGCTTGAGCTTGGCTATTGTTACCGATCGCTTCTTGGCAGCAGCGGAAGGGCGATCAGCGCGATGGAACTGAAAACCGCACCCATCACGAAGGTCGCGGCCGCACCGTATCGGTCCCACAGCAGGCCGGCCGCGAGATTGGCAACGACGACGGCTGCCCCGGTCATCAGGTTGAACAGGCCGAAGGCGCTGCCGCGCAGATCGGCGGGCGCGATGTCGGCCAAAGCGTCGCGATCGCGACCAATGGGCCGACGAAGCCCCGACCGTGTCGAGGGACTTGCGCAGCCTGAAACTCGCGCCGCGAATTTCGTCACGGTCGCAACGGCGACGGACAGGCCCTCGATCAGCCCGACCATGGCAGCGGACGCTCCAAGGCCGCTGGCGAGGTAGAGCGGCAGCGGCGTTTGGACCATCTCCGAAGAGATATCCATGAGCATGCTGACGAAACCCAGCAGCCACACGGTGGCTGGTATGATGGAGCCTGGCGCGGAGGGCGGGGAGGCGATGCTCATCGGAGGTCCGGATCGAAGCGGTCGAGATTTCTGGTGTCGGTTACTCCAGTTATCTCAGGGCGCACAGAAACGAAAGCGCCGATCCGCAGCGGCACCTCCGGCGTCATGGATCAGACGATCGTCTGGTCCATCTCCGCTGCTGGTACCTCGTCGACGCGGTGAATGCGCACGACGGTTGCCGGCACGCCTGCGACCGTTGTGCGCGGCGGGACGGGCTTCAACACGACACTGCCTGCCGCGATCTTGCTGAATGCGCCGACCTCGATGTTGCCAAGGATCTTGGCGCCGGCGCCGATCATGACGCCGCGGCGGATCTTCGGATGCCGGTCGCCGGTTTCCTTGCCGGTGCCGCCGAGCGTGACGTTCTGAAGGATCGAGACCTGGTCCTCGATGACCGAGGTCTCGCCGATGACGATGCCGGAACCGTGGTCGAGCATGACTGCACGGCCGATCCGGGCGGCCGGGTGGATATCGGGACCGAAGACGAGCGAGGCGAGGTTCGAGAGCCAGTTGGCGACGTCCCTGCGGCCGCCGATCCAGAGCCGATGGGCGGCACGATAGGCCTGCAGCGCCTGAAAGCCCTTGAGGTTGAGGAGGACATGCAACAGGCCCGGGCAGGCGGGATCGCGCTCCATCACCGCCTGAAGGTCCGCCTCGGTGGCGGTGAGAGCGTCGGCGTCCGCTTGGAAAACATCCGAAAGCAACTGTGCCAGCGACCGTTCGTCGACGCGGGCGACGGAAAGCCGATTGGCGAGAACGGCTGCGAGCACCGCTGCATCCGACCGGGCCTCGGTGATCAGCCGCAACGTTTGCGCCATGACCGGCTCGCGCACCGCGAGCGCCCGGGCTTCCGCGCGGATGAGGTTCCAGACCTCACCGTCCGCCAGCGGCACAACGGTCGAGCCAGCATAGAGTGGAGCTTCGGCGCCTGCGGTCATTGTTCGCCTGTTATCCCGCGATATCGACGACGCCGCAGTCACCCTCGGCCGAACCGAAGGCGAGCTGGCGGCCGTCCTTGTTCCAGGCCATGGCGGTGATGGCGCCCTTGCCCGGGCGGCGCAGCAGCACTTCCTTGCTGTCGGCAAAGCGGGCGCCGAGGATCATGCCGTCCTGATAACCGATCGCGACAATGTCTTCGGCCGGATGGCAGCAGACCGAGGTCACCATGATGTCGGCGCGGGTGCCGAGTTCCAGCGGTGCCTTGCCCATCGGTCCATCCTTGCCCTGGAAGGGCCAGACGATCGCCGCCGGCGCACCCGAGGAGGCAAGCCACTTGCCCTTGGCCGACCAGGAGAGCGACTTGACCTTGGCCGGATAGCCGGTCATGCGCATGTGGCGCGCCTCAGTGCCGGCCTTGGCATCGAGCTTCCAGCCATGCAGCGCGTTTTCCTGCATCGTCGTCACGAGGAAACGGCCATCGGGCGAGAAGGTCACGCCGGTGTGGGCACCCTTCCATTCCAGATCGATCGGCTGTCCCGAGGTTCCGACCCAGTGCATCGAGACGCCATTATAGCGGGCGACGGCAATGCGCAGACCCTTCGGCGCGAAGGCGAGACCCTCGACGGTGCGCTCCTCGGCGAATTCCTTCGTCGTGCCATCGGCAAGACGCACATGGGTGGACTTGCCATAGGCATAGGCGACGGCGCCCTGCGGGCCCGCGGCAACTTGCGCGATCCACTTGCGTGGCGCTTCGGCGACCAGCGAGGTGGTGCCGTCGGCGGCCGTACGCATCACCTTGCCGTCTTCGCCGCCGGTCAGTAGCGTATCGTTCGCCTCGTCGACGACGAGCGACAGCAGGCCCTCGTGGACCTCCGTCGTCTTGCGGCCGAGGTCGAGGCGGTGAACGGCACCAATGGCTTCGGCGAAGAAGGGGACGCCTTTGAGAAAGGCCACGCCGACGACGTGACCTTCGAGATCGAGAGGAGCGACGGTCGGCATCAGTTCGGCTGCGCCTCGCATGCCTTGAAGGTGCGCTCGAGCTTTTCACGGTCGAGATCGCGGCCGATGAAGACGAGGCGGCTCTCGCGCTTCTCGCCATCCTTCCAGGCGCGCTGGTGGTCGCCCTCGATGATCATGTGCACGCCCTGGACGACGTAACGCTCGGCGTCGCCGGCAAAGGCGATGATGCCCTTCAGGCGCAGGATGTTCGGGCCGTCCGTCTGGGTGATCTTCTGGATCCAGGGGAAGAAGCGGTCGGGGTTCATCTCGCCGCCGCGCAACGAGATCGACTGCACCGTCACGTCGTGGATCGGCGAGGGCGCGTGATCGTGGTGATGATGGTCGTGATCGTGGTCATGATCATGGTGGTGGTGATCGTGATCATGATGGTGGTGATGGTCGTGATCGCAGTCCGGACCACAGACGTGATCATGGTCATGCTCGTCCTGGTCGAGGAAGTGCGGATCGTTTTCCAGCGCCTTTTCGAGATTGAAGGCGCCCTGGTCGAGGACCTTCGCCAGATCGATGTCGGAGCGTTGCGTGCGGTAGATGCGCGCCGACGGATTGATGACGCGCACGGTCGCTTCGATGCGCTCCAGTTCCTCAGGCGTAACGAGGTCGGTCTTGTTGAGCAGCACGACGTCGGCAAAGGCGATCTGGTCTTCGGCCTCGCGGCTGTCCTTCAGGCGGAGCGGCAGGTGCTTGGCGTCGACGAGTGCAACGACGGCGTCGAGCTCGGTCTTGGCGCGCACGTCGTCGTCCATGAAGAAGGTCTGGGCAACCGGTACCGGATCGGCAAGGCCGGTGGTCTCGACGATGATCGCGTCGAAACGGCCGGGGCGGCGCATCAGGCCCTCCACCACGCGGATCAGATCGCCGCGCACGGTGCAGCAGACGCAACCGTTGTTCATTTCGTAGATTTCCTCATCGGACTCCACGATCAGGTCGTTATCGATGCCGATCTCGCCGAACTCGTTGACGATGACCGCGTATTTGCGGCCATGGTTCTCGCTGAGAATGCGGTTCAGCAGCGTCGTCTTGCCGGCGCCGAGATAGCCGGTGAGCACGGTGACGGGGATCGGCTTCTGCGGGGATGTTTCGGTCATGGGAACCTCTGGGATTTCCGGATGCGGCAGGCAGGCATCCATGTCGCGTTTCATATAGGAGATGCAGCGGCGATGCGCAAATGGCGTTGACGATTTTGCCGGCCGCAAGGCTGTGGTCGCCGGAGCACCCGATAACCCTCCTTTCATCAAAATCGGCGAGAGTGCGCGCCACATCGTAGGGGTGCGCAGGTGAAGACGATTTCCATCAACGGCCGGTTTCTGACCCAGCCGCTTACCGGCGTGCAGCGCTTTGCCCGCGAGATGACCCGGGCGCTTGACGCACGCATTGCTTCCGGCCAGGTACCGCATGGCCTGAAGGGAGTGCGCTGGCGGCTGCTGATACCGGGCAATACGGTTGACGACCTCGGTTTGAAGGCGATCTCGGTCGAGTCTTTCGGCTCGGGCCCGGGCCATGTCTGGGAGCAGGGAGCGCTCTACTGGCGGGCGCGGCGCGACACGCTCATCGGCTTCGGCGGCAGCGGTCCGGTATTGCACGGCGACCAGGTGGTGGTGATCCATGACGTCACCTTGTTTCGCCACCCAGCCTCGTTCGGCCGCGGCTACCGGCTGTTCCACGGGACGCTCGGCTACCTTCTTACGCGGCGGGCGAAGATCGGAACGGTCTCGAACTTTTCGCGCCAGGAACTCGCCGACGTCTTCCGCGTGCCGGCCGCCGGCATCGACGTGATCTACAATGCCACGGACCATTTCGCAGCGCTTCGGCCGGACGAGGGGATCATCGAGCGGCTGGGGCTTGGCGACACGCCGTTCTTCCTGCTCGTCGGCACGCTGAAGCCCAACAAGAACGTCGAGTTCGCAGTCCGCGCTTTCGAGGCCCTCGGCGCCGGCAATCACAAGCTCGTCGTCGTGGGCGGGACCGATCCGACGGTGTTTCGCGACGTCGCGCCGACGTCGAAAGGCAACCTGATTTTTCCGGGCCGCCTGACGGACGAGGAGATCGCCGGGCTGCAGCGGCGCGCCGCCGCCTTCGTCTTTCCGAGCCTCTACGAAGGCTTCGGCATCCCACCGCTCGAAGCGATGACGCAAGGATGTCCGGTTCTTGCAGCCGATATCCCGCCGGTCCGCGAGGCCTGCGGCGATGCGGTGTGCTACTTCGATCCCGTGAAGACGGAGACCTTGGTCGAAGCGATGCGGACGATCTCCGCCGACGAAGCTCTTCGCCGGGCGTTGCGGCGTTCCGGCTTCGACAATGCCAAGCGCTTTTCCTGGGAGGGAAGCGCCGTGGTGCTGCTCAACATGCTGGCCGCGCGGTAGGGATGATCCGTTCTGCGCGGACGTCAGAGATCGAGAACGCGCAGGGGGTCCAGCCGACCGCGGACAAAATCACCAAGGGCGATCAGGTTGCCCTTGAGGCGGCCGCGGCGATCGACCAGGCCCTGTGGTTTGAGGCTGCCCAGGATGTTGGCGGCGATGTTGCCGCCCATCAGGCGCAGCGCCCATTTCAGCCCGACAGTGCCCTTGTTGCGCAGATAGAGCGGGTTGGCGACCTGCGAGTAGCCGAAGCGCAGGCCTGAGGTACGGCCGCGCTTGTTGCCGAGATGGACGCCGCGGAGCGCAGGCGATTTCACGATCCGGCCGTGCGAAGCCAGACGCCGGCAGAAGTCGACGTCCTCCTGCCAGCCATAGAGCGGCAACCGCTCGTCGAAGCGGGTGCGTTCGGCGGCAATCGCCGAAACGCGGAAGACCATGTTGCAGCCATAGGCGTTAAAGGCCGGCTGCGCGAGATCGTCCGGCCGAGCGCCGGGATCCGCGTCGAGGATCGCTCTGGCATCGGCAATCGATATGCCCGGGCCGTGAATGCCGTCGGCCAGAACCAGGCCGGTCGCCACGACGACATCCGCTTCGCGCTCGAACAGTCCTTCCGCCTCGGCGAGAAAATCGCTGCGCGGCAGGAAATCGTCGTCGAAAAAGACGATCAGGTCGGCGGTTTTCGCATGGTCGAGGATGGCATTACGCTGTGCGCTGGAGCCCTTGTTGCCGGCGACAATACGAATCTGCAAGGGCAGCGCGCTGATGCTGGCTTCGTCGACGTCCTCCGCCGTGCTTGGGCAGATGAGGACGGCGTCCGGCAGCCGCGTCTGCCGCGTAAGGTGCAGCAGGGTTTCGGAGAGGACCTCGCGGCGGCCCGCGGTCGCTATGCCGACGACGATGTTCATGGGACGCTCTCCGCTCTTTTCGGCGCGATCTAACCGGAAATTCGTGCAGTTTTTCTTAGCGCCTACCTTCTAGGCGGCTAGGCTGCGCTGGGTCCCGGCGTCCGCATCATCAGCCGCAACTGGTTGAGCGCGAGCAGGCAGAGCAGGCCGCCGGAGACAATGCCGGCACCGATCGTGACGTAGCCGGTTTCACCGGAGAGGGAGAAGGCCAGAACGGCCGCACCAAGTCCTGCGGCGGCGAAGAGCACCGGTGGCCAGGAGAAGTCGAAGGCGAGCGAGGACATCAGGCGGAGGCCGAGCAGAGCGGCGAGGACCGCGCCGAGGGCGCTGCCCCAGGCGAGTGTCGCATCGTCTGCCCCCGCGAGCATCAGGGCTGCCAGTGCACCAAGGCTCAGAAGCACGCAGTCGGCAACGGCGAGCAGCAGGATCAGCGCCAGGCGTTGGCTCAGATGCAATGGTGTCGGCAGCATGATCTGCGTCAGTGTGCGAACAAGCGAAAGCACGATGATGGCCGGTGCGGTGGCGAGGAAGCCTCGCTGCAGATCCGGGCTGACGACAAGCCAGGCAGCGGGCAGAAGGACGGCGAAGATGCCGGCTGCCATCATCAGCGCGAAACTCGTCAGCAGCGCGTAATATCGCCCGAGTTGTCGGGCCAGGCCCGAGCCGTCGCCGGCGCGGTCATGCGCGGCGACGATCTCCGGATACTGGATCGCCTGGAGGGCTGAAACGATGAGCACGAATGGGCGTTGCAGCAGGTCGAGCGCGAGCAGGGCGCCGGCGGCGCCTGTCGCGCCGAGCGCCGAGGTGAGGATCGCTTTCAGCGCCAGGGGCGCGAACATGGCGGCGGTGGCGGCCCCGGCCGAGACGCTGCCATAGACAAGATGCTTGCGGAAACGCCCACCGTCGAGCGCGGCGGCCGGGCGCACGACCGCGCGGCGCGAGAGCAGGAATGCAAGCAACCCATAGGCAGCGTAGCCGGCGAAAAGACCGGTAACGGTCGAAAGGAAGCTCGGCGAAACCAGCGCTCCGGCCACGGTGCCCCCGGCAAGAATGGTGGCGCGGGATCCCTGCAACACCGAGAAGGCGCGAAAGTCCTGACGGAAACGCAGCATGGTCAGGTGCAGGTCGCTGCCGCCTTGCGCAATCGAGACCAGACCGCCGACAAGCGCCACGACGGGCGGCACACCGAAGAGCAGGGACGTGCCCGCCGCGATCAGGCACAGGGCGGCGCAGGCCACGGCCTCGATCAGGATTGTGTGTCGTTCCGCCGCTTCGCTCTCCGCGTCTGGTCCCGGGTAGAAGCGTGTGCAGGCAAAGCGCACCCATTCGAAGGCGGCGATCGCCGCGAACTGGCAGATGGAGATAAACAGCGAGTAGCTGGCATAGTCGGCCGGCGCCAGCCAATGGGCGACGACGATCAGCAGCCCGAAGGCGATGACGGCCTGGTAGAAATAGGCGCCGAGCGCAACGATCTTCGCCATGGGGTTCTGCCCTTCCGTTTCGCGCTCGTGATAGCGCAAAACCGCAAACAAAGTGTTTGCCGGACCGCCGCCTTCGTCCTCAGTCGAAGTCGGCCGGGTCGAAATCCCTCATGTCTTCCAGCAGTTCGATAAAGCCTTTGACTGCATGGGCGATCAAGCGATCACCCCGTGCTGCCGTGGCGGCGGCGGCATTTCCGGCAACGCCATCGGTGTTGAGGTCGCGCATCTTCCAGCCGAAAGCATGCGGGCCGTAGGCGCGCAGATGCTTGAAGCGCTCTGCAAATTCCTCCTGGCGAGAGCGGAAATCGGACGCCTTCGCCATGTCGACCTTGTCCGGATGAAGCGCCAGCATGACCGACGTCTCGATATCGCCGCCGTGGATGTCCAGCGCCTTGTCCTCCGGCCTGATCCAGCCGTCCGGTTGGCCGAAGCGGGTCCAGCTCGTTGCGACGGCCAGCATGTTGAAGCGCATGCGCGCTTCGGTGGCGACGATCGTCATCAACGGCGAGTTGCCGCCATGGGCGTTCAGCATCACGAATTTGCGGATGCCCTGCCTATGAAGATCGCCGGCAATGCCGAGCCAGCGCTCGACCGCTTCGCCATAGGCAAGGGTTCGGCTGCCGGCGACATCCATGTGTTCGATCGAGTAGCCGACCGGTTCGGTCGGGAGGAAAGTCACGGGCAGGTCGGCGGGGAGCGCCGCGATCGTGCGGGAGACGATGCCCTCGGCAATCAGCGTGTCGGTTTCGAAGGGCAGGTGAGGGCCATGCTGTTCATGGGCGCCGAGCGGCAGCACGGCAATCCAGTCGCGGCGGGCGCCCTCCGGAAGGTCGGCCGGATTGTCCTGCCATCGCGGTTCAGGCATCGACATTTCTCTTCGATCCTCCACGTCAATTGTCGTAAAATTGTTATTTGAGTCATACAGTTCGTAATCGCAAGCTGTATTGTTATAAGTGTTCGACGCAGAGATTCGGCAGGAGGTCCAATGGGCAAGAAGAACAAGGCCGAAAAGAAAGGCAAGAACGGCAAGAAGAAGGACGAGCTTCTGACAGAGCCGCATGATCTTGCCGCTATCCTTGTCCAGGCTGCGCGGTCCATGCGCACCGTACTTTCCCGTAATTTGCTCGAAAGTGGTCTCTACGCCGGACAGGACGGCGTGATGCTGGCGCTGGCCGAAACCGACGGCATGACCGCGGGTGGCCTTGCCGCCAGGCTCGGGGTCAAGGCGCCGACCATGACCCGCACGATCGGCCGCATGGAGGCGCAGGGCTTCCTCGAGCGCCGGCCGGACGAGGACGATGCGCGGCTCACCAAGGTCTATCTCACCGAACCCGGACGCAACCGTCTGCAGATCATCGCCGAAGCCGGCCAGCATTCGGAGAAGCTCGCGACACGCGGCCTGACGGAGAAGCAGGTGCGTACCCTGATGAAACTGCTGCGCGCAGTCGACAGCAATCTCCAGGCCGCCCGGGCCGCCGACTGACCCCCCTTGTTCGCCGCATATTGCCGTGGCGATTTAAACAGTTTAAATAGGGATTTAAATTTATGGCACGCGTGCGTCCACTGAGACGTACGAAAGAGTGCCGCAAGGCATGCCGCAACAACCTCATTCGGATTGGATCGTGGGGTTGATGTGGCCGGGGGCGAAACAGGGCTTACAGGGGGCATCGTGGCGCAAAAGGTCAAGCTTTCGACGATCGCTGAAACACTTGGTCTATCGACGGCAACGGTATCCCTGGCCCTGCGCGACAGTCCTTTGGTCGCCACCGTCACTCGCGACAAGATCAAGGAACAGGCGCGCGCGCTCGGCTATATCTACAACCGCCGCGCCGCCAGTCTCAGAACATCCCGCTCAGGCATTATCGGCGTCGTCGTGCACGACATCATGAACCCGTTCTACGGGGAAATCCTGAAAGCGATCGAGGCCGAGCTCGACCGTGACAAGCAGACCTTCATTCTCTCCAACCACTATGACTCGGTCGAAAAGCAACGCGACTTTATCGAGACGCTGCTGCAGCTCGGCGGCGACGGCGTGATCATGTCGCCGGCGATCGGCACGCCATTGGAGGACATCCAGCTTGCCGAGGACAACGGCATGCCGGCAATCCTGATCGCCCGGTCGATCGAGGGCGTGGACGTGCCGATTTTCCGCGGCGACGACGCCTACGGCATCTCGCTTGCCACCAACCACCTGATCGGCCTCGGCCATCGCTGCATCGCCATGGTCGGTGGCACCGACCAGACCTCGACCGGGCGCGACCGCTATCAGGGCTATGTCAACGCGCTGCGCAAGGCCAATATCGAGGTCGATCCGGAACTGCGCATTCCCGGCCCCCGCACGAAGCAGGGCGGTTTCGAGGCGGCGGTGCATCTGCTCTCCCTGCCGCAAAAACCGACGGCGGTCGTGTGCTGGAACGATCTGGTGGCGATCGGCATGATGAACGGCATCGCCCGCGCCGGCCTCGTGCCCGGCGTCGATATTTCGGTTACCGGCTACGACGATCTCGAAGAAGCGTCGATCGCCACGCCGGCGCTCACCACCGTCTGGAACGGCCAGGCCGATGTCGGCCGCAGTGCTGCCCGCGCGCTCCTCGACAAGCTTTCCGGCAGCCACGAACCCGACGGCATCCATCTGATCAAGCCGGAAATGCGCATCCGCCAATCGACGGGCCCGTTGCGCGTTATCGCCTGACACCCCTCCCGACAGGAGTTGCCCATGTTCAAGAGCCGCACGCGCGTTCTCGTGCCCGGAAAGATCCATCAACGGGTGATCGATCGATTGGCCGGGCAGTTCGAAGTCGTCAGGATCGAGAGCGCCGATCCGGCATTGGCGACGCCGGATATGCAGGACGTGAAGGCGGTTGCCGTTACCGGCCGGTTGCCGGGAGCCCTGATGGACGCTCTGCCGCAGCTCGAGATCATCGCCAATTTCGGCGTCGGCTATGACGGCGTCGAGGTCGCACATGCCGCCGCCAAGGGCATTGCCGTCAGCAATACACCGGATGTTCTGACCGAGGAGGTGGCCGATACTGCTATTGGCCTGCTGCTGAACACACTCCGGCAACTGCCTCAGGCAGAACAATGGTTGCGCCAGGGGCGTTGGAGCCGCGAGGGCGCGTTTCCTCTGTCGCCGCTGTCCCTGCGCGGCCGAAGCGTCGGTCTTTATGGCCTCGGGCGCATCGGTCTTTCGATCGCCAGGCGGCTCGAAGCCTTCGGTGTGTCGATTGCCTACCACACGCGCAGCCCGCGCGAAGGCCTGCCCTATGCCTACCATTCGACGCTCGTCGGCCTCGCGGCGGCCGTCGATACGCTCATTGTCATCGTGCCCGGCACCGAGGCGACGCGGCGGACGGTGAATGCCGAGGTGCTTGCCGCGCTGGGCAGCAATGGCGTGCTGGTCAATGTCGGCCGCGGCTCGACGGTCGACGAACCGGCGCTGATCGCGGCGCTTCAGGGCGAGGTGATTGCTGGTGCCGGACTCGACGTCTTCGAGAACGAGCCACACGTGCCGGACGCGCTGATGGCGCTGCCGAACGTTTCGCTCCTGCCGCATGTGGCCTCGGCCTCGGTGTTCACACGCAACGCCATGGCCGATCTCGTCGTCGACAATATCGAAGCCTGGTTTGCGACCGGAAAGGCGTTGACGCCGGTGCCGGAAACGCCGTTCACGCGACGCGCGGTGTGACACCCGCATCGTTGCCTCAGGCGGCGATAGGGAAACAGAAGCGTCAGGCGGCCAGGCGACCAGCGGCGTAAGCCCGTACGGCGTCGCCGAAGGCCTTGAACAGGCTGGCCGAGGGGGTGTCGGTGCGCACCCAATATTCCGGATGCCATTGCACGCCGACGGCAAACGCCTTGGCGCCGATCACCGAAACCGCTTCAATCGTGCCGTCGTCAGCGACCGCCTCGACAGCCAGGCGCGGAGCCGCGGCACCGATCGCCTGCCGGTGCAACGAGTTGACGCGGATGCGGCCGGCGCCCAGCACCGGAGCGAGGCAGCTTCCTTCCTTGACGATGACGTCTTGGCGGATGCCATAGGCAACGTCGAGTTCCTTCACGTCGGGCTTGCGGTGATCCCAGATCCCCGGCTGGTCCTGGATTTCGGTTGCCAGCGTGCCGCCGAGCGCGACGTTCAGTTCCTGAATGCCGCGACAGATAGCGAGCAGCGGCACGCCGCGCTCCAGCGCCCGGCGGATCAGCGGCAGGCTGGTCGCATCGCGGCCGGGATCGAAGGGACCATCGGTGTCCTTGGCCTCCCGGCCATAGAGCGATGGATGAACGTTCGAACGGGCTCCGCTTGCAAGCACGCCGTCGACGCGGTCGAGGATTTCGTCGATGTCGTTCCCGGTTTCGAGCGCCGGAACGAGGAAGGGCATGACGCCGGCGCCTTCGACGGCGGCGCGCACATATTGATGGGCAACGACATGCCAGACATTGCCGTCGAATTCGCGGAAATCGCAGGGGATGGCAACGACAGGTTTCGACATCGTCAGGCTCCGTAACAGGCTCGAGAAAAGCCTTGCCGTCAGATGTGGATGAAAGTCAACTGGGAAGGTGACGAGCTGGATCGCTGCGCCGATCCAGGGTGAAATGCCAGGGAAGCGCCATCTGAAAAGGGCAGGAAATCGCAGGTAATTCTTTAAGTTCGAGTAACCATTCCGCACGCAAGTTTGGGATCGTCCGTCACTATCGTAGAATTGCCAAAGTTGCAGCCGAGCCCTTTTATTGCGCGGATACTATGTTTGGTTGCAGAAACCGACTATTGTTCAGCGCGCTTCGCACTGTTGAGTTGAACTCTTGGGTCTTACCGGCGCGGACCGGCGATTTTTCTGGGATTCGATACTTTTTTCGGGGCGTTAGGCGAAATCATTCGTTAAGTCATCACCCTTAACAATCCGGTAAACCGGAGCTTGGTTCATGATGCGACCTGGACAGAGCGCTCTTCCGACTGACGTGTATCTGTCATCCGTGAGCTCGCTCTACGAACATCGCAAGACGTTGCTGATCGGCATGTTGTCGCATGTCGTGACGTTTCTGCTCGTCTATCTCAAGACCAGTGATCCCTTTTATCTTGCCTGTTCCGGCGTGATCTTCGTGCTCTGGGCGCTGCGCAATCTCGATATGGCGCGGTTCGACCGGCAGGATTTCTCCAATGCCGACCGGGCGATGGTGCGCAAATGGGAGAACCGCTACATCGTCGGCGGGGTCAGCGTCACGCTCACCTGCGGCATCGCCTGCGGTTACGCCATTGCCGTCAGCCGGGATTCCTTTTCCGAGCTTGCCACCATTTCGGTGACGCTGGCCTCGATGATCTCGCTCGTTGGGCGCAATTACGGCTCGGAGCGGGCCGTGCTTCTCCTGTCGTCGTCCGCGTGCCTGCCGATCGTGATCGGCCTGATCACGTTGCAGGACGTGTTCATGCTGGCGCTCGCCTTGCTGATCCTGCCGTTCATCCTTTCCACCTGGATGATGGCCAACAATGTGCGCGCCTTCCTCTATGAAAACGTATTGGCGGCGCGCGAGATTGCGACCATTGCCGGCCAGTTCGACGCCGCGCTCAACAATATGACGCATGGTCTGTTCATGCTGGACGGCGACGGCCGCGTGGTGGTGGCCAACGAGCGTGCGAGCGAATTGCTGGCGCTTGGCGACAGGACCGAACTCAAGGATTGGCTGCTCGATGACGTGATCCGCCGCGGTGCGCGGCGCATGCGGCTCGATGCCGAAAAGACCAAGGCGATCTCGCGCCAGCTCGACCTTCTGCTCAAGGGCAAGCGCCCGCAGGTATTGGTCCCGGTCAGCGAGGAACTGCATCTCGAGTTTTCGGCCAGCCGCCGCGACAATGGCGATATCGTGCTGATCTTCGAGGACGTGACGGCGCGCGTGCAGGCGGACAAGCAGATTCTGCACATGGTGCGTTTCGACAAGCTGACGGAGCTGCCGAGCCGCGACTATTTCGCGGAACTGGTCGTGGCCGCAACCAGCGGCGACGAGAAGGAGGACCGGCTCGTCGGCCTGATGGTCCTCGACGTCACCGAATTCAAGCATGTCAACGACATGCGCGGCCACATCATCGGCGACAAGCTGCTGCAGGCGATCGCCGGCCGGCTCAGGGCGCTCGCCGGCGACGATGCGATTGCGGCGCGGCTGATGGGCGACGAGTTCGTCGTGTTCTTTCCGAACAAGGCCGGCGTGGCCGATCTGGAAGAACGGATACGTGGGCTTCACACGGATCTGCGCGGCACTTACGTTGCCGGCGGCTTCACCTTCAACATGACCGTGAGCGCGGGCTTCGTCATCGCATCGAACGTGGATTTGAAGCTCGAAGACCTGCAGATCAAGGCGGATCTCGCGCTTTCGGAAACCAAGCTGCGCAACCGGGGCGGCTGCACCGCGTTCGAAGCCGAGATGGACGCCCGCTATGTCGACCGCCAGAAGCTCAAGGCCGACCTGCGCGAGGCGATCAATGCGCGCAGCCTGACACTCTCCTACCAGCCGATGTTCGCGCCGGGCGGCGGCCGGGTCGAGTGCTGCGAAGCGCTGGCCCGCTGGACGCATCCGGAGCGCGGGCCGGTGCCGCCGAACGTCTTCATCCAGCTCGCCGAGGAATTGGGGCTGGTCACGGAGATCACGCGCTTCGTGCTCGATCAGGCCTGCCGGGATTGCATGGACTGGCCGAACGATGTGTCCGTCTCCGTCAACCTCTCGGTTCTCGACCTTCGCAGCAGCGAGATCGTCACGATGGTCACGGATGCCCTTCAGGCAACCGGCCTCGATGCTTCGCGGCTGCATCTGGAAGTGACTGAAAGCTGCCTGATGGACGAGCCCCTCAAGGTGCAGGCGATCCTGCGCGAGCTGCGTGGCCTCGGCATCACCATTGCCATCGACGATTTCGGCACCGGTTATTCGAGTCTCAGCTATCTCGATGTCCTCCCGGTCGACATCATCAAGATCGATCGCTCCTTCGTGCGCAACATCCGTGAGGATTCGCGCCGCTTCAAACTCCTGCGCGGGACGGCTGATCTTGCCCGTGCCCTCGGCCTGCGCATCGTTGTCGAAGGCGTCGAGACGGCCGATCAGCTACAGCTCATCACCGAGCACAATTGTGCCGATTTGATACAGGGCTTTGTCTTCGCTGCCCCCATGCCGGCCTCTGCCATTGCGACGCTTTGCAAGAACGGTGTGCCAAAACGAGGCACGAAACCCAGCAGCAAGCGCATCGCCTGACGCTGCGACCCCAGATTCCGTCCCGTTTTGACGCTGCTAATTCTGCAGCAAGTCGTTGATTAGGAAAGATAAATACATTCCCATTTTGGCGCGCATCGCTCCAAGTCGATCGATTTAATTTACGAATTTTTAGGGTTAACAAAAAGTTAACGGTGAACTGTTCCGTTTTGCGGTTGCCGCCCCATCTTCCGTCAATAGGTTAACGATTTGTTAACCATGAGGTTTGGAATATGGGTGAGACGGTTCACCAGGCGGAGCCTGGGCGTTTTTCGGAAAAGCTGATGCAGTTGCTCGATCGTGTCGAATACCGGCGGGTCGAAACCGGCGAGGACATGGAGGACATCGCGCGGTTGCGCTACAAGGCCTACAAGTCCGTCAATCTGATGGAGTTGACGGGCTCGACGCTGATCGACGATCTCGACTTCGACAGCCACGCCTATGTCTTCGGCATCTATCTCGACGAGAGCCTCGTCAGCACAGTGCGCGTACATCACGTAACGCCGGCGCATCGCGCCAGCACATCGGGCCTGATCTTCGGCTCGGAGATCGACGCCTTCCTCGATGCCGGCATGGTCCTTGTCGATCCGGGCCGATTGGCCGTCGATCCCGACGTCATCGGTGACGAGATGCGGGCGCTTCCCTACCTGACGCTCCGCCCGGTCGCCATGGCCTGCGAGTACTTTTCCGCCGACCGTTGCCTGACGGCCTGCCGGCCGCGTCACACCGCCTTCTACAAGCGCATTTTCGCCTCGGAGACCGTGGTCGCCAAGCGCGAGAATCTGGGGGTCTACAATGCCGACGGCGCCCTGCTCGTGGCACAGGTGAGGGGGCAGCGGCCTTCGATCCTCGACCGGTACCCGATCTTCGATTCGGAGCCTTTCGAACGCCGCATGATGTTTGCCGATCGCAGCGAGGTGCCGTTCGCGCCGCTGACGATCCTGCCGACCGCGCGCATGGCGCAAACCGGCTATGGTCGCTCCTACCGAACTTCCGTCTTCCGCTGATAGTCTTCGATATCGACATCGGAAGGTGCGGCGCGCCCGTGTGCGTCGCCCTTGCTGCTGGCCGCGACATATCGCCCCATCAGATACTGCTAAAGGACGGGTTTTCGTTGCGCCCGGCCCAAGCATTGTGTAAGGGCAGCTATAAGGGTTTTCGCGACTTTTCGCGGGAGCCATGCTTCGATTAGAAGCGGCGATGACCAAGGGTCGCGCCGTGGCATTCAGGGAGAATTTGGACGATGGCTGAGCATCATTCTGGACCGGTCGATGTGGGAGCCCCGATGGACTATTCGGAGCACGAGAAAACCTATCGCATGTTCCTGAGCGCATCGAAGTACGGCACGCTGTTTTGCGTGGCGCTGCTGATTGCGATGGCTGCCGCATTCTTCACGACGATGGGCTTCTTCTCCTCGCTCGTGCTCTTCATTCTGCTCAACGTCGCAGGTTTCTTCTTCCTGCGTTAATCCGCGTCATCGGACTGATTGCCGAGGGGCTTGACGCTTCCTCGGCGACCGGGCGCGAGCCCGGACGAAGTTGCATGCCGTCGACTGGAGGCGTCGACGCTGCACGGCACTTCAAAATGCTGCAGCGACCTTTGCGCATTCAATAGGATGCGCGGCGCTGCAAAGCTTGGAGATCTCCATGTCCCGGGCATTCGCTGCAACGGGACGTGTATCCTCACTGCGTGAGGGGGAGTGGAAAGCAGACCCGCGATGCCGGGCGAGACTCGGGCGTCGATCTACGGCCTGACCGCCTGCGGTTCGAACACCTCGGGTGTCTGTTTCCAGAAAATATGTGCTTGGCACCCCAGTGCCTCGCATATGGGGGCGTGCAGGCTCGATTGGCCGCACGCTTTGCAGTCGGAGAGAATGCCCGCATTCCGGCCTTGGCTCGATTGCGGCCAAGGAGGGGGATTTGTGAGCGAGATTGTCTTTGTCGCCAAGGAAACGGACCCGAACGAGGGTCGCGTTGCCGCATCGCCGGACACAGTGAAGAAACTGAAAAGCCTGGGGTTCGACGTCGTCGTCGAGGCGGGCGCCGGATTGCTGTCGCGCATTCCGGACACTGAGTTCGAAAAGGTCGGGGCCCGGATCGGGGCGATTGCCGACGCCAAGACGGCCGACGTGGTGTTGAAGGTGCGCCGGCCGACGACTGCCGAAATCGGCGGCTACAAGTCGGGCGCCATCGTGCTGGCCATCATGGATCCCTATGGCAACGAGGCGGCGATCGCCGAGATGGCCAAGGCAGGCTTGACTGCTTTCGCGATGGAGCTGATGCCGCGCATCACTCGGGCGCAGTCGATGGACGTGCTCTCGAGCCAGGCGAACCTCGCCGGTTACCAGGCGGTAATCGACGCCGCTTGCGAATATGACCGGGCGCTGCCGATGATGATGACCGCGGCCGGCACCGTTCCTGCCGCCAAGGTCTTCGTCATGGGGGCGGGCGTTGCCGGCCTGCAGGCGATCGCGACGGCCCGCCGTCTCGGCGCCGTGGTTTCGGCGACGGACGTGCGTCCGGCCGCCAAGGAACAGGTCGCCTCGCTCGGCGCCAAGTTCATCGCCGTCGAGGACGAGGAGTTCAAGGCGGCCGAAACGGCCGGCGGCTACGCCAAGGAGATGTCCAAGGAGTATCAGGCCAAGCAGGCCGCACTCGTTGCCGAGCATATCGCCAAGCAGGACATCGTCATCACCACGGCACTGATCCCGGGGCGCCCGGCGCCGCGGCTCGTCACCCGTGAGATGCTGAAGAGCATGAAGCCCGGCTCGATCGCGGTCGACCTTGCGGTCGAGCGCGGCGGCAACGTCGAGGGTGCCGAGCCCGGCAAGGTCGCGCAGGTCGAGGACGTCAAGGTCATCGGCCATCTCAACGTGCCGGGCCGCATCGCAGCTTCCGCGTCCGGTCTCTACGCCAAGAACCTCGTCACCTTCCTGGAGACCATGGTCTCCAAGGAAACCAAGGCGCTCGCGCTCAACATGGAGGACGAGCTCGTCAAGGCGACGGCGCTCACCCATGGCGGTGAGGTCGTGCATCCGAACTTCGGCGCCAGCAAGGGGGACAAGTGATGGCGAATGAACTTCTCGACAAGGCGCTCGCCGATCTCGACCGGGCAGTGGAAGCGGTCCGCACCGCTGCGGAATATGTGCCCGAAACGGCCGGCGCCATCGCCCATGGTGCCACCGGCGGCGCGATCGATCCCTTCGTCTTCCGCCTGGCGATCTTCGTCCTGGCGATCTTCGTCGGCTACTACGTGGTGTGGTCGGTGACGCCGGCGCTGCACACGCCGCTGATGGCGGTCACCAACGCGATTTCCTCGGTCATCGTCGTTGGTGCTCTGCTTGCCGTCGGCATCTCGGCCTCGGGGCTTGCGACGGGGTTCGGCTTCGTGGCGCTGGTGCTTGCCGCCGTCAACATCTTCGGCGGCTTCCTCGTCACCCAGCGCATGCTGGCCATGTACAAGAAAAAAGACAAGTGAGGCCGGCCCGATGAACGCTAACTTCGCAGCCTTCCTCTACCTCGTCTCCGGCGTCCTGTTCATCATGGCGCTGCGCGGCCTCTCGCACCCGACCACCAGCCGCAAGGGCAATACCTACGGCATGATCGGCATGGGCATTGCGATCGTCACGACGCTGCTGCTCGCCAAGCCGAGCTTCGGCGGCCTGATGCTGATCGTGCTCGGCCTTGCCATCGGCGGCGGCGTCGGTGCGGTGATTGCGCGTCGCATCGCCATGACTTCGATGCCGCAGCTCGTCGCGGCCTTCCACTCGCTGGTCGGTCTCGCCGCCGTCATGGTGGCGGCTGCCGCCATGTACGCGCCGGAGAGCTTCGGTATCGGCACCGTCGGCGACATCCATGCGCAGGCGCTGGTCGAGATGTCGCTCGGCGTCGCGATCGGTGCGATCACCTTCACCGGTTCGGTCATCGCCTTCCTGAAGCTCGACGGGCGCATGTCCGGCAAGCCGATCATGCTTGCGGGACGCCACGTCATCAACGCCGGTCTCGCTACCGGGCTGATCGTGCTGGTGGTCTTGCTGGTGCTGACGCAGAGCACGACGGTCTTTTGGCTGATCGTTGCGCTTTCACTGGCGCTTGGCGTGCTGATCATCATCCCGATCGGCGGCGCCGACATGCCGGTGGTCGTGTCGATGCTCAACTCCTATTCGGGTTGGGCCGCGGCCGGCATCGGCTTCACGCTCGGCAACTTGGCGCTGATCATCACCGGCGCGCTCGTCGGCTCCTCCGGTGCGATCCTGTCCTACATCATGTGCAAGGGCATGAACCGCTCGTTCATCTCCGTCATCCTCGGCGGCTTCGGCGGCGAGAACGGGGCCGCAGCCGCTGACGACGGCATCCAGCGCACGGTCAAGCAGGGCTCGGCCGACGACGCGGCCTTCCTGATGGCGAACGCCTCCAAGGTGATCATCGTGCCGGGCTACGGCATGGCGGTTGCCCAGGCGCAGCATGCGCTGCGTGAAATGGGCGACCAGTTGAAGGCGGCCGGCGTCGAGGTCAAATACGCGATCCATCCGGTCGCGGGGCGCATGCCCGGCCATATGAACGTGCTGCTCGCGGAAGCGAACGTCCCCTATGACGAAGTGTTCGAGCTCGAGGACATCAACTCCGAGTTCGCCCAGGCCGATGTCGCCTATGTCATCGGCGCCAACGACGTCACCAACCCGGCAGCCCGCGACGACAAGTCCTCGCCGATCTACGGCATGCCGATCCTCGACGTCGACAAGGCCAAGACCTGCCTCTTCGTCAAGCGCTCGCTCGGCTCCGGCTATGCCGGCATCGACAACACGCTGTTCTACAAGGATGGCACGATGATGCTGCTCGGCGACGCCAAGAAGGTGACGGAAGATATCGTCAAGGCATTGCACGCCTAAACGCGGCTTGCGGAAGCCGACAACGAAACGCCCGCCTTTCGGCGGGCGTTTTGCGTTGGAAGGTATTTTGCTGCGCGTTCCAGAAGAATTGCCCTTGCTTATCTGGAATTGATTTAGCCGGCCGGTGCCAGCGTCAGGGCGTCGACGCCGATGGCGACGTTCAGTCCCTCCTGGACCTGGACATTGACCGGCTGCAGCATGAAGGCCTTGTTGGTGCCGCCGCCGATGACCTTGGCGCCGCCGCCGACAGCGAGGCTCGCATCGGCGCCGACCCCGTAATATTCGCCGGCAAGCGCGAATTCGCTGATTGGCGTTCCGGTCTTGGCAAAGACGTCCCAGACCATCGTGCTCTTGCCCGTCTTGCCGATGTCGACGCCGATCTTGCGGATCGTGCCGGCATAGACGGCCTTCGGTCCGCCATTGGTTGGCGTGAAGGTGCACATCAGGTTCTTGGTCGAGGTCACGATCAGGCCGGTGCCGCCTTCCGAACCGCAGACGAGACGGCCGAGCGCGACATAGTTCTGCGCGGCGGCAGGGCCTGTGGCAAGCGCGGCCAGTGCCAGCGCAGTGACGAGGGTTCGTTTGATCATGGCGTGGTCTCCGTTCTTACTGCGCCGCGCGTGCCTCGGCGCGCTGGGGTCGCGGTAGCACTACGAATGGCTGGATGTTTTGTCCTTGGATCGGAAACGATCCAAGGAAACACGCAGCAGACACCTCTGGCAAACGGATGATGGCCGGGAAGGTTCCGCTTGGCGGAGAGGCGAGGTGGCAGCGACCCAAACGAAAACGCCCGCGAGATGTCGCGGGCGTTTCGAGAAACATGACGAGTGGGGGGCTCAGGAGGCCTTGACGCGCGCAAGGCCGGCGCGCGCCGGTTCATATTTCGGGTCAAGCTGCAATGCGTGCGCGTAGGACTTCGACGCCTTGACCTTGTCGCCCTTGCGCTCGTAGATCAGCGCCTGGTTGGCCCAGGACTCGGCAACCTTGCCGTTGAGGTTGATCGCGGTGTTGAAGTCGGAGAAGGCGTTGTCGTCGTCGCCCTGGGCGACATAGGAAATGCCGCGGCCGTTGTAGGGTTCCGGCGAGCTCGGCGACAGCGAGATCGCGGTCGAGAAGTCTTCGATCGCCTGGCCGTGCTGGTTGCGTGCCTGATAGATCAGGCCGCGATTGTGATAGGCACGGGGATCGGTCGTGTCGAGCTGGATCGCCTTGTTGAAATCGTTGAAGGCGGAATCGAGCTGGCCGGCCTGGCGATAGAGGTTGCCGCGGCCGATATAGGCGACGTCGTAGTTGGCGTTGAGCTGCAGCGCCATGTTGTAGTCGGCAAGTGCTGCCTGGGTGTTGCCCATGTTGCGATGGACGAGCGCCCGATTGGCATAGGCCTGGTAGAAGCGCGGGTTGAGCTGGATCGCCTGGTCGAAATCGGCGATCGCCCGGCGGTATTCGCCGGCGCGGCCGTAGGCCGAGCCGCGGACATTGTAGCCTTCCGGATCGCTCGGGTTCGAGGCAATCACGCTCGAAAGCGAGGCGATATTTTCCTGCGAGCCCTGTTCGCGCTCGACCTTGTTGGTCATCGAGTCCGGGCCGTCGGTCGTGCAGCCTGCGAGAAGAAGAGCCGAACCGAGGAGCAGCATGGCGGCAAGCCTCGGCTTGCGCTGGTGGCGGCGAGACGCCTCATGGACAGTAAAACCGGAGACGTCCGCAGTCATGGCAGCAAGTGTCAAAGGTTGATCCCTCAAATCGACAAGGTCTCGAAAGCCATCGGCTTTCCGTTCCTTACAGCGCCGCGTGTCTTTCCAGGACGCGCCGAAGTCGCTGTAATACGTTGAGTTTCTGCATAATTTTGTCCCTAAATCGATTCCGATCCAAGGAATTATGCAGCAGAGCCGCTGAAACTCCCCGCGGGCTCCGCAGCCGGGCTTCATCGTGCCTCGGCAAGCCGTCCGGTCAAACGCTCCGGTCGGCCATCCGTCACCGGCAGCGTCGATCACGCTAACCTGTCGTCGGAAAAGATGTCCATACCAAAAAAGGCGGTGGCGATATTTCGCCCCCGCCACGACTTACATCGGAAAGCGTCGAAAAAACGACAAATCAGCGGGCCAGGAGGCCTTCGCGCTGTGCACGCTTGCGTGCCAGCTTGCGGACGCGGCGAACGGCTTCAGCCTTTTCGCGGGCGCGCTTCTGGGACGGCTTTTCATAGTAATCGCGCATCTTCATTTCGCGGAAAATGCCTTCGCGCTGCATCTTCTTCTTGAGAGCGCGGAGCGCCTGATCGACATTGTTATCGCGGACAAGTACCTGCACGTGAAATCCCGTTCCTTTGGTTCGAGTTGTTTGTGACTCCGTCAGGTGCCGGAGGCAAAAGAATGACATTCGCTAAGCTGGAAGCTTTACGATTAGAGGAGCGGATACCAGATCATCGGGCGAAAGTCCAGCGACGACATGAGGAAGCACTGAAAAATCCTCGGATGCGGGTGCTGCGTCCGTTTCCGCGCTGAAAGCAACCGATCCGGGGCCATGTCGCAACTGCGCGCAAGTCCACTCAATTGCGTCGCAAAAGAAACGTTGCGCAGGTCTCGGATTTGCGATTTCTAACGCCAATGAGATCGGGGTTCATGGAGTAGAGGCCGATGCGCAAATATTCAGTTTTCGCCGTGGCGCGCGAGGCGTTGCGCGGCCACAAGGGGTGGGGCCCGCACTGGGCGTCGCCGGAGCCGCGCAAGGAATATGATGTGATCATCATCGGCGGCGGCGGCCATGGCCTCGGCGCTGCCTATTACCTCGCCAAGGAACATGGCATCACCAATGTCGCTGTGCTCGAAAAGGGCTGGATCGGCGGCGGCAATACCGGCCGCAACACGACGATCATCCGGTCCAACTATCTCTATGAAGAGAGCATGGACATCTACGAGCATTCGCTGAAGCTCTGGGAGAACCTGTCGCAGGATCTGAACTACAACGTCATGTATTCGCCGCGCGGCGTGATGATGCTGTCGCACAACATCCACGACCAGCAGTCGTTCAAGCGCCATATCAATGCCAACCGTCTCTACGGCATCGACAACGAGTGGCTGACGCCGGAGCAGGCCAAGGCCTATTGCCCGCCGCTCGATATCGCCAAGACGGCGCGCTATCCGATCAATGGTGCAGCCCTCCAGCGCCGCGGCGGCACCGCACGCCACGATGCGGTTGCCTGGGGCTATGCGCGTGCGGCCTCCGACCGTGGCGTGCATATCATCCAGAACTGCGAAGTGACCGGCATCCGTCGCGATGAAACCGGCCGGGTCGTCGGCGTCGACACCAGCCGCGGTTATATCGGCGCCAAGAAGGTCGGCATTTCCGCCGCCGGCCATACGTCGGTGCTGATGCAGATGGCGGATGTCCGCGTGCCGCTGCAGAGCCAGCCGCTGCAGGCGCTCGTCTCCGAGCCGCTGAAGCCGATCTTCCCCTGCGTCGTCATGTCGAACTCGGTGCACGCCTATATCTCGCAGTCCGACAAGGGCGAGTTCGTCATCGGCGCCGGTACCGACCAGTACAATTCCTATTCGCAGACCGGCGGCCTGCAGATCATCACCCATACGCTGGATGCGATCTGTGAGCTCTTTCCGATGTTCCGCCGCGTCAAGATGATGCGTCAGTGGGGCGGCATCGTCGACGTCACCCAGGACCGCTCGCCGATCCAGGGCGTCACGCCGGTACCAGGCCTGTTCCTGAACGCCGGCTGGGGTACGGGCGGCTTCAAGGCGACGCCGGGTTCGGCCAACCTCTTCGCCCATCTGATCGCAAGGGGCGAGCCGCATCGTCTGGCTGCCGGGCTGACGCTCGAGCGGTTCCGCACCGGCCGGCTCATCGACGAAGCGGCTGCCGCCGCTGTTGCGCACTGAGGATTTCGAGATGCTTCTGATCTATTGCCCCTACTGCGAGGAAGAGCGCTCCGAGCTCGAATTCCGCGGCGCCGGCGACGCCCATATTGCCCGCCCGGCCAATATCGCCGACATCACCGACGAGGAATTCGAGGAATACTTCTTCCTGCGTCAGAACCCGAAGGGTCTGATCTTCGAGCGCTGGCGCCATATCCATGGCTGCGGCCGTTTCTTCAACGCCGCCCGCGACACGGTCAGCGACCGCTTCTACACCACCTACAAGGCTGGCGAGCCGAAGCCCGACATATCAGCCATTCTTCAGAGTGAGCAGGACAAGAACGGTCAAGACAAGGGAGCCGCGAAATGATGGGGGCCAATCGCATTCCAGGCGTCGGCCGCCTGACACCGGCACGCACCGCGCGCTTCACCTTCGACGGCCGCACGCTGACGGCGCTCGAGGGCGATACCGTCGCCTCCGCGCTTCTCGCCAACGGCATTCATCTGGTCGGCCGTTCTTTCAAGTATCACCGTCCGCGCGGCATTCTTTCGGCCGGTGCCGAGGAGCCGAATGCGCTGATCGACGTCGCGCGTGATGCCGCCCGTCGCCAGCCCAACGTGCGCGCCACGGTGCAGGAAGTCTTCGATGGCATGAAGGTGGAATCGCAGAACCGCTGGCCGTCGCTCGCCTTCGATGTCGGTGGCTTCAACGATCTGCTGTCGCCATTCTTCGCCGCCGGCTTCTACTACAAGACCTTCATGTGGCCGAAGGCTGCCTGGCACGCGATCTACGAACCCTTCATCCGTCGTGCCGCCGGCCTCGGCGTCGCACCGACGGAAGCCGATCCGGATCATTATGCCAGCCGCTACGCCCATTGCGACGTGCTCGTCATCGGTGGCGGCGTCGCCGGCCTCTCGGCTGCACTCGCGGCCGCCAAGGCCGGTGCCAAGGTGATCATCTGCGACGAGCAGCCGGAAATGGGTGGGGCGCTTCGCTATGAAAGCGGCACGACGATCGACGGCAAGGACGGTTGGGACTGGGCGCAGGACACCGCGAGGACGCTGGCCGAGATGGACAACGTCACCGTGCTCACCCGCACGACGGGCTTCGGCTACTACAACCATAATTTCGTCGGCCTCGTCGAACGCGTGACCGATCATCTGGCGGCCCTCGACAAGTCGCTGCCGCGCGAGCGGCTGTGGCAGGTGCGCGCCAAGAAGGTGATCCTCGCCAACGGCCAGATCGAGCGGCACATGGTGTTCGCCAACAACGACCGTCCGGGCATCATGCTCGCTTCGGCCGGCCGCACCTATCTCAACCATTTCGGCGTCGCCGTCGGCTCGAAGGTTGGCGTTTACACCGCCCATGACTCGGCTTACGAAGCCGCCTTCGACCTGAGGCGCGCCGGCGTTTCGGTGGCGGCCATCGTCGACTGCCGCGAAAATCCGGGTGAGGCAGTGCTTGCCGAAGCGCGCAAACTCGGCATCGAAGTGCTGACCGGGCACTCCGTGATCAAGGCCGGCGGCAAGCTGCGGGTGAACTCGATCAGCGTCGCCCGCAATGGCGGCGGCTCGGCGCGCAAGATCGCCGTCGACGCGCTGCTGGTCTCGGCCGGCTGGACGCCGTCGGTGCACCTCTTCTCGCAATCGCGCGGCAAGGTGAAGTTCGATGCGGCGACGCAGCGCTTCCTACCGGGCACCTACCTGCAGGATTGCCTTTCGATCGGCGCCTGCAACGGGACCGACGACCTGCAGGCAACGATCGACGAGGCGCTTGCCGCGGGTGAACTGACGGCCCGCGCCGCCGGTGCGGAAGGCGGAACGCAGGTGACGCTTTCCGGTGAAAACCGCTTCGGCTGGACCGGCGGCATGATCGGCGCTGCGGAAGGCGCAGGGCCGGACACGACGGTCAAGGCCTTCATCGACTTCCAGCACGACGTCTGCGCCAAGGACATTCGCCTGGCGGTGCGTGAAGGCATGCACTCGATCGAGCACATCAAGCGCTTCACCACCAACGGCATGGCGTCCGACCAGGGCAAGCTTTCCAACATGCATGGCCTGGCGATTGCCGCGGAAGCGCTCGGCAAGGACATCCCGCAGGTGGGTCTCACCACCTTCCGCCAGCCCTACACGCCAGTGACCTTCGGTGCGATCGTCAACCATTCGCGTGGGCCCCTCTTCGATCCGGCGCGCAAGACGCCGATGCATGCCTGGGAGGAGGCGCATGGCGCCGAGTTCGAGGATGTCGGCAACTGGAAGCGCGCCTGGTTCTATCCGCGCTCCGGCGAAGGCATGCACGAGGCGGTCGCGCGCGAATGCAAGACGGTGCGCGATGTCGCGGGTATCTTCGATGCCTCGACGCTTGGCAAGATCGAGGTCGTCGGCCCGGACGCCGCCCAGTTCCTCAATCTGATGTACACCAACGCCTGGGACAATCTGAAGCCCGGCCGCTGCCGTTACGGCATCATGCTGCGCGACGACGGCTTCGTTTATGACGACGGCGTGGTCGGCCGCATGGCGGAGGACCGCTTCCACGTGACGACGACCACCGGCGGTGCGCCGCGCGTCATGAACCACATGGAAGACTATCTGCAGACCGAGTTCCCGCATCTGAAGGTCTGGCTGACCTCGACGACCGAGCAATGGGCCGTCATCGCCGTGCAGGGTCCGAAGGCGCGCGAGATCATCGCGCCGCTCGTCGAGGGCATCGACCTTTCCAACGAGGCCTTCCCGCATATGAGCGTTGCCGAGGGCAAGATCTGCGGCGTGCCGACCCGGCTCTTCCGCATGTCATTCACCGGCGAGCTCGGCTTCGAAGTCAACGTGCCGGCCGATTACGGCCAGGCGGTCTGGGAAGCGATCTGGGCGCGGGCCGAACCGATGGGCGCCTGCGCCTATGGCACGGAAACCATGCACGTGCTGCGCGCCGAGAAGGGCTACATCATCGTCGGCCAGGACACCGATGGCACGCTGACGCCCGACGATGCCGGCCTCTCCTGGGCGGTCTCGAAGAAGAAACCCGACTTCGTCGGCATTCGCGGCCTGAAGCGGCCGGACCTCGTCAAGTCCGGGCGCAAGCAACTGGTCGGCCTCCTCACCAAGGATCCGAAGGTGGTGCTGGAGGAAGGCGCGCAGATCGTTGCCGACCCTAACCAGCCGAAGCCGATGACCATGCTCGGTCACGTGACGTCGTCCTACTGGTCGGAAAATTGCGGCCGCTCGATCGCGCTGGCCACGGTTGCCGGCGGCCGCGAGCGGCTCGGGCAGACGCTCTACGTGCCGATGACCGATCGCACCATCGCCGTCGAAGTGAGCGACATGGTGTTCTTTGACAAGGAAGGGGGCCGCCTCCATGGCTGACCAGGCAATTGCAAGCCGCAGGGCGGCGCTTACCTCGCGCGGCGGTTCAGCCGAGGCGATCCTGACGCCGGCACCGGCGGCAACACGCATCTCGCTCAGGGCCGGCGCCGATGCGCTGCCGGCACTCTCGGCAGCGCTCGGCGTGACGCTCCCGACGCGGCCGAAGACCTCGGCCTCGAGCGGCCAGCGCCATGCGCTGTGGATCGGTCCGGACGAGTGGCTGCTGATCGACGAGAGCGAGGCCGACCTGATGGCGGCCGCTGCCTCAAGCGGTACGCTGCACTCGGCGGTCGACATCTCGCACCGCAACGTTGCCGTCATCGTCAGCGGTCCGGGCGCGGACGTGGCGATCAACAGCGGCTGCCCGCAGGATCTGTCGCCGGCGATCTTTCCGGTCGGCGCCTGCTCGCGCACGATCTTCGGCAAGGCGGAGATCATCCTCTTCCGTACGGCCGAGGATCAGTTCCGTGTCGAGTGCTGGCGATCGTTCTCGCCCTTCGTCTTCGGGCTGCTTTCCGAAGGCGCTGCCGACGCGAGCCATTGAATGAAAAGGCCGGGAGGTGCTCGCAAGCGCTTCCCGGCCTTCGACTTTTCAGGCGAAACGTAAGTACCGGTAGGGCGTTCCGGATCGGGCGATCCGGTCACGCTGCTCAGGCATCGGCGGGCCGGTCCTTGGGATCGAACTGGATGATCGTCTGCCAAGTGGCGGTGAGCGCCGGCTTGCGTTCGCCTTCGATCTCAACGCTGACGTCGTAGGTGATCATCAGCATGCTGGCGCCGCGGAAACGGGCATCGGCCATGGTGAAGTGGCCGCGCACCTTGGCGCCACTCTTCACCGGCGCGACGAAGCGCACCTTCTCGAATCCGTAGTTGATGCCCATCGTCTGTTCGCGGATCTTCGGCAGGCAATTGTAGTTCATCGCCGAAAGCAGCGAGAGCGACAGGAAGCCGTGCGCGATCGTGCCGCCGAATGGCGTCTCGGCAGCGGCGCGAACCGGGTCGACATGGATGTACTGATAGTCGCCGGTTGCCTCGGCGAATTTGTCGATCGTTTCCTGCGTGACCGTGATCCAGTCGGAAACGCCGACCTCCTTGCCGACGAGTTCCTTGATCTCAGAAAGTGAAATGTCCTGCAGCATGTGAACGCCTCGAAACAAGCCCCCGAGCGTTCTATAGGCTCGCCCGCTGCAACCTGCAAGTGGTGGAAAAGCTTTAGAAAACCTCGACGAGGAAGGAGACCGAGCGCGGCGCGGCATGATCGGCCGGGAATGAGGACGTCAGCGCATCCTGCCACTTTCCGTCGATACTGTCGGGCAGGCGGAAGGGATGCGGCGCATGGCTGCGATTGACGATCACGGCAAGGCGCGTCGTCCGCTTCTGGAGACGGTCGCGGGTGGTCAGCACCATCATCAGATTGTCCGTTGCCGGGTGTTCCCAGTCGCCGGTCGTCATCGGTTGTCCGTCGAGGCGCCGCCATTCGACATCGCCGTTCCCGGTCAGGAACGTGGTCTGATCGAACACGTCGAAGCGTCGGCGCATCGCCGACAGCGCCGCCGTGTGGGCGACGATCTCGCCATCCATCGCCGTCCAGTCCAGCCAGGTGATGGCGTTGTCCTGGCAATAGGCGTTGTTGTTGCCGCTCTGGCTTCGGCCGCCTTCGTCGCCGGCCGTCAGCATGATCGTTCCGCGTGAGGAAAACAGCGTGCCGATGAGCGCCATCACGTCATGGCGTCGGGCTGCCAGAATTTCCGGATCGCCTGTCGGACCTTCGGCGCCATTGTTCCAGGAGTGGTTCTCGTTGTGGCCGTCGCGGTTCTCCTCGCCGTTGGCCTCGTTGTGCTTGCCGGCATAGGAAACGATATCGGCGAGCGTGAAGCCATCATGGGCGGCGATGAAATTGACCGTGCGCGTGCCGCTCTCGCCCCAGCGGGCGAAGCTCACCGACGAGCCGGCAAGCGCCGTTGCCAGAGCACCGATCGCATGGCGATCGCCGCGCCAGTAGATGCGGATGTCGTCGCGCGCACGGTCGTTCCATTCGAGGAAGGGAGAGGGGAAATTGCCGAGCTGGTAACCGCCGGGGCCGACGTCCCACGGCTCGGCGATCAGCAGACGGTCGGCAAGCAGCGGATCGGCTGATATCGCCTGGAAGAGCCTGGCATCGCGGTGGAAACCGCCCATGTCGCGCCCGAGGATCGAGGCGAGATCGAAGCGGAAGCCATCGACGCCGGCGGCACGAACGAAATGGCGCAGGCTGTCGAGGATCAGCGTCTCGACGGTCGGGTGGTCGCAGGCAATCGTATTGCCGCAGCCGGTGTCGTTGATGAGTTCACCGGGTTGGTCGGTGACGTGACGGTAATAGGTGAGGTTGTCGAGGCCACGCATCGACAGCGTGGTGCCGAAGCGATCGCTTTCGCCGGAGTGGTTGAAGACCAGATCGAGGATGACGCCGATGCCTTCCTTGCGCAGCGTTTCGACCGTCTTGCGCAATTCCTTGATGCCGCCCGGCACCAGGCGCGGGTCGAGCGCCATCGGCGCGATCGGATTGTAGCCCCAGCCGTTCTTCAGCCCGAGCGGCGGCAGGTGGCGCTCGTCGATCCAGGCGACGATCGGCATCAATTCGACCGCAGAGACGCCGAGGCGCTTCAGATGTTCGATGATGGCGGGCTCGGCGAGCGCCGCCACGGTGCCGCGCTTCGCCTTCGGGACATCCGGATGGAGAATTGTGAAGGGCTTGACGGCGATCTCGTAGATGAGTCCGCCGGCGCGAAAGAGCGGCGCTTTGGGCTTGACCGTCTTCACCTCTGTGACAACGGCCTTCGGCACCAGATCGGCGGTATCCTCACCGAAAATCGTCAGGCGCGGATCATGCCGGAAAGGCCGGTCGAGTTCGACGGCATAGGGGTCGACCAGCAGCTTGGCGGGATCGAACCAGAGTCCATGGTCGGGCGAATAGACGCCGTCGGCGCGAAAGCCGTAGCGCGTGCCTTTCGGCGCGTCGGCAACCGTCAGCGTGTGGACGTCGCCGCTCCGCAGCATCGGTAACTGCCGCAATTGCCGGGCGCCGGTTTTGTCGAAAAGGCAGAGGTCGATGCGGGCGGCATTGTGCGACCAGACGGCAAACTGCGTGCCTTCTGCGGTGATCGTGGCACCGAGGGGTGGCAATCCGGTGGTCGGCATGAAGGCGGCCCTCTGTGTCGAAGGTGTGGCGGGATACCCCCTCCGCCCTGCCGGGCAGAGGGGGTATTCGGTCAACGGAAAGAAAAAGGGCCGCATGAAGCGGCCCGATCGTTCAGTATCTCAGGTAATGACGCTCGGCTCGGTGCGGCCGGTGCGCGTCTTGATCCCCGCGATCTCGTCGGCGACGGCGATGAGATCGGAGAGTGCTTCCTGCGTCTCGATGCCGTGACGTGCCGGATCCGGCTCGAAGCGCTCGATGTAGACGCGCAGCGTCGCGCCCGAAGTGCCGGTGCCGGAGAGGCGGAAGACGACGCGGGAGCCGCCCTCGAAGAGGATGCGGATGCCCTGGTTCTTGCTGACCGAATGGTCGACCGGATCGTTGTAGGCGAAGTCGTCGGCGGTTGCGACCTTGAGCGCCCCGAAGGACTTTCCGGGCAGGCCGGCAAGCTGGTCGCGCAGGTTGGCGATCAGGCCGTTGGCCGCGTCGGTATCGACCTCTTCGTAGTCATGGCGCGAGTAATAGTTGCGGCCGTAGGTCGCCCAATGCTTCTTGACGATGTCGAGGGCGCTTTCCTTGCGCACGGCCAGGATGTTGAGCCAGAGCAAGACTGCCCAGAGGCCGTCCTTCTCGCGCACGTGGTTGGAGCCGGTGCCGGCGCTTTCCTCGCCGCAGATCGTCGCCATGCCCTCGTCGAGCAGGTTGCCGAAGAATTTCCAGCCGGTCGGCGTCTCGTAGAGGCCGATGCCGAGCTTCTCGGCGACGCGGTCGGCCGCACCGCTGGTCGGCATGGAGCGGGCGATGCCGGCGAGGCCCTTGGCGTAACCAGGCGCCAGATGCGCATTGGCGGCGAGCATCGCCAGGCTGTCCGAAGGGGTGATGAAGATGCCGCGGCCGATGATCAGATTGCGGTCGCCGTCGCCATCCGATGCGGCACCGAAGTCCGGCGCGTCGGGCGCCATCATCGTTTCGTAGAGCGCGCGGGCATGAACCAGGTTCGGGTCCGGATGGTGGCCGCCGAAGTCCGGCAGCGGCATGAAGTTCATCACCGAGCCCTTAGGCGCGCCGAGGCGTTTCTCGATGATCTCCTTGGCATAGGGGCCGGTGACCGCGCTCATCGCGTCGAAGACGACGCGGAAGCCGCCGCCGATCAGCTTGCGGATGGCCGCGAAATCGAACAGGCTCTCCATCAGTTCGGCATAGTCGGCGACGGGATCGATGACCGTCACTGTCATGCCTTCGATCTCCTGCGTGCCTTCGAGGTCGAGGTTGATGTCCCTGACGTCGGCGATCTTGTAGCTGTCGATCACCTTGCTGCGGGCAAAGATCGCGTCAGTGACCTTTTCCGGTGCCGGGCCGCCATTGCCGATATTGTACTTGATGCCGAAATCTTCGGTCGGGCCGCCGGGATTGTGGCTGGCGGAAAGGACGATGCCGCCGAAGGCCTTGTACTTGCGGATGACGTTGGAGGCAGCCGGCGTCGACAGGATGCCGCCGCGGCCGACGAGTACGCGGCCGAAGCCGTTGGCCGCCGCCATCTTGATGGCGATCTGGATGACTTCGCGGTTGTAGTAGCGGCCGTCGCCGCCGATCACCAGTGTTTCGCCCTGAAAGCCTTCGAGCGAATCGAAGATCGACTGGATGAAGTTCTCGGCATAGTTCTTCTGCTGGAAGACCGGGACCTTCTTGCGCAGCCCTGACGTGCCAGGCTTCTGGTCGCCATAGGGGGTTGTGGTAACCGTTCTTATCATGCTGACTTAACCTTTCCCGAGAAGACCGGAATATAGAGAGACGTAGCGCTCGGCACTTGTGGCCCACGAAACGTCCGATTTCATGCCCTGGGTCTGAATTCGCGCCCAGACCTTGGGCTCGTTGTATGCGCGCAATACGCGCCTCACCGCAAGTCGCAACCCGTCGGCGGTGACCGGGGTGAACTGGAAGCCGGTGGCGACCTTGGCCGAAAGCCCGGCCTCGTTGGCGTCGATGATCGTATCGGCCAGTCCGCCCGTGCGGGCGACGACTGGCACGCAGCCGTAGCGCAGGCCGTAGAGCTGGGTCAGGCCGCAGGGTTCGAAGCGCGACGGAATGAGGATCGCGTCCGAGCCTGCCTGCATCAAATGCGACAGCGGCTCGTTGTAGCCGGTGACCATGCCGATATGGCCGCGATGACGGGAGGCCGCCGCCAGAAGCGCACCCTCGAGCGCCGCATCGCCAGACCCGAGCACGACGAGTTTGCCGCCCATCGCGACGATGTCATCCGCGACCTCGGCGACGAGGTCCATGCCCTTCTGCCAGGTGAGCCGGCTGACGACGCAGAAGATCGGACCGTTGCCCTTCTCGAGGCCGAAGCGTTCTTCCAGCGCACGCCGGTTGCCGGCGCGCTGCTTCAAGGTCGTCGCGCTGAAATGCTGCGCAATATGCGGGTCGGTCTGCGGGTTCCATATGTCGGCGTCGATGCCGTTGACGATGCCGCTCAAGTCGGAAACGCGGCTTTTCAACAGACCCTCGAGACCCATGCCGAATTCGGGTGTCAGGATCTCCTGGGCATAGGAGGGGCTGACGGTGGTGATCGCGCTTGCCGTCTGCATCCCGCCCTTCAGGAAGCCGACATCGCCGTAATACTCGATGAACTGCATCGAGAAGGCTTCCGGAGGAAGAGCCAGCTCGGGGAAGACCGAGGCGCCGAACTGGCCCTGAAAGGCGATATTATGGATGGTCATGACCGTCGGCGTCGCGGGGGCGCGGCCAAAATGCATGTAAACCGGCGTCAGCGCCGTCTGCCAGTCATGGGCGTGGACGATGTCGGGTTTCCAGCCGGGGACGACATCGCCGGCGGCGACCTCGGCCGCCGCGAGCGAGAGCGCGGCGAAGCGACGGAAATTGTCGGCATAGTCGCGGCCGGTGGCGTCGACATAGGGACCGCCGTCTCGCTGGTAGAGCGCCGGCTGGTCGAGAACCAGGAGGTCCAGGCCATCGATCTCAGCCGCGAGGATCGTGGCCGGATCACCGAACAGGTTCTCGAGAGCGCCGACCTTCTTTTTCTTCTTCAGCTTCTGCAGCACGGCGGGATAGCCGGGCAGGAGGGTGCGGGTCTTGATGCCGTGCGGCGCAAGCGCTGTCGGGAGCGCGCCGGCGACATCGGCGAGCCCCCCGGTCTTGACCAGCGGATAGACTTCGGACGCAACGGACAGGACGTTCATGGAAGGCAGACCTACATCCCCAGCTTGTCGATCATCGTTTGCGTGATCAGGCAGACACCGTTTTCCGAGCGCCGGAAACGCTTGGCATCGAGCTCCGGATCATCGCCGACCACGAGGCCCTCCGGGATCACGACACGGCTGTCGATGACCACGTTGCGCAGCGTCGCATGGCGACCGATCTTCACATCGGGAAGAACTACGGCATTCTCCAGACGGGAATATGAATTTACTCTGACGCCTGTGAATAACAGGCTGCGGTTGAGTGCCGCGCCTGAGATGATGCAGTCGCCGGAGATGAGCGACGAGGTCGCCGAGCCGCGGCGGTTTTCATCGTCATGCACGAACTTTGCCGGCGGCTTGATCTCCGCGAAGGTCCAGATCGGCCAGGTGCTGTCGTAGATGTCGAGTTCCGGCGTCACATGGGTCAGGTCGATATTGGCCTGCCAATAGGCGTCGATGGTGCCGACGTCGCGCCAATAGGCCTCGCGCTCGAAATCCGAACGCACGCAGGACTGGGTAAACCGGTGCGCGACCGCTTTGCCGTTGTCGACGATGTAGGGAATGATGTCCTTGCCGAAGTCGCGGCTCGATTTCGGATCGGCGGCGTCGCGGCGCAGAAGATCCATCAGGAACTTCGTGTGGAAGACATAGATGCCCATCGAGGCGAGCGCCATGTCGGGATTGCCGGGAATGGCGGGCGGATCGGCCGGTTTCTCGACGAAGGCGATGATGCGATCCTTGTCGTCGACATGCATGACGCCGAAGCCGGTCGCCTCCATGCGCGGCACTTCGAGGCAACCGATGGTGACGTCGGCGCCGGAATCGACGTGCTGCTGCAGCATCAATTCATAGTCCATCTTGTAGATGTGGTCGCCGGCGAGGATGACCATGTATTCGACGCCGTGGTCTTCGATGATGTCGATGTTCTGATAGACGGCGTCGGCGGTGCCTTCGTACCATTGCGTCTCGGAAACGCGCTGGCTGGCGGGCAGGATGTCGAAGCTTTCGTTTCGTTCCGGACGGAAGAAGTTCCAGCCGCGCTGCAGGTGGCGAATCAGCGAGTGCGCCTTGTACTGGGTGGCGACGCCGATACGGCGGATACCGGAATTCAGCGCGTTCGAAAGCGCGAAGTCGATGATACGGGCCTTGCCGCCGAAATAGACCGCCGGCTTCGCCCGTCGGTCGGTCAGCTCCTTCAGGCGACTGCCGCGACCGCCAGCGAGAACATAGGCCATGGCATCACGTGCCAGAGGTTGCGTACGCTTTTCCACCATTTGTCCTCCCCAATCATTGACTTCCGGGGTCGTCACGGCGGCTTTTGGTGATGCCTTGCGACCCTCGAATCTTACAGTCTCATGCCGCCTGCCGATTTCGGCTGGCGGACCGAATGAAATCTACTCCTGCTCCAGCATCAGTGTCGCCAGGGGCGGCAGCGTGATGTTGGCCATTATCGCTCCCGTGGTGCTCTTCTCGGCGTAGACGGCGCCGCCGTTGCCCTTGCCGCTTCCTCCGTAGATTTCCGCGTCGGTATTGAGGATCTCCTTCCAGCGACCCTGGACCGGCAGCGGGATGGCGTAGCTCTCCCGGTAGACGGGCGTAAAATTGGTGATGACGGCGACGAGCTTTTCACCGGGCGCCTTGCGCAGCCAGGCGAAGACCGAATTGTCGCGGTCGTCGGCAAGCAGCCACTCGAAGCCATCGCCTTCGCAATCGCGCGCATGCAGGGCCGGCTTGGCGCGATAGGTGCCGTTGAGGTCACGCACCAGCCGGCGCATGCCTTCGTGCAGGTGGTATTCGAGCAGGTTCCAGTCGAGCGCGCGGTCCTCGGACCACTCGCGCCATTGCGCGAATTCCTGGCCCATGAACAAAAGCTTCTTGCCGGGATAGCCCCACATGAAGGCGTAATAGGCCCGGAGATTGGCGAACTTCTGCCAGTCGTCGCCGGCCATCTTTGCGATCAGCGAGCCTTTGCCATGCACCACTTCGTCATGGGACAGCGGCAGCACGAAGTTTTCGCTGAAGGCGTAGAGCAGGCCGAAGGTCAGGTCGTTGTGGTGGAACTTGCGGTGCACCGGCTCGCGCGACAGATATTGCAGCGTGTCGTGCATGAAGCCCATGTTCCACTTGAAGCCGAAACCCAGGCCGCCAGCATGAACCGGGTGGGATACCTTCGGCCAGGAGGTCGATTCCTCGGCGATCGTCAGGATGCCCTGGTGGATGCCGTAGATCTGGGTGTTCATCGTCTGCAGGAAGCGAACCGCCTCGAGGTTTTCGTTGCCGCCATACTCGTTCGGCACCCATTCGCCATGCTTGCGCGAATAGTCGAGGTAGAGCATCGAGGCGACCGCGTCGACGCGCAGTCCGTCGACATGGAACTTCTCGGCCCAGTAGAGCGCGTTGTTGACGAGGTAGGACAGCACCTCCTGGCGGCCGAAATTGTAGATCGCCGTGTTCCAGTCGGGATGGAAGCCCTGGCGCGGGTCTTCGTGCTCGTAGAGCGCGGTGCCGTCGAACCAGCGAAGCCCGTGCTCGTCCGTCGGGAAATGCGCCGGCACCCAGTCGAGGATGACGCCGATGCCGACCTTGTGGCAGCCGTTCACGAAACGGGCAAAGCCCTCGGGCTCGCCGAAGCGGGCGGTCGGTGCATACAGGCCGGTCGTCTGGTAGCCCCAGGACGGATCGAAGGGAAACTCCGAGATCGGCAGGAACTCGATGTGGGTGAAGCCCATATCGACGCAATAGGGGATCAGCCGGTCGGCGAGTTCGTCCCAGGAGAGCATTTCGCCATTGTCGCGGCGCTGCCAGGAGCCGGCATGGACCTCGTAGATCGAGATCGGTTGGCGCCGCGCATCGACCGTCGCCCAGTGCTTGCGATGCGCCTCGTCCTCCCAGGATTGCGCGATCTCCGGCGTCGTCACCGAAGCGGTGTTGGGACGAAGCTCGGACCTCCGGGCAAAAGGATCGGCCTTGAGCGGCAGCAGCGTGCCATTGCGGTCGAGGATCTCGTACTTGTAAGCAAGACCGGCCTCGACGCCGGGAATGAAGATCTCCCAGATGCCGGTGTCGGCACGCAGCCGCATGACGTGGCGCCGGCCATCCCAATTGTTGAATTGGCCGACGACGGAAACGCGCTTGGCATTGGGCGCCCAGACGGCAAAGTGATAGCCATCGGCGCCATCGTGATGGATCGGATGTGCGCCCATCTTGTCGAAGAGCCGGAGGTGTGAACCTTCGCGGATGTAATAGTCGTCCATCGGCCCGAGGACCGGGCCGAAGCTGTAGGGGTCGATGACGATCCATTCGCCGCCCTGGTTGCGGGCGCGATAGCGCACGGGCTGGGGTTTCTTCAGAGAGATGGGACCTTCGAAGAAACCGGCATCGTCACGCCGTTCGAGCGCGCCGAGCTCCTTGCCCGAGAGCGTTTCCACCGCCACGGTCTCGGCATCGGGGATGAAGCAGCGGGCAAGAATGGCCTTGCCGGCGGGGTGTACGCCGAGGACCGCGAAAGGATCATCGTGCGTACCGGAAAGAATGGCCGCGATTTCCGGCGCTGACAGCAGACCTGAAGCTGCGGGTTCCGGGTCCTTGCCGGCCGAAGGCGTCATCCAGCTCTCCAGATTTCCCCGGCATATTGCCGGATAGTGCGATCGGACGAGAACCAGCCCATCCGTGCGGTGTTGCGGATCGCCTGCGCATACCAGTCGGAAGGGTTCGTCCAGAGCTGGTCGATCTCCCGCTGCGCTTTGGCATAGGCTTCGAAATCGGCGGCAACCATGAACCAGTCGTGATTGTAGATGCCGTCGATCAGGCCGGAGAAGCGGTTGCGGTCGTCGGGCGAGAAGACGCCCGAGGCGATCGCCTGGAGCGCCTGCGACAGTTCGGGCGAGCCTTCGATGATGGAGCGCGGATTATGGCCCTCGGCACGCGCCTTCGCCACTTCCTCAGCGGTCATGCCGAAGATCTTGATGTTTTCCTCGCCGATCCAATCGCGCATCTCGACATTGGCGCCGTCGAGCGTGCCGATCGTCAGCGCGCCGTTCAGCGCGAATTTCATGTTGCCGGTGCCCGAGGCTTCCATGCCCGCGGTCGAGATCTGCTCGGACAGATCGGCGGCCGGAACCATGATCTCGGCGAGCGAGACGTTGTAGTTCGGCACGAAGACGATCTTGAGCAGGCCGCGCACAGAAGGATCGTTGTTAACGACGCGGGCGACATCATTGGCGAGTTTGATGATCAGCTTGGCGTTGTGATAGCTCGGCGCCGCCTTGCCGGCAAAGAGCTTGACGCGCGGCACCCAGTCCAGCTCCGGATGCGAGCGGATCTGGTCGTAGAGCGCGACGGCTTCGACGATGTTGAGGAGCTGGCGCTTGTATTCGTGGATGCGCTTGATCTGGATGTCGAACATCGCCGACGGATCGAGCCTGATGCCGAGCCGGCTCTGGACGAGCTGGGAAAGGCGGACCTTGTTCGCACGCTTGACGGCAGCGAAATGCTCCTGGAAATCCGCCTTGTCGGCGAAGGCGTCGAGCGCCTGCAGTGCCTCGGTATTGTCCATGAACTCATCGCCGATCGCGTCACGGATCAGCCCGAAGAGCCCCGGATTGCACTGCATCAGCCAGCGGCGCGGGGTGATGCCGTTGGTCTTGTTGTTGATGCGTTCAGGATAGAGCTTGTGAAGGTCGGCAAAGACCGTTTCCTTCATCAGCTCCGTATGCAGCGCCGAAACGCCATTGATCGAGTGCGAGCCGACGAAGGCGAGGTTGCCCATGCGCACCCGGCGCTCGCCGCTCTCGTCGATCAGCGAGATGTTGCGGATCTCGTCATCGGTGGCGCCCTTCTGCTTGCGCGCCTCGATCAGGATCTTGGCGTTGATCGCATAGACGATCTGCATGTGGCGCGGCAGCAGCCGTTCGATGAGCGGCACCGGCCAGCTTTCGAGCGCTTCCGGCAGAAGCGTATGGTTGGTGTAGGAGATCGTGCGGCGGGTGATGTCCCAGGCCTGCTCGAAATCAAGGCCGTGCACGTCGGTGAGCAACCGCACCAGTTCGGCCACGGAAATGGCCGGGTGGGTGTCGTTCAGCTGAATGGCAACGGCGTCCGGCAGCGAGTCGAAGTCCGGATATTGCTGCAGGTGCCGGCGCAGGATGTCCTGCAGCGAGGCGGATGAGAAGAAATATTCCTGGCGCAGCCGCAGTTCCTGACCAGCCGGCGTCGCGTCGGCAGGATAGAGCACGCGGGTCAGGCTTTCCGCCTTGTTGCTCTCGCGCAGTGCGCCGATGTGGTCGCCGGCGTTGAAGGCCGCAAGCAGGATCGGGTCGATCGGCTGCGCCGTCCAGAGGCGAAGCGTGTTGACGCGCTTTGCCCGCCAGCCGACGGCGGGCGTGTCGAAGGCGGTGGCGATGACGCGCTCGGCCGGCTTCCACACGAAGCGCTGGATCTCCTCGTCGATGTTGGCCGTTTCGACCACGCCACCGAAGCCGATCTCGTAGGAGCTTTCACGCCGCTCGAATTCCCAGGGATTGCCGTGGGCGAGCCAGGTCTCCGGCAGTTCCACCTGCCAGCCGTCGGCCATCTGCTGGCGGAACAGGCCGTGCATATAGCGGATGCCGTAGCCATAGGCGGGCACGTCGACAGTGGCCATCGATTCCATGAAACAGGCGGCGAGACGGCCGAGACCGCCGTTGCCGAGCGCTGCGTCCGGCTCGAGCTCGGCGATGACGTCGATATCGACGCCGAGAGAAGCGAGTGCGTCGCGCATCTCGTCCATCAGGCCGATATTGGTCATGGCGTCGCGCATCAGCCGGCCGATGAGGAATTCGAGCGACAGGTAATAGACGCGCTTGGCACCGGTCGCGTAGGTCTTGCGGGTGGAATCCATCCACTTGTCGGTGATGCGGTCGCGGGCGACCAGGATCGCCGCCGTCAGCCAGTCATGGGGCTTCGCGACCTTCGGATCCTTGCCGATGCGATACTTCAGACGTTCGAGGATTTCGACGGCGAGCTGGCCAGGTTCAGACGACCTTGGGGCGGGCTGCGGCACTTCGTTGGTGGAGAGCCTGTTCATCATGAAACTGTCTATACCCTTTTGCGTTGGGAGGTCGCAGGCCGGATCCGACCGGGGATAGGGCAATTTATGCATCGATCCGAAGCGCTTGCAACAGATGTTTTTAAATGGATTAGAATTGTCTCAAGCTACGGAACTCGCTGACGGAACGGACCGCAATACCTGAACGCAAAAGCCGCCCGGCGTGACCGGGCGGCTTGAAGGATGCAGGTCCTGGCGTTACTTCGTCAGGCGGGTAGCCATGGCTGAGGCTTTTTCGCCGATCGCCTTGAAGGCTGCGATCAGATCGGCGGCTTCTTCCGCCTGAAAGTAATTTGCCTCAGTTGTGGCGCAGGCCTTCAGCAAGGCCTTGCCGCGGTCGGGCGCCATGAAGGCCACGGTGTAGACCTGCACGTTGTTCTTTCGAGCGGTGTCGCACCACGCCAGGGTTGTCGTGTCGTCGCTCGTGTTGTTGTTGTCGCCATCCGTCATGAAGACGATGTACTTGGTGGGAACCTGTCCGTTCTTGGCCTTGTGAGCCGTATCCTCGGTCGCCGCGGTCACGCGGCTGTAGGCAGTCTTGAACGCGTTACCTGACGCGGTGCCGCCTGTTGCAACAAGGGCGTTCACATAGGTTGACGTGCCGGCGGTGCCCCAGTCGAGGTTGCCGGGCGTGTCCTGTGCCGAATTGTAGGAGATGGCCGCTGTGCGGACATACAAATTATTGGGATCGGCGGTCTTCAATTGCGTGAGCAAATCGCTGACGGCGGTTTTGAGCGCGTCGACCTTGGTTACGTAGCAAGGGCTACTTGCCCTTAGGTTCGGATACTTGCCCCAATTCGAATCTGTGTAGTTCGGGCAGGATGTCTTCGTGGCGTTCAGCGTGTTGGTTTTCCAGGCCATCGACCCGGAACGATCGAGCACCAGATACATCGACAAGGCGTTCTTACTCTCGGTGGCGCTTTCGGCCTTGGCGAGGGTTTCAATGTCGATTGATGTCTTCCCGAGCAGGCGTGTCATCGCGTTGAACTGGAACGTCTGCTTGTTCAGGACGGTGACGTTGTAGGCCTTGCCGGTAGGACCATTGCTGCTTTCAATGATGTCAATGGTCGGCTGGCTGCCCGTCGACGCTTCCGCCGAAGCGGTCTTGGCCAACGAGCTCGTGCCACTTTGATCGTTCCCGCCGGGAACATCGACGGCGCTGCCGCCCGACTGCGTCTTGAGGAAGGCTGCGGCAATTTCCTTTGCCTTGGCAATCGTTGGCGGATCCTTTGAGACCAGAGAAGAGGCCGCCGCGAGCGCCGCCGCATCGGCTGCATCCTGCATCTGGTTCTTGGTCGTCATCATGCTGGCCAAGTCGATGGCGACGCCGCCGGCCGCCAACAGCAATGGCGTCGCAAGCGCCGCCATAATACCGAAATTACCACCCCGGTCCTTGAGCATCGCCACAAGGGACCGGCCTACAGTGTATCGTCTTCCCATCTTTGCACACCCCAGAGGAACACGTTGCAAGCTTGGGGGCACAGATAGCGTCGATGGCTTACGATATCGTTCCGACAATCGCTGCAATTTTAACGGAATTCAGGAAAACCAGTGCTTACAGAGGGTTCCGCAATTGCGGCGTTGTCCGGAAACGGGAAACGGCCTGTACCAAATCGGATCAGGGCACCGGAATGACGTCCACGGCCTGCTTCGTCGTCTGGCTGCCATAGCTCTTCAGGACCCCGATAACGGGGGCGACGTCGCCGTAATCACGACCGTGGCCGACAACAATATGGTCGGTTCCCGCCGGAATATTGTTGGTCGGGTCGAGTTCGAGCCAGCCGCCTGTAGTACCGCACCAGATCCGCACCCAGGCATGCATGGCATCGGCACCCTCGAGGCGTTCCTTGCCGGGCGGAGGGATTGTCCGCAGGAAGCCGCTGACATAACCGGCGGGGATGCCGAGGCTTCTCAGCGCCACGATCATCACATGGGCGAAGTCCTGGCAGACGCCGCGCTTCAGCTTGAACGCCTCGCCCGGTGTCGTGTTCACCGTGGTTGCCTCGCCGTCATAGGTGAAATCGCGATGGATGCGCTCGCACACGGCGATGGCGATCTGTCGGACCGTCATGGCGTCGGTGACAATATCCTGCGCGTAGGCGGCAATTTCGGGGACTTCCGGCAGGAGCGGGCTTGGCCCTGTGAAGTGGTGTGGCGCTTCGGCGTCGACCGACCAGCAGGCGGCGAGTTCGGCCGGCAGGCCGGTGAGATGAGGCGAAAAATCCGCTGTCAGCGGCTGCGGCTCCACCTGCACGCGCGCCTGCATGCGGATCGTCAGATCGGCATGGGAGGAGCGGAAGAGGATCGACGTGAACGGGTTGGCAAAGAAATCGATGCCTTCGGCGCGCTCGGCCGGCATCGGCTGGCAGCTCAACGAACCGACGATGAGACGCTGGCGGCCCTGAAGGGTTGCGGGCATGACGCGCACGAGGTGGCGACCGCCGGAGACCGGTACTTCGTAGTCATAGGTGATCTTCAGGCTGATATCGTAAAGCAATGGTCGCGCCCCTTAGCCGAGATAGGTTCGGGCGAGCAGGTCGGACAGGCTTTCGAGATCGCGCTCCAACCGGTTGTAGACGCCGAGAGTCATGGCTTCCGGCGTCATCACGGCGAGGCCAGAATGCAGGCGCATCGCCTCGCGATAGAAGGGCGACATCTGTCCATTGACGAAGGCGTTCGGCAGCAGTTCCACTTCGGTCTTGATCTCGTTCAACTGGTAGAGCACCGAGCGCGGGTTGAGCGGGTCGAGCGCCAACAGGTCCGTTACGGTCAATGCGGCGGTGCTGACATTGTAGCGCCGGCGGTGGGTCATGACGCTGTCGCCGATCTCGAGCAGCATGTCGTAGGCGCCGTCGGGCGCATCCGGTCCCGACATATGGCCGAGCAGCCGCGTCATGTGCAGGCCACGCTCGAGATAGCGGCCGATCGAAAGAAAGCGCCAGCCGGTGAAGCGGTACATGTTTTCGTGCACGAGACCGGCAAAGCCGGCGAGCTTGCGCAGAAGCACGGTCATGGCGCGGGTCGCATCGTCGCCGGCCTGCACCGTCGCGTGGAACTTGCGCGCCGTCTGCGACAGGTCGTTCAGCGCCAGCCAGCCGTCCGGCGAGAACCGGTCGCGGATGTTGCCGGCGCTGAAGAGAGCGCTGGCAATATTGGCAAGCAGGCTGTCGGGCACCGGCTGGCGCGTGTCGATCTCGAGCGCGGCGAGATAATCGCTGACATCCCTCAGGAGCGGCAGGTCCGGATCGGCGGTTTCGGCGAAGCGGCCGTGCCAGGCGCGCAGGATGCGCAGCGCCCCTTCGGCGCGCTCGATGTAACGGCCGAGCCAGAAAAGGTTGTCGGCCGCCCGGCTCGGCAGGCTCCCGGGCATGTTGCGGGTGAAGCTCTCCTCGGCCGGAAGCAATGTCGTGCGTTCCACCGGACGGTCGCTGACGATCCAGACGTCGGCCGCAGTGCCACCCGCCTGCATCGCAATGGCGGCCACATCGTCGCCGGAGCCGATGCGGGCGAAACCGCCGGGCATGATCTGCCAGCCGTCGCGGGTCCGTGCCGCGAAGACGCGCAGGCTCATCGGGCGCGGCGTCAACCGGCCGCGAACCCAGGCCGGGGTGGTCGAAAGCGTGACGACCTCCTGGCCGACGAGCTTGCCGCCTTCCGCGCCAAGCCAATCGGCAATCGAGGCGCGGGCCTCCTCGCCGAGCGTTGCGCCGAGCACGGACCGGCCGTTGTCATCGAAGAAGGGGCGCGTCGCATAGGCCGGACCGATGACCATGCGATCGAGATTGGCAGCGACCTGCTCTCGCTCGGCCGGCTGCCCGCACCACCAAGTGGCGATCGAGGGCAGCTTCTGCTCCTCGCCGAGCAGGTGGCGGCAGATCGCTGGCATGAAGGCGAGGAAGGCGCGTGTCTCGACGATGCCGGTTCCGAGCGCGTTGACGATTGAGACGGAGCCGGCGCGAAGCGCCTCGACGATGCCGGGCGTACCGATATGCGAGGACTGATTCAGCTCAAGCGGGTCGGCGAAGGCGGCGTCAAGGCGGCGCCAGAGCACGCCCACGGGTTTGAGACCGGCGACGGTGCGTACCATCACTCGGCCGCCGACCACCGTCAGGTCTTCGCCTTCGAGCAGCATGAAGCCCAGATAGCGGGCGATATAAGCGTGCTCGAAATAGGTCTCGTTCGCGATGCCGGGCGAAAGCACGGCGATGCGGTCGTCCGGGTGTAGCTTGCCATTCTGAAGCGCATCGCGGAATTCGCCGAAGAAGCCGGCCAATCGGTGCACGTGGGTTTCGGCATAGAGATTGGAGAAGGCGCGCGTGGTCGCGACCCGGTTCTCCAGCGCGAAGCCGGCGCCGGAGGGCGCTTCGGTGCGGTCCGAAAGGACCCACCAGTTGCCATCGGGGCCGCGGCCGATCTCGAAGGAGACGAAGTGCAGAAAGTGACCATCGGCCGGCTTCACGCCGACGAGCGGCCGCAGGAATTGCGGATTGGAGGCGATCAGCGCCGGCGGCAGCAGGCCTTCGCGCACCAGCCGGTTCTCGCCATAGATGTCGGCAACCACCTTCTCCAGGAGCTCTGCGCGCTGGACCAGCCCTTGCGAAACCGTCGCCCATTCCTTCTCGTCGATCAGGACCGGGATATGGGACAATGGCCAGCTTCGGTCGGTGCTCTCCTTGGCGCCGTAGACCCGGTAGAAGACGCCGGCGTCGCGCAGGTAGCGGTCGGCGCGGGCGAAGCGGTTGGCGAGTTCCGTTTCGTCGAGCCGTCCGAGCGTCGCGAGCAGCCGCTGCCAGACCGGGCGGACATTGCCCTCCCGGTCGAGCATCTCGTCGGCGATACCAGGAAGGGCGCGGTAGCCGAAGACCGGATCGTCGTCGGTGCCCCGATGGTTCGCGGCGGCTGTCTGCTTTTTCGCCATTTACGCTCCTGGCGGACGCCTGAGATCAAGCGTCATCGGGAATTCCATAGACGGGCTTTCCGGGCGAAGCGGGTAACCTCCTGACGTATGACCCCAGGGCTCGAACCGCGACAGGCGCCGCGCTTCGGCCTCGTTGCCGTTGACCGGAAACGTGTCGTAGTTGCGCCCACCCGGATGGGCGACATGGTAGACGCATCCGCCAATCGCCCGATTCGACCATGTATCATAAATGTCGAATGTGAGGGGAGTATTGACTGGCAGGACCGGATGCAGGCCCGAGGCCGGCTGCCAGGCCTTGTAGCGCACGCCGGCAATGGCCGAGCCGTTGGAGCCGGTGCGCGTCAACGGCACCGGTCGACCATTGCAGGCAACCGCATAGCGCTCGGGATTGGCGGTATCGAGCTTGACCTGCAGGCGCTCGACCGAGCTGTCGACATAGCGCACGGTGCCGCCGATCGCGCCCTGTTCGCCCATCACGTGCCAGGGTTCGAGCGCTTGGCGCAGTTCGAGCCTGGCGTCTTGATATTCGACCTCGCCGCAGAAGGGGAAGCGGAACTCGAGCTGGGCCTCGAACCATTCTGGCTTCAGGTCGAAGCCGTGAGCGCGAAGATCGGCGAGCACTTCGAGAAAATCCTGCCAAACATGGTGCGGCAGCATGAAGCGGTCGTGCAGCGCCGTGCCCCAGCGCACGAACCGGCCGTCGATCGGATGCTTCCAGAAGCGGGCGATGAGGGCGCGCACCAGCAACTGCTGGGCAAGCGACATGCGGGCGTTCGGCGGCATCTCGAAGCCGCGGAACTCGACGAGGCCGAGACGCCCGGTCGGCCCGTCCGGCGAAAACAGCTTGTCGATGCAGATCTCCGCCCGGTGCGTGTTCCCGGTCACGTCGACGAGCAGGTTGCGGAACAGCCGGTCGACGAGCCAGGGCAGGGGCGGCGCAGCCGCCGAGCCCGGCATCGGCACCTGGGCGAGCGCGATTTCGAGCTCGTAGAGCTGATCGTGCCGGGCCTCGTCGATGCGCGGCGCCTGCGAGGTCGGGCCGATGAAGAGGCCCGAAAACAAGTAGGAGAGCGACGGGTGTCGTTGCCAGTGCAGCACGACGCTCTTCAGCAGATCCGGACGGCGCAGGAACGGGCTGTCGTTGGGATTGGCGCCGCCAACGACCACGTGGTTGCCGCCGCCGGTGCCGGTGTGGCGCCCGTCGATCATGAACTTGTCGGCGCCGAGCCGGCTCTGGCGCGCCTCTTCGTAGATCGCGGTGGTGATGTCGACGCAATCGCGCCAATGCGATGCGGGATGAATGTTGACCTCGATCACGCCGGGGTCCGGCGCAACGCGGATGACGTTGATGCGTTCATCCTGCGGCGGGGCATAGCCCTCGATATGGACGGGCAGGCCGATGTTGGCGGCAGCCCGTTCCGCAGACGCGATCAGTTCGAGATATTCCTCGATGCTTGTCGTCGGCGGCATGAAGACGCAGAGCCGGCCGTCGCGCGGCTCGACGCTGATGGCAGTGCGCACCAGGCCGGCGATCTCGTCGCGCGCCACCGGTAGCGGGGTCTCCGGAACCTCCGAGGGCTGGAAACGCGCCTGCTGCGGCCGGCTGATCTCTTCGGCGAAATCCGGCAGGCCGTCGCGCGGCACGGTCGGATCGACCGGGTTGATATAGGGGAACCAGGAGGGCGCGATATAGGGCAGGGCGCCGAGCGGCAGGCGATAGCCGACGGGACTGTCGCCGGGCACGAGGAAGAGCCGGCCGCGGCGGGTGCTCCACTTTTCACTCATCCACTTCCGTCCCGATGCGCGGGCGTTCCAGGCCTGCACCGGCAGAACGTAACCCGTGGGCGTCGTCAGCCCGCGCTCGAAGACACGCGCCATGCGGCTGCGTTCTTCCGGGTCCTTGAGCTTGGAGTTGGCCGGGTCGACATTATCGGGGAGGTTCGCCTCCTTCAGCAACCATTCGGCCGGGTCCTCGAAGGCGGGCACGACCATGTCGGCGGCAAGGTCCAACTCGCCGGCGATTGCCTGGAGCAGGCGTTCGGCGTCCTTCTCGGTGACATCGTGGCTGCCCGCTTCCTCGGCGATGAGATCGGGCCGGCGCCAGATCGGTACGCCGTCCTTGCGCCAGTAGAGCGAGAAGGTCCAGCGCGGCAGGCTTTCGCCCGGATACCATTTGCCCTGGCCGTAATGCAGGAAGCCACCGGGGGCGAAGCGCTCGCGCAGGCGCCGGATCAAGGCGTCTGCCTTTTCGCGCTTGGTCGGCCCGACGGCGGCGGTGTTCCATTCCTCGGACTCGAAATCGTCGATCGAGACGAAGGTCGGCTCGCCGCCCATCGTCAGCCGGACGTCGTTTTCCTGGAGCACCCGATCGACCTTCTCGCCGAGCGCATTCAGCGCGTCCCAGCTTTCGTCGGAGAAGGGCTTGGTGATGCGCGGATGTTCGGCGACCCGCGCCACCTTCATATCGAAGGCGAAATCGGTACGGGTTTCGGGGTCGCCGAAGAAGCCGCCGGAGATCGGCGCGGCATTGCGGAAATGCGGGGTCGCGGCAAGCGGGATGTGGCTTTCGCCGGTCAGGAGGCCGGAGGTCGGGTCGAGCCCGACCCAGCCGGCGCCCGGCAGGTAAACCTCAGCCCAGGCATGCAGGTCGGTAAAGTCGTGGTCGGTGCCGGAGGGGCCGTCGAGTGCCTTGAGATCGGGCGTGAGCTGGATGAGATAGCCGGAGACGAAGCGCGCGGCGAAACCGAGATTGCGCAGGATCTGGACCAACAGCCAGCTCGAATCGCGACAGGACCCGCGGGCCGCAGTCAGCGTGTCCTCCGGCGTCTGCACGCCGGGCTCCATGCGGATGACGTAGCCGATCTCCTGCTGCAGGCGCGTGTTGAGCCCGACGACCATGTCGACGGTGCGTTGCCGCGAGCGGTCGACCGTCGCGAGGAAGGCGCCAAGCGCCGGACCGACCGGCTCCGGCGTCATGTAGATCCTGAGGTCGTCGCTGAGGTGTTCCGGATAGGGGAAGGGCCAGTGCTCCGCCTCCTCTTCGACAAAGAAGTCGAAGGGATTGTAGACGGTCATGTCGGCGACGAGATCGACCTCGATCTTCAATTCGCTGACCGGATCGGGAAACACGAACCGGGCAAGATAGTTGCCGTAGGGATCCTGCTGCAGGTTGACGAAATGGTTGGCGGGCGAAACCTTCAGCGAGTGACTGATGACCTTGGTCTTTGAATGGGCCGCAGGCTTCAGCCGGATGATCTGCGGCGACAGCCTTACGGGACGGTCATAGGTGTAGTGGGTCAGGTGATAGATGCTGGCCTTGATCGACATGCCGGATTTGGTCCCCTTCGTGGGAGGTCTTGCGCCCCCATCGTCACGAAGTTTGTGCAATGCAAATCGAGAATGCAAGCGCGAAAGCGCGTAAGGAAAATCGAGGCGCCGCAATGCTTTCGCACGCCCGGCCGGGGCGTGCGAAAGGCGGGCGTTATGCCGGTCAGACGATCGGCGGGTTGAGCCGCGCAAAGCCTTCCTGGCGATAATAGGGGAAATAAGGATAGGCGGGCGTCGTCTTGCTTGCCTCATCGAGGCGGGCGATCTGTTCCGGCGACAGCGACCAGCCGACGGCGCCGAGATTCTGGCGGAGCTGCTCCTCGTTGCGGGCGCCGATGATCACGCTCGAGACGGTCGGGCGCTGCAGCAGCCAGTTGATGGCGATCTGCGGGATCGTCTTGCCGGTCTCCTCGGTCAGTTGGTCGAGCACGTCGACGACGTCGTAGAGCTTCTCGTCATCGACCGGCGGGCCGAAGGCCGCGGTATCGTGCAGGCGGCTGCCTTCCGGCCAGGGCTGGCCGCGCCTGATCTTGCCGGTGAGTCGGCCCCAGCCGAGCGGGCTCCAGACAAGCGCGCCGACGCCCTGATCGGCCGCAAGCGGCATCAGTTCCCACTCGTAGTCGCGTCCGACCAGCGAATAGTAGACCTGGTGGGCGACATGGCGGACGAGGCCGTGCTTCTCCGAGACGGCCAGCGATTTCATCAACTGCCAGCCGGCGAAGTTGGAGGCGCCGACATAGCGCAGCTTGCCGGCGGCAACGAGGCCATCGAGCGTTGAGAGCACCTCTTCGACCGGTGTCCCCGCGTCGAAGGCGTGAAGTTGCAGGAGGTCGATATAGTCGGTGCCGAGCCGTTTGAGCGCCTCGTCGACGCCCTTCGTCAGGCGCGAACGCGATGTGCCGGCATCGTTCGGGCCATCGCCCATCGGCAGCGCGATCTTGGTGGAGAGCAGGACGGCATCCCGCCTTCCCTTGATGGCGGCACCGAGCACGGTCTCGGAGGCCCCGTCGGAGTAGACGTCGGCCGTGTCGAAGAGATTGACGCCGGCCTCCAGCGAAATGTCGATCAGGCGTCGCGCTTCGGCTGCGTCGCTGTTGCCCCAGGCGCTGAAGAGCGGACCCTTGCCGCCGAAAGTTCCTGCGCCGAAGCTCAAGGCCGGCACTTTCAGTCCCGATGATCCAAGCCGTCTGTATTCCATATCTCCAAGCTCCTCGTTGGCTTCGTTCGTGCGAGACACCGGGCACCGGCGCTCGCTTCAGGGAGAAGGTGGTGTTGGGCTCATTTGCGATGTAGACCTCATGAAGGAACATCATTTGTGAGTTGAAGTCACATGTCGCGCTTGACGGTCAATCGTTCGGGGGAGATGGCAGTCTTTGCCAAGCTGGTGGAGCTTGGCGGCTTCTCGGCCGCGGCCAAGGTCTGCTGCATGACACCATCGGCGGTCAGCAAACTCGTCCAGCGACTGGAGGAAAGGCTTGGTGTCCGGCTCGTCAACCGGTCCACGCGGCGGCTGCAATTGACGGCGGAAGGCTGCGCCTTTTATGAGCGGGTCGTGCGGATCCTCGCCGACATCGACGAAGCGGAGCGCTCGGCCGGTGCCGGCGAGACGCCGGAGGGCCGGGTCCGCCTCAATGCCAGCGCTTCCTTTGCGACGCATGCGCTGATGCCGGTGCTGCCCGAATTCCTGGCGGAGTTTCCGTCGGTCTCCCTCGATATCCTGCAGACGGACGCCGTCGTCGATCTGATGGCGGAGCGGGTTGATATCGCCGTGCGCGCCGGCCCGCTGAAGACATCGAGCCTGATCGCCCGCAAGCTCGGCAGCACGTCGATGACGATCGTCGGCGCCCCGTCCTATCTCGATCGTTTTGGCGTGCCTCAGACCATCGGGGATATCGAGGCGCATAACCGGCTGAGCCATAGCTACGCCCGGGCGTTCGATGGCTGGCCGCTCCTTTCGAATGCAGAACAGATCGTTCTGCCGCCGACGGAACGGGTGCGGGTGAGCGATGGCGAGGGCTTGCGCAGGCTCGCGCTTGCGGGCGTGGGCCTCGCCCGCCTTCCGACCTTCACCGTCAGAGAAGATATCCAGGCCGGCCGGCTGCTGCCGCTTGTCGAGCACCTGAACCCCGGCGACACCGAAGTCTTCCACGCCGTGTTCCACGGTCAGGGCGGGGCTCTGCCTGCCCGCGTGCGGGTCGTGCTCGACTTTCTGGCTACGCGCGCGCGGATTTCGTCTTTGTGAAGGAGGCAAGCTCCGCAGGACGGCCGCAGACGCGATTGCGACCCTCCGATTTGGCGCGATAGAGTTCCGTATCGGCGCCCTCGATCAGATGCTTCCAGCCGCCGTTTGCGGTTCGTCCCTCCGCCACGCCGAAGCTGGCGGTGACGTTCAGCTTCTGTCCGCCCGCAACGACGATCGGTTCATGGGCGAGATTGGCCCTGATCCGTTCCGCGAGCGCAAGGGCCGACTCGATGCTGTCGCCCGGGGTGATGATCGCGAACTCTTCGCCGCCGAAGCGGGCGACGAGATCGGAATTGCGCACGGAGTTGCGGATGATGCGGGCGGTTTCCTTGAGCACGATGTCGCCGACCAAGTGACCGTGGGTATCGTTGATCTGCTTGAAATGGTCGATGTCCATCAGGATCAGACAGGCATCCTGGTTGCTGCCGGCCGCGTCTTCAGCGCCACCGATGAGCTCCAGGGCCCGGCGGTTGAGCAAGCCGGTCAGTTCATCGGTTTCGGCCTGGCGTTCGAGATGCCGCATCAGCAGCGCGCGTTCGTCGAGGCGTTTGCGCAGCACGTCGATCGCGTCGAACAAGCGCCCCATCTCGCCTTCGCCGCCCTTGCCTTGAAGGCGCGCGATCGGGCGGTCGTTGGCGAGTTCGATGATGCTATGGCGTGCAATGAGCAGCGGCTCGAAGACCAGCGATCGGGCGCGGCGCATCAGAACCAGCAGGACGAGGAACAGGGCGAAGGTCGCGAGGCTGGCGACCGCCAGCTTGACCGAAGCCCGCGTCTTGTTCACCGCGAGCCGCTCGACGGTTGTATCCATGAAGGCGCGGCGAAGATCCTCGAGCGGCTTCATCTTCGGGACGAAGCGGTCGGTCAGTTGCTCGGCGGTCATCGGGTAGGCGCCCGATTGTCTGCCGATCGCGACGATGCCGTCGATGATCGCAAATCCTTCGCCAAAGAACTCGCGGTCGATCCTGGCGAGATCTGCGATATTGGCCGGTTTCAGTCCGGGAAGGGCGCCGGGCTTGCCGACAATGGACCAGATCTCCTGCAGCCTGCCGCGCGTACGCTCGCTATCGGCGATGTTCTTCGCTTCGAGCGGCTGGCCGACGGCGACCGGGGCCATGACCTGGGATCCGAGGCGGCCGCCGTCTTCGCGCAGATTGGCGAGCATCTGCGCCGCAAGCGCGATGCCGGCAAGGTTCGGGTCGGTGTTGGTCAGGCGTTGAACGTTCCAGTCGATCGCCGGGCGAATGGCATCGATGACGCTGAACATCGCCTCGATCGTTGCCTGGATTTCTGTCAGGTCCCGTCGTTCGGGCGGGAGTGCGGCAATGCGATCGACCTCGGCGCGTGCAAGCGTCAGGCGGCGGCGGACTTCGACGAGAATGGGGGAGAGGGCACCGGCCGGCTCCGTGCGGCTGGCATTGTCGATGTCTTCGGTAAGCTTGGCGAGCGCCTCGTCGCTGCGGGCGCGAAACTCGGCAAGGCGGGCCTGGACCGGCGAACCGGGTGCCACGCCGATGCCGAGCATGCCATTGGAAGGTCCGCGTTCGGCCGAAAGATAGTTTGCCGCGTCGAGCACGCGGCAGAAGGCCATGACTTCGATCAGGTTGCGGCGGGCGATGACGAAATCGCTATAGGAGGCGGCAATGATCTCGGTCGCGAGCACACCGGTACAGGCGACGACGATGGCGAGCAGCCATTGGAGCTTGTGGCGCAGCGCCTTTGCGGTACGCGCTTTCGCAACACCCGTCTCTGGGGGCGTATAGCTGCCGCCTTTGCTCTTCATTTACGCGAAGTTGCTCCACCCATGTCGCCGCTCATCGCTTGGGCTGTCGCGACAATTCTTGTCGTGCGGCAAGAAACCCATCCGAAATCAGTGTGCTCGTTGCTCCTGCTATCGTATAAGGTGTTAAATAAGCTTGAAATACCCTGAGATACTAGGGGTCTCGCCGCAACCGAGGGATGCGTACGGCGCAGGGCGGCAGTTGGCCAGTGCGCTCCATCCATCGAATCGAAAGAAGCCCGCCTCCATGGGAGGCGGGCCTTGTTTCCCGCGAACGCTAGTCGGTTGGCGATACGTACGGCCGGTTCAACGCTTCGGCGCGACCAGCGCGAAAAGCGCGCCTTGCGGGTCGAGCGCCTGAACGATCCAGGCGCCGCCGGGCACCTCCATCGGCTCGAGCACGACCTTTCCTCCACCGGCCTTGACCCGCTCGATCGATGCGTCAAGTGTCGGCACGTTGATGTAGTAGAGCCAATAGGGTGCGGGTACCTCCTTTGGTTTGGTCATCATCCCGCCGATTGGGGCGCCGCCATGGGCAAAGATCTGGTAGGTGCCCATCTCGCCCATGTCCATGCCCTGGTCCTTCGTCCAGCCGAAGAGCTCGGCGTAGAAGGGGAAGGCGGTATCGAGGTCGCCGGACGCGAGCTCATGCCAGCCGACAAAGCCCGGCGTCATCGGATCGGTGGCCGGCGGCGGATCGCCTGTTCCCTTGAAAATGGCGAACACGGCGCCGTGCGGGTCGGTAACGACCGCGAAACGCCCGATGCCCGGGATATCGTCCGGCGCGCGGTGAACTTTTCCGCCCTTGGCCGCAATCTTGGCGGCGGTCGCATCGACATCGTCGACGCCGACATAACCGAGCCAGGCTGGGGGCACCTTCATTTCGAGCGCGCCTTCCGGCATGGTCATCAGTCCGGCAACCGGCAGTTCGCCGACGCTGAACAGCGTGTAGCTGATACCGGCCATGCCGGAATCGCGGGCACTCCAGCCGACGACGTCCTTGTAGAACGTTTCCGCCGCGGCCATGTCCGTCGTCATCAATTCATACCAAACGAATTTGCCGTGATCTGCCATTGCCTTGCTCCAGTTTGCCTTGGCGCGGCACATCTTGCGCCGCTTGGTTGCATGCTCGAATGGACCGTCGTCGGATGAGGTTCTAGCGGCGTGGCAGGAAGACCATGGACAGATCGCCCAGCCCGCGTTCAATCCCGGCGAACGTATTCCGCCGTCATCATCTCTTTCCAGCTTCCGTCCGGTGCCTGCACCTGCGCAGTCAGCAGGCGCCGGGATTGATCGATGAGCGTGATGATGTCCCGATACCGCGCGGTCTTGCCGGGATCCTCGAAATCCGGTCCCTCGCAATAGAGGGACAGGGACCTGCCGTCCGCATCCAGTTCGCCGTCGTAGACCCACATCTGGGTCAGCATGGAGCCGACCCAGGTGCCGACATAGCGTTTTGTCTCCGGATTGTAGCCGAGCGTCATGAGCGTCTCGCCAAAGCTGCCGCCCGGCATCGTTCCCTGACCTTCGCAGACGATCCAGAGGCCCTGAAGCGAGCGAACATGTTCGCTCCAGGGGCCGCTTCCATCGGGTTGGTTGTCCGGCCCGGAGGTGCAAACCTGCCAGTCGCCCAGCATTTGTTCGAGCCAGCGATGCGCTTCTTCCGGTTCTGCTCTCACAGTTTTGCTTGTCCTTTGTGGCGGGCGCAGATCATTTTTGGCGGGCGCAGATCATCGCTTGACGCGCGAACGCTCGTGAAACGCTTGCGCTAGCGAAAGGTTCCGCCTGCGCGGATGTTGTACGTCTAGCCTGCCTTGCGTTCCTGTTCGTACTCGTCGTGGCGCCGGACGAAGCTCATCGTCCGGTCTTCGTTGCGGCCCTTCGGCGCGCGATCGAGCAGCATCAGCGTGCCGATCAGTTCCTCGAGACCGCGAGCATAGGACGAATAGGTGTGATAGATCGCGCCGTCTTCGCCTTTCTGGAAGGCGCTCAGCCCCGGCAGTTCTTCATGCGCCTGGGCGCTGTCGATCTCGGTGAAATTGTAGGCGACCTTGCCGCTTGCGAGTTCGTCCGGAGAAAAGGCGACGTGGAAATCATGGTTGAATCCGTTGCCCGCCGCCGAGACCCATGGGAAGTGCCAGTCCATGCGCTTCCTGTAGGCTTCGATCTTCGAAAGCGGTGCATTCGACGCGGCGATCAGCGTCACGTCGTGGTGGTTGAGATGCGGCAGCATGCCGGCGAAGTGATCGGCCAGGAAGGAGCAGCCGGGGCAGCCGGCCTCCCAGGTAGGCCCGAACATGAAATGGTAGACGATAAGCTGGCTGCGGCCGTCGAAGAGCTCGGACAGTGACTTGCGCCCGGCCAGCGTGTCGAAAACGTAGGTCTTTTCCATCTTCACCCAAGGCAGCGCCAGCCGGGCAGCATTGACCTTGTCGCGGGCGTGGGTGTGTTCCTTTTCCAGCGCGAGCAGTTCTTTGCGTGCTTTCAACCACTCCTGAGGCGATACGACTGCGTGGTCCTGTCTCATGCCCGTTCCTCCTTCCAACGTTGCACTTGACTAATTACGTTGATATCAACATTAATCAGTCATGTCAAAGATGCCGTCAATTCCGTTCGAGACCACCCTGCATGTGAAGGATACCTGCCTCTGTCTGCATGTGCAGCGTGCCGCTCGCGCCATAGCCCGCCGGTTCGATGAGGCGCTTCGGCCTCTCGATATCACCAACGGGCAGTTCTCCCTGCTGATGTCGCTCAACCGTCCGGCGCCGCCGAATATGGGATCGGTTGCGTCGCTGCTTGCCATGGATCGGACGACGCTGACCGCGGCGCTGAAGCCCCTGGAACGGCGCGGTCTGGTCGAGAGCTTTCCTGACCCGGAGGATCGGCGGTCACGGCGATTGCAGCTGACACAGGAAGGCGAAGCGCTGCTGGCGCGGGCCCTTCCCATCTGGAAGGCATTGCATGAGGCGCTCGATCCGGTCCTTGGCGAAGGTGGGCCGGACCGGCTGCGCGCGGATCTGATGACGTTGGCTTGAACGGCGTTGCTGAGGGGCTAATTTGCCGCTGAGGATCGTTCCCTGAGGACTTCGATGATCTCCGCCATCAGGGCCGAGGCTTGTCGCAGGCGTCTTTCGCCCAACTCGGCACCGAGCCTGTCGGCCCAGGCCGCCTGCCGCTCCTTGATCTCGTGCAGTGCCGTTTCGCCGGCCGCCGTCAGGACCATGAGCTTCGCCCTCTGGTGGGTCGGATTGTCCCTGTAGGCGATCAGGCCGTCCGCCTCCAACAGGTCGGCAATGCGCTGCACGCCCTGGCGCGCGAGGCCGAGTGCGCGTGCGGCATCGGCGACCGACATGGGCGCGTGGTTTGCCGCGGCCAGCACCTGCCAGCGCGCGCTTGTCTGTCCGGAAGGTTTGGCAAGCGCGTCGCCCGCTTGCGTCAGCGGGCCGGCAAGCCGCAGCGCCGTTATCGAAAACTCGGCAAAGGCGTCACCGGCGGGCGTCCGTTCAGGATCCTTCATGTTGACGCGTTACCTCTTTCTGGATGCTTCTACATGACATCATATTGTCAGTTTTCATCAATTTCAACAAGCCAGCAAGGGAGCGGTGAGTGCGCAAGCGGACCTGGAAGGGAATATGCCATTCTCCAGTATGTAACGGATGGAGATCTGCGGTCAGTAGAGGCTCGCGATTGCTGATCGGCGGACCCGGATGATCTCATTCGTTATTGACAACATATTGTCAATATGGCAAGTGCATTGAGCGGGCCTGTCGTGGCAGTATGCTGTCATTGTGGGCAGGCGTTAAACAAACCATCGGGTTCGGCAAGCAGGAGGAATGGCGATGAAACTGACCTACAGGGGAAGCTGCCACTGTGGAAATATCCGCTATGAGGCCGATATCGACCTCGACGCCGGCACCGGCAAGTGCAACTGCTCGATCTGCTGGAAGCGGCGCTATTGGGGCGCGGTCGTCAAGCCCGACGATTTTCGCCTGCAATGCGACGAGGCCAATATCGCCGACTACCAGTTCGGTAGCGACAGCGTCCATCACCGCTTCTGCAAGACCTGCGGCGTTGCCGCCTTCGGTCACGGCTATATCGAGGAAATCGGTGGTGCCTACTACTCGGTCAACGTCGCCTGCCTCGACGATCTCGATCCGGCGGTGCTCGCCGAGGCGCCGGTGCGATATATGGACGGACGCAACAACAACTGGTTCCACGCGCCCGCTGAGACACGCCATCTCTGACGGCTTGAGTCGGACTGTCGGTCAAAGCCGGCGAAATTCGAGATGGTATGTGACCTCCTCGCCGGTCCTGGGGTCGATGGCCGGTGCGCCGTAGATCACCAGCTTGTCGCCCTCCACGAAAAAGGGGCGGATGAGATCGGACATGCCCCATGCCGGATTCCAGCTCGCATCCAGGTGGTGGATGATCCGGCCGCCTTCCAGCGTGTAGGTTCCCGCATAGGCGAGCATCGTATCGAAGAGCGCCGCCTTTTCGTCGTCCGTCGGCACGGGGCCCTTCAGTTTCGGGCGGTCGCGCTTCACCACGACGGCGCTGACGCGGCCATCCCGGTTGTAGGACAGATAGCCGATCGGATCGGCGCCCATGGCATCGCTGGTTTCGCCGGTGGCGACAACCTCGCGCTTCCAGGAGAGCATCTTCCACGTACCGAGCAGTTCGGATGTGTTTGCCATGACCCGCTTTAATCTTAGGGTGGGCTAAAATAACAGATGCCTCTCATCCGGCAAAGAAGGCCACGGTGTGGAACGCGGCCGGGTGGGCGCAAACCGGCCCAAGAAACCGCCCAAGAAAAAAAGGCTCCCGGAGCGCGGGAGCCTTTTATCGTCGTAGCTTGCTTACGGCTCAGTGCTCGCCGAGGTCGCGCACAGCGCCGCGGTCGGCAGAGGTGGCGAAGGCGGCATAAGCCTTCAGCGCCGTTGTCACCTTGCGCTTGCGCTGCTCGGCCGGCTTCCAGCCCTTGGCATCCTGTTCGGCGCGGCGGCTGGCAAGCTCCGCCTCGTCGACGCGCAGGCTGATCGTGCGGTTCGGGATGTCGATGTCGATCGTGTCGCCTTCGCGCACCAGCCCGATCGTGCCGCCATTGGCCGCTTCCGGCGAAACGTGGCCAATCGAAAGACCGGAGGTGCCGCCGGAGAAGCGGCCGTCGGTGATCAGGGCGCAAGCCTTACCGAGGCCCTTCGATTTCAGGTAGCTCGTCGGATAGAGCATTTCCTGCATGCCCGGGCCGCCCTTGGGTCCTTCGTAGCGGATGACCACGACGTCGCCGGCCTTGATCTCGTTGCCGAGGATCGCCTTGACCGAAGCGTCCTGGCTTTCGAACACGCGGGCCGGGCCGGAGAATTTGAGGATGCTTTCGTCGACGCCGGCGGTCTTCACGATGCAGCCGTCGATTGCGATGTTGCCCTTGAGGACGGCGAGGCCGCCGTCCTTGGAGAAGGGATGTTCGACCGAGCGGATGACGCCCTTCTCGCGGTCGGTGTCGAGCTCATCCCAGCGCGCCTCCTGGCTGAAGGCGACCTGAGTCGGAATGCCGCCGGGGGCCGCGCGGAAGAAGTTGCGCACCGTTTCGCTCGTCGTGCGGGTGATGTCCCAGCGGTCGATGGCGTCGCCGATCGTGGCGCTGTGAACCGTCGGGCAATCGCGGTTGATGAGCCCGCCTTTGTCCAGTTCACCGAGGATCGACATGATGCCGCCGGCGCGGTGCACGTCTTCCATATGCACATCGCTCTTGGCCGGCGCGACCTTCGACAGGCACGGAACCTTGCGCGACAGCCGGTCGATATCCTCCATGGTGAAATCGACCTCGCCTTCGTAGGCGGCGGCGAGGATATGCAGCACGGTGTTGGTCGAGCCGCCCATGGCGATGTCGAGCGCCATGGCGTTTTCGAACGCCTGCTTGGAGGCGATACTGCGCGGCAGGACGTTTTCATCCTCCTGCTCGTAATAGCGGCGGGCGATATCGACGATCAGATGGCCGGCTTCGACGAAGAGGCGCTTGCGGTCGGCATGGGTTGCCAGCGTCGAGCCGTTGCCGGGCAGCGACAGGCCCAGTGCTTCGGTGAGACAGTTCATCGAATTGGCGGTGAACATGCCGGAGCAGGAGCCGCACGTCGGGCAGGCGGAACGCTCGATGACCTTGACGTCCTCGTCGGTGACGTTGTCGTCGGCGGCGGCGACCATGGCATCGACCAGATCGAGCGCATGCGTCTTGCCATGCAGCACGACCTTGCCGGCTTCCATCGGGCCGCCGGAGACGAAGACCGCGGGGATGTTGAGGCGGAGCGCCGCCATCAGCATGCCGGGCGTGATCTTGTCGCAGTTCGAGATGCAGACCATGGCGTCGGCGCAGTGGGCATTCACCATGTACTCGACCGAGTCGGCGATGATCTCGCGCGACGGCAGCGAATACAGCATGCCGTCGTGACCCATGGCGATGCCGTCATCGACGGCGATCGTGTTGAATTCCTTGGCGACGCCGCCGGCCGCCTCGATCTCGCGGGCGACGAGCTGGCCGAGATCCTTGAGGTGCACGTGGCCCGGCACGAACTGGGTGAACGAGTTCACCACCGCAATAATCGGCTTGCCAAAATCGCTGTCCTTCATGCCCGTCGCGCGCCAGAGGCCGCGGGCACCGGCCATGTTACGGCCGTGGGTGGTGGTACGTGAGCGATAGGCAGGCATGGCATGTTCCTTCACGGACAGGGGGCATTGCTCGAAACATGGCGATCCTTATCGCCACAGAAGGGGCTACCTAGCGCAAAATTGCGTGCACGTCATCTTTTGCGTCAGATTATTTCGACGCCGCGCACCTGCGTTTCACGGGGGTTATCTGTCCCTTCGAAGGTCAATCTAGCCGCGCATGGAGGCCTTGGACAGCGGCAATCGGGAGGCTTTACGGAAATCTTATGCCGGGTGCCCGAAGTCGGAATCGAATCCGGACGGCCGATGGAGCTAGGCTCTCCTCATCGAATGCGGGTGAGTTCCATGTCTCTTCACGATTTCAGCTTGCGCCGTCATGCCCGGGGTCTCCTGCCAGAGATCGGTCCGCGGCAGCGGTCCGATACTGTCGAGGCGAATGCAGATGCCCTGGAAGTGCTGCTGCGGCGGCTGATGGCCGTTCGCCGGCTGCGCGAACATCCCGTCTGGGAGGCTGTGCGCCTGATCCGGGACCTGCCCGGTCTCGGCGTGGACGAGTGGCCGTCGCGCCGGTTCCGCGATTTGATGGCGGCCGATGCCCTGGTCGACGCGGTCATCCACCTGACGTCCACGACCGAGGCAAAACTTTGCCTGCGCACACTCAGCCACGAGCTCGGGCTCTGGACCTGCACGCTGCGCTATCAGCCATCGGGTGCCGGCCGGATCACGTTCAAGGCACGGCATGCCGATCTGGCGGCTGCGATCCTTGGCGCCTTCCTGCGTTCCTGCCGCGGCTGCCAGCTTGCCGCCGGTGCCGCCGGGCGCGGCCAATTTCCCACCTGAAGGATATATCCATGAGCATGCATTCGCTGCGCCTCGAAGGGGCGCTCACGGCGCTCGTCACGCCGTTTCGCGACGGCAAGATCGATATTGTCGGCCTGATGTCGCTGGTCGAATGGCAGATTCGCCACGGCATCTCCGGCCTCGTCGCCTGCAGCACCACCGGGGAGGCACCGACGCTGTCGCGCACCGAACGGACAATCGTGATCGAACGCTGCGTCGAGGTCGCCGAGCGGAAGGTGCCGGTCATTGCCGGAACCGGCACCAACAGCACCGAGGCGACGATCGCGCTGACGGCGGAAGCCAAGGCGCTTGGCGCCGACGCGGCGCTCATTGTTGCGCCCTATTACAGCAAGCCATCGCAGGAGGGGCTCTATCGCCACTTCGAGGCGATCGCGAAGGCTATCGACCTACCCGTCATCGTCTACAACGTGCCTTCACGCACCGGCGTCGATCTCACGCCGCGCACGCTCGAACGGCTGGCGGAGCTTCCGGGCATTGTCGGCATCAAGGATGCAACCGGCGACATCGGGCGGATACTGTCCCTGCCTGCTGCTCTGAAGAGCCGCCTTCGTCCGTTCTCCGGCCATGACCAGACGGCGCTGCCTTTCAATCTCTGTGGCGGTCACGGCACCATTTCGGTCGCGTCCAATGTCGTTCCGCGGCTGGTGGTGGCGATGCATCAGGCGATCACCACCGGCAACGCAGGCGCTGCGCTTGCCATCCATGAACGGCTAAGGCCGTTGCTAGTGGCGCTGGAGCGCGAGACCAATCCGGGACCGATCAAATATGCGCTGCATCTGGTGCGTGCGCTCTGCCCGGACGTGCGCTTGCCGCTGACCCCAGTTGCGCCCGAAACGGCCGCCGAGATTCGTGCGGCTCTCGAGCCGCTCACCGAACTTCCGTCCTCCACTCATGTCGGTCGTGGCGTCCGTATCACGCTCGCGAGCTGAGTTCCCTGAACAATTTCCGTCCCGGCCGCGTCCCTTCGTCCGTGGGGTCAGCGCGCGGCCTGACCTTAGGTCCAAAAGGAGACAGATGATGTCACGCTTGCCGCATCTTGCCGCTCAAGCCGAACCGCGTCGACGCGCCCAAGCCAACGAAAACTTCGAGAACCGCCGCGATAACGACAGCGCGGTTCGCGATGCCTTTCTCGGCATCGGCATCCGCCTCGGTATCGTTCTTGGCCTCGCCTATGGCATTCAGGCCGCCATTTCGTGGATTGCCGGTTAAGTCTTCCTTCGCGTCAACAAGGATCATTCCATCATGGGCAGTACGCAGCAGATCCGGCGCGGTTTTCGCGCACGCGCACGTTTCGTCGTCGGCCGTGACCGGCACGGCTGGTGGGTCGTTTCCGACCGCAAGGGCGTCGTCGGCGGCCTCTTCACCAGTGAGACGGCGGCCATCCGCTTCGCGGTCGAGGCCAGCGACAGGCACCCGGAAGAGGTATGCCGCGCGCCGGAAGGTGCAGCCATCGATCTCGATACGTTTTCACGCCCACCAAAGGCGGGCCGCGTCCATTCCTGACCGCGCTCGAGACGGACATTGCGGGTGATGCATCGTCGCTCGTCCGTAAGCCTCAACTGACCGATCGGGAAATTGCTGTCGGAGACGAGGCTCGGCAGAGCCTTGGGCGAGGCGGCATCGGCGGTCCCCTATCTAGATTCTTGCTGTGCTTGCAAAGCGGTTGGCGCGGGTTCATTCTTTTGAAGCCACCATGCCCCGGCTGGCCCGGCATTCGCCGTGCGATCCGGGGCTCGTCCGAAGGTTCGCCCTCGATGAACTGCCACGAGTGCGGTTGTGAGATTCAAGACGGGTTTGCGTTTTGCCCGAATTGCGGTGCCAAGCAGCATAGCCCGTGCCCCGGTTGCGGCGCACTCTGTCCGCCACACTTCTCGTTTTGCCCCACCTGCGGCACCAGGCTTGCAGCCCCGGCCCCGATAAAGCCGACGGTTTCGCGACCTGCGGCCGTGCAGACGCTTCCGGGGCGATCCGGCAGAGAGGCGCTCGCACCGCTTTTGCCGGAGGAGGCGGGCGCCGACCGCCGCACGGCCACCATTCTCTTCGCCGACCTCTGCGGCTTTACCGGTCTCAGCGAACAGGTGGACCCGGAGGTCCTCAGGGCATTCCAGAACGAACTCTTTGCAGAACTGACCGAGGCGGTCGAGGCTTACGGCGGTTTCGTCGATAAATTTATCGGCGACGCGCTGCTTGCCCTCTTCGGCGCGCCGGTGGCGCACGAGGACGACCCCGAGAGGGCGCTTCGTGCCGCGCTCGACATGGCCGGCCGGGCAAGGCGGGTCGGCGAGCGCTGGCAGCGGCGGATCGGCGAACCACTGGACCTCCATATCGGGCTGAACACCGGAACGGTCGTGGCGGGGCATTTGGGCGCCGGCGACGGCAAGGGCTATTCGGTGACCGGCGACGCAGTCAACACGGCGCAGCGGCTGCAGTCGCTGGCGGGCCCTGGGGAGATCCTCGTCGGACCGGTGACCTATCGGTTGACCTGCCACGCCTTTGTCTACGAGGCGCTTGGCGCGATGACGCTGCGCGGCAAGGCGGGCAGCGTCGAGGTCTACAGGCTGACGCAGTCGCTGGAGGCGCCGCGCCGGGCACGTGGCCTCGAGGCGCTGGGGCTCGGCGCGCCGCTGATCGGGCGTGAGGCGGAGATGAAGCGCCTCGGTGATTGCCTGGAGCTCGCCTGCGGCGGGGCGGCGCAGCTTGTGCGCCTGACAGGGGAGGCCGGGCTCGGAAAGTCGCGGTTGGTCAACGAATTTCTCGAACGGGTGGCCGCCGATCCGCGCTTTTCGAATGTCGTCGTTCGCCGCGCCGGCAGTTCCTCGCTCGGAGAACCGTCCTATGGCGTTCTCGCGGCGGTGTTGCGCGGTGCCTATGGGATTTCGATGGGCGACAGCCTGCAGCGGACGACGGAGTTGCTTGCCGCCGGACTGGCCGAAATCGGCTTTGCCCAGGACAGGCTCGAACAGTTGGTGCCGCTGTTCCTGCGGATCCTGGGCGTGGATTCCCAGGATGAGCTGTTGCGCCATGTGGAGCCGGAACAGATGCGCCGGCAGCTTTTCGCGGCGGTGAGGGCGATATTTGAACGGCGCCTGTCACGAACGCCCTTGCTGCTCGTCATCGAGGACTTGCACTGGGCCGACGCTGCCTCGCTCGAGGCCGTGTCCTTCGTCCTCGACCGGACGGAAGCCGGCCCGTTGATGCTGTTGACCACCCAGCGGCCCGACGCCGATGCCGATCGGCTGAAGCCGGGCCGTACAAGCTTGACCGCGCTGCGCCTCGCGCCGCTTTCAGAAGCCGACGGGCGACGGCTGCTTGCGGCCTTCTTCGGCGAGGATGGGCTACATCAGGCGCTTGCCGGCCGCATATTGGCGCGAGCCGGCGGCAATCCCCTGTTCATCGAGGAAATCGTGCGCGGCCTGATCGATGTTTCCGCCATGCAGCAGGTCGGCTCGTCCTGGCGGGTGGTGGAGCGCGAGGCGGCCGCCGAGATTCCGGTGACCATCGAGGCGATGCTGCTCGGCCGCGTCGACCGGCTGCCGCCGGACGCCCGCCGATTGCTGCATCACGCAGCGATGATCGGACCGCGCTTCGATGCGGATCTGCTGCGAGCGGTTTCGGGGCGGACGTCTGTGGACACGGTTCTCGATCTCCTCTGCGACACGGAGATCATCGAAGAGACCAGCGACGGCGGCGGGTTGCTGGGCACGCAGACCTATCGGTTTACCCAGACGCTGTTGCAGGAGGTGGTCTACAACAACCTGCTGCTCAGCCGGCGCACGGACGAGCATGCGTTGATCGGCAAGGTGCTGGAGCGCCGGTTCGGCGAGGATACCGAACGGCTTGAGGAAATGGCGCTGCTCGGCCACCATTTCGGCCTCTCCGAACACAAGGCCAAGGGCGCCCGTTACCTGATCGCAGCCGGAGACCGGGCGCGGGCGCTCTACGCCAATGACGATGCCATCCGGCTCTATGAACAGGCCATGGCGGCGCTGGCGGCCACCGGCGAGGAGGGGCCTGAATGGCTGGCCGCACGCGAACGCATCGCCGATCTCCTGGGGCCGACCGGTCAGCGCGAGGCGGCGGTTCAGCACTATGGCGCGCTTCTGGAGATATACTGCGCCACGGACGACCGCGTTGCATCGGCGCGGATCCGGCGCAAATTCGGCCATCATCTGTGGGAAGCCGGGCGGCGTGACGAGGCGTTGGCTTCCTTTGCCGCAGCCGCCGAGCTGCTCGAGGGCGTGAGCGCGCCGATTGAAGGTGCGCATCTTTCGCAGGAATGCGGCCATCTCGCCTTCCGCATGGGGGACTATGCCGGCGCCCTCAAGGCGGCGGACGACGCCCTGGATCGCATTGCGGCATATACCCCGGACAACCCGGAGAGCGAGCGGGAGGCGATGCGGGTCAAGGCCGAGGCGTTGAACACCAAGGGCGTGACGCTTGCCCGCCTTGGCCGTAGCGCCGAAGCGATCGGTATCGTCGAGCGAAGTGTCGCGGTGGCGGAAGGCGCGAACCTGTTGAATGCCGCCTGTCGCGGCTACACCAATTTGGCTGTGCTTTACGCGATCACCGATCCGAAACGTGCGATCGAGGTTTGCCGCTGCGGTTTCGACATGGCCAGGCGCATCGGCGACCTTGGTTTTCAGGCGCGTCTGCTCGCCAACCTTGCGGTCGCCTATTGCACCTTCACCGATCGCTGTGCGCCGGATGGAATGCCGGCAGCCGAACGCGCGATTGCGATCGACCGGGAACTCGACCAGCGCGACCATCTGCCGGTGTCGCTGCTGGTGCTCGGCCAGATCCATCAGTGTCATGGCCGGCCGGATGTCGCCCGCGGCCTTTATCAGGAGGCGCTCGACCTTTGCGGAGAAACGCAAGAGGCGCAGCTCCTGTTTCCGTGTTATGATGGCTTGGCGACGCTCTGCCTGGACGCCGGCGATCTCGATGCAGCGGAAAGGTACTTCGCCTTGGCGCGAGACATATGTGCGCAACATGGTCTCGATCCTGAGGCGTTGATGATTCTGCCGTTTCTCGACTGACATTTCCGAGCGTCGCGTAGGGCGCAGCATCCGCGTTTGCGTTGCCGCGCATAACTTGTCGGAGAAAAAGCGCCGGCCCTGTCACAGGCGTTCGGGGAGCGTTTCGGCCGGGATGAGGAGACGAGACATGGTTGAGCCGATGAGTGGACGGCCGTTGCAGCCGGGTGACCGGGCGCCGAATGTGGTGCTCGACGCAATCACGCAGGAAGGTCAGATCGCCCTTGATGATTTTCGTGGCCGCAAACCGGTCCTGGTCGGCTTGTTCCGCGGCCTGCATTGTCCGTTCTGCAGACGGCAGATCGCTGCCATGGCGCAACTCGACGGCGCCTTGCGGGAGAGGGGCATCGAGAGCCTGACGGTGGTCAACACGCCGATCGAGCGGGCCCGCCTCTATTTCCGTTATCATCCCGTGCCGAACTTGCTGGCCGCTTCCGATCCCGAGCGGGTCTCGCATCGGGCCTTCGGGCTGCCCAACCTCGAATTCACGGCGGATGAGGACGAGTGGCCACGCAAGATCGCGCAATCGACGCTGATGGCGATGAAGGTGAAGCTGCCGGGCGAAATGCCGGAGCCGATGGACCCGATGGCGGCGATGGTCTTTCTCGACAAGGCGGACGGCTATGAGGTCACGGAAGCGGACGAACGCATGATTGCGACGGGGGCCGGGCAGCTCGTCGGCGAATTCCTGCTTGATCGCGACGGCGTCGTGCGCTGGAGCTTCACGGAAGTACCGGATGGCGGCAAGAACCTGTTCGGCGTTCCCCGTCGCGACGAACTGATGTCCGTCGCTTCCGCCATGGTGCACTGAAGCGCGTCGCGATCTTTCAGATTCGCTCGTTGCGCTTTAAGCCCTTGATATTTCGCATGTCGTAATCGCAAAATCGCTGCGCACTTTTGCGCGGCATGCCTTAGGCGACGACCTTGGATGGTTGGCCGTCGACGGCGGTTGATGTCGGCGGCGGTCCTGGAACAAACCCCGTCGATCCGGTGATCGACGGGGTTTTTCGTCGCGACAGGCTTTAGCCGAACGACGCGATCGCTTCGTCGATCAGCGCGATGATCTCCCTTGGATGCGATGCAAGCGAAGCGTGGCTGGCGTCGAGCGTGATGATCTTCTTTGCCTTGATGCGTTCGGCCATCCACTGTTCGGTTTCCGGCGGGATCATGTTGTCGTGGCGCGATACCTGGTACCAGCTCGGCTTCGTCTTCCAGGCCGGCGGTCCGGCCTTGTCCTCGAAGCAACGCCCGGCGATCGGCTTCTGCGCCACCGCCATGACCAGAGCATCGGTCTCGTTCAAATCCTGGCCGAAACTCTGGCGGAAGGTGTCTTGCGCCAACCAGAGAAAACCGTCCTTGTCGGGCCGGATGCTGGCGACACCGGAGGGCGGGTCGCGCCGTGCAAAGATGCTGCCGAGGCTGTCGCCCTCATCGGGTGCGAAGGCCGCGATGTAGACGAGGCCGACGACATTGGACGCGTGACCAGCACCGCTGATCACCGCGCCACCGTAGGAGTGGCCGACGAGCAGGGTCGGGCCCTCGAGCGCCTCCGCCAGCCTGCGCGTACGCTCGACATCGTCGGCAAGCGAGGTCAGCGGGTTCTGCACTGCGGCGATCCCGTAGCCCTTGGCGTGGAGCGGCGGGATCACATGACGCCAATGGGATGCATCGCCCCAGGCGCCGTGTACGAGCAAGATGTTCCTGACGGCAGGCATTGTCCGTTCCTTTCTCATTTTGAGAAGATGTGGCCGGCGACGTCTTGAGAAGATATGGCCGGCGACGTCGCCGTCGCCCGTCAAGGCGCGGGTCGCGCTGCCGCCCGTTGGTCTACGGATGCGATGGACTGCGGATAGGATCAGATTGCGAAGGCAAATAGGGCGCGGAACCCACCCTTCCATGACGGAAGACATTAAACTTCGTAAAGAATCGGAATGAGTGGAGATGTTGCCAGCCGGTGCGTCACGGGGGCAAACGAAAAAGGGCCTCTCGATTTCTCGAAAGGCCCTTGGAATTCGAATGGTGGGCGTGACAAGGATCGAACTTGTGACCCCTACGATGTCAACGTAGTGCTCTCCCGCTGAGCTACACGCCCATCCGATGTCGGCGCATAGACCACAAAACCCGTTGCCGCGTCAATAGGGTTTTCGAAGGTTTTTTGACAGAAATTTCGGAGGCCTGTTTTTTCCCGTCCGAGGGTCGGTCGCGGCGAGCCGGCGAGTGCCCGGATTTCCGGGATTCCTGCTAAGGCCTTGAAACGAAAAGACCGCCGCAGATCCCTTGTGGATCGCGGCGGTCGATCGGAAATCGTCCTACTGCACGTCTCCTTTGATCGTAGCCGGTTAAAGGACAGAGACATGCAGCAATTCAAAGTACTACAGCGACCTTCGCGTCTGATGAGACGCGTGGCGCGGTAGCGGGTCGCCACGGCGTGCCGTGAGCGGCAGAGGCTGTGGAAAACCATCGTGCCTCAGGCGGCGGCCAGCATCTTGTTGACCTCGTCGACGAGGTCGCGGAGGTGGAAGGGCTTCGAAAGCACCTTGGCATCCTTTGGCGCCTTGGAGTCCGGGTTGAGCGCGACAGCGGCAAAACCGGTGATAAACATGACCTTGAGGTCCGGATCGAGTTCTGTCGCGCGGCGCGCCAGCTCGATGCCGTCCATCTCGGGCATGACGATGTCGGTGAGGAGAAGCGAGAAAGGCTCCTCACGAAGCCGGTCATAGGCGCTGGCGCCGTTGTCGTAGGACATGACCTTGTAGCCGGCCTTTTCGAGCGCCTTCACCAGGAACCGGCGCATATCGTTGTCGTCTTCGGCAAGAAGGATTTTCGCAGTCATGAATTCGGCCGTGCTTCTCTTTTTTCAGTTCATTGCGCGTAGATTGCGGCGTTTTATCCAAACCGCAACGCGGTAAATATCTCGTGAACGCGGGACGTCAATTCCCCGGGAGCTGTGATTGGTCACTATGGACACAGAGCGGACCAACTGGCAACATGACGACAATTGTACGAACCGCATATGGTAAAAAAGGGTTCAGATGGGGGAAATTGCGGAGAGGGAACTGTTCGAGGTCCTGGAACCTCCAATCCAGCGCATTCCCTTTGTGTTCAATTCGCCGCATAGCGGCCGTTCCTACCCCCAGAGCTTTCTCGATCAATCGCGGCTCGACGCCGTTTCAATTCGCCGGTCGGAAGACCACTATGTCGACGAGCTGTTCCAGAACGCGACTTTTCTCGGAGCGCCGATGCTGCTGGCGCATTTCCCGCGCGCCTTCCTCGACGTCAACCGCGAGCCCTACGAGCTCGACCCGCGCATGTTCGACGGTCCTTTGCCGCCCCATGCCAACATCAGTTCGATGCGCGTCGCCGGCGGCCTCGGCACGATACCGCGGCTCGTCGCCGAGAACATGGAGATCTATCGCGGACGGTTCCCGGTCGAGGATGCGCTGACGCGGATCGAGACGATCTACAAGCCCTATCATGCCACCTTGCGCAAGCTTATCGCGCGCACCCACGTGCAGTTCGGTCTGTCGGTGCTGATCGATTGTCATTCGATGCCCGGGAACATGCATTTGCCCGGCAGCGCCCAGCGTCCCGATTTCATCATCGGCGACCGCTACGGGACCAGTGCCGCGGGCGAACTCTCGCGCGCTGCGGTCGATCTCTTGCAGGAGCTCGGCTACAGCGTCGTGCGCAACAAGCCCTATGCCGGCGGCTTCATCACCGAGCATTATGGCCGCCCGACGCGCGGGCTGCATGCGCTGCAGATCGAGATCAACCGGGCGCTCTATGTCGATGAGACGACGCTGGTGCGCAAGCCCGGCTTCGGCGCGCTGGTTGCGGATCTCACGACCTTCGTCGCGTCGCTTTCCCGTCATGTCGAAGACTACGGCGCCTACCTCCCGCTCGCAGCGGAATGACATCGGATTTTCTGTCGGGAGCTTCAAAAAAAACCGCGCCAACGGCGCGGTCAAGTCTAGGGAGGAAACACCCAAGGAGGGTATTTACAGTCACAGGTGACTGTACCCAAACCTTAATTTTGCACTGCACAAATGTCAAGTTTTTTCGCTGGAAACTTTTGCGGTGCATCAAGAATTTTTCCGTCGAAGCGCCATCTCAACCGATTGAAATCGCCAAAACGACGATCGGGGCGAGGGTCGGGCCTTGCGGCGCCCAAGCTCGCGGCCCTCGTCGCAGCCGTGATACCAGCGACAGCAAGCAGCTTGCCCTGTTCAACTCGTTTGCCTTTCGGTGAATTTCCGCTATGCAGGACGTACCTTCCTCCATGCTTCCCTGAGAGAGAGCCATGCTGCCTGACCGCGCCTTCTTCGATCGCCTTGCCGAAGCTGCCAAGGCAGAGACCTTGCCGCGATTCCGGATCGGCACCAGCGTGGTCAACAAGCTCGAAGGCGGCTTCGATCCGGTGACGGAGGCGGACCGGTCGGCAGAAGCGGCGATCCGCGCGCTGATCGAAAGGCATTTCCCCGAACATGGCATCCTCGGCGAAGAGCACGGCAATGTCGGGCTTGACCGGGAACATGTCTGGGTCATCGATCCGATCGACGGTACCCGTGCCTTCATTTCGGGCCTGCCGGTCTGGGGCACGCTGGTCGGCCTCTATCGCAATGGCGAGGCGGTCATGGGCCTGATGGACCAGCCGTTTACCGGCGAGCGCTATTTCGCCGATGGCCAAAAGACGGTCTACCGCGGGCCCGGTGGCGAACAGGTGCTTTCGACGCGCGCCTGCAAATCGCTTTCGGACGCGGTGCTCTTCACGACATCGCCGCATCTCTATACCGGCGATTTCAAGGCCCGCTACGAGGCACTGCAGAGCAAGGTCCGGCTCTTCCGTTATGGCTGTGACTGCTACGCCTTCGCGCTTCTCGCTGCCGGTCACGTCGATCTGGTGATCGAATGCGGGCTGAAGCCCTATGACGTCGGCGGCCTCATCCCGCTGATCGAGCAGGCCGGCGGCATCATCACCAATTGGCAGGGCGGACCGGCGGAAATGGGCGGCGAAGTCATCGCCGCCGGCAACGCCGAACTGCATGCGCAGGCGCTGGAAATCCTGAAAGGCTGAGACGCGCCACGCACTTTCGCGCCGGTGCGGAAGAGTCCCGTAAATCAAAACAATTAGCGAAAGTGCAGCCTCTATCAGGCGGCGGTATTTTCTCGATCGTCGCCCTCTTCGGGGATGATGAAGGCGAGGATCGCTGCCATCGCCTGGGCGCGATAACGATCCGCTTCATGCAGCAGTTCGTGGCGGGCGCCATCGATCGGGATCATCTGGGCGGCGCGGAAATTGCGCGCCAGCCACTCGACGGCGAGATGCGGCACCAGACGGTCCGCAGTCGGCGCAAGGATGATCGTCGGCAGGGTGATGCGCGTCAGATGCTCGCGGCGGATGACTCGGCGCATGGCACGGAAGGCCTCGCTCAGCCAGCGCGCCGTCGGCGGGCCAAGCCGCAGTTCCGGATGCGTGTCGGTCAGCGCAATGTTGCGCAGGTAGCGGCGCCGATCCGCCGTCAGGACGTTGTTCTCGAACGGACGGTTGCCCTTGTCCGGATGCGCCGGCAGCGTGCCGAGACCGATGCAGCGCATAAGGGTCGCAACCGTGGCGATGCTGCGCTCGCCGAGCGCCTGGCCGCCGAGGCCGACGAAAGGCGCTAGCACTACCAGCCGATCGATCCGGCTTGCCAGCATCGGTGCCAGCGACAGGGCAACGAGCGCACCCATCGAGTGGGCGACGATCGAGAAGGGCAGGCGCGTATCCGGCAGCACGATCTGTTCCAGGAAGGTGCTGAGGTCGCGCTCATAGTCGGTGAAGTGATCGACGTAGCCGCGTCCGGGGTGCGGCAAGAGCCGCTCGGAGCCAGCCTGGCCGCGCCAGTCGAAGGTCGCGACCCAGAGGCCGGCGGCCATGAGTTCGGCGATCGTCTCGAAATATTTCTCGATCGATTCGTTGCGCCCCTGCAGCAGGACGACGGTGCCGCGCGCGACCGGCTGTTTCGTCTTGAAGATCGCGTAGCGGATCTTGCGGCCGCCGACGCCATCGAAGAAGCCCGCCACGTAATTTTCCGGGATCGGATTGTCCGGTGTCGAGTGCAGGATCGATGTCATGACGTCGTAGCGGCCAGGAAGAGCGGTTGATCGATAGCATCAAGGGATAGGCGGCAGGGTCTTCGCCGTCAAAGAAAAAAGGCCGGAAACGGTGGGTGAAATCCGGACGATCACCGTTTCCGGCCGCTGAAGGGGAAGGGACGTATCACTTCAGCCTGGGAGTTGCCGCCCAGGCTTTCCTTCTAGCCTCCCGCGGCTGAACGGAAGCCGAAGCGGCCATTCATGTCGGGTTCACGGGAAAATCGTGAGCGCTCACGTCTTGAAGTCGCGAATTCGCCTCCCCAAATCAGGGTCACGGGCGCCGAAGACGGGTCCGTTCACCGGTCCTGCCGCTGCCAAAATGGGGTGGCCGACCAGACATCGCAAACCGTTGCTCCAAGGAGGACACAATGCGTCACTTCGATTTCTCTCCCCTCTACCGTTCCACCGTCGGCTTCGATCGCCTGTTCACGATGCTCGATAGCCTCGGCCAGCCGGATCAGGCTCAGACCTACCCGCCCTACAACATCGAACGCACCGGCGAAAACGCCTACCGCATCACCATGGCCGTTGCCGGCTTTGACGAGAGCGAGCTTTCGATCGAGGCCCGTGAGCACACGCTGACGGTCAAGGGCGAAAAGGCCGAGGAAAACGGCGAAGAAAGCCAGTTTCTCCATCGCGGCATTGCCAAGCGCGCCTTTGAACGCCGCTTCCAGCTTGCCGATCACGTGGAGATCAAGTCCGCTTCGCTGAAGAACGGCTTGCTGCATATCGACCTTACTCGCGAGATCCCGGAAGCAGCCAAGCCTCGCCGGATCGAGATTTCGTCCGTTGCCTCGCAGCCGAAGCAGATCGAGGCTCAGAGCCTTTAACCGCGAAGACAATCTCCCAAGACAGGCGGCGTCCCCAGGGGCGCCGCTTTTTTATTGGCTCTTGGTAATCGCGCGGGTTCCCGACGGAATCGCGCCAGGCCTTTGCCAGTGATGCCACCTGAAGGCGGGATGCTCTAGGATCTGGCCGGCGCGGGTATCGCGGGCGCCTGCTTCTTGGCGGCGTAGCGCTGTGCGATGACGGCGCAGGCCATCAGCTGGATCTGGTGGAACAGCATGACAGGCAACACGATCGCGCCGATGTTCTGGCCGGCGAAGATGGCGCTCGCCATGGGAACGCCGCTTGCGAGGCTTTTCTTCGAGCCGCAGAAGGTGATGGCGATCTCGTCCGCCTTGTCGAAGCCGAGCAGGCGGCTGCCGAACATGGTGATGGCGAGGACGAGCGCCAGCATAAGGATCTCGATGGCGACCAGGATGCCGAGATCGGTCAGCGAGTAGGTCTGCCAGAGGCCCGATGTCACCGCCTGGCTGAAGGCGAGATAGACGACCATCAGGATCGAACCGCGATCGACGGGGGCCAGCAGCCCCTTGCGCGCCCGGATCCAGGCGCCGATCCACGGCTGCAGCAATTGCCCGGCAATGAAGGGTGCAAGCAATTGCAGCAGGATCTGCTCCAGCGCATCGAGTGTCACGCCGCCATGGCCGCCGGCGGAAAAAAGCAGGCCGACGAGCAGCGGCGTCAGGAACATGCCGAAGATATTGGAAGCGGAAGCCGAGCAGATCGCCGCCGGCACGTTGCCGCCGGCCATCGAGGTGAAGGCGATCGACGATTGCACCGTCGAGGGCAGCACGCAGAGGAAGAGGATGCCGGTATAGAGGGTCGACGGCAGGATCGAGTTCGGGACGAAGCCGATCGCAAGACCGATCAGTGGGAAGAGGGCGAAGGTCGAGGCAAGGATCGTCAGGTGCAGCCGCCAGTGCAGGATGCCGGCGATCACCACCTCACGCGACAGCCGCGCACCATGCAGAAAGAAGACCATGCCAACGGCCACCTTCGTCGCCACGCCGAACCAGACGGTGGCATCACCATGGATCGGCAGGACGGATGCCAGCAGCACCGTCGCCAGAAGCAGGATGGTGAAGGTATCGGGAAGGTAGCGGCGCATATTAGGTCACTTGCTCGTCATCAAACCTCTTGCCGGGATCGCTCATTATGAAGCAGGATGCAAGGAATAACAGTTATCGCGATTTGGGATGAACTATGCTGGATCTCGTGCAGTTGCGCAGCTTCGTCGCCCTCGAGCAGATGGGCAGCTTCACGCTGGCGGCGGAAAAACTGTCGCTCGGACAATCAACTGTCAGCCAGCACATTCAGAGGCTTGAGGCCTCGCTTGGGCGGACCCTGGTTGCTCGCGATACGCACCGGGTGGCCCTGACGGCGGATGGGCTTGCGCTGCTTGCCCATGCCCGGTCGATGCTGGCGATCGACGGCGAGGTGCGGGCGCTCTTTGCCGAAAGCAGCTTGCGCGGGCGCCTGCGTCTCGGCGTTTCCGAGGACTTCGTCATGAGCCGGTTGCCGGCGGTGCTGGAAGACTTCGTGCGGGCGCATCCGTCGGTGGATCTCGAACTGACCGTCGCCTTGAGCGGCGTGCTCTATCAGATGCAGGACAATGGCGAGATCGATCTCGTGCTTGCCAAACGAAGGCTTGGCGATCTCAGGGGAGAGCTCGTCTACCGCGAACCGCTTGTCTGGCTGGCGCGCGATCCCGAAAGGATCAGGCGTGACAAGGTCCTGCCGCTAATTGCCTTTCCGCCGCCGAGCATCACCCGCAGCGTCGCTCTCGAGGTGCTCGATCGGCACCGCCTGCCGTGGCGCATCGTCTGCACCTGCGGCAGTCTCAGCGGGCTGACGGCGGCCGCGCGCGCCGGCATGGGCGTGCTCGTGCAGCCGCGCAGCATGGTGCCGGCGGGACTGAAGGAGATACCGGCCGGCGCGCTGCCGCCGCTCGAGGACGTTGAATTCGTGCTGGTGCCGAGCAAAGGCGTCGACCGCAAGCTGAGTGCGGCACTTTCGGCCGAGATCCTCTCCAATGTGAGGACGTTGCAGGGACAGGTTTGATGCGGGAGACCATCCCGCCCAGGCGGCGGGATGATCCAGTTTCTTGCAGCGTGTAACGCCCGACCGGAAGGCGTCGCCGTTTTTCCGGAACTGCCTCAGCAGGCGGCAACGAAGCGTTGGACGTCCTCGGCCTGTGTCGCGAAGCTGGTGACGAGACGATAGAGGCCTTCATTCTCTGCGAGACTGCCGTCGAGGTCGTGCGGCACGGGCCAGTCATAGAAGACCGCACCCTGCTGTCTAAGGTTCGCCGCCACGTCCTTCCTCAGGATGGGGAAGACCTCATTGGCGTCCGCCTGCCAGGCGAGCCGGCTCGTCTTCGAGGCGGCAATACCCTCGGCAAGGCGGGCGGCCATCGCATTGGCATGGCGTGCGAGGTTCAGCCAGAGATCGCCGGTAAAGTAGGCTTCGAACTGTGCCGAGACGAAGCGCGACTTGGAGAAGAGTTGAGCCGAGCGCTTGCGCAGGAAATGCATTTCGTGCGCCTTGGAGAGATCGAACAGCACCAGCGCTTCGGCGCACCAGCAGCCGTTCTTGGTGCCGCCGAAGGAGACGAGGTCGACGCCGCGCTTCCAGGTCATTTCCGCGGGCGTCGTGCCGAGGCTGACCAGCGCATTGGCGAAGCGGGCGCCATCCATATGCACCGGCAACTTATGCGCCTTGGCAACGGCGGCGATCGTCTCGATTTCGGCGAGCGAATAGACCGTGCCGCTTTCCGTCGCCTGGGTCAGCGTTACCGCTGCCGGCTGGCCGCCATGGACATTGTCCAGCGGATAGCGCCGAATCTCGGATTCGAGCCGCGCCGCCTCCATCTTGCCCCATGGTCCGTCGACGGGCTTCAGCCTGGCGCCATGCGAGAAGAATTCCGGCGCGCCGCATTCGTCAGCGATGACGTGCGCCTCGCGATGGCAGAAGGTAATGCCGCCGGCACGGTTGGCGGTCGCAAGCGCCAGCGAATTGGCGGCGGTTCCGGTTCCGACGAAGAAGACTGCGACATCCTTTTCGAAAATCTCGGCGAACTTCTTTTCCACTTTCCGGTCGAGATCGCTGGTGCCGTAGGCAGACGCGTATCCGCCGGCATGCGCGATCAGGCTTTCGGCAATCGCTGGATGGGCGCCAGCCCAGTTGTCAGACGAAAAAATCATCACTTTCCACCCTGTATTACAGTCTTTTCGACGGATTTTGCCGACCTTAGCCGAGTTCTCGGCCGGATCAATCACGGTCAGCGTCGGATAGGCCAACAGGAGACCAGTTTGAAACCAAAAGGAAGAAAATGCGAGGGAGCCGTAATTTAATTATAAAAGCCGGAAATTTCCGGCAATGTTCGGCAAAATCTTCTCTATTATTTGCTCATATGCCCCTTGCGGAGGGGGGTAGTTTCTGGCATAGAGCACATGAAATAGGACAGGTTTGCTGTCCTATTTCGGTCTGGGGACCGGAACAATCGCCGCGAGTGCCTAAAAAAATGGCAGCCGGCGTGCGAAGCGGGGGGATTTTCCGGATTTCATCCGGTTGTTATCGCCTGCCGTCAGGATGGTCGCAGACATCAGTGCCTGATGATGCCGTGCTTATTTGCGACCTGATCAGGATCATGAGACGATGAGTGCCCCGGCTTTTTGGCGTGCCTTTGCGCGCAACGAAGAGCCATGCGCGGGCGGTGCCATGCCCGGCGGTGCCGGGTTTAACAGGAGGGAAACCGATGACGGATCATTCGCCATCACAGCAATCTGGGCTCAACCTCGCACACGGCGTTGCGACGGCTGAAAAAACGCCCGCATTCCCGACTGGCCTGCCGCGAAAACAGGGTCTCTACGATCCGCGCAACGAGCATGACGCCTGCGGCGTCGGCTTCGTCGCGCATATGAAGGGCCAGAAGTCGCACCAGATCGTGCAAGACGGCCTCTTCATGCTCGAAAACCTGACGCACCGTGGTGCCGTCGGCGCCGACCCGCTGATGGGCGATGGCGCGGGCATTCTCGTGCAGATTCCCGACCGCTTCTTCCGCGAGGAAATGGCCAAGCAAGGCATCACCCTGCCGAAGGCCGGCGAATATGCCGTCGGCCATATCTTCATGCCGCAGGGCGATGCGCTGGTCGAACATTTCAAGCGGGTGATCAAGGACGTCGTTGCCGAGGAAGGCCAGGTGCTGCTCGGCTACCGCGACGTGCCAGTCGACAATTCGTCGCTCTCGAAGGCGCCGGAAATCGCCGCGACCGAGCCGCGCCATGTCCAGGTCTTCATTGGTGCGGGCCGCGATGCCGCCACGAATGCGGAGTTCGAGCGCCGCCTCTTCACGCTGCGCAAGGTGATCTCCAACCGTATCTATGACGAATACAAGGGTGAGGAGAGCAACTTCTACCCCGTCTCGCTGTCGTCCTCGACGATCGTCTACAAGGGCATGTTCCTCGCCTACCAGGTTGGCGCCTATTACAAGGACCTGTCCGACCCGCGCTTCGAGACAGCGGTCGCGCTCGTGCACCAGCGCTTTTCCACCAACACCTTCCCGTCGTGGAAGCTCGCGCACCCCTACCGCATGGTCGCCCATAACGGCGAAATCAACACGCTGCGCGGCAACGTCAACTGGATGGCGGCGCGCCAGGCGTCGGTCTCTTCGCCGCTCTTCGGCGAGGACATTTCCAAGCTCTGGCCGATCTCCTATGAGGGCCAGTCGGACACGGCCTGTTTCGACAACGCGCTCGAGTTCCTGGTGCAGGGCGGCTATTCGCTGTCGCATGCAGTCATGATGCTGATCCCGGAAGCCTGGGCCGGCAACCAGTTGATGTCGCCGGAACGGAAAGCCTTCTACGAATATCATGCAGCCCTGATGGAGCCGTGGGACGGACCGGCCGCGGTCGCCTTCACCGACGGCCGCCAGATCGGCGCGACACTCGACCGCAACGGTCTGCGTCCGGCCCGCTATATCGTCACCTCTGACGACCGCGTCATCCTCGCGTCGGAAGCCGGCGTGCTGCCGGTCGACGAAGACAAGATCGTCAAGAAGTGGCGTCTGCAGCCCGGCAAGATGCTGCTGATCGACATGGAGCAGGGCCGCATCATCTCCGACGAGGAGGTGAAGTCTTCGCTCGCCCAGAAGCACCCCTACAGCAAGTGGCTCGAAGATACCCAGCTCATCCTCGAAGAGTTGAAGCCGGTGGAGCCGCGCGCACTGCGCCGCGACGTGTCCCTGGTCGACCGCCAGCAGGCGTTCGGCTACACGCTCGAAGACACCAAGATCCTGATGTCGCCTATGGCGACGACCGGTCAGGAAGCGATCGGCTCGATGGGCACCGATACGCCGATCTCGGCGATGTCGGACAAGCGCAAGCTGCTCTATACCTATTTCAAGCAGAACTTTGCGCAGGTCACCAACCCGCCGATCGACCCGATCCGCGAAGAGCTGGTGATGAGCCTCGTCTCCTTCATCGGCCCGCGGCCGAACATCCTCGACCACGAGGGCATGGCACATGCGAAGCGCCTCGAAGTGCGTCAGCCGATCCTGACCAATGGCGATCTCGAAAAGATCCGCTCGATCGGTCACACCGAGGATCGCTTCGACACCAAGACGCTCGATTTCACCTACGACATTTCGCGCGGTGCCGAAGGCATGCCGGAAATGCTCGACCGTCTCTGCGAGCGTGCGGAAGCGGCGGTGAAGGGGGGCTACAACATTATCGTGCTCTCCGACCGCCAGGTCGGTCCGGACCGCGTGGCGATCCCGGCGCTGCTCGCGACCGCCGCCGTGCACCACCACCTGATCCGCAAGGGCCTGCGCACCTCGGTCGGTATCGTGCTCGAGTCCGGCGAACCGCGCGAAGTGCACCACTTCTGCCTGCTCGCCGGCTACGGCGCCGAGGCGATCAACCCCTATCTCGCCTTCGACACGCTGATCGACATGCACAAGCGCGGTGACTTCCCGAAGGAAGTCGATGCGAGCGAGGTCGTCTATCGCTACATCAAGGCCGTCGGCAAGGGCATCCTCAAGGTCATGTCCAAGATGGGCATCTCGACCTACCAGTCCTATTGCGGCGCGCAGATCTTCGACGCGGTTGGTCTGTCGTCGAAGTTCGTGAACCAGTTCTTCTTCGGCACGGCGACGACGATCGAGGGCATCGGCCTCGAAGAGATCGCCGCCGAGACCGTCGCCCGTCACAAGGCGGCCTTCGGTGCCGATCCGGTTCTGGCCAACACGCTCGACATCGGCGGCGAATACGCCTTTCGCATGCGCGGCGAGAGCCACGCCTGGACGCCGGACGCGATCGCCTCGCTGCAGCATGCGGTTCGCGGCAATGCTGAGGACCGCTACCGCGAATTCGCCGAGATGGTGAACAACTCGGCGCTGCGCATGAACACCATCCGCGGCCTCTTCACGGTGAAGAGCGCCGAGGCTGTCGGCCGCAAGCCGATCTCGGTCGACGAGGTGGAGCCCGCCGCCGACATCGTCAAGCGCTTCTCCACCGGCGCCATGTCCTTCGGCTCGATCAGCCGCGAGGCGCATACGACGCTGGCGATCGCCATGAACCGGATCGGCGGCAAGTCGAACACCGGCGAGGGCGGCGAGGAAAGCGATCGCTACCTGCCGCTGCCGGATGGTTCGGTGAACCCCGAGCGTTCGGCGATCAAGCAGATCGCGTCCGGCCGCTTCGGCGTGACCACGGAATACCTGGTCAATGCCGACATGCTGCAGATCAAGGTGGCACAGGGTGCCAAGCCCGGCGAAGGCGGCCAGTTGCCCGGCCACAAGGTCGACGCGACGGTTGCCAAGACCCGTCACTCGACGCCTGGCGTCGGCCTGATCTCGCCGCCGCCGCACCATGACATCTATTCGATCGAAGATCTGGCGCAGCTGATTTACGACCTGAAGAACGTCAATCCGGAAGCGGATGTCTCGGTCAAGCTCGTTTCGGAAGTCGGCGTCGGCACGGTTGCCGCCGGCGTTGCCAAGGCGCGGGCCGACCATATCACCGTTGCCGGCTTCGACGGCGGCACCGGCGCTTCGCCGCTCACCTCGCTGAAACATGCGGGCAGCCCGTGGGAAATCGGCCTTGCCGAAACCCAGCAGACGCTGGTGCTGAACGGCCTGCGTTCGCGCGTGGCCCTGCAGGTCGACGGCGGTCTCAAGACCGGCCGCGACGTCATCATCGGTGCGCTGCTCGGTGCCGACGAGTTCGGCTTCGCCACCGCGCCGCTGATCGCCGCCGGCTGCATCATGATGCGCAAGTGCCATCTCAACACCTGTCCCGTCGGCGTTGCGACGCAGGATCCGGTGCTGCGCAAGCGCTTCAAGGGCACGGCCGAGCATGTGATCAACTACTTCTTCTTCGTCGCGGAAGAAGTGCGCGAGATCCTCGCCTCGCTCGGCGTCAGGAAGCTCGACGAGATCATCGGCGCATCCGAGCTGCTGGAAAAGGATGGCGCGATTGCCCATTGGAAGGCCAACGGCCTCGACTTCTCGAAGATCTTCCACAAGGTGGAAGCCAAGAAGGAAGAGACCTACTGGACCACGCGTCAAAAGCATCCGATCGACGACATTCTCGATCGCAAGCTGATCGAGCAGGCGAAGGTCGCGCTCGAAACCAAGGCGCCGGTCAGGATCGAGGCCGAGATCAAGAACGTCGACCGTTCGGCCGGTGCCATGCTCTCGGGCGCGCTTGCCAAGCGTTGGGGCCACAAGGGCCTGAAGGACGATACCATCCATGTGACCCTCAAGGGCACGGCCGGCCAGTCCTTCGGTGCGTTCCTCGCACGCGGCATCACCTTCGATCTGGTGGGTGACGGCAACGACTATGTCGGCAAGGGCCTTTCGGGCGGGCGCATCATTGTCCGGCCGCCGGAAAACGCGAAAATCGTCGCGCAGGAATCGATCATCGTCGGCAACACCGTGCTCTACGGCGCGATCTCGGGCGAGTGCTACTTCAACGGCGTGGCCGGCGAGCGCTTCGCCGTGCGCAACTCCGGCGCGGTCGCGGTCGTCGAAGGCGTGGGTGACCACGGCTGCGAGTACATGACCGGCGGCGTCGTCGTCGTGCTCGGCGGCACGGGCCGCAACTTCGCGGCCGGCATGTCGGGCGGTGTTGCCTATGTGCTCGACGAGGAAGGCGATTTCGCCCGTCGCTGCAACATGGCGATGGTCGAGCTGCAGCCGGTTCCGGAAGAGGACGACATGCTCGAGAAGCTGCATCACCACGGCGGCGACATCATGCACAAGGGCATGGTCGACGTCTCCGGCGACATGACGCGCCACGACGAGGAGCGGCTCTATCAGCTCATCTCCAATCACCTTCACCACACGGGTTCGCCCCGGGCGAAGGAGATCCTCGATCACTGGACGGATTACCGGCCGAAATTCCGCAAGGTCATGCCGGTCGAATACCGTCGTGCGCTCGAGGATATGGAACGCATGAAAATGGCAGAGGCGGCCGAATAGGAGGCCCCGGTGACCAAGGCTCCCGGTTCATCACAGACTGGTTCGGGGGCCCCTCACGCGCGCTTGGGAAAAGCGCCTGTTCAGACGCAAAGCTTTCAGGATAGTACGATGGGTAAGGTAACTGGATTTCTCGAGATCGACCGGCAAGTGGCAAAGTACCAGCCGGCATCTGACCGCATCCGCCATTTCCGCGAATTCACCATTCCGATGTCAGAACCGGAAGTGCAGAAGCAGGCCGCGCGCTGCATGGACTGTGGCATCCCCTATTGCCACGGGCCGACCGGATGCCCGGTGCACAACCAGATTCCGGACTGGAACGACCTCGTCTACAACGGCAACTGGGACGAGGCGATCCGCAACCTGCATTCGACCAACAACTTCCCGGAATTCACCGGCCGCGTCTGCCCGGCGCCGTGCGAGGAAGCCTGCACGCTGAACCTCGAAGACACGCCGGTGGCGATCAAGACCATCGAACAGGCGATCGCCGACAAGGCCTACGAGATGGGCTACATCGTACCGCAGCCGGCCGTCATCAAGACCGGCAAGAAGGTTGCGGTCATTGGCTCCGGCCCGGCCGGCATGGCGGCAGCCCAGCAGCTTGCCCGCGCCGGCCATGAGGTTCACGTCTACGAGCGTGAAACGAAGCCAGGCGGCCTGCTGCGCTACGGCATCCCGGACTTCAAGATGGAGAAGAACTTCATCGATCGCCGCGTCGAACAGATGAAGGGCGAAGGCGTCACCTTCCACTGCGGCATCAATGTCGGCGTCGACCTGCCGATGCAGCGTCTGCTCGACGACTACGATGCCGTGCTCTACTGCGGCGGTTCGGAGACACCGCGTGATGCGGGCATCCCCGGTGTCGAATTCGCCGGCGTGCATGACGCGATGCCCTATCTCGTGCAGCAGAACCGTCGCGTCGGCCGCGAAAACATCGACAGCGTCGGCTGGCCGTCCCAGCCGATCCTTGCCGGCGGCAAGCACGTCGTCGTCGTCGGCGGCGGCGATACGGCGTCGGACTGCGTCGGCACGGCCTTCCGTCAGGGCGCGGTCAAGGTGACCCAGCTCGACATCCGTCCGCAGCCGCCGGAAAAGGAAGACAAGCTCGCCGTCTGGCCGTTCTGGGCGACGAAGATGCGCACCTCCTCCAGCCAGGCCGAGGGCGCCATCCGCGAGTTCCAGGTGGCGACGCTCGAATTCATCGGCGACGAGGACGGCAATCTCACCGGCGTGAAGTGCTGCCAGGTGGACGATCGCCGCAAGCCGATCGCCGGCACGGAGTTCGTCATCAAGGCCGATCTCGCCTTCATCGCCATCGGCTTCCGCGGTCCCTTCACCAACAGCGTGCTGAAGGATCTCGGCGACAAGCTGACGCTCAACACCGACCGCCGCGGCTCGACCAATGTCGTCGCCAACGAGCGCGACTACAAGACCTCGGTCGAGAAGCTCTGGACCGCGGGCGACGTGCGCCGCGGCCAGTCGCTCGTCGTCTGGGCGATTCGCGAAGGCCGCCAGGCGGCGCGGGCGATCGACGAGGCGCTGATGGGTTCGACCACCCTGCCGCGATAAGCACTCACTCCCAAGCCTGAAAGGCCCCGTCCAGCTGACGGGGCTTTTTGCTGGCTATTGTCAGCTTTCAACTACGCCGGGCATTCAGATGAGCCGCCAGGGTCGCTCTAAGCCCGTTGCGGGAATGCTCTAGTTGCGGATCACCGGATTGCTGATCACCGTGCTTGGCTTCGACAGGCGGAAGTCGTCGACGCGGCCCGCCGGCGCGGCGACGACATCGCCCTTGTCGACCAGCAGGTCGCGGGGGCTCTTGCCATTGCCCTTGTCCGGGGCGGCGTTGCCGAGCAGCGACCCGGCGCCGTCGAGCGCCGGATCGGTCAAGCCGATCGGCTGGGTCTTGACGATATCCTCGTTGCCAAGCGGCGCCGTCACGACCAGGTCCTTGAGTTCGTTGGCTCCCGGCACGTTCTTGTCCGTCGCCGCGGCATCGCCGAGCAGCCGGCGAATATCCTTCTCGACGTAGAAGGCGAGCTTGCGTTTGCCGGCCTTGGTGAGGTTGACGCCATCGGCGCCGCGCAGACGAACCTGCTGGCCGTTGATGTCGGAGCCGGTCAGCACGAACTTGCCGCCCTCGTCGACGAAGCCATCCCAGATGTCGACGAACTGGCCGCCGACCTTCTCGATCTCCTCGCGGTAGATGCCGTTGAAGGTCACCATGTCGGCGGTCATGGCCGCCGACTGGAACGGCGGCATTCCGACCCAGAGAACCGGCAGCTTCTCCTTGCGGGCAAGCGCCGCCAGCGCATTGACGCGCTTGCGATACTCTTCCGTCCAGAGATCGCTGCGGAACCTTTCCTTGACGTCTCCCATCTGCATTTGCTGCCGGTCGTTGGCACCGAGGCTGACGATGATGACGGAAGGCTTCACTTCAGAGACATAGCCGGGAAGGGTGCCCGGCCAGTTGAAATAGTCCTCGCGCACGAGGCCGGACGAGCCGTTCGCCCGCGTCTCGATGGCGATGCCAGGGGTCATCTCGAAGGCGGTCTTCAGGCCGTCGCCGAGGCTGCCGGCCATGAAGTCGCCGACGACCAGAACCTTCTTGGCGTCCGGCGCCTTCTCCACGACCACCGGTGCGGGGGCAGGCGTATCGGCAATCTTCGGCTTCTGCTTCTGCTGCCCCTGGCCCTTTTGGCGCTGCTGCTGTTGCTGCCGCTGGCGTTTCGGGCGCGGCTGCTCGGGGAAATAGTCACGGTCCTCATAGACCGGTCGTTCGCGGGTCAGCCCGCCAAAGAGCATCTGGAACAGGTTGCGCCGCTGGACCCGTTCCTGCGCTTCGGCAAAGCTCGCGAAAAGGCTGACGACAACCATCGCCATCGCGGCGATGCAGATGGTCGCAATCCCGAACGGCGTTCGGCTCTGGTGCCCGCGGCGCTTGCTCGTCATCTGGTTCTTTACCCGTTCATAGCGTGTTCCGGCGGGGATGAGCCGCTGTCACGTTCAAGCGCGCCGCACGGGTGCAGCGCGCTCATCCGACTTTATCTCACGGATACGGCGATCGTGAAACCGTTTCGAGGGCGCTAGTTGCGCAGCACCCGCAGCAGCATCTGGGTCGGCTCTCCATCCGGCGGCAGGCCGTTCTTCGACTGGAACGCCTGGATCGCGGCCTTGGAACCGGAACCAAAATTGCCGTCGACCTCGCCGTTATAGTAGCCGAGTTCCTTCAGGCGGTTCTGCAGCTCGAACTTCTCGCTGATATCGAGCGAGCCGTCCGGACGCGGCCAGCGCTGCTGCATGCCCTGATAGCCGGCGATCTGGTCGGCGAGAAGGCCGACGCCGAGGGCGTAGCTGTCGGAGGCGTTGTAGCGCTTGATGACGAAGAAGTTCCTGGTCATCAGGAAGCCGGGGCCTTCGCCGCCGCTCGGCAGCTTGAGCTCGGCGCGCATGCTGCCATTGCGGAAGCCCTTGCCGTTCGGCCTGATGAAACCGAGCGACGCCCATTCGGCGAGCGTCTTCGTCTGGCCGGAATATTTCGCGGCATTTGCCGGCGGCGCGACTTCGTAGCCCCAGGTTTCGCCCGGCTGCCAGCCGTTCTTCTTGAGCAGGTTGGCGGCAGTCGCGAGCGCGTCGGGCACTGAGTTCCAGATGTCGCGGTGGCCATTGCCATCGGCGTCGACCGCATAGAGCAGGTAGCTCGTCGGGATGAATTGGGTGTGACCCATGGCGCCCGCCCAGGAGCCGGTCAGCTCGCGCGGCGTGATGTCGCCGCTCTGGAGGATCTTCAGCGCGGCGATGAGCTGCTTCTTGGCGTAGTTCGAGCGCTTCGGATCGACATAGGCAAGGGTTGCGAGTGCGCGCGGCACGTAATGCAGACGATCATCCTTCTCGAGCACGGCGCCGTAGTTGGATTCCATCGACCAGATCGCCAAAAGGATGGTCTTGTCGACGCCGAAGCGCTTTTCCAGCGCGTTCAGCGTGCGGGCGTGCTTGGCCGCCATCTCCTGGCCGACGCGCTTGGTGTAGGGGTTCACGCGGGAATCGATATATTCCCAGATCTTGTGCTTGAACTCCGGCTGATAGTTCGCCTTCTCGATCACCGTCTGGTCGGGCGTCTTCACACCGGCGAAGGCCTGCCGATAGGTCGCCTTGGTGATGCCTGCCTTGGCAGCCGTGGCGTAGAATTCGTTGATCCAGTTCTGGAATCCGGCATCGGCGCGCGCGGGCGAGGTACCGAGCGCGGCGGCGGAGAGGACGAGGGCGGCTGCGATATGACGGAAAAACGTCCTGCGGTTTCTGATCATCAGCTGTCGGTTCCGTTTCTCTGCGGGGCCTCGGCCGTCATGGCCCGATTCGCTCCGCAAGGTGGCAGTCTGGGGCCAGCCTCGACGGTGGGGGCAGTCGTCGGCGGCTCCTGTTTCGGATCCGGCCGCGATTGTTGCATTGCCGGATTGCAACGAATCTACAGAAACGTGGTCAACAAACCCTTTACCATGAAATTGTGGTGGCGTCTTCCGCTGCAGAAAATGTCAAGCCATGGTCGTGGAGTTCGCATATGCATTTGTTCCGTCGGTTCATGCTGTGTTCAGCCGACAGCATAGAGATTGCGGCTCCATTACGGAGCGCTGTATGGTTCAGACGGATTGCCGTTCGGGACCATCCGGCAAGACTTATGAGTGAAGTCCTATCAAGGAGGTATCGATGACCGACAAGCGTAAAGTCCGCAAAGCCGTGTTCCCGGTCGCAGGGCTGGGCACACGTTTCCTGCCGGCCACCAAGGCCGTGCCGAAGGAAATGCTGACGGTGGTGGACAAGCCGGTCATTCAATATGTGGTCGATGAGGCGCTGGAAGCCGGCATCGAACATCTGATCTTCGTCACCGGCCGCAGCAAGGCGGTCATCGAGGATTATTTCGACATTCAGGTCGAGCTCGACCAGACGCTGCGCGAGCGTAACAAGAAGGCCGAGATCGCGCTGCTCGACGGCATTCTGCCGAAGGCAGGCACCACCAGCTTTACCCGCCAGCAGGCGCCGCTCGGCCTCGGCCATGCGGTCTGGTGCGCCCGTGACCTCGTTGGCAACGAGCCCTTTGCGCTGCTGCTGCCGGACATGATCATGAAGGGCGAAAAGGGCTGCCTCAAGGGCATGGTCGAGCTCTATGAGCAGAGCGGCGGCAATGTCATCGCCGTCGAGGAATGCGCTCCGGACCAGGCGCACAAATACGGTATCGTCGGCGTCGGCGACAAGGTGGGCGATGGCTTCAAGATCACCAAGATGGTCGAAAAGCCGGCACCGGGCACGGCCCCGTCCAACTTCTTCATCAACGGCCGCTACATCCTGCAGCCGGAGATTTTCCCGATCCTCGAAAAGCAGGAGCGCGGCGCAGGCAACGAAATCCAGTTGACCGACGGCATGCTCAAGCTTTCCGACAGCCAGCAGTTCGCCGCGTATCACTTCCGTGGCGACACCTATGACTGTGGCGCCAAGGATGGCTTCATCCTGGCAAACGTCGCCTTTGCGCTGGAACGCGGCGACATCCGCCCGAGCGTCGAGGGTCCGCTGAAGAGCCTGCTCAGCGCTCTGAGGTAATTGCCTTCGTCATGAACTCGAGAAGGCCGCGTCCCCTGGGCGCGGCCTTTTCCGTTGAAGATGGCGGGCTTCTTTGAAACGACGCAATTCCGGTCCGAAAGCCGCTTTACAGTTTTCCTGGGATTGCTCTAGCGCCGTAGCGTCAGGCCGACGCCGACGCGGGTGATGTCCGTCGTATCGCCCTGATCGCGGGTCGTGCGCTCGTAGCTGACGTCGCCCGTCAGTGCCAGGTAGCGGTTGATGTCGTAGGTCAGGCCGGCGCCGGTGCGCCAGGTGGTCTCGTCGGACGAGCGGGCGTCGGAGGGATAGTTGCGCAGCGTCAGGCTGTTTGTCAGCCGCGCGACCAGATCCGAGCGCATCTGGTGGGTGATGATGTTGGTGAGATTGTAGTCGATCGACCCCGCATCGCCCGGCGTCGTCGACGGGTTGAGGTCGGTCGAAACGGCGAAGAGCACGTCGGTGCCGCGCTGCGGCGACCAGTTGAGGCGTCCGTCGACCGAAAGACCGCTGAGCTCGCCGAGCCGATCGTCCTCGAAGTTGTAGGTCTCGTAGCCGAGGCCGAGCTCGCCATAGAGTTTCTCGCCGAGGTCGAGCTCGATGCCGCCGCGTCCGGCATAGGTCTGGTAGGAACGTTCGAAGCCGAGTGGATCCTCGCGCAGGTCGTAAAGCGATTTGCCGACAGAGGCTTCCAGGAACGGGATCAGCGCCGGCGACAGCTCGTAGCCGACCCTAGCCGTGAGGATGCCTGTATTGCGATTGCGGTATTTGACCGACAGGTTCGTGCCGTTTTCGAGTTCGACATCGCCGTAGGTACGCCGGTCGAAGTCGATACCGACCGAGCCGCGGATCAGGCCGAAGTCGCGCTCGATGGCGGCACCAAGGCGGTAGGTGTTGACCGCGGACTGGGTCTTGGCGTTCGAGATCGCGTTCGGATCGTCGGCGTCTTCACGCTCGAAACTATAGCCGGCGCGGAGCCGCGCGATCGTTTCGTCCCACAGATCGAGCCGCAGTTCGGCGTCGACATTGGCGCGCGGCTCTTCCTCGCCCTCGCCAGAGATGTTGTTTTGCAGGATGCCTTCGCCGGTGACGGTCAACTGATGCCGCGACCAGTCCGAGGTCAGCGTGCCGCGGATCCCGGTTTCGAGGTAGCCGCGGTTCGTCTTGGTGTCTCCGTCCTTGCGCCATTCGTGGTTGATGGTCTCGCTGACGCTGGGGCGCAGCGTGAAGGTGCCGATGCGTACGCCCGGTGCGCGATCGTATTCGGGGTTATAGGTGCGCAGCCGCAGGCCGTCGATCGTCGGCTCGCGCTGGTTGAGGCGGAGGTAATCCTCGTTCTGCGCCGGCGGCAGGTCGTCGCCGCTGACGGCGCCGGTGGTCTGCGGATCGGCGATTGCGGGCGTTGTAGCCGGAAGGGCTGCCGGGGAGGTGTTGACGCCATAGGACGTCGTCGGCGCCATGGCCGTTTGCGCGAGCAATGGCGATGGTACGAACAGGGCGGCGCCGGCCAATAGCAACGCCAGCGAGGTCGAACGCCGCGCGTCTCCTTTGGTCGAGCGAGATGAGCCTGGCACCATATGCCGATTGTCCACGAGCCTGATTGCAATCCTTTCGCAATCGTAAAGCGACGTGGTTAAGCAATCGTTTCCAGCCGTGAAAAACGTCGTGGCATCAGCCGCTTGCCGGTCAGGCGCTTTCCACGGTCAGGCTCCGCCCGTGGGTGGAAACGACACGGACCCGGGTGCCGGCCGGCAGGTCGGGCCCTTCGATGATCCAGATCGTATCATCGAGCCGGATGCGGCCGCGCCCCTCGGCGATCGGCTTCTCCAGCACGGCGGTGCGGCCGACGAGGCTTTCCGCTCTCCGGTTCAGCAGGGGCTCATCGGTGGCTTCCGACGAGGAGAGAACAAAGCGACGGCCGAGCAGGACCGCGACCACCGAGAGCAGCGCGAAGAGGACGAACTGAACCTGCCATGTCCAGAAGCCGATCTCCCAAAGCATGAGAGAGAGAATTCCGACTATGAGCGCGGCGATCCCGATCCAGATCAGGAACACGCCGGGGGCGACGAGTTCGGCGGCGAGCAGCACGAAGCCGAGGACCCACCAGTTCCAGGGCCCGAGTTCTTGAATGGCGCGTTCGAGCATCGGCTACTTTCCTTGCGAAGGATCGGCCGGGAAGGCGGGCGTGGTACGCGGCGTCGATTGACGCGGACGCGCAGTCTGCCCCGACGGGCCATCACCGAAGACTTCCTTGGCAATGGCGCCAATTCCTCCGAGCGAGCCGATCAGCGACGTGGCTTCCATCGGCATCAGCACGATCTTCTGGTTGTTGGCGGTGCCGATCGAGGCGAGCGCCTCGGTGTATTTCTGCGCAACGAAGTAGTTAATCGCCTGAACGTCGCCGGATGCGATGGCGTCGGAAACCATCTTCGTTGCCTTGGCTTCGGCCTCGGCCAGACGTTCACGGGCTTCGGCGTCGCGGAACGCCGCCTCGCGCTGGCCTTCCGCCTCCAGGATCGCCGACTGCTTTGCGCCTTCGGCACGCAGGATCTGTGCGTTCCTGGCGCCTTCGGCTTCCAGGACCTGGGCGCGCTTCTCGCGCTCGGCCTTCATCTGCCGTGCCATGGCGTCGACCAGATCCTTCGGCGGTGCGATGTCCTTGATCTCGACGCGGGTGATCTTGATGCCCCAGGGGTTGGCGGCTTCGTCAACGACGCGCAGCAGTCTCTCGTTGATCGTATCGCGGTTGGAGAGCAGCTCGTCGAGATCCATCGACCCCATGACCGAGCGGATGTTGGTCATCGTCAGGTTCAGGATGGCGATTTCGAGATGGGCGACCTGGTAGGCCGCCTGCGCCGCATTCAAGACCTGGTAGAAGGCGACGGCATCGGCCGAGACGCTGGCATTGTCCTTGGTGATGACTTCCTGCGTCGGAACGTCGAGCACTTGCTCCATCACGTTCATCTTCGCGCCGATCCGGTCAATGAAGGGCACGATCAGGTTCAGACCCGGCTCCAGCGTCTTGGTATAACGACCGAAGCGTTCGACCGTGTAGCGATATCCCTGTGGCACTGTCTTGATCCCCATGAAGAGGACAAACACGATAAGAACCACGAATGCGACGACGACGATATCCAGCCCGCCCAAGAGACGCCCCCCAATTTGTTGTCCCGATCCGAGACAGCACCTTAGCGCAATAGTTGTCGCTCCGGAATCGGTTTCCGCGGGTGGCGCATGGATTCAAAACGTTAGACAGGCGCACTTGCCGCTGAGCGCGCGCGGTCCGTTCATCCGGAAGTGGTGGTCGGGGCGCCGCTTTTTCAGGCGGCGCGGCAAAGAATGGGTTTAGAGCCAGCCGGCGAGTTCGCGGCGCACGACGTGTTCGAGAACCGCCATGCCTTCCGCACTGTCGTTGAGACAGGGAATGTGGGTGAACTTGTCGCCGCCGTTGTGGTGGAAGCTCTCGGCCGCCTGCTCGGCGATCTCCTCCAGGGTTTCCAGACAGTCGGAGACGAAGCCGGGATTGAGGACGGCAATGCGCTTGACGCCTTCCTGGGCGAGCTTCTCGACCGTCTTGTCGGTGTAGGGCTGCAGCCATTCCTCGGGGCCGAAACGCGACTGGAAGGTGACCTGGAGCTTCTCCTTGGACCAGCCGAGCTTTTCGCGCAGCAGCCGCGCGGTCTTCTGGCACTGGCAGTAGTAGGGGTCGCCCTTGTCGAAGTAGCTCTTCGGAATGCCGTGGAAGGAGGTCAGTACCACTTCCGGCTCCCAGTCGAGTGTCGCCAGGTGGCGTTCGATCGAGGTCGCCAGCGCGTCGATGTAGACCGGGTCGTCGTGATAGGGCGGAACGGTGCGCAGCGCCGGCTGCCAGCGCATTTTCAACAGCGCCTCGAAGGCCTTGTCGTTGACCGTTGCGGTGGTGGCGGCGGCATATTGCGGATAGAGCGGGAAGACGAGGATGCGTTCGCAACCAGCCTTTTGCAGCGCCTCCATGCGCGAGGCGACCGAGGGTTGGCCGTAGCGCATGCCCCAGTCGACGATCACATCGGGACGATCGGCGAAGGTCTTGGCCATCAGTTCCGCCTGATTGCGGGTGTAGGTCCTGAGGTAGCTTTCGTTCCGCTCCTTGTTCCAGATCGTCTCATAGGCCTTGCCGACCTTGCCCGGACGGGTGTTGAGCACGATGCCGAACAGGATCGGATACCAGAACAGCCGCGACCATTCGATCACCCGGCGGTCCGTCAGGAACTCCTTCAGGTAGCGGCGCATGGAGGCGTAGTCGGTGCCGTCGGGCGTGCCGAGATTGACCAGCAGAACACCAACCTTTCCGGATTTGACGGAAGGGTGGTTAGCAGGGGCGGTCATGGCAAGCTGTTCGGTCATCTTGATCCTCGTCGGGCCCCGAAATCGGGCACCGCTTCCGTTTGGAGCCTTCAGTTTCAAGTCCTTCTAAGTAGAAAAGCCGGCGCGGGGAAGCCCGCGCCGGCTTTGAAGACAGAGGCAAATTGTCTTATTTTGCCGGGATCTCCAGTTCCCTGCCAACATGCAGCGCGCGCGGTGCCGGCTTGCCGTTGGCCTCGGAGATCTTCTTCCACAGTGCGCCTTCGCCATAGAACGACTTGGCGAGATCCCAGAGCGTGTCGCCCTTGGCGATCACGTGCTTCTGCGGGCCGCTCGCCGCAGACGCTGCGGCATCGCCGGAGGTTGCAGCCGGCTTGGTTGCCGTGTCGGTGCCCGCCGCCGGCTTTGCTTCCGTCGCCGGTTCCGCCGGTGCGGCACCTGCGGCGGAAGCCACCTCGGTGATGCGGCCATCGGTATAGGGCTTGAACGGCTGGTGGGCCGCGAGATAGTCGGCGAGCACGGTTTCGAGGCCCGGACCGTAGTCGTAGGCGTTCTCGCCCTTCTCCTTGAAGACGTCGTAGCCGTCGCCGCCATTGCGCATATAGTTGTTGGTGACGAGCGAATAGGTCTTCGCCGGATCCAGCGGGACATAGGTCTCGCCTTCCTTCACCTCGACCGAGACGACGCGGCTGCCGACCGGCTTCGACTTGTCGAAGGAGAACTTCATGCCGGCCACCTGCGGGAAGCGGCCGCCGCCTTCCTCGAGCTTGCTGAGACCGTTTTCCAGCGCCTCGCGGATACCGTCGCCCTTGATCTGAAAGGTAGCGACCGTGTTCTGGAACGGCAGCACGGTGACGGCTTCACCCATGGAAACGTCGCCAGCGTCGATGGAGGCACGCAGGCCCCCGCCATTGGTGATGGCGATGGTGACACCCTGGCCCTTGACGCGGTCGAGCATGGCGTCGGTGAGCAGGCTGCCCATTTCGCATTCCTTGGCGCGGCAATTCTCACGCGAGCCGTCGATCGGCGCTTCGGTCTTGGCGATGATCTTCGAGCGCAGTTCCTCGATCGGCTTGCCGAGCTCGGCGACGCGCGCCAACACGGACTGATCGGGCTTCACCGAGCTGTCGACCAGGATCGGATCGCCCTTGGCGGCCTTGACGACGCCCTTGTCGTCGAAGGTGACGACGAGATCGCCGAGATACTTGGTGTAGGATGCCGCCTGGACGACCGGAACCTTGTAGCCGCCGGGATTGTCGACCATCGTCGGATAGGGGCCTTCGGCCTTCGGATCGGTATTGGAGAGCAGGCTGTGCGAGTGGCCGCCGACGACGATGTCGACGTCCGGGATCTTGGCGATTGCGGCAAGATCGCGCGGATAGCCGACATGGGTGAGCGCAATGATCTTGTCGACGCCCTGCTTCTTCAGTTCTTCGACGGCGGCGGTGGTGGTGGCAACGTCGTCGCCGATCAGGATGTCCGGGCCGGGGGACGAAAGTTCCGGCGTGTCGTTGGCGACGGCGCCGACGATGCCGATCTTCTGGCCGCCGACATCGAGCACGATCGACGGCTTGATGCGGTCGCCGATCTTCGACTTGTGGCTCGGCAGCACGTTGGCGGTGACGACCGGGAAGGTAATCTTGTCGAGGAAGCCGGCAAGACCATCCTCGCTCTCGTCGAATTCATGGTTGCCGACGGTCATTGCGTCGAACTTCATCAGGTTCAGGAATTCGGCTTCGGCCAGACCCTTATAGGTGGTGAAGAACAGCGAGCCCTGGAAGTTGTCGCCGGCGTTGAGCAGCAGCACGTTCTTGCCGGAGAGTTCCTGGCGCTTCTGGTCGATCAGGGACTTCAGGCGGGCGACGCCGCCGAAACATTCGTTCTTGCCTTCCTCTTCCGCCGAGCAGGTGGAATCGAACTTGTTGATCGACTCGATGCGGGAATGGAGGTCGTTGATATGCAGGATGTTCAGCTCATAATCGGCGAAGGCAGCGCCCGAGGAGAGGGCAAGAATGGACGCGGTCATCAGGCCGGTCCGCATGTGTCTGATCATGATGTTCTCCTGTTTTGCCGGTTGTCAGCCGACCGTTTCCGGCGCCGTCAAGACGGAACCGTTCCCCACGGTCGGAATGGCTTTGCCGGGCGGGATGTTTTCACCACTTGAAGGTTACTTCAAGCGCTAAAACCAAGCTCGCGTTGTCAATTTGCAACTACAGCGCCGCGCGTCTTATTAGACGCGCAAAGGTCGCTGTAGCACTTTGAATGGCTGCATGTTTTTGTCCTTCAATCGGCTACGATTGAAGGAAACATGCAGTAGGTTAAGCTGCGGCCCTGCAACAAAAAAAAGCCCCCGATCGGGGGCTTCGATGCTTGCATATGCGCTGTCTTAGCCGCGCCTGGCCAGCGAGAACTGCGCGCCGGCATCGGTGGTGCAATTGAGCTGGTTCTGGGTGACCAGGGCGCAATTGACCTTCGACTGGGTGTTGCGCACGAGAGAGGTCATGTTGATCTCGACGAGCGTCGGACTCACCTTGGTGTAGTTGCCCGACGCGAGCAGCTGGTTGGTGTCGGTCGTGCGGGTCGAGAAGGTGCCGCCCGCAAAAGTCGAGACGATGCCGTTCGGGTCCACCCAGGAGCCTTCGACGCCGGTCGCCTGGCGCGACGGCCCGCCCTCATCGATGATCCGGGGCGACGACTGGCAGGATGCCAAGGCCGCGGCGGTTGCGATTAGGGTCAGAACTGCGAATGGCTTCATAGGCGATTTCCCCCGCATTGGGCCGAGCGGACTGTTTCAGTCCGGCATGACCATGCCGCGATCATGAGTTGAAAGCAAGAGCGGCCAGGGGCTGCAGGCGCCTTTTCCCGCACGGATGAAAAGGCCCGGGACACGGTCGTGCCCCGGGCCGGATGACGTTTTACGTCAAAAGCTTAGCGAACGAGGATGTTCTTGAACTGCCAGGGATCCTTCGTGTCGATGTCTTCCGGGAACAGGCCCGGACGGCCGTCGAGCGGGGTCCAGTCGGTGTAGTGGCCTTCAACCGGACCGAGATAGGGGAGCTGGACTTCCAGGCAGCGCTTGTAATCCATCTCGTCGGCTTCGACGATGCCGGCCTTCGGGTTTTCGAGTGCCCAGACCATGCCGGCCAGAACCGCAGAGGTTACCTGCAGGCCGGTGGCGTTCTGGTAGGGAGCGATGCGGCGGGTCTCTTCCAGAGACAGGCGCGAACCATACCAATAGGCATTCTTGTCGTGGCCGTAGAGCAGGACGCCCAGTTCGTCGAGGCCTTCAACGAGTTCCTTCTCGTCGAGAACGTGATGGACCGGCTGCGCATTGCCGCCATTGCCGAACATTTCGTGCAGCGACAGGACGGCGTCGTTGGCCGGATGATAGGCGTAGTGGCAGGTCGGGCGATAGATGACTTCGCCGTCCTTGTCGCGGACGGTGAAGAAGTCCGAGATCGAGATCGCCTCGTTGTGAGTGACCAGGAAGCCGTATTGCGGACCAGGCGTCGGGCACCAGGTGCGCACGCGGGTGTTGGCGCCCGGCTGCTCCAGGTAGATCGCCGCCTTGCAGCCCTTCTTGTGCTTCTTGGCGTTCTTCGGCATCCAGTTTTCATGGGTGCCCCAGCCGAGTTCGGCCGGCTGCAGACCTTCGGAGATGAAGCCCTCGACCGACCAGGTGTTCCAGAACACATCGAGCGGCTTCGGCTTCTTGGTCAGCTGGGTGTCGCGCTCGGCAATGTGCACGCCCTTGACGCCGACCTTCTTCATCAGCTTCGCCCAGCCTTCGCGGTCGTCCTGATGCGGCTCTTCGTATTTCACGCCGAGGTCGTTGGCGAGGTTCAGCAGGCCCTGCTTGACGAACCAGGAGACCATGCCCGGGTTGGCGCCGCAGGTCGAAACGGCCGTGGTGCCGCCCGGGTTCTTTTCCTTTTCCTTGCGGACGGTTTCGCGCAGCGCATAGTTGGTGCGGTCGGCATTGTCCATCTCGGCGTCGAAATAGAAGCCGAGCCACGGCTCAACGACCGTGTCGATGTAGAGAACGTCGAGCTTGCGGCACAGCTTGATCAGGTCGAGCGAGCCGGTGTCGACCGACAGGTTGACGCAGAAGCCCTGGCCTTCGCCTTCGGTGAGCAGCGGCTTCAACAGTTCCTTGTAGTTGTCCTTCGTCACATGAGCGCGAACGTGACGTACGCCATGCCGTTCGAAAATCTCGTTGTCGGCGGCGTCCTCACGGGGCTCGACCACGATCAACCGGTTCTTGTCGTATTTGAAGTGGCGCTCGATCAGCGGCAGGGTGCCGCGACCGATCGAACCGAAGCCGATCATGACGACCGGACCGGTGATCTCGCCGTAAACCGGATAGGTGGTATCTGCCATTTTTGTCTTTCTCCTGAGAAAACTTTCCCTGTGACGGTGGGTGACTAAGCATGAGGAGCGGCTGGCGCCGCTGTTCTGGCTCGATGGATGTGCCGAAGCGGCCGTGGGTGCCCGGCGGGGGCACGCGGCGCTGTAGAGCATAGATTGCTGTCACAATAAAGAGCCGGCGGGTCAACCGCTATTTGAGATGGTGCTTAACCGGTGATAGAGAGCGGGGCTGTGATGGGCCCGTTCCGCTTGCTGACGAACCGTTGTCGGCGGCCTGCCGTCAAGTCAGGCTGCGCAGCTCGATAAAGCGATCGGGATCAACTGCGCAAGGCCGGTGGTGAAGGGCTTGGAGGAACCGTCATGGGCGTATGCTTCATGCAGTTCGCCCGGACCAAGGCGGTGATTTAACCATATCCCCATCGTTTCGCACGCGTAAACGCTTGTCACAGGCACTTCGTGCTATAGCTTCGTCCGAAGCATCCGCTTCGCGCCATGATTGATATTGTCCGACCCGGAGGCGTGACAGACCGTGACCGGTAGTCATCTCAAGGCTCTTGCGGCCTTACAGAGCAAAACACCCGTACTGATCGCGCTCTACGATCAGCATGATCGATTGCGGTTTGCCAATCCGGCATTTCGTGCGGCCTATCATGTCGGTCCGGACGAGAGCCCGACCTGGGCGGAGATCATGCGCCGCAACCACGCCGCCGGTCGCGGAACCGTCCTGAAGACCGACGATGTCAACGCTTGGATCTCCTCGACGGCTCATCGGCGCGGCAAGGTACCTTTTCGTGCCATGGAAACCGACCTGCATGACGGCCGCTGGCTGTGGATGACGGAGACGGTGGATTCCGACGGCTGGATGCTTTGCATCGCCGTCGATGTCACCACCATCCATGCCGAGGAGCGCGAACTGCGGCAGGACCGCGACTTCGCGCTTCGGGCGGCTCAAGTCGACGAGCTGACCAGCGTGCCCAACCGTCGCTACACGATGGGGCGGTTGACCGAGTTCATCGCCAACTGCGCCGAAAACCCGCATATGTGGGGCTGCGTCGCGATCATCGACATCGATTATTTCAAGGCGATCAACGATCGCCACGGGCACCAGCGCGGCGACGAGGTGCTGCTCGACTTCGCTCGCCAGATGCAGGAATTCGTGCGCCGCTCGGATTGCTTCGGTCGCATCGGCGGCGAGGAATTCATGCTCATCCTGCCCGATACCACCATCAGCGAAGGCAATCGCATTCTCGACCGTCTGCTCGAAAAGGTTAGAAGCTCCCGGCCGCTCGAGAACATTCCGGAGTTCTTCTACACCTGTTCTGTCGGTCTGGCGGAGTATCGCGATGGCGATTCGGTGAGCGACCTTTACGCGCGCGCCGACCAGGCGCTTTACCTCGCCAAGCGCGACGGACGCGATCGCGTCAGACGCTACACGCTTCCCGGTTCAGACCAGGAGTCGCACCCGGATCAGACCGCGTAGCGAATTGCCGACATAGAGTGTCCCACGGGTGAGATCGGTGGGCGAAAGCCGTGCGGCTCGCGCCCGGCGCGCACAGACCAGTTCGGTGCGCAGGACGCCCGCAAGCAGGCCGCAGGCGATCGGCGGCGTCTTCAGGACGCCGCTGCCGTCGTCGAGGAAGACCGAGGTGATCGTGCCCTCGCAGACCTCGCCTTTCTCGTTGAGAAGAAGAACCTCGTCAGCCTCGCTCGCCGCAAACTCGCCGCGGGCAGCGTCATAGGCCACCCGGCGGCTGGTCTTGTAGCGCAGCAGCGGATCGCGGGAATTGAGCTGCGTGGCGGCAATCCGCACCTGCCAGATCGTTCCCTCCGGCAGCGGCACGATGGGCGCGGTCTTCACCTCGATGCGTCCGTCCGGGAAAAGTTCGAGCCGTACGCGGCGTGCGGCCTTGTCGTCGCCGCTCTCCACCGCTGCCAGCAAGGCCGCTTCCGCGCCTTCCGCTCCCGGAATACCGAGACGTCGCGCCGACCGTTTCAGCCGCGCCAGATGCAGGCGCAAGCGGATGAAGCCGTTTTCGGGCTCGTGGCGCAGCGTTTCGATCAGCGAAAAGTCCGTCATCGCGCGGTCTCGTCGTCGCCAAGCGCGACCTCGTCGTCGCCAAGCGCGATCCCATCGTCGCCAATGGCGAAACGGGCCTTCAGCAGGCATTCGTCATATTCGGATTGTGCGTTGCTGTCGAAGACGATGCCGCCGCCGACATTGAAGATGGCCTCGCCATTGGGGAAAAGCGAAATGGTGCGGATTGCGACGCTGAAGCGCATGACCCCGCTAGGGGCGATGAAGCCGATGGCGCCGCAATAGGCGTCGCGCGGTCCGCCTTCCAGATCGTGCAGGATCTCCATGGCCCGCATCTTCGGCGCGCCGGTGATGGAACCGCAGGGGAACAGGGCGGCGAAGATGGCCTCGAGGCCGATCTCGGGCAAGAGCTTCGCCCGGACGTGGCTCACCATCTGGTGCACGGTCGGGTAGGTCTCGATCTCGAACAGCTTGGGGACGCTGAGCGTGCCGACCTCGGTGATCCGCGAGATGTCGTTGCGCAGAAGATCGACGATCATCCGGTTTTCCGCCTGGGTCTTCTCGTCGGCGCGCATGGCCGCGATGATCTCGGCGTCTTCGGCCGCAGAAGCGCCGCGCCTGGCCGTACCCTTCATCGGGTGCGTCTCGATCCAGCCGTCCGCATCGACGCGGAAGAAGAGCTCCGGCGATCGCGACAGCAGGATCGGCCCGTCAAGCGCGACGAGTGCGCCGTATTTCACCGGCTGGCGATCGATCAGCGACCAGAAAGCGGTGCGCGGATCGCCGGACCAGCGGGCGCGGATCGGCATCGTCAGGTTGGCCTGGTAGCAATCGCCCTGGCGCAAGTGCTGGTGCAGGCGAACGAAGCGTTTGCGATAGGTGTCGAAGTTCCAGCCGGCGCGGGGCTCGCTGAGGAAGGGTTCGTTCTCGGTCCGCCTTCGAGGCTCGGCAAGCGGGTGGTCTTCGGCGGGCGCATCGAAGATGCCGAAGGACATCAGCGGTGTTTCACGGCCCTCCTCGGCGAAACCCGAGAGCTTCTCCTCGAAGAGGTGACCGGCCTCATAGGACATGAAGCCGGCGATCCACTTGCCTGCCTTGTGGGCGCGGTCGAGCTCGGCAAGGCCACGGGTGAATTCGGTTTTCGTATGCGCGGTGACGATGCGCAGGGGCTCAGCGAAAACCGTCGTACGGTTTTCGCTGTCGTCCCGGAACAGCACATAGGGTGCGGTGTCGTTCATAAGTCGTCTTGTCGATCGCGCCGTGATCTGGACCCATGCCCGGATCAGGCCTTATCAAGCGCCTCGAGTTCGTCGATGAGCCCTTCGATCATCGACAGTCCCTGTGCCCAGAACGACGGATCGGTGGCATCGAGCCCGAAGGGTGCGAGCAACTCGGAATGGTGCTTGGTGCCGCCGGCCTTCAACAGTTCGAAGTACTTCTCCTGGAAGCCTTTTTCGGCGCTCTGGTAGACGGCGTAGAGCGAGTTCACCAGGCAGTCGCCGAAGGCGTAGGCGTAGACGTAGAAAGGCGAGTGGATGAAGTGCGGAATATAGGCCCAATAGGTCTCGTAGCCCTCGGAAATCCGGATTGCCGGGCCAAGGCTCTCGCTCTGCACCGACAGCCACAGCTTGCCGATGTCATCCGCCGTCAGTTCACCTTCCTTGCGGGCGGTGTGGACCTTGCGCTCGAACTCGTAGAAGGCGATCTGGCGCACGACCGTGTTGATCATGTCCTCGACCTTCTGCGACAGCATGGCCTTGCGCTCGCGCTTGTCCTTCGTCCGGTCGAGAAGGGCACGGAAGGTCAGCATCTCGCCGAAGACGGAAGCGGTTTCGGCAAGGGTCAGCGGCGTCGAGGCCATCAGCGCGCCCTGTCCGCCGGCCAGAACCTGGTGCACGCCGTGGCCGAGTTCGTGCGCAAGCGTCATCACGTCGCGCGGCTTGCCCATGTAATTGACGAGCACGTAGGGGTGCGCAGACGGTACCGTCGGATGGGCGAAGGCGCCCGGTGCCTTACCGGGGCGCACCGGCGCGTCGATCCAGCTCTCGTCGAAGAAGCGTCGGGCGATCGCGGCCATTTCCGGAGCGAAGGCATTGTATGCCGAAAGCACCGTGTCCTTGGCCTCGTTCCAGGAAATCAGCGCATTCGGCGTTTCCGGCAACGGTGCATTGCGATCCCAGAAATCCATCTCCGGCATGCCGAGCCACTTTGCCTTCATGGCGTAGTAGCGATGCGACAGGCGCGGATAGGCGGATTTGACGGCTTCGGCCAGCGCATCGACAACCTCGCGCTCGACACGGTTGGCGAGATGGCGGCTGTCGGCGATGTCCTGAAAGCCACGCCAGCGGTCGGAGATTTCCTTGTCCTTGGCAAGCGTGTTGGTGATCAGCGTGAAGGTACGGATATTGCTCTTGAAGGTTTCGGCAAGCGCCATCGCCGCCTTCTTGCGAACCTCGGTCGCCGGATCCTGCAACAGGTTTAGAGTGACTTCGAGCGGCAGCGCCTCGCCATCGACGTTGAAGGTGAGGCTTGCCATCGTCTCGTCGAACAGACGGTTGAAGGCGGCAGCACCCGTCATCGATTTTTCGAGGAAGAGCTGCTCCAGCTTGTCGTCGAGCTGATAGGGCTTGTCCATGCGCAGGTCGGTCAGCCAGGGCTTGTAGTGCGCGGCCAGCGCATCGTTCTCGAGCGCCTTGTCCAGGATCGCGTCATCGATGCGATTGAGCTCGAGCGAGAAGAACAGCAGATGCGCCGACATGTCGGTAAGCTTCGACTGTACGTCGCCGTAAAGCTTGCCGTTCTCAGGCTTGGACGTGTCCGAGAAATAGGTGAGGCCGGCAAAGGAGGCGATGCGGCCCATGACGTCCTCAAGCGCTTCGAACTCCCGAACTGCGGCGCCGATGCCGTCGTCACCGTTCTTCGCTGCGGCTTCGGCCAGCTTGCCCTTCCACTTTGTCTCGAAAGCGATCGCGTCGGCCTCTGCCTTCTTCAGGTCGTTGCGAAAGGCATCCGATGCGGCGGAGGGATAGAGATCTTCGAGCCGCCAGGAGGGCAGGTCGCCGAGATCCGCGGCAGCGCCATGGGACTGGCCGGCGGCGGCACGGACAACGGATTGCTCGGGGGCGAAGGGGCGGAAGGTCATCGTCGGATTTCTCTCGTTCGTGACAGGAAGAAGGCAAGCGATATGGGTCCCATTGCTATCGCCGGCAATGGATAAAATGCAAGCATTTCTCAAAACATGATGTTCAGCCCTTTATGGCACAGATGCCTGACGTGATTTGGCACATGAGGTTGGCCAAAAGTACCGCGTGTCCAGAGCAGGAGGCTTCCGTGACATCACATATTCTGGTCATTGATGACGATCCGGTGCAGCGCCGGTTGCTGACGAACATGATCGAGCGTCTCGGCCATGTGGCGCATCTCGCCGACAACGGCCGCAGTGGTCTGGAGCTCCTGGAGCGCAAGGGCGGCATGATCAATGTCATCCTGCTCGACCTGCTGATGCCGGAAATGAACGGGCACGGCTTCCTCGAAGCACTCGCCGAACGCGGCGTCGATACGCCGGTCATCGTGCAGACCGGCCAGGGCGGCATCGAAACCGTCGTTCACGCGATGCAGGCTGGGGCCTTCGACTTCCTGGTGAAGCCCGTCTCCCCCGAGCGCCTGTCGGTCGCGATCGGCAATGCACTGAAGATGGCAAGCCGCGACGGCAAGGTCAAAACCTCGCGCCGTCCGCGCGGCGGTGCCGTCGGCTTCGAGGACATCGTTTCGGCAAGCCCGGCAATGATCCGGGTGATCGACCTCGCGCGCCGCGCCGCCCAGTCCAACATACCGATCGTGCTCGAAGGCGAGTCCGGCGTCGGCAAGGAAATGGTGGCCCGTGCCATCCAGTCTGCGAGCGACCGGGTCGGCAAGCCCTTCGTCACCGTCAACTGTGGTGCAATCCCGCACAATCTGGTCGAGAGCATTCTCTTCGGCCATGAGAAGGGCGCCTTTACCGGCGCGACGGAAAAACACAGCGGCAAGTTCGTCGATGCGGACGGCGGCACGCTGTTTCTCGACGAGATCGGCGACCTGCCGCTCGAAGTCCAGGTCAAGCTTCTGCGTGCCGTGCAACAGGGCGAGATCGAGACGATCGGCGCACGCCATCCGCAGAAGGTCAATGTCCGGCTAATCTCCGCGACCAACAAGGACCTGATCAACGAGGTGCGCGAGGGGCGTTTCCGCGAGGACCTCTATTACCGCCTCAACGTCTTCCCGATCACCATTCCGGCGCTTCGCCGGCGCAAGGAAGACATCCCGGTCCTGGTGCGCTCCTTCGTCGAGCGTTTCGCCGCGGAGCAGCGGCTGCACGCACCGCTCACCATATCCAGCGGCGCCCTGGCGCTGCTGACCGCCTATGATTGGCCGGGCAACATCCGGCAGCTCGAGAACGCGATCTTCCGGGCCGTGGTGCTTGCCGAAGGCAACGAGCTGACGGTGAAGGACTTCCCGCAGATCGCCACCCAGATCCCGGGCTACGTCGTCTCCGACCGCTCCGGTTTCTCCTGGGGCGAAGCCGGTCCGGAACGGACAGCCGCGCCGTCGGAGCAGGTGCCGAACGTCTATCCCGATTTCGCGAGCGCGGCGAAATCGATGGAGGGCGATGCCGGACACGACCCACGCATGGAGAACGCGATCGCCAGCGTCGACGAGGGCGGGGACGTCCGCAAGCTTGCCGAGGTGGAAGAGGAATTGATTCGTTTTGCGCTGAAATTCTACCGCGGGCAGATGAGCCAGGTGGCGCGCAAGCTCGGCATCGGCCGGTCGACGCTCTACCGCAAGCTGAAGGATTATGGCATCGATCCCGAGAATCCGTTGAGGGAGGCGGCTTAAAATCGGCGCATTCACGATTCATTAGCCGTGTTATTCAGTCCCCGCCGTTTAGACCTTGTTAGTGAAGTGTTCACTATATTATAAGGGGCGGTGACGACTGTGGCATATTTGCCATGCTGTCACCTTATTTGACAGTCATCTGAGACAGCGAAGCACGGTTGTCCGTCGGACGGGGATTGAATGCCAAATTTGTTCGGTTTTAAGAAGCCGCTCGGCTCCTTAGCGAGAGTCTGCGCGGCCTTTACCCGTAAGGTGCCGCAGGTTCTTACATCCGTTGCTATCGCGGCTTCCCTCGTGACGCCAGGCTTCGCGCCTCCAGTGGAGGCCGCGGGCCAGACCCGGACACTGAAACTCTACTTCATTCATACCCAGGAAAAGGCGCAGATCACCTTCAAGCGCAATGGCCGCTACGACCCCAAGGGCCTGCAGGAGATCAACCGTTTCCTTCGCGACTGGCGTCGCAACGAACCGACCAAGATGGATCCGCGCCTGCTCGACCTCGTCTGGGAAGTCTACCAGAAGAGCGGTTCGCGCGATTATATCCACGTCGTCTCGGCCTATCGTTCGCCGGCAACCAACGGCATGCTGCGTTCGCGCTCGAAGGGCGTCGCCAAGAAGAGCCAGCACATGCTCGGCAAGGCGATGGACTTCTACCTTCCCGACGTGAAGCTGAAGACCCTTCGTGAAATCGGCATGAAATTCCAGGTGGGCGGCGTCGGCTACTACCCGACGTCCGGCTCGCCTTTCGTTCACATGGACGTCGGCGGCGTCCGCGCCTGGCCGCGCATGTCGCGGGCCGAACTGGCGCGTCTCTTCCCCGACGGCAAGACGATGCACCTGCCCTCCGACGGCAAGCCCTTGCCCGGCTATGAGCAGGCGGTTGCCGACTACAAGCGCCGCGTCGGTGCTTCGGCGATCGAAGTCGCCGGCGGCGGCGCGACAGGCCCTGGCGATAGCGCAAGCGGCAAGCGTCGTGGCAACCTGTTCGCCATGCTCTTCGGCGGCGGCGGTGACGAGGATGAAGAACCCTCGGCGATCGCGGCTGGTCCGGGTGCCGATGACGAAGGCGGCGCTGCGCCTGCCCAGGTTCAGACGGCTTCCGCTCCTGCTGCCCAGGAAGCTCTGCCAGGTGTCGCCGGCTCCGTTGCCGCCGAACCGGTGGTTGCTGCCGCGGCCGAACAGAACATCAATGCTCCGGTCCCGGCTGTCCGTCCTGCCTTCAAGGATGCTCCCGCCGATGGTGGCGTAGCCGTTGCACTCGTAGCGCCGCAAAAGAATGCAGCCCAGGACGCGCTTGCTGCTGCCCTGCCGCAAACGCCGGAAATGCCAAGCGAATTTGCCGACCTCGGCGCGATGAAGGTGCCGGTGCCGCAGATGCTTGACCGTCGCGACATGAACACGCTCGTCGCCTCGGCCGACTCTTCCGCGGACGTGCAGGCGCTTGGCTTCGTGCCGGTTCCGGCGATGCGGCCCGCCGGTGACGCAGCCCTTGCCGCCGTTGCCGATGCCAAGGTCGTGGTTCCCTCCTTCGCGGAGCGCCCGGTCGTTGCGTCGGCAGAGCCGCCGCGTGACGTTGCGGCCGAAGCTGCGACCCGCGTGGCGCTTGCTGCTCCGACGCCGGCCCAGCGCGAACCAGTATCGCAACAGCCGATCGAAATGGCGGCCTATGCGCCGCCGTCGACCACGAATGCCCGCGCGGCCGTCTTCGACAATGCCTTCGACACGCAGGCAGAAGCGCCGGCAAAGGGTGGTCGGCCGAAGAAGAACGATGCCGATGCCGCGACCCGCTCGTCGGTCCGCACCGAGCCGAAGCTGACGCAGAAGATCATCTCCGAATGGGCACTGACGACCGGTCGCGTGGCGACGCTCTCCAAGCCGGTCAAGGCACCGCGCTTCGTCAGCAAGTCGCTTCGCACCGCGCCGACCACGGTCTATGCCGCCGGCTTCTCGAGCAGCGCCGGCACGACGGTCGATACGGCCCGCTTCAGCGGCACTGCCGTCAACTTCATGGAAGTGAAGAAGTTCAGCACCAACTGAGCTTCGAGCCAAACAGAAGACACGAAAAAGCCCGCCGGTATGAACTGACAGTCCGGCGGGCTTTTTGATTCTGTACCGTGCTTTCGAGCGCTGCCGCTTTCGGGCCGGGTCGGCTGCAGCTTGTTCCGGAACTCGCGTCCCAGGCGAAGGCCGCCGGTCGGCGGCCTTGCAGGGCGTGCTTACTCTTCGTCGGCTGCCGGCACCATGCCGAGCGCCTGGAGGTAGGTGTCGAGGATCGCTTCCTGTTCCATGCGCTCGTCGTGATCCTGCTTGCGGATCGAGATGACCTTGCGCAGGATCTTGGTGTCGAAGCCCATGGACTTGGCTTCGCCATAGACGTCCTTGATGTCGTCGGCGATGGTCTTCTTTTCTTCTTCCAGGCGTTCGATCCGCTCGATGAAAGCACGAAGCTGATCGCGTGCGACGCCGTGAGCATCCGACATGGTCTTCTCCTTGATATGGGGAATTGAATTTCTTGGGTGCCGTGACGTGCCGCGAACAGCCGCCAAGGTCAAGGGTCAATGCGCAACAACGCGGTCATTTCCGCGGCAAGCGCCGGCGAAACGACTTTATTCCTTCGGGCGGTTGATCTCGAAGGCTGCCTTCTGCTCGGCGGTTGCTTCCCTTTGGTGGCGCTCGCGCCATTCCTCATAGGGCATGCCATAAATGATCTCGCGCGACTCTTCCTTGGCGAGAGGAACGCCCGCCTGCTCGGCGGCTTCGCGGTACCAGTTGGAAAGACAATTGCGGCAGAAGCCGGCGAGATTCATCAGATCGATGTTCTGGACATCGGAGCGCTCGCGCAGATGGGCGACGAGGCGGCGAAAGGCGGCGGCCTCAAAGGCGATCTGCTGATCCGGGGTCAGTTCGGTCATGGACGTCGATCCTCTTCAGTTACTGCGCATCTCCGGACGCAAAACCGCGACGCACTTCTATCGGAAATGCTCTACTACAGCGCCGCGCGCCTTTTAAGGCGCGCTGAGGTCGCGGCAGCACTTTGAAACGCTGTATAATTTGTCCTCAAATCGATCCCGATTAAGGATTCACGCCGTAGTCGCCGGTGCGCGAGGTGTGGCGCTCGTAGCGATGCAACTCGGGCATGGCGTTGAGACCCGCCAGGATCGGCGCCAGCCGTTCGGCCCAGGCAGCAACGCCCGCTTCGTCGGCGATCAGGTCCTGGCGCACTTCGATCAGGGCGTGGGGAATGCCGGGCGTCATGCAATGGCGATACATGGTATCGCCGCGCAGCGCCCCGTCATAGGGCTCGTTGTTGCCAACGACGATATCGCCCGATGCCTCGAGCTTCTCGATGAGCGGCAGAACGGCGCGCGGATCGTTATCCCAGAGGACGGCAGCGTGCCACGGACGGGCCACGCCCTTCCAGGCCGGCGTGAAGGAATGGATGGAAATGACGAGCGGTGCTGCGCCATGCGCCTCGCCGCTTCGGCCGATCGTCTCGGAAACGGCGCGGTGATAGGGGCGGTGGAACCGGTTCAACCGGTTCTCCCATTCCTCTTCGCTGATCGGGTGGTTTCCCGGCACGATCGCGCCGTCGGAGATCTTCATGATCAGCGTCGGGTCGTCCTCGCCGCGATTGGGGTCGATCAGCAGGCGGGAGAAGCAACCGAGCACGGCCGGCGCATCGAGCATTCGCGAGAGCCGTCGCACCAGCGCCTCGACGCCGATGTCATAGGCGATGTGCCGCCCGAACGCCGAGGCCGGCAGGCCGAGGGTACCGTACTCCGCCGGCAGCCGGTTCATCGCGTGATCGGCCAGTAGAACGAGCCCGGTTGTGGGCTTGGCTTCGATAATCTCATAGGGAGAATAGTGTTGCATGCCGGTCCAGTCTGTTGTCTCGCCACGTCCTCGCTGATTGCACGCGCGCGCGTCAATCGCAAGAAACCCGCAACTGTTTAGCGCAATTTGAAAGCAATTTGCCGATTGTAATCGATTAGAGTTACGTTGACTTTCGGGGCTGGCCGTCGCAAGAAAGTGCCACGCAAATCAAAACGGAGTTCCATCGGAAACCGTGTCCAGATATCCTTTTTCCAAAGCGAAGCCGGGGCTGACGACACTGGGAGGCATCCTCCTGTTTTTCCTGGCAACCTCAAGCTCATTTCTCTTCGCCGACGAAGCGCGTGCCGATTTTCGCGTCTGCAACGGTACGCAAAATCTCGTCGGCGTGGCAATCGGTTACCGGGCCAAGGAGGGCTGGGTAACGGAGGGCTGGTGGCAGGTTCCGGCCACCACCTGCGCGACCCTGATCGAGGGCGAGCTTCAGTCACGATACTATTATCTCTACGCGGAAGATGCGGCCCGCGGCGGCCGCTGGACCGGTGACGTCAACATGTGCGTCGCGGAGAACGAGTTCAAGATCACGGGCGTCCAGGACTGCTTTGCCCGCGGCTTCCAGCGCATGGGGTTCAAGGAATACGACACGGGGCGGCAAGGGAGCTGGATGGTTCAGCTCTCCGAAACGCCCGGCACGCAGGAAAGCCAGAATTGATGAAGCGGAACAGAAAAGTCAAAATCCTCGCCACGCTCGGACCGGCGTCTTCCGACGAGCAGATGATCCAGAAGCTGCACGAGGCTGGGGCTGATCTGTTCCGTATCAACATGAGCCATGCGAGCCATGACGTGATGCGCACGCTGGTGCAGCGCATCCGCACGGTGGAAAGCCGCTGCGGCCGGCCGATCGGCATCCTCGCCGACCTTCAGGGCCCGAAGCTGCGTGTCGGCAAGTTCGCGGAAGGCAAGGTGGATCTGAAGGTCGGCCAGACCTTCACGCTCGACAACAAGGATGTTCCCGGCGACAACACGCGTGTCTACCTGCCTCACCCGGAAATCCTCGAGGCGGTCAAGCCCGGCCATCGCCTGCTGATTGACGACGGCAAGCTGCATCTCAGGGCCGAGCAGACCGATGGCAAGAGCATCGTTGCGACCGTCGTCGCCGGCACGAAGATCTCCGATCGCAAGGGCGTCAGCCTGCCGGATACGCTGCTCGCCGTCGGCGTCCTGACCGACAAGGACCGCGCCGACCTCGACGCGGTTCTCGCGACCGGCGAGATCGACTGGGTAGCGCTGTCCTTCGTGCAGCGGCCGGAAGACCTGGCCGAGGTCCGCAAGATTGCCCGCGGCCGCGTCGGCCTGATGTCGAAGATCGAGAAGCCGCAGGCGCTCGACCGGATCGACGAGATCATCGAGCTTTCGGACGCGCTGATGGTGGCGCGCGGCGACCTCGGCGTCGAAATGCCGCTGGAATCGGTACCGGGCCTGCAGAAGCAGTTGACGCGTGCATGTCGTCGCGCCGGCAAGCCGGTGGTCGTTGCCACGCAGATGCTGGAATCGATGATCTCCGCACCGGTTCCGACGCGCGCGGAAGTCTCCGACGTCGCGACTGCCGTCTTCGAAGGTGCGGATGCCGTCATGCTGTCGGCGGAATCGGCCTCGGGCGAGTATCCGGTGGAAGCCGTTTCGACCATGGCGTCGATCGCCAGCAACGTCGAGCGCGACCCGCATTATTCCAGCATCATCTACGCGCAGCGTACGCCGCCGGAGGCAACCGGTGCCGACGCGATTTCGCTCGCCGCCCACCAGATCGCTGAGACGCTCCGTCTCTCAGCGATCGTCTGCTACACCTCATCCGGCACCACGGGCCTTCGCGCCGCCCGTGAACGGCCACAGGTTCCGATCATTGCACTCTCGCCGATCGTCCAGACCGCACGTCGCCTCTCGGTCGTCTGGGGGCTGCACTGCGTCGTGACCGAGGATGCGATCGACCTCGACGATATGGTCAACCGCGCCTGCCGTATCGTTGTGACCGAAGGCTTCGGCAAGCCCGGCGAGCGCGTCATCATCTCTGCCGGCGTGCCCTTGGGTACCCCTGGCGCCACCAACATGCTGCGCATCGCCTATATCGGCTCGGACGGCCTGAGCGGCGTCTGATAAGACGCGCGGCGCTGTAGCTTTGGCGAAAGGGCGAAGCGGGTCAGTTCTGGCCGATGGCTTCGGACGACCTCTTCAGGCGGGCTTCGGCCCGCCTTTTTATTTCCTCGAGGTCGGTCGGCTTGCCCGCCATCTTTTCGAGTGCGGCGACGACGACGTCGGTGACGACGTAGTCGGGCTTGTGACCGAGATTGCCGATCCACAGCAGTTCCGCGCCGGGGATGTCGCGCGCCAGGCCGCGAGAGTGAATGTCCGCCAGTACGACGCCGTCGCTGTCGCCGGTGACGATGACGGTGGATGCGCCGATCTCACGGTAGCGGGGCGCGGTCGCGGTCAGATAGGCATGCAGATTGGCCACGTCGCGTGCATTGTTGCGGAAGGTCGCGGGACGCAGCACCAGATGCGGGCCGGTCTTGTCGACGTAGTCATCGGGGCGTGGATTGGGTGAAAAGATCGACCGCGTGCCGCATTCGATGCGCCGCTGCCCCAGGGGCGTCACCAGCGTATGGGCGAAGAGCCAGCCGATGAAGGGCAACGCCGTGAGACGGTAGTACCAGTCGATGCCACCGGGCCAGGGATGCGTCGCAGGCGCAAGCAGGACGAGACCGGCAGTCCGTTCCGGATGATGGAGGGCGAAGCTTGCGGCGATGGCGCCGCCGAAGGAATGGCCGACGATGACGGCGCGACGGATGCCTCGCTTGTCCATCAGCTTGGCGATCGCCGCCGCCTGGCCGTCCGGAAGGTCGTTGTCCGCTCCACCCCGCTCGGAATAGCCGTGGCCGGGGCGGTCGACGAAGAGCATCTCGGCGCGGCCTTCGAGCGCCGGGGCGAAGGCGTGTAACTGATCGAGCAGATTGCCGCTGGCACCATGGATGAAGACGACGGGCAAGAGATCGGCTTTCCGTCCTGCCGGCAGATGCACGCTGTTCATGCGATAGCCGCCGATGTCGATCAGTTCGCCGACGTTGGGAAACCGCCGCGCGAAGGCCCGCGCGTGCCAGCGGCTGTAGGCGATGCCGACGAGCGTTAGTCCTAGGAGCAGGAGAATGGCTGGAAACATTGTCTCTATCTGTCTTCCGGCGTCGATTGCCATTCACGGCACTTGCGTCAGCGATGCCTCCGGGTTCGGTGAGGGGTATCACCTGCCATCGTGGCCAGATGGCGGCTACCGCGCCTTGCCAGGCGAGTACGGGCAGGGCAGCATCGCGATCGCCTTCTTGTAACGGGTGTCCGTGCGGGGGACAACGAGCAGCGGAGCAGCGCCGAACGGATCGGCGGTGATGACGCCGATGAAATCACCGACTCGATCCGGTCGGGGCTTTGCCAGCCCGGGCCCGATGCCCTGCCATCCAGCTTGGCTCAAGGAAACGTCGAGGGGCTGTCGCCACTTCGAGGGGAGCGCTTTCGTCGGCGGGGATGGAGATTGCAGGCGATGCAATCGGCCGTAATGCGGCCGCTCAGGTCTTGCTGCCGGCGAGCTTCTCGGCGAGTTCGCCCAGTTGCTCCTGCGCCTTGCGATCGGCGGGATAGATGTTCAGGAACTGCTCCCAGGCCCGCATGGCGAGCTCGTCCTTGCCGGAAGCGCCGAGGATCGCCGCCATGCCGGCAAGCGCGCCGAAATGGCGAGGTTCGATCGCCAGCACGCGGTTGATGTCCGACATGGATTTTCGGTAGTTGCCCATCGTGTAATGCAAGGTCGCGCGGCGGTTCCAGCCTTCGACATAGTTGGGCGCAAGCGTGATGACCTGGTCGAGGATGTCGAGCGCGGCCGCCTGCTTGTTGTCGGTGATCGCCTTGTCGGCCCACTGCATCAGGAGATTGACGGTGGCGCTGCCGGAGTCCTGCCATTCCAAGCGGATCTGGTTGGCAAGCTCACGCGCCTTGTCGGCGTCGCGTTCCTTCTTGAGGTCCGCGAACAGCGCATCCAGTCGTTGCTTCGGAGTGGTGAGGCTGGCGGATTCCGTCTGGGCCGCCGCTTCCGCCGCGAAGGAGAAACTGCCAGCTCCTGTGGAGGTGGCGAGCAGGGCGGAGAAAGCCAGAATCAAGGGTACAAAAACTCGCATGGCGAGCATGTTAGCTCGCCATGGAACAACTTCATAATCAATTTTGGGACATCGGCAAAGCGACGCCCACCACCCTGCTGGGATCAGCCCTGGCGAGCCTTGAAGCGCGGGTTCGACTTGTTGATGATGTAGATGCGGCCCTTGCGACGAACCAGACGGTTTTCGCGGTGACGGGTCTTCAGCGACTTGAGCGAATTCTTGATCTTCATTTTCCTGATCCGCAGGTTTCGGGGAACGAAAATTCGCCCGGTATCTCTAACAATCAAAAGCGCGCCGTTCAGCGCGCTCCTTTAAGGTGGGATGGCAAATACCGTGTCACCCCGGATGTGTCAACCACAAGACGCCCCATTTTGGCGTCTTGCTCCGCATTTCTGTGGCTTTCAGCCGCGAACGAGCCGTGTGACATGGCCCATTTTGCGTCCGGCGCGCGCCTCGGTCTTGCCGTAGAGGTGCACCAGGACATCGTCTTCGGCAAGCCATACCGGGACATCGTTGAGGTCATCGCCGATCAGGTTCTGCATGACGCAGTCGGAATGCCGGCGCGGATTGCCGAGCGGCAATCCCGAAACGGCGCGGATATGCTGCTCGAATTGCGAGACGACGCAGGCCGCCTCCGTCCAATGGCCGGAATTATGCACGCGCGGCGCCATCTCGTTGGCGATCAGGCTGCCGTCGGCCAGCACGAAGAATTCGACGCCGATGACGCCGACATAGCCGAGAGCATCGAGGATCGCCTTGGCGGCCTTGCGGGCCGCATCCGCCGTGTCCGCGCCGATGGCAGCCGGCACCGTCGATGTGTGGAGGATGCCGTTGCGATGCACGTTTTCGGCCGGATCGAAGCAGGCGACACTGCCGTCGGTCGAGCGGGCAGCGATGATCGAGATCTCGCGCTCGAACGGCACGAAGCTTTCAAGGATCAGGGGCACGCCGCCGAGCGCCGCGAAAGCGCCGGCCGGGCTGTCCGCGGCGGAGCGGAAAACGCGCTGTCCCTTGCCATCGTAACCAAGGCGGCGGGTCTTGAGCACGCCGGTCCCCCCGAAATCGGCAAGGGCCGCTTCCAGGTCGGCCTGGCTGTCGACGGCGTGAAAGCGCGCCGTCGCAATGCCGCAATCATTGATGTAGCGTTTTTCGACGAGGCGGTCCTGCGCGACTTCCAGCGCTTTCGGCGGCGGGAAGACAGGACGTTTCGCGGCCAGCCGTTCGGCGGCAGCGACCGGCACGTTCTCGAATTCGTAGGTGATGATGTCGCTGGCGGCCGCGAGCTGGCCGAGTGCGGCCTCGTCGTCATAGGCCGCAACGATCTGCTCGTTGGCGACCTGTGCGGCCGGACAGTCGACCTGCGGCTCGAGAATGACGGTGCGGAAGTTCAGTCGGGCTGCCGCCATCGCCAGCATGCGGCCGAGCTGGCCGCCGCCGATAATGCCAATGGTGGTCATGCCTCGTCCACCGGGTATTCGGCGACCGAAATCGTCTGCTGTTCACGCCAGTCGTCGAGCCTGTCGGCAAGATCATCATCGCTGAGTGCGAGCACCGCTGCGGCAAGCAGCGCGGCATTGACGGCGCCGGCCCGGCCGATCGCCAGCGTCCCGACGGGGATGCCGGCGGGCATCTGGACGATCGAGAGCAGGCTGTCCTGGCCGGAAAGCGCCTTCGACTGCACCGGTACGCCGAAGACCGGCAGCGGCGTCATCGAGGCGCACATGCCGGGCAGATGCGCGGCACCGCCGGCACCGGCGATGATCACCTTAAAGCCCTCGTCGCGGGCGCCCTTGGCGAAGTTGACGAGCCGGTCGGGCGTACGATGGGCGGAGACGATGCGCGCCTCATAGGCAATGTCGAGCGCGTCGAGCGTGTCGGCGGCGTTCTTCATCGTCTCCCAGTCCGACTGGCTTCCCATGATAATGGCGACGGGTGGGGTCGTGGTGTCGATCACGTCTATCCTGTTCCGCGTTCAGGCGATGATATCGGGGATGATCTGGTCTTCGATCTTGCTGATCTTGTCCTTGATCGCCAGCTTCTTCTTCTTCATGCGCTGGATCCTCAGCGCGTCGCAGCCGGTTTCGATCATGGCATTGATGGCAGCGTCGTAATCTTCATGTTCCTGCCTCAGCCGCGCGGCGGTCAGTCTGAGTTCGGCCTGGTCCTGGTCCGGCATGCAAAGCGATCCCCATCAGCCCGGTTGCGAAGTCCTCCTCGAACCGGAATTTCATGCGCCGCTCTATCACATCTTGGGCGGTAACGGGAAGTTATCCGTCGTCATCATTTCGCCTTCGACAAATGAAAAATGGCGTGGCACAGTAGTAAGGTTACAACCATGGAACATCCGGCATTTGCATGCCGGATGCAAGCAAAAGGAAGGGACTGCCAAATGACTGTTGAGGCTCATCTTGCAACGCTTGAGAAAAAACATGGCGCCCTGGAGCAGGAGCTTCATGCAGCATTGAATCAGCCGTCGGTGGAAGACGAGCTGATCAATGACATCAAGCGGAGGAAGCTGCGCATCAAGGACGAAATCGAAAGGCTTCGTTCTTCGACTCACTGATTATCAACGGTATTTCCCAGGACTATCGGGAGGCGCCATCTCCCCTCTGAGTAGGCGCAACAAGGTTTAGAACCATCCCCCACGACGGAAGATACGGAATGCTGGACCGGGCTCGACGCCCGGTCTGTTTCTTTTGAGGCGCCGCCTGCTGCACGGTTCCTTTAAGCGTAGCCGATTAGAGGACAAAAACATGCAGCAATTCAAAGAGCTAAAGCGACCTTTGCGCGTCTGATAAGGCGCGCGGCGCTGTAGGCCGGCTGCCGGGCTCAGGACCAGAACTGGTCGAGCCACAGGTTGAGACGGTCGAAACCCGGCCGGTTGATCGTATAGATCCGCCGGGTGCCGCTCGCCGAAACCGAGACCAGATTGCAGTCCAGCAAGGCCTTCAGGTGCTGCGATACGGCCGGGCGGCTGATCGGCAGGCCCTGCGCCAGTTCGTTTACGGTTTTCGGTGCGCGTCGCAGTTCCTCCAGCAGGTGGCGCCGGTTCGGGTCCGCAATGGCATCGAAAGGGTCCGCGATCGTCATGGGTGGACGTTAGGCGAAATCTTGCGAAGCAGCAAGAAATTTGTGCGATGCGATATGCTAATTTTGCTTTGCAATATTTCCGTAATACTTGGGTCGCGGCTCAGCCGCCCGCTGCCAAGCTGCTGATACCGTCCCAGAGCAGCTTCGAGCCCGCGATGAAGGCCATGGTATACATGAAGGGATAGAAGATCTGCGGCTTCATGCGGCGAACGATCCAGGCCCCGCACATCGTCGCGACGATGGCGAGCGGAAAGAGCGTCGCCGAGATTTTCAGGTTGCTCAGGTCCAGTTGTCCCAAGGCGAAATAGGGGATGAGCTTCACCGCATTCAGGATCGCGAAGAAGCGAACGATGGTGCCGGTGTATTCGCGGGGGGCGAGCTGCAGCGGCAGCGCGTAGATCTGGAAGGGTGGGCCGCCAGCGTGCGCCACGAAGCTGCCGTAACCGGCAAAGCAACCCCAGAGCGCCGCCGGCCCGGCCCGCTGCTTCTTCGGCGCGATGGTGGTGCCGAGGCGCCTGCGCCAGACATTGTAGACGTATCGGAGCACGAAGAGCACGGTGAGTAAACCGATGATCAGGCGAAGGAGGTCACGCGAAACGTAGGCTGAGGTCGCCCAGCCGATGAGGATGCCGGCGATGGCGCCCGGCAACAGCATGAGGAGCGTGGTGCGATCGCCGTGCTTGCGCCACATCCACAAGGAGACGAGATCCATCGCGATCAGGATCGGCAGAAGGAGGGCGGCCGCCTGGACGGGTGACACCGCCATCGACAGGATCGGAACGCCCATCAGCGAGAGCGCTTCCCCCATGCCGCCCTTGCTAAGGCCAACGAGCAGAACTGCCGGGATGGCGATAAGGTAGAAGTCGAGATCGGGAAGCATGGGTGGCGGTTGATCCTTTTGCAGTCTCCGTCTATCGGTTTTCCCAAATGAAATCGAGCGCTGGTTTCGCCACCCTGGCGGATGCAGCCGGGAATGGATGTCCGAATATGACAGCAGAACGTTGCCGCCTGGTGCTGATTGCGCCCGACATGCCCGACGCGGCGGAACGCGTGAAAGTGCTCGCCGATGCCCTGAAGGGCGGCGACGTCGCTTCCGTGATCGTGCCGCAATACGGGCTGGACGACTCCGAGTTCCAGAAACACGCCGAGCGTCTGGTGCCGGTCATCCAGGAGGCGGGTGCCGCAGCACTCATCGAGGGCGACTCCCGTGTGGCCGGCCGCGCCAAGGCTGACGGCCTGCACATTGCCGGCAATGCGGAAGTGCTTGGCGAGGCGGTCGAGAAACACACGCCGAAACTGATCGTCGGCGGAGGCAATGCGGCCGATCGCCACCACGCGCTCGAGATCGGCGAGGTGCGCCCGGACTACGTGTTCTTCGGCAAGACCGATGGCGACATCAAGCCGGAAGCGCATCCGAAGAACCTGGCGCTCGCCGAATGGTGGGCGTCGATGATCGAGATCCCCTGCATCGTCATGGGCGGCACGGACCCGCAATCGGCGCTGGCGGTGGCGCAGACCGGTGCAGAGTTCGTGGCGCTTCGCCTTGCCGTCTTCGGCGAGCCCGCGCAGGCGCCTTCCGTCGTGGCTGCGGTCAATGCACTTCTTGACGAAAAAGCGCCACGGTTTGAAGATTAAGACGTGTCGATGTTGAGCCGACTACCTTCCAGATTGAGTCGAGGTTTTTGCCTTGTTGCCATGGCCACCGCCCTGGCACTGCCGGCGCATGCGCAGCAGCAGAACGCCGGTGCGGGGAACGCGGGCGTCGAGAAGCGCGGCCGCATCACGCCCTTCAACGGGGCGGCGATGCCGGAGGGCGCGGCGGCCGACAAGGGCGACGACAAGTCGGCTGGCGGCAACAAGAAGCCGGCGGATGGCGCCGTGCCATCTTCCGGCGTCAACGTTTTCGATCGCATGGGCGCCGAATTGCCGGCATTGCCGGCGGAAAAGCCCTTCACCGGCAAGGTCGACGACGCCTATGGCGCATTCCAGCGAGGCTACTACCTGACTGCGATGGATCTGGCGCTGCCGCGGGCGCAGCTTGGCGATCCGGCGGCGCAGACGCTGATTGCCGAAATCCTGCAGCAGGGACTGGGCGTCGTGCGCGACCCGAAGCAGGCTGCCTTCTGGTATGGCCAGGCGGCCGAAAAAGGCGATCCGGCCGCGATGTTCAAATATGCGCTGATCCTGATGGAGGGCCGTTACGTCAAGCGCGACCGGAAGAAGTCCGAAGAGCTGATGAAGAAGGCTGCCGATCTCGGCAATGGCTCGGCCCAGTTCAACTACGGCCAGACGCTCGTCGCCGACAATCCCGGACCCAAGGGACTGAAGCTGGCGATGCCCTATTATGAGAAGTCGGCCGAGCAGGGCATCGCGGATGCGCAATATGCGCTGTCGCAGATCCTGGTCAATGTCGACGGCATCGAAGAAGGCAAGCGGGCTCGGGCGCGCGAATGGCTGATCCGCGCGGCACGGGCGGGATACGATACGGCCCAGCTCGACATCGCGATCTGGATGATCGAGGGCATTGCCGGCGACCGCAATCTCGAAGAGGGTTTCGGCTGGATGCGGCGGGCGGCCGAGGGCGGCAACGTGGTTGCGCAGAACCGCCTTTCGCACCTCTACATCAACGCCATCGGCACAAGACCCAATCCGGTCGAGGCGGCGAAATGGTATGTGCTTTCGCGTCGCGCCGGTCTCAAGGATGATGCGCTCGAAGACTTCTATCTCGGTCTCAACGAAGAACAGCAGAAGCAGGCACTGAGTGCCGCCAACAAGTATCGCCGGAGCTGAACGGCTCCGGTCGCGGTCGAATCTTTGGTGGCCGTTCGGCGGAAATGCTATTTCGCTTGAACTTGCGGGCCATTTGTGGTTCTGAGGCCGCGGTTTTGCACGTTACGCCCTGATCATCGCGGCGGTTCACGTGCGGAGTGAGCATTCACTCGGTTTTTTGACGACGGAGCTCAATCTGCGGCTTGCCCTGTGTCCCTGGATCGCTTCCGATCGAGGGAATTGCGGAAGGGCCGGCAATGCGGCCTATGTTGCGTCAAGCAGGTTCAACGTCCGATCGAAGCGTTCGATCGGCCTTCGTTTTCAAGGGATCGCCAGATGGCCCGTTCAGCTCTTCTCAATGTCATGGTTCAGGCCGCCTTCAAGGCCGGCAAGTCGTTGGCCCGCGATTTCGGCGAAGTCCAGAACCTGCAGGTCTCGCTCAAGGGACCCGGCGATTATGTTTCGCAGGCCGACCGCAAGGCCGAAAAACTCATCCGCGAGGAACTCCTGAAGGCCCGCCCGACCTATGGCTTCCTCGGCGAGGAAGGCGAAGAGATCGTCGGCACGGACGGCGCGCATCGCTGGATCGTCGACCCGCTCGACGGCACCACCAACTTCCTGCATGGTATCCCGCATTTCGCCGTTTCGATCGCATTGGAGCGTCAGGGCGAAATCGTCGGCGCCGTCATCTTCAACCCGGCGACCGACGAACTCTACACCGCCGAGCGCGGTGGCGGCGCGTTTCTCAACGACCGTCGCCTGCGCGTTGCCGCGCGCAAGCATTTGTCCGACGCGGTCATCGCGACCGGTACTCCGCATCTCGGCCGCGGCAACCACGGCAAGTATCTGATCGAACTGCGCCACGTGATGGGCGAAGTGGCTGGTATTCGCCGCATGGGTGCCGCCTCGCTCGATCTCGCCTATGTGGCAGCCGGCCGTTACGACGGTTATTGGGAACGCGATCTCGCCGCCTGGGACATTGCCGCCGGCGTGCTGCTGATCCGTGAGGCCGGTGGCTGGGCGCACGATATCAACGGCGGCGCCAAGCCGATCGACGACGGCTCGATCGTTTGCGGCAACGAATACATCACCAAGGCGCTCAGGGATGTCGTGCACCGTCCGGTGCCGACGAAGTAAGCAGCGCCCCATTCGGATGCTCGGCCTCCGGCGCTCGCCCGCGTCGGAGGCTTTGTTTTTCTGGCTGATCCGGAATGAGGCAACACGACAGTGCCACATGGCTGTGCCTATCTAAGGCCGTTGCGGCCGTCGCCTCACTTTGGGAACGGCTGAATTTCATCCTTGAATCGATTTCGGTTTCGGGAATTATGCAGTAGGCTCCGCCCGGCGCGGAGCCGTTCCGACAAGTAAAAACCGGGAGACACTTATACCCATGACGCAATTGCATCTGTCCGGGTGGAACGGTCGGGAAGGCATGGAAGAAGGCTATAATCCGCACAAGCTTTCGAGCCCCATGCACTATTTCTGGATCATGGTGGTCTTCCTGATCATCGTCGGTTTCGTGGGCGCAATCCTCTTTCGGCAGGCACACAACGCCTTTCTCGCCAATCCCGGGCTCAACGGCTTGATCCTCGGGGTGCTGCTGATCGGTATCCTGCTCGTCTTCAACCATGTGCTCGGCCTGCGGCCCGAGGTGCGCTGGTTCAATTCCTTCCGCGCCGCCGGCAGTGCCGACAAGGTGGGCCGCGACCCGGTGTTGCTGGCGCCGATGCGGGCGCTGATCGGTGCTCGCCAGACGGCGATCTCGACGACGGCGCTGCGTTCGATTCTGGATTCGATCGCGACCCGCCTCGATGAATCGCGCGATATTTCACGCTACCTGACCGGCCTTCTCGTGTTTCTCGGTCTGCTCGGCACCTTCTGGGGTCTTTTGGGCACCATCGGTTCGATCAACACGGTCATCCAGTCGCTGGATGCCGGTTCGGGCACCACCGAAGACATTCTGGCGGCCCTGAAGAGCGGCCTGTCGGCGCCGCTGACCGGCATGGGCACGGCGTTCTCGACATCGCTCTTTGGTCTTTCCGGTTCGCTGATCCTCGGCTTCCTCGACCTGCAGGCCGGCCGCGCCCAGAACCGCTTCTATACCGAGCTTGAAAATTGGCTTTCTTCCGTCACCGACGTCGGCTCCGAGCTGACGGCATCGCTCGATGCGCCTTCGGGTGCGCCGGTCGAGGAGTTGAAAAAGCTCACGGATCAGTTGGTGCGCCTCAATCAGGAGGGCGGTTCGAGCCAGCGTACGACCGCCGCCATGGCAAGCCTTGCCGAGGGTATCCAGGGCCTGGTGAAAAACATGCGCGGCGAGCAGCAGATGCTGCGCGACTGGATCGAAGCGCAGCAGGAAGAGGCCAAGGCGATGCGCAGGACGCTCGACAAATTGTCGTCGCGCATCGGCGGCGGCGAGCGGATCACCGTCGCCGGCGAAAGGTCGTCGTTGTCGGCCAAGCTCGGACAATTGGACGAGACCGGAGGAGAGTAATCCATGGCGCTCGCCCGCAAAGGCCGCTCGCAGCGCACGATCGACTACTGGCCGGGTTTCGTCGATGCGCTGTCGACGCTCCTGCTTTCGATCATGTTCCTGCTCACCGTCTTCGTTCTTGGGCAGTTTCTGCTGAGCCGCGAAATCAGCGGCAAGGACGAAGTGCTGACCCGGCTGAACAGCCAGATCAACGAGCTCACGCAGCTCCTGGCGCTCGAGAAGAGCGGCAAGCAGGATCTCGAGGATTCGCTCGCCAACCTTCAGGCGTCACTGTCCCAGTCGGAAGGCGAGCGTTCGCGGCTCCAGGCCTTGCTCGACCAGGGCGCCGGCAGCACCGAGGCCGCCAACCAGAAGATCGGGCGCCTCGGCTCGGAGCTTGAGAACGAGCGTGAGGTTAGCGCCCGGGCGATGAGCCAGATCGAGCTCCTGAACCAGCAGATCGCGGCGCTGCGCAACCAGATCGCCGCCATCGAGGATGCGCTCCAGGCATCGGAGGCGAAGGACCAGGCGTCGCAGACGAAGATCGCCGACCTTGGCCGACGCCTGAACGTGGCGCTTGCCCAGCGGGTGCAGGAGCTCAACCGCTATCGCTCCGACTTCTTCGGACGCTTGAGGGAAATCCTCTCCGATCGTGAAAACATCCGCATCGTCGGCGACCGCTTCGTGTTCCAGTCGGAGGTACTGTTCCCATCCGGCGGCAGTGAGCTCAATCCCGAGGGGCAGGCGGAGATGGCGAAACTCGCCTCGGCACTGCTCGATCTCGCCAAGGAGATTCCGGCGGAGATCAACTGGGTGCTGCGCGTCGACGGCCATACGGACAATGTCCAGCTTTCCGGAGCCGGCCGCTATGCCGACAACTGGGAACTTTCCTCGGCGCGTGCGACCTCGGTGGTCAAGTTCCTGATCTCGAAGGGCGTGCCTGCCGATCGCCTGGTTGCCGCCGGTTTCGGCGAGTATCAGCCGATTGCGCCGGGCGAAACCCCGGAAGCCCGGGCCCAGAACCGCCGGATCGAGCTCAAGCTGACCGAAAAGTAGGCCGCAGTCCCGAACACACCGTGCTCGACGTCCGACTCTTGAATTGACCTTGACGTACGCGTAACAGTTGCTGCAGCCATGGATATGGCGGCGGCGGCCGCACAGCACCGCGCGTTTTTTAAGATGCGCGAAGGTCGCCGTATGGGATGCAGGGGAGGGCATTTCATGGATTGCGATGTATTGGTCATCGGCGCGGGGCTTGCCGGCCTGGTCGCCGCTTCGGAGGCGGCCGCCCTTGGGCGCAAGGTCATCGTTCTCGATCAGGAAGGCGAACAAAACCTTGGCGGCCAGGCTTTCTGGTCGCTGGGCGGCCTGTTCTTCGTCGATAGCCCCGAACAGCGGCGCATGGGCATTCGTGACACGCGCGAGCTTGCCTGGCAGGATTGGATGGGGTCTTCGCAGTTCGACCGTCCGGAGGACCATTGGCCGCGACTCTGGGCCGAGGCCTATCTCGATTTTGCCGCTGGCGAAAAGCGCCGCTGGCTGCATTCCCTCGGCATGCGTTGGTTTCCGGTCGTCGGCTGGGCCGAGCGCGGTGGCGGGCTTGCCCATGGCCACGGCAACTCGGTGCCTCGTTTCCACGTCACCTGGGGCACCGGCCCGGCGGTGCTCGAACCCTTCATCCGCCTGACGCGGGAGGCGGAAAGCCGCGGTCTCGTGCGCTTCCGGTTCCGCCACAGGGTCGACGAACTCATGACTTCGAATGGCCGGGTGACGGGTGCCCGCGGGGCGCTTTTGAAGGAGGATCCGGTCCGACGGGGTGAGCGCAGCTCACGCGACGTCGCCGGCGATTTCGAGATATCGGCGGGCGCGGTCGTCGTCACCTCGGGCGGCATTGGCGGCAACCACGATCTCGTCCGGCGCAACTGGCCGCGCAAGCGGCTTGGCCAGCCGCCGGCAACGATGGTTTCGGGCGTGCCGCACCATGTCGACGGCCGCATGCTTGAGATTGCCAGCCGGGCGCGCGGCTCGGTCATCAACTCGGATCGCATGTGGCACTATACCGAGGGGCTCAGGAACTTCGATCCGATCTGGCCGGATCATGGCATCCGCATCCTGCCCGGCCCATCCTCCTTCTGGTGCGACGCCGACGGCAACCGCTTTTCCGCTCCGGCGATGCCGGGTTTCGATACGCTCGGAACCCTGCAGGCGATCCGCGACAGCGGTCACGACTACAGCTGGTTCATCCTGACGCGGGCGATCATCAAGAAGGAGTTTGCGCTTTCCGGTTCGGAGCAGAACCCGGACCTGACCGGCAAGAACATCTCGCTGCTCCTGAAGCGGCTCGGTAAGAACCCACCCGCGCCGGTCCAGGCTTTCATGGACAGGGGCGAGGATTTCATCGTCCGGGATCGGCTCGAAGACCTGGTGCCGGCGATGAACGCGTTGACGGGCGAGAACCGGCTGTCGCTCGACCATCTTCGCCAGCAGATCGAGGCGCGCGATCGCGAAATCAGCAATCCCTTCTCCAAGGATGCCCAGGTCACCGCGATCCGCGGCGCCCGCGCCTATCGCGGCGATCGGCTGCTGCGCACTGCCAAGCCGCACCGCCTGCTCGACCCGAAAGCCGGGCCGCTGATCGCCGTTCGCCTGCATATCCTGACGCGCAAGACGCTTGGCGGTTTGCAGACCGACCTCTCGGGTCAAGTGCTGGAACAGTCGGGCGAGCCGGTGCCAGGCCTTTATGCCGCCGGCGAGGTCGCCGGTTTCGGCGGTGGCGGCATGCATGGCTACAATGCACTGGAAGGCACCTTCCTCGGCGGCTGCATCTTTTCCGGCCGGATGGCGGGCCGGGGCGCTGCCGGCGTGTGAATCGGTTGGCTGGTTCGATTAGCCCCTCACCCTAAGTCTCTTCCCACCAGCGGGGGAAGATGGCGGCAGCCGGATGAGGGGCGCGTTTCGCGGGTCTTCTTAATCAATCCATCTGAACATTGGCGTCGCGGACGACCGGTGTCCACTTTGCCAGTTCCGCGCTCACATGGGCGGCGAGTTCCTCAGGGGTCGAGCCGACGATCTTGGCGCTGAACTCCTTCATGCGTTCGATGACGGCGGGATCCTTCATGGCCTTGTTTGCTGCCTCATTGAGGCGAGCGACCACCGGTTGCGGCGTGTTCGCCGGGGCGAAGAGCGCGTTCCAAGTATAGGTCTCGTAGCCCGGGATACCGGATTCAGCGACTGTCGGGACATCGGGGAAGGAGGGCGCGCGCTCCGCCGTGGTGACGGCAAGCGCCCGCAGCGTTCCGGCCTTGATGTGGCCGGAGGAGGAGGGGAGATTGTCGAACATGATCGGCACCTGGTTGCCGATGACGTCGTTCAGCGCCGGGCCGGCGCCCTTGTAGGGGATGTGCTGCATGCTGACGCCGGCCATCTTCTTGAAGAGCTCGCCGGAGAGATGCAGCGGCGTGCCGTTGCCGGAGGAGGCATAGCTGTATTCGTCGGGCTTCGCCTTGAGCAGCGCCAGCAGTTCCTCGACGTTCTTGGCGGGAAGCTCGGGATTGACGACCAGCACGTTGGGTACGATGACCAGCAGCGAGATCGGCGCGAAGTCCTTTTCCGAATCGTAGGGCTTGGTCTTCAGGATCAGCGGATTGAGCGCGTGGGTGGCGACGGTTCCCATCAGAATCGTGTAGCCGTCCGGATCGGCCCGAGCGACATTGGCGGCGCCGAGATTGCCGCCGGCGCCGGCGACGTTTTGGACGATCACCTGTTCGCCGAGGTCTTCGGACATTTTCTGCGCGACGATGCGGGCGACCACGTCGGTCGAGCCGCCGGCGGCGAAGGGAACGACCATGGTTATCGGCCGGTCCGGGAAGCCCTGGGCGAGGGCCGAGGTGCCGAAGGGCAGCGCCGATAGCGCCATCAGGCCCAGCGTCAGTGTTGCGCGCCGGGTCAGTTGCGAAAATGCCATGCGAATTTCCTCCCGATCATGTCTGCGAACCGCAGGGAACGGCCTCTGGCAGGCCGGCTCCATAACAATAGGGCTCGCTTCTCAGTCGGCAACCGCCAGCTGTGAAATCGGGAGGAGCGAGCCGCCGCAGCGGCTCAGTTTTTCGTGGCGACGAACAGGGCCTCGGCGCCGTGGTCGAACTGCAGCCGCGCGAGTTTGGCATAGAGGCCACCCTGGCGGATGAGCGAGACGTGCGTCCCTTCCTCGACGATCCGGCCATGATCCATGACCAGGATGCGGTCTGCCTTCAGCACGGTCGCAAGCCGGTGGGCGATCATGATCGTCGTGCGCTCGCGCAGCAGGCCATCGAGGGCCTTCTGCACCAGCGTCTCGCTTTCGGCGTCGAGAGCCGAGGTGGCCTCGTCGAGGAGCAGGATCGGTGCGTTCTTGAGGATGGCACGGGCAATCGCGATACGCTGGCGCTGGCCGCCGGAAAGCGTGATGCCGCGTTCTCCGACAAGCGTGTCGTAGCCGTTGTCGAGCCGGCCGATGAATTCGTCCGCCTGCGCGGCGACGGCCGCAGCGCGCACCGCCTCGCGGGTCGCACCGGGGACACCGAAGGCGATATTGTCGTGAACCGAGGAGGCGAAGATCGTGACATCCTGCGGCACGATCGCCAGCCGGTCGCGCAGTTCCTTCGGGTCGACCGTACGGACATCGAGGCTGTCGACCATCACCGCACCCTTGGCGGGATCGTAGAAGCGCAGGAGCATGGAGAAGACCGTGCTCTTGCCGGCGCCGGAAGGGCCGACGATGGCGACGGTCTCGCCGGGCTTGATCGCGAAGCTGAGACCGTTCAGGCTCTTGTAGTCGGGCCGCGCCGGATAGGCAAAATAGACGTCGTCGAAGGCGATCGCGCCGGAGGCCGGCACGGGCATGGCGACCGGGTTTGCCGGCGCCTGGATCTCGGGGACCTCCGACAAGAGTTCGTTGAGCCGCTCGGCAGCCCCGGCGGCCTGTGAGAGTTCGCCCCAGACTTCCGAGAGCGAACCGAGGCTGCCGGCGGCAAAGACCGAGTAGAGCAGGAACTGGCTGAGCGTGCCGGCGGAAAGGTTGCCCTCAAGCACGTCATGCGCGCCGAACCAGAGCACGGCGACGACGCTGCCGAAGACCATGGTGATGGCGAAGGCGGTGAGCACGGAGCGTGCCTTGATCGCGGCGCGCGCGGCGCCATAGGCATCCTCGACGGCGCTGGCAAAGCGGTCGTTGGCGAGCGTCTCGCCGTTGAAGGCCTGCACGGTGCGTGATGCGGCAATCGCCTCGCCGGCATAGGCCGACGCGGTGGCAAGCGTGTCCTGCGCCTCGCGCGAGCGGCGGCGGACGGAGCGGCCGAAGCCGACGAGCGGGAAGACGATGATCGGGATCGCGATCAGCACCAGGCTCGAAAGCTTCGGGCTGGTATAGACCATCATGCCGATGGCGCCGAGACACAGGATCAGGTTGCGCAGCGCGACCGAAGCGGTGGCGCCGACCGCGGACTTGACCTGGGTCGTGTCGGCCGTCAGCCGCGAGACGATCTCGCCGGACTGGTTGACGTCGAAGAAGGAGGCGGAAAGCCGGGTGACGCGATCGAAGACATTGCGCCTAAGGTCGGCAACGATGCGTTCGCCCAGCGTGATGACGAAATAGTAGCGCGCAGCGCTGGCGAGAGCGAGCACGATCGCGAGCATCATCAACATCGAGAAGTAGGTGTTGATGAAGCCGGAATCGGAACTGGAAAAGCCGTTATCGACCATCCGCCGGACGGCCAGAGGCAGCGCCAGCGTCGTGACCGCGGCCAGGATCAGAGAGATGCCTGCGCCGGCGACCAGATGGCGGTAGCGGGCAAGATAAGGCAGAAGCGTGGCGAGCGGGCGGATGGATTTGCGCGCTGGCGCCTGGTTTTCTCGTTCGGACACTTGACCCCCGTTCGCCAACCACGGAGGAAAGGGTTTGCCCATGAGTCTTCCGCGCGGCACTTGTTATCCCGCAGACCTTGATGTATAGGCACGGCATCGAATTGGGAAGCCGTGGCCCTTCAGCCGGTCCGCGGCTTCATTTACGTGTTCGGTCTCGAAGTCGCAATGCCTTGCGACAATTGGACCCTGGAACTCTAGGAAGATCGTTATGAAGGCAGACATCCATCCCGACTACCACATGATCAAGGTGGTCATGACTGACGGCACCGAATACGAAACCCGCTCGACCTGGGGTTCTGAAGGCGCCACCATGAACCTGGAAATCGACCCGAAGTCGCACCCGGCCTGGACGGGCGGCAACCAGCAGCTCATGGACCGCGGCGGCCGCGTCTCCAAGTTCAAGAAGCGCTTCGAAGGCCTCGGCCTCTGATCGAACGCCTCTTCGGCATTCTCGAAGCCCGGCCATCGCGCCGGGCTTTTTGCTGACCAATCGAGAGGAGGCTGGGCTTGCATGTCATTCGGGAAGCCCGGCCTTGCGAAAGCCATCGACGAAATGCGCGAGCATCGCGTCGTCACGGAATGGCTCGGTCGCGGCCCAGTGGCGGATCGTAAAACCCGGGTTGGCCACGAGAAACAGCTCCACTTCCGTGCGCGCCTCGTCGAGCTGGGCGAGGCTTGCCGCCAGGAACCGGCGTGAGCTCGTGCGATAGGTCTCGTCGCTGCGCAGCGTCTCGATGGCGGCTGCGTAGTCGCCGGCCGCATATTGCGCCTGGCCGAGCGTCAGATAGTACCAGCTTGCCGGAAACGGGTTCAGCCGGAACGCCTTGCGGATATGCTTAAGGCCTTCCTCGACCCGCCCGGCGAGAACCTCGATGTCGGACAACGCGGCCCAGGTGTCCGCCTCGTTCGGATCGAGCTCGATCGCCTTGGCGAATTCCGCATCCGCCTCGGTGAAGCTGTGCTCATAGGCGAGCAGGTAGGCCAGGATCCAGCGGCTGCCGGCATCGGTTGGATCGATCGTGACCGCTTTGCGCGCCAGCTCCAGGGCAAGGCTGCGAGCGGCCTCCGTCGGTCCGCCGGAGTGCACCCATCCCATCCAGTGGTTCATGGCCAGCCAGCGATAGGCGTCTGCGTAATCAGGGTCGAGCGAAACCGCGCGCGTCAGCATCAGGTGCGCTTCCTGCGCCGCTTGCGGCGTATCGTCCATCAGCCTGCGGGCTCGCACGCAGAGATCGTAGGCGTCGATGTTGCCGGGCCGCTTGCGTGGCAGCGGCGGTGGCCGCAATTGTCCGAGCAGCGCTTCCACGATCTTGCCGGTGACCTCATCCTGAACGGCAAAGATGTCTTCCAGCTCGCGATCGAAGCGTTCCGCCCAGAGATGATCGCCACTCGATGCATCGACCAGTTGGGCATTGATGCGCACGCGTCCCGCCGTGCGCCTGGCGCTGCCTTCCAGCAGGTAACGCACGCCAAGGTCATCCGCGATCGCGCGCACGTCCACGGCCTTGCCCTTGTAGACAAAGGACGAGTTGCGCGCGATGACGAACAGGCCGGGAATTCTGGACAAGTCCGTGATCAGGTCCTCGGTCAGCCCATCCGTGAAGGGCTCCTGCTCGGGATCATTGCTGACGTTGACGAAGGGCAGAACGGCGATCGACGGTTTGTCCGGCAGGGACAGCGGCCGCCGCTTTGCCGCACCGAGCTTCCGCGTGCTTCCTATGAAGCGATAGCCGACGCGCGGGACCGTCGAGATCCATTCGCCACCATCGGCGGCCGGGCCAAGCAACTTCCTGAGCTGCGCGATCTGGACGGTGAGATTGCCTTCCTCGACAGCCGTTCCCGGCCACGCCGCGTCCATCAGTTCGGCCTTCCCCAGGACTTCGCCGGGGCGTCCGACGAGCGCCGCAAGCAATTTTAGTCCGCGATAGCCGATGGCAACAGGATCATCGTCCCGGAGGAGCGTTCCCGCACCCGGATCAAGCACGAAGGGGCCAAAGGCAAAGCGCGTTTCCTGCATGGGGCGCATCTATAGTTCGTTTGGAAGTTCTTGAGAACTTTTTGGACGCGCTTAATTACGCCCCGGCTCGGCTCCCGCAGAATTCATCCGTCTTTCGGGCTGACGATGGAGGCTGCCATGAACCATGTTCCCATTCCCATATCCCGGCTGCGGGTGGTGCGGCCGGCCGCACCCGCGCGGGAGGAAAGCCGGTTGCGCTGGCGTACCAATCTCGCAGCGCTCAGACGCATTGTCGCGACCTGGGACAGGCGAACTCGCTTTCGCCGGGACCTCGAACAGGTTTCGAGGAACGACCCGCATCTGATCGACGATATCGGCCTGACAAGATGGCAGGTCGAGATCGAAATCGCCAAACATTTCTGGCAAGCCTGAGGCGCGTGGCGGAATGATATCGGACCAGCAGCCTCCCTGTGTCGCAGTGGAGCGACGGCGCGACACAGCGTTTTCGCAAGAGCAATCAATTCCCTGGGCGGCGATAGCCGGCACGATCGCGACCGTGACGGTGTTCGCTGTCGCCCAGGGGCTGACCTATCCTTTGCTCAGCTTCATTCTGGAGCGGCAGGCAACGACGCCCGGGCTGATTGGCCTGTCGGCGGCGATGACGCCGCTGGGCTTCATCGTCTCCGCTCCCCTCATTCCGGCGCTGGTTCGGCGCCTGGGTGCGGCGTGGCTTGCTATCCTGTGCTCGCTGTGCGCCGCGCTCGCCCTGATCGCAATCGCCTGGACGCAGGACCTCTGGGCCTGGCTGCCCCTGCGCTTCCTGCTCGGCTTCTTTGCCAATCCGCTGTCCGTGATCAGCGAAACCTGGCTGATCACGATCACACCTTCCTCGCGCCGGGGACGCATCATGGGCCTCTATTCTTCGGTCGTTTCCGGCGGCTTCGCCGTCGGTCCACTGTCCCTCGGCCTCGTCGGCACGGAGGGCTGGTCGCCGTTCTTGATCGGCATCGTGGCCTTCCTTCTCTGCGGCATGATCCTGCTGACAGTCGTGCCGCGCCTGCCCGATATGCCCCATGACGGCGAGACAACCTCCGTCGGCGGCTTCCTGGCGTTGGCGCCTCTCCTCCTGTTTGCGGTTTTCACCGCTGCCGCTTTCGAGCAAACTCTGCTTTCCCTGTTCACCAGCTATGGTGCCGCGTTCGGAAGCGCGGAGGAGCGAATCGCCTCCCTCATGACCTGTTTCATCGCCGGCAATGCGCTGCTGCAGGTGCTTCTCGGCCGCATGGCCGAGCAGATCGGCTCGATGTTGGCGATGTTGTTCTGTGTCCTGGTCTCGCTGGCCGCATGCCTGTTGCTGCCATGGGCCTTCAATTCCTGGCTCATCTGGCCACTCGTCTTCGTCTGGGGCGGGGTCTCGTTCGGCATCTATACGATGTCGCTGATCCAGCTCGGCGAGCGTTTCACTGGACAGGCCCTGATCGCCGGCAACGCGACCTTCGCGGTTGTGTGGGGTCTCGGCGGCATCGTGGGTTCGCCCACGACGGGACTGGCGATGCAGTGGCTCGGGCATCGGGGACTGCCGTTGGCCCTTGGCTTCCTGTGCTGTGTACTGGTGATGTTTTTACTGGCGAAGATGCGGCGCGCGCGTTCGTGACGCCAGCGATGCAAAACAAAAACCCGGCCAAGGCCGGGTTCGTCTTCCGCATGCTGAGGCGAAGGGCTGTCAGTTGGTGCCGAAGGCCGTCTGCAGCAGCTTGATCTGCGCCTTGACGCCGTTCTGGTTGTCCGGAACGATGGCGGCGGCTTCGTGCGGGCGATAGATTTCGCGGTCGAGCAGGGCGACGCGGTTTTGCAGGCGCAGCGAGCGTTCGATCAGGTCGCGGAAGGATTCCGGCAGTTCGGCCCAGCCCGGAGCGGATTTGTCGACGTTGAAGCTGTCGAGGCGCACCTTGCTCTTTTCCGACATCACCTGGTCGCGGCTCATCTCACCGTTGTTGACGGCGCGCTGCAGCAGCAGCCACGAAGCCATCTGCATCAGGCGGGTGGTAAGCCGCATGGACTCGGCCGCGTAGAGAACCGATGCCATGCGTGGCAGAACCTTCGAGGCGGCGCGGCCGGGGCCGTCGAGATAGGTGGCCGTTTCCTCGACCAGACCCATGCCTTCCGAATAGAGTGTCTTGAATTGTGCCGAGGACGCCGCGTGTCCCGCGAAACTGACCGTATTCAATCCTCTCTCGGACATGACCTGTTTTCCCTGGTTCAAACGCATCACGACAGTCAGGTAGCGGACGGTTATGGGAATTAAATCCTTGCCCGTCTCTATGCTCGAAGAATGATCCGATAGCGCATTTCGCGCAAGGGTATTCTTAAGAAAGGGTTAATCTCCACAGTTCTTTAGCGAAAGCTATGCCAAAATAAAAAAAGAGCCGCGGAAAGCGGCTCTCAAGGTAAAACAGGGAGAAAAATCAGACCCATTCGCCAGTCGGAGAAATTGTCTGAAACCGGAAAGCTCCGGATGCCCTGACAATTGCAGATAATGCTTAATGCGCCGTTAAACGCACTTCGTTTTGCTGCGCCGCGGCCGCTGCGGTAACGGTTCAGCGGAACAGGCTCTCGGCAGCGGAGCGGCTTGCGGATTTTCGCGTCCGCTCGGCTTCGAGCCGGGCGATTTCCTCCGTCAACAGGGTGATGCGCTGGGTGAGCTCATCGACTGAAAGCAATGAAAGGTCGCTGCCGATCTCGTGCACCACCTTCTTCTGGGGTCGGTCATCGTCAAACAGGCTCATCGCTCTGATCCTCCCATCTCTGGTTGTTGTCCGGTTCACTACGCGCTTCCTCGAACGGGGCAGCGCGCGGCGAAAGCTGCAGGCTCTCCGGGGTCGTCGGCGCGCCGGCATTGACCGGCGAGAAGGCATCGCGGTCGGAGACCGGCACGGGCGCGCGCATCCGGCTGCGAATGATGGCATAGGCTGTGATCAAAATGTGGGCACAGGCGGTAATCATGAACAGGCCGTAGGGGCCGGCCGCCGTCATGACCGGACCGCCGATCGTCGGGCCGATGATGGTACCGATGCCGTAGAGCAGCAGCAGGCCACCGGAGACCTTCACGAAGTCTTCGGCGGTCGCAAAGTCGTTGGCGTGGGAAACCGCGATCGGATAGAGCGCGTTGGCGGCAGCACCATAGATCGCGATCAGCGTCAGCACGATCCAGACCCGGCTCGGCTCGATCAGGAAGATCAGCAGTCCGGCGAAGGCGCCGACGCCCGCAAGCGCTGCCAGGACATAGCGGCGGTCGATGCGGTCCGAGAGGCGGCCGGCCGGGAGCTGCATCACCGCGCCCGCGAAGATCGCCACGCTCATCATTGCCGCAACCGTGCTGTCGGAAAGGCCGGCCTGCCGCCCGAAGACGGCGCCGAGCGTGCCGAAGGCACCGTTGGCGATGCCGACGAGAAGGATGCCGAGGAAGGACACCGGCGAGTTGCGATAAAGCGCGCGCAGGTCGAGGCGGACCTGCTTCAATGGTTGCGGCGAGGCAGCCTTGGACAGAAGCGTCGGCAGCATGGCGAGGCAATAGAGGATGCCGCAGATCATGAAGAAGATGCTGGTCGAGGTGTCGCCGAAGGGGATCATCATCTGGCCGCCGACGACGCCGAAGAGCGTGATGGCGATATAGAGCGAAAAGATGACGCCGCGGCTCTCATTGGTGGCGCGCTCGTTCAGCCAGCTTTCGATGATCATCGAGGTGCCGGCGGTGGAGAAGCCGGTAAGCGCGCGCAGGATCAGCCACCAGGTCGGATTGATCATGATGCCGGTCAGCAGCGCGACGATGGCGATCAGCGAAGCGAAGACGCTGAAGGCGCGCACATGGCCGATGCGCTTGACGACGTTCGGGGCGAAGAAGCAGCCGAGAACGAAGCCGGCGGCCCAGGACGTGCCGATCAGGCCAAGGATGGTGGTCGGATACCCTTCGGCGGTACCACGCACGGGAAGAAGCAAGCCCTGGAGGCCATTGCCCAGAAAGAGAAACAACGTACCGAGCAGGAGGGCGGCGACCGGGAGCAGGTTCTTACTCATTATCCATCCGAAATTCGTTCTGCCGTCAGCAAGTTAGGGCGATGCCTGGTGAATTGCCAGCCGGTTTCTCTTTGCAGCGTTTCGAGCTGCCGCAGGTTTTTTCCCTTCAATCGGTGACGATTGAACGAGACCGGTCATTGCAAATCGTTCGCGGAAACACTAGCCCTTTTTGCCGTGCACAACGTATCGCTAGTCCTTGGGGGAAGGCGCTGCTCCGTGCGACGAATGGTGCCGGCGTTGCGAAACCTTCGCCGGTTGAGGCAGCCTCCCGGAACAAGAGGGCAACATGCAGAAGGCGCTCGCCCTTATCCTGCTGCTGGCAATGGCCATCCAGCTTCTGTGGCCGCTCGGCATCCCGGGTTTGCGCCGCCGCCGGGACTTCTGGAAGATTGCCGTCTTCGCCATCGTCATGATGATGGTGACCGTCTTGATCCGGCCGTAGCCGGCCCATTTCGCCCCTAAGGACCCGTTTCCTTGGAAACTCCGGGGCCGCTCGCCCGATGCTATTGGGTTGTACGTATATTCGTTACAACTACAAAAGGGCGCAGGACAGATGGGGAATAACGCGCTAGATTACCTCTTTCATTCGGGAAGTGAATTTGAGGGTTTCTTGGAACGCCGTCTCGCTGCCATTCTCGCTGCCGATGTCGTGGGCTACAGCCGCCTGATCGGGGCTGACGAGACCGGCACGCTGGCCGCGATGAAACGGCACAAGAACGAACTCGTCGATCCCAAGATCAACCGCCACAAGGGGCGCATCGTCAAGCTGACCGGCGACGGCATTCTCGTCGAGTTCGCGAGCGTGGTGAATGCGGTTGCCTGTGCCGTCGATATTCAGCGCGGCATGCTCATCCGCAATGAAAGCGTTCCGCCGCTGAAACGCATCGAGCTGCGTATCGGCGTGCATCTCGGTGATATCATCGTCGAGGACGGCGATATTTTCGGCGACGGCGTCAATGTCGCCGCCCGGCTCGAAGGCCTGGCGGAACCATCCGGCATCGCTGTCTCCGCATCCGTGCGCGATCACGTCGGTTCACGCCTGGACGTCGGCTTCATCGACAAGGGCGAACACGCACTGAAGAACATTGCCGCCGGTGTGCATGTCTATTCGGTGGCGCTCGGTGCGCCGACGAAGGTTGCGGCGGCACCAAGTGAGGTCGGCCCTATCGTGCTCGATGACGGCTACGGGCTCTCGGTCGGTGTGCTTCCCTTCACCAATATGAGCCATGACCCGGAGCAGGAATATTTCTCCGACGGTATCACCGAGGACATCATCACGGATCTTTCGAAGATTTCGAAACTGCATGTCGTCGCCCGCAACACGGTATTCACCTACAAGGGGCGGTCGGTGAAGGTGAAGCAGGTCGCGCAGGAGCTCGGCGTCCGCTACATCCTCGAAGGCAGCGTGCGTAAGGCCGGCTCGCGGGTTCGGATCACCGGCCAGCTCATCGACGCCTTGACCGGCACGCATCTGTGGGCCGACCGCTACGACCGGGACCTGACCGACATCTTCGCCATCCAGGACGAGATCACCCATTCCATCGTCGACCAGCTCAGGATCAAGCTGTTGCCGGCGGAACGGCGTGCGATCGAAAGCGACCCGACCACGAGCGTGGAGGCCTATACCTACTATCTGCGCGGCCGGCAGTTCTCGCATGCCTGGACCCGGTCCTATCTGCTGCTCGCCCGGCGCATGTTCCTGAAGGCGGTGGAGCTCGATCCCGAATTTGCGCGCGCCTATGCCGGTATTGCCGATTGCGAGTCGGCGCTGCGCGACTGGCATGAGGACGAGTTCCCTCTGGACAGCATTCTTTCCACCACCGCGAGAGCCCTGGAACTCGATCCGAACCTGGCGGAGGCGCATGCCTCCCGCGGCCTGGTCCTGCATCAGGATGGCCAGGATGACGAGGCGGTCGCCGAGTTCGAACGGGCGCTGACCTTGGACCCCAGCCTGTACGAGGCGAACTTCCATTATGCCCGTTTCCTGTTCATGCAGGGTGCCTTCGAAACGGCGATCCAGTTCTTCAAGCGTGCAGCGGACATCAGGCCGGACGACTATCTGTCGCCGATCCACCTGATGAGCGCCTACCGCTCGCTCGGCCGGGACGCCGAACGCACGCAGTGGGCGAAGATCGGCATTTCGCGAGCGGAGCGGGCGCTGGAACTCAACCCGGAAAACTCCGGCCCGGCTCATCGCGGCGCACTGGCACTTGCCCATATGGGCGAGGCGGATCGGGCGCGGGAATGGGCGGCACGCGCCCTGGCGATCGACCCCGACGACGTGGTCGCGCGGTACAATACCGCCTGCGTCTACTCCATTCTCGGCGACATCGATGTGGCGCTCGATCTTCTCGAAACCCTGCTGCCGCAGAGCTCGTGTTACCAGCTGCTTTGGTTCAAGCAGGATTCCGATCTGGACGCGGTACGGCACCACGTGCGCTTCCAGGCGATGCTCGAGGCGATCGCGAAATGTGAGGCACGGTTACGCTGACCGCCGGAGGGGACCGGCGATCGCTTTCAGTTCAGTGGTGGCTTGTCTGGCGGGAACCCGTCGGGGCGCTGCTGCGGCCCCCCGTCAGCCACCAGATGGCCGAGCCGGTGACAAACATCATGGCTGTCGCAACGATCACCACCACGGTGAATGCCTGTTCGAAGGCAAGCTGGGCGCGCGTCACCAGTTCGCCCGCCAGATCCGGCGGCAGCTTTTCGGCGAGGATCAAGGCTTCGTCGAGGCTATCGCGCGCCATCGGCGAGATTGCGGCACCTTCCGGCAGCACGAGGAAGGCGGTGTAGACGATCGACATGACGGTGCCGAGAACGGCAATCCCGATCGCGCCGCCGAGTTCGAAGGAGACCTCCTCGATCGATGCCGCCATGCCCGCCCGCTCGGGCGGGGCGTTGAACATGATGGCGCTGGAGGCGGCCGTCATCGAGGCGCCGATCCCGAGGCCGAGAACGACGAGGCTGGCGATCTGGGCAAGCGTGCCGATGTCGTGAAGCAGCAAGTAAGCGGTGAGACCGGCGGCCGCGAGGAGCAGGCCGGAGCGCAGTACCACTTCCGGTCCAAGACGCGGAAGCAGCATGCCGGTCAGGGGGCCGGCAACGAAGGCGGCGAGCGGGATCGGCAAAATGAAGAAGCCGGCTTCAAGCGGCGAAAAGCCGTCAACAAGCTGCAACTGCTGGCTCAAGACGAGCTCGATGCCGACGATGGAGGCCGACGCCACCAGTGCCGCCGCCACGCCGGAGGAAAACGCGCCGTTGCGGAACAGGCTGAAATCGATCAGCGGACGCGCGCTACGGCGTTGCCGGCGGACAAACAGGACGAGTGCGATAGCACCGATCACGGCCGCAGCGAGGCCCGCTTCCAGCGACGGTTCGCGCTTGCTCGTTTCCTTGACGGCATAGGCAAGACCAACGAGGCCCACCATGATCTGAAACGAACCGAGCGCATCCCACGGATGCCTGGGATTGCCGGGGCTGTTCGGCAGCACGACGATGCCGAGCGTGAGGGCAATGGCGACGACCGGCACGTTGATCAGGAAGACCGAACCCCACCAGAAATATTCGAGCAGGAAACCGCCGAGAACCGGGCCGATCGCAGCCCCTCCGGAGGCGATCGCGGCCCAGACGCCGATTGCCAACGCCCGTTCGCGTTCGTCAGTGAAGGTGAGGCGGATGATCGACAGCGTTGCCGGCATCATCAGCGCGGCGCCGACCGCAAGCAGAACGCGGGCGCCGATCAGGATCATGGGCGTGGGCGCATAGGCGGCGACCAGCGAAGCGACGCCGAAGACGGCCAGGCCGACGATGAACGGCTTCTTGTGACCGAGCCGGTCGCCGAGCGTGCCGAGACCGGGCAGAAGGCCGGCAACGACGAGGGCATAGGCGTTGACGATCCAGAGCTTCTCGGATGCACTCGCGCCGAGGTCATGGGTCAGACGGGGAAGGGCAGTGTAGAGCACCGTCATGTCGACGACGATCAAAAGGAGTGCGCTCGATACGATGGCCAGAATGAGCCAGCGATTTTGCGGAAGCATGGTACACCTCGGGTGGCCGCCCACAGGGAATTGGCGACCAGATCTTGTTAATGTCAGGGTCAATATTTAAATACGTACGTATGGATTTGAAATAGGAAGTCAAGATGGGGCGACGTCGAACAATCGATCGTGACAAGGTTCTGGATGCGGCGGAGGCGATCGTGAACGCCGTCGGCGCCGCCGGCCTGACGATCGATGCGGTCGCCAAGGCGGCCGGTATCACCAAGGGCGGCGTGCAATATTGCTTCGGCAACAAGGACGGTCTGATCGACGCGATGATGGAGCGTTGGTTCAACGAGTTCGATACCGCGGTTGCGGCGGAGGGCGGCGAGGACCCCGACCCAGTGAAGGCAATGCGCGCCCATGCGTTGGTGACTGCCCGGATGAACACGGCCGACAGAGCCCGGACATCGGGCATGATGGCGGCGCTTCTGCAGCGGGAAGAGCATATGGCCAAGAACCGCGCCTGGTACCGCGCCCGTCTCGATGGCATCGACCTCACGACGGAGGAGGGGCGCCGGGCACGCCTCGCCTTCCTCGCCACCGAAGGCGTCTTCCTGCTGCGCGGTTTCGGCTTTGTCGAGATGGACGACGCCGAATGGCAGGATATGTTCGCCGATATTCTGACGCTTTTGCCCGACCCCGGCGACACCGCCTAAAGGCTGTTACAGGTCGATCAGCCCGCGCATGGCGCTGACGCAAGTGCCGGAAAGGCTGACCTGACGAACGACGCCGCCCTGCTTGCGGACGCTCGCCCCGATGAGGCTGCGCCGGCCCATCTCGACGCCCTGCTCTATGGTGATCTCGACATCGATATCCTGATCCGGCAGCAGCGATACGAGATGGGCAGAGAGCGCTGCGGAGGCGCTGCCGGTGGCGGGGTCTTCGTTGACATTGTCGAGTGGCGCGAACATGCGAGCCCGGATCTGCCACGGCGCCTCTGCCGAGCGAACGTAAAGGAACAGGCTGAAGCTGTCTTCTTCCGGCTTGTAGCGGGCATTGGCCGCCTGGAACGCCGTGACGTTCGGCCGCGCCGTCGAAAGTGTCGCGATATCAGTAACTTCCGCGACCGCGAAGGGCAGGCCGACGGAAAGGCGGATTGGCGTATGGGTGCTTGTGCCGATGGCTTCTGATGGGAGCGATGCGCAGGCAGCGATCGTTCCGACGTCGATTTCCGGGCCGGCCGTCAGGCTGCGCGGCACGACGATGCTGGCGCCAGTGACCTCGCCCCTCTCCCGCGACAGGGTTGCCTCGACAAGCCCCGCCTTTTCCTCGAAGCGCAGCATGCTACCAGGCACACGGCCGAAGATTTCCTTCTGTCGACCGAGCACGAACGCGGTTCCGACATTCGGGTGGCCGGCAAAGGGGATCTCCATCGTCGGCGTGAAGATCCGGACTTCGGCCGTATTGGCGGGGTCGCGCGGCGGCAACACGAAGGTGACTTCGGAATAGCCGAACTCGGTCGCGATCGCCTGCATCTGCCGGTCGCTCAGGCCCCGGGCATCGGGGATGACCGCGAGCTGGTTGCCCGCGAAGCGTTCGGCGGTAAAGACGTCGACCGTGATGTAAGCGATGGATTGCGGCGAAGCGGCGGAGGTCATGGCACCGGCTTTCTCTGGGGTTGGCTGCGAAGCCAAGACTTAAGCCAGCGTTCGCGCCGGTCAAAAGCGCCAAGTTGTTCCGGTGACAATATTCTTGGAGCTCGCAGAACGAAATAACCGTTTATATTCAAATTACTAAGCTCATTGGCCGCTTTTCGTCCAAGCCCCCAAGCGGCATAAGCCGACTGCTGTGCTATCCTTGCGCATAGGCTGGGCACACAGATGAATATCCGACGCGGCCTCTTTCGAGCGTGGCTGATTGCGTCTGCACTTTGGGTGCTGACGCTGGTCGTTTATGTGGATTTTGAAGGACGGCAGAGAGACGGGACAGATGGTGGCTCCGTCTTCGTCCGAGGCTGGGTCGTGATCACCGACGGCTGGAAGGCCGAGAGAGAGGCAGCCGCCATAAGGGAAAGGGCGGCCGCAGCCGGGGTCCCGAGCGTTGTCGTGCCCGACGAGATTGGGCGGCGACGTCGATCCGGCCGGGAGGTGCAAGAAGCGGCTTTGCTCTTCAGCGGAATGTTGCTGGGGCCGCCGCTTCTCCTGCTTGTGCTGGGCGCTTGGGTTATCCGTGGCTAGGGTTCGCATTGTACCGTCGGGAGACGGCCTGCGAGCCGCAGAAAGTCACAAAAAGAAAAGGGGCCGACTAGCGGCCCCTCGGTTTCTCATCTCTCGACCATGCCTTATGCGGCCTTCTCGAGATCCTTCTTCCAGGAGCCCTTGGCTGCGAGGCTGCACATCTCGGCGCGGTGCGAGAAGGCGCGCTGGCCGGCACCAATGTTGTCGGCCTTGCCGTGCCAGGCGTCGAGCGCCTCCTGCTGCAGCGCGCGGCCATAGGAGAAGGTGAGTTTCCACGGCAGGCCGCGGGTCGCGTTCATCGCCGAGAGATGGGCTGTTGCCTCTTCGGTCGATTGGCCGCCGGAGAGGAAGGCAATGCCCGGAACGGCCGAAGGCACGGTCCGCCGCAGCACCTTGATCGTGCGTTCGGCCACTTCGGCCACAGAAGCCTTGCGCGCCTTCTTGCCGTCGATCACCATGCTGGGCTTCAGGATCATGCCCTCGAGTTTGACGCGCATCGCGGCCAGTTCTTCGAAGGTGGTGCGCAGCGTCCACTCCGTCACATGCTCTGCGCGGTCGATCGAGTGATCGCCCGGCGCACCGTCCATCAGCACCTCCGGTTCTACGATCGGCACGATGCCTGCGTCCTGGCAAAGGGCGGCGTAGCGAGCGAGCGCATGGGCGTTGGCGCGAACGGCACCTGCGCTCGGCAATGTATCGGAGATGGAGATCACGCCGCGCCACTTGGCGAAGCGCGCACCCGCCTCGTAATACCTCGTCAGCCGTTGGGCGAGGCCGTCGAGACCCTCGGTGATCGTCTCGGCCGGGAAGTTGGTCATCGGCTTGGCGCCGGCATCGACCTTGATGCCGGGAATAGAACCGGCGGCGCGGATGATGTCGACGAGCGGCGTGCCGTCGACCGCATGCTGGAACAGGGTTTCCTCATAGAGGATGACGCCGGAAATGTACTTGCGCATCGCATCGCTGGCGCGCAGCAGCATCTCACGATAGTCCCGCCTGGAGGTCTCGGTGGATTCGAGACCGATCGTATCGAAGCGCTTCTTGATCGTTGCCGTGGATTCGTCGGCGGCGAGCAGCCCGCGGCCGTTGGCGACCATGGCGGCAGCGATGTCTTCCAGTCTTTCGCTCATGTTGTTCTCCCTGGACAGCGCCGATCACCAGGATCGGGGCGAGCACTGAAACAGTTTCGGACCGACGGTGCACGAGGGCAACCGCCACGCTCCAAACAAGGGCGCGAGTAACAGGTGAAAATTGTCCAGGAAAATGGCAAGAAAATCGACTAAAACGATTTAAAATTTTTTAATCGATTGAATAAATAAGGTTTTTTCTTCATTGCCGGCGCGTGAGAATGGCCCCACGCGCCGGTTGCATGGCTTACTTCTGCTTGAGGATGTCGACGCCCGGGAGCGGCTTGCCTTCCATCCATTCCAGGAATGCGCCGCCGGCGGTCGAGACATAGCTGAAATCATTGGCGACTTCGGCATGGTTCAGCGCCGCGACGGTGTCGCCGCCGCCGGCAACCGAGACCAGCGATCCCTGGCGGGTGCGGGCAGCCGCATGCTTGGCAACCGCAACCGTCGCCTTGTCGAACGGAGCGATTTCGAAGGCGCCGAGCGGGCCGTTCCAGACGAGCGTTTCGGCCTTGGAGATCCAGTCGTTGACGGCGGCGATCGACTTCGGACCGACGTCGAGAACCATGGCATCGGCGGGGATCGCATTGATGTCGACCACTTCGTTGTCGGCGCCCGCCTTGAACTCGCGGGCGACGACGCCGTCTTCCGGCAGCACGATGGCGCAGCCGGCCTTGTCGGCGGCGGCAATGATCGCCCTGGCGGTGTCGGCGAGGTCATGCTCGCACAGCGACTTGCCGACATTGACGCCCTTGGCGGCAACGAAGGTGTTGGCCATGCCGCCGCCGATGACGAGGGCGTCGACCTTGGTCACGAGGTTCTGCAGGAGGTCGATCTTGGTCGAGACCTTGGCGCCGCCGACGATCGCGACGACCGGCCGCTTCGGCTGGCCGAGGCCCTTTTCGAGCGCTTCGAGTTCGGCCTGCATGGTGCGGCCGGCATAGCCCGGCAGGTGATGGGCGAGGCCCTCCGTCGAGGCATGGGCGCGGTGCGCGGCGGAGAAGGCGTCGTTGACGTAGATGTCGCCGTTGGCGGCAAGCGCCTCGACGAAGGCCGGCTCGTTCTTTTCCTCGCCCTTGTGGAAGCGGGTGTTTTCGAGCAGCAGCACGTCGCCGTCGCTCATTTCGGCAATCGCGTTCTTCGCCTTGTCGCCGATGCAGTCGGCCGCGAAATGAACGCGTTGGTCGAGCACGTCTTCAACCGCCGGCGCGATCGTGTTCAGTGACATGTCGGCGACGGGTTCACCCTTCGGGCGGCCGAAGTGGGCGAGCAGGATGACCTTGGCGCCCTTCTCGGACAGTTCGCGGATGGTCGGCGCCACGCGTTCGATGCGGGTCGCGTCCGTTACCACGCCGTCCTTGACCGGCACGTTGAGATCGACGCGCACCAGCACGCGCTTGCCGGCGATGTCGGTCAGATCGTCGAGGGTCTTGAAAGTCATCAGATAGTCTCCGGTGATAGTCTCTGGAAAAGGGTGGGATAGTCGATGACGAGGCCATCCTCGTCCACGGGCAGGTCCGCGGCAAAGCTGCGGTCCTCGGCCTCGTAGCGGTAGAGCCTGAAATCATCGAGGCAGGTGTAGTGCTGGCCGTCGACGACGGGCTCGAACGTGTCGAACGGCACGTAGAGCATCTTCAGCCTGGCGGTACCGGAACGGCGGTCGAGCCCAAGGCGTCGGATCGGAAGCGTGTTGGTGAAGGGTGTTCCGGCGAGGTCGATATCGATGCAGCCGTCGAACTCGCGCAGGGCTGCGCCTCGCGCGGTCATCCATTGGCCCGGAACGTCCGAGCGCAGATGCAGGCTACGGCCATCGGTCGTGTCGACCATGAATTTCCGAACCAGCCATGTCTCGTCGCAATCGATCCGGTAGCGCACGCCGTAGGGCATGCCGCCGCGGTTGCCGATGAGAACGCCAACGGCGCGGATGACCGCGCCGTCAGCAGTATCGGTTGATGTCAGCGTCAGGTGTTCGAGCCCTTCCCCTTCAAGCGGACGCCAGCGGACCGTCTTTGAAGAAAGGGCGCGAAACATCTGCGTTAGATGAGCTTGGCGAAGGCGACGGCCGTGTCGGCCATGCGGTTCGAGAAGCCCCACTCGTTGTCGTACCAGGTGAGGATACGCACGAAGTTGCCTTCGATCACCTTGGTCTGGTCGATCGCGAAGATCGAGGAGTGGCTGTCGTGGTTGAAGTCGCGCGAAACGAGCGGCTCTTCCGTGTAGCCGAGGACACCCTTCAGCGCGCCGTTCGCGGCAGCCTTGATGGCATTGGTGATTTCCTCGACCGAGGTGTTGCGCTTGGCGACGAACTTGAAGTCGACGACCGAGACGTTCGGGGTCGGGACGCGGATCGACGTGCCGTCGAGCTTGCCCTTCAGTTCCGGCAGAACCAGGCCGACGGCCTTGGCGGCGCCAGTCGAGGTCGGGATCATCGACAGAGCCGCAGCACGGGCGCGGTAGAGATCCTTGTGCATCTGGTCGAGCGACGGCTGGTCGTTGGTGTAGGAGTGGATCGTGGTCATGAAGCCGTGGTCAATGCCGACGGCGTCGTTCAGAACCTTGACGACCGGAACCAGGCAGTTCGTCGTGCACGAAGCGTTGGAGATGACCAGGTGATCCTTGGTCAACTGGTCGTGGTTGACGCCGTAGACGACCGTCAGGTCAGCGCCGTCGGCCGGAGCCGAAACGATGACGCGCTTGGCGCCGGCGGTAAGATGTGCTGCAGCCTTGTCGCGCGCGGTGAAGATGCCGGTGCACTCCATCGCGATGTCGACGCCGAGTTCCTTGTGCGGAAGCGTTGCCGGATCCTTGATCGCCGTGACCTTGATCGGCTTGCCGCCGCCGACGGTGATCGTGTCGCCCTCGACCTTGACCTCGGCCGGGAAGCGGCCGTGGATCGAGTCATAGCGCAGCAGGTGAGCGTTGGTTTCAACGGGGCCGAGATCGTTGATCGCAACGACTTCGATGTCGGTGCGGCCGGATTCGACGATCGCGCGGAGCACGTTGCGACCGATGCGGCCAAAACCGTTGATGGCGACTTTTACTGTCATGTCGGGTCTCTCCCTGTCTGGATGACGTGGTACGAAAAAAGCGGGGCGCGCCCTTGAGCGCGCCCCGCAACTTGATCAGGCGAGTTTCGCTTCCGCAGCGGCGACCACCGCCTCGGGCGTGATGCCGAAGTGCTTGTAAAGGTCCTTGTAGGGACCGGAGGCGCCGAAGGACGACATGCCGATGAAGGCGCCGTCGCTGCCGATGAAGTGATCCCAACCCTGGCGGATGCCCGCCTCGACGGCGATCTTGACCGGCGAGTTGCCGATGATCGCCTGCTGGTAGTCTTCGCTCTGCTCGGCGAAGAGCTCGAAGCAGGGAACGGAGACGACGCGGGTGGAAATGCCCTTGGCGGTCAGCGCCTGGCAGGCCTTGACGGCGATCTCGACTTCCGAGCCGGTGGCGAAGATCGTGACCTTGGCGTCGGCGGCCGAGATCAGGTCGTAGGCGCCGCGGGCGCAAAGGTTTTCTTCTTCATATTCGGTGCGCACAGCCATCAGGTTCTGGCGGGTGAGCGCAATGCCGGACGGACGGTTGTGGCTTTCGAGCGCGAGCTGCCAGCATTCCGCCGTTTCCGTGGCGTCGGCCGGGCGGAACATCAGGAGGTTCGGGATGGCGCGAAGTGCTGCCATATGCTCGACGGGCTGGTGGGTCGGGCCATCTTCGCCAAGGCCGATCGAGTCATGTGTCAGCACGTGGATGACGCGGATGCCCATCAGCGCGGCGAGGCGGATCGACGGACGGCAATAGTCCGAGAAGATCAGGAAGCCGCCGGAATAGGGAATGACGCCGCCGTGCAGCGCCATGCCGTTCATGGCAGCGGCCATGCCGTGCTCGCGCACGCCGTAATGGATGTAGCGGCCGGAGAAATCATCAGGCGTGATCGACTTGGTCTGGCTCGTCTTGGTGTTGTTCGAGCCGGTCAGGTCGGCCGAGCCGCCGATGGTTTCGGCGAGAACGCCGTTGATGACTTCGAGCGCGTCTTCGGAAGCCTTGCGGGTTGCCGGCGACGGCTTGGTTTCCGCGAGCTTCTTCTTGTAGTCGTCGATGGCGGAGGCGAGACGGCCTTCGAGCTCGCCGGAGAAGCGGCGAATGAACTGGGCCTTCTTCTCGGCCTCGCTCCTTTCGAGGCGCTCTTCCCATTCCTTGCGCGCCTTGGTCGAACGCAGGCCGGCCAGGCGCCAGGCGTCGAGCACGTCGGAGGGAACGACGAAGGCTTCGGCTTCCCAGCCGAGCGCCTTGCGGGTGGCGGCGATTTCCTCGGCGCCGAGCGGCGAGCCGTGGACCTTGTGGGTGCCGGCCTTGTTCGGTGCGCCAAAGCCGATCGTCGTCTTAGCCGCGATCATCGTCGGCTTTTCCGACTTCTGGGCCTGCTCGATCGCAGCGGCGATCGCATCCGGGTCATGGCCGTCGACGGAGATGGTGTTCCAGTTGCAGGCGCGGAAGCGGGCGTGCTGGTCGGTCGAGTCGGCGATCGAGATCGGACCGTCGATCGAGATGTTGTTGTCATCCCAGAAGACGATCAGCTTGTTGAGCTTCAGGTGGCCGGCGAGCGAAATCGCTTCCTGGCTGATGCCTTCCATGAGGCAGCCGTCACCGGCGAGCACATAGGTATAGTGCTCCATCAGGTCGGAGCCGAATTCGTCGCGCAGCTTGCGCTCGGCGATCGCCATGCCGACGGCATTGGCAATGCCCTGGCCGAGCGGACCGGTGGTCGTCTCGATGCCGGCGGCGTGGCCATATTCCGGGTGGCCCGCGGTGCGGGCCCCGAGTTGGCGGAAATTCTTGATCTCGTCGATGGTGATGTCTTCGTAGCCCGTCAAATAGAGCAGCGAATAGAGCAGCATCGAGCCATGGCCGGCCGACAGCACGAAGCGGTCGCGGTTCGGCCAGGAGGGGTTCTTGGGGTCAAAGCTCAGATAGCGCGTAAAGAGGACTGTCGCTATGTCGGCTGCGCCCATGGGCAGACCGGGGTGGCCGGAATTTGCCTTCTCGACGGCATCCATGGAAAGGAAACGGATCGCATTTGCCATCCGGTCGTGTTTTTCGCGAGAGATCATGACTGTTCCGTTTGCGTTCGGTGGTCAGGGAACGGTCTCTATCCTCCAAAGACCGCGCAAGAAGCGGCTGACACATAGCAGGTGCGCCGTGCGAGTCAATAAATACGGGCCTTCCGCGGCCATTTGAAGACAGGTCGTTCGGCTCCTTGTCTCGCAATGCAACAGAGGTTTCGCACTGCCGTTGAAGAAAGCCGGCTACGTAATCCATCCACAGCTTCCGTGGTTGTTTGCGGAGCTTGGCATTGTTGAGACTTACGTAATAGGTTTAAAAAAGATCGAGCCGAAGCGGCGGACGGGATTCGGGCGATTCGGCCTCACGGGCGAGGTATTCGGAACACATGCCGGCAAAGACTGTCAAAGCGGCGATCGATGAACTGCGGAACGCAGTGCAATCCCTGGAGAATGCGATCGACGGTCGGTTTGACAGGGAACGGGATTTCGGCGAGTTCGAGAGCGAGGTGCGGCGCGTCAACACCGACCGCTCGCGGCTTGCACAGGAGCTCGATCAGTCGCAGTTCCGGGCAAATCGGCTCGAGGAGGTCAACCGCGAGGTTTCCCGTCGCCTCGTGACGGCGATGGAAACCATTCGGGCGGTGCTCGACCGCTAGGAATAAGCGACATGGCGCAGGTGACAGTATCGATCGACGGCAAGGCCTACAGGATGGCCTGCGAGGAAGGGCAGGAAGATCATCTGATCGAGCTTGCCACCAGCTTCGATCAGTATGTCGGGCACCTCAAGAGCCAGTTCGGCGAGATCGGCGATCTGCGCCTCACCGTCATGGCGGGCATCATGGTCATGGACGAACTCAGCGAGGTCAATCGCCGGCTGAAGAGTCTCGAGGCCGAGGTCGGCAATCTGACGCATGGTCGCGATGCCGCACTTTCCGACCAGATGAAGAGCGAGGAGGCGCTGGCCTCGGCGCTCAGCGAAGTCACCGCTCAGATTCACAGCATTGCCGCCAAGCTGAACGGCCGCGCCACGACACCGGCAAGCTAAAGGTTTTCGGTGGCAAGCCTCTGGCGCGAAGCCGCGAGACACTTTATATATCGACCGCGGTCTGCGCTTCCCGACAGGAACCACAATCCCCGGGGCCATACTCGATCTCAAGGGAGCTGTCCCTGTCCGGGCTCGTGGGCCTGGACACATGGCGCCCACCTACTTTGTAGGCACCCGGGATCGTAAACTATCCATCGGTTGTGTGGATCGCACTTTCTCCCCTTTGGGCGACCTTTCAATCTCCGGCAAAGGCCCGGCGAATGGCGTCGGCCATGGCCTCGACGATGCGGTCCTTGCCGTTTCCCGCTTTCGATATCCGCAATACGACGTTCGAGTGGTCGATCACCTCATAGCCGTCATCGGCCGTCAGTTCGCGGCACCCGGCCGGAATGCTGCTGCGGGCGAGCGGCGCAATGGCAAGCCCCGACACCACCGCTGCCATCATGCCGCCGCTCGTGCGGCTGACATAGGCCACGCGGCTTTCCAGGCGGCATTTCCTGAGATTGCGCTGCGCGAGGTCGTCGCACCAACCGCCTTCCAGATAGGTATAGGTGGCGATCGGCAGCGGTCGCCGCTCGTCGGTGCGGTGCTGCTCGGAGGTTACCCAGACGGTCGGGTCCATCATCAGGACTTCGTTCTTCGTGCGCCCGCCGGGCTCGAAGACGACAGCGAGATCGAGCTCGCCGGCTTCCAGTGCTGCGATGTTGGTCATCGAAGCGCCTTGCTGAACGGTCACCTCGACGCCGGGATGGATGGCGGCGAAGGTTCCGAGCGCTTTCGGCAGGGTGGAATTGATGTATTCCTCGGGTATGCCGATCCGGACCGCGCCGTCGAGAGCGGGCTGGCGCATGGCAGCGGCAGTGTCGTCGAGCAGCGTGACGATGCGTCTCGCATTGTCGAGCAATCGCATTCCCTGCGGCGTCAGCACGACGCCACGCGAATGGCGCTCGAACAGCGCGTCGCCGAGCATGTCCTCGAGCTTCTTGATCTGCATGCTGACGGCGGACTGCGTGCGCCCGACGATATTGGCGGCGCGTGTGACATTGCCGGCGTCGACGACCGCAAGAAAGGTCCGGAGCAAATCGCTGTCGAGCGCAAGGGACATAACTGTATCCATCAGAAGTTCTGATGGTAGCCATGCTTGCAATTCGTTTGTCAGATGTCAATGCGAGGGCGAAGATCGCTGATCCGATCACCTTGCGCAGGGTCTTCCCGATGAGCGTGCTTGCCGTCTTTGCCTTTTCCGAAACCTCCATCGCATTCCGCCGCCGAGCGGTGCAATGGTCTTGTGAACTTCTGTTTCCCGCGGCGTCGGTGGCCGTTCCGTCGGGTAGGCCGGCGCTGCTGCGCGATGCGGGGATTTGTCAGGAGGCGGCCCACATGGCGCATATGCAACCGCTGGCGAGGGATGTCGTCTACCGGTCGCACTGGCTGCTCTGAGCGATTTTGCGCGCCGCTCGGGGATTACGAGATGAGATCGAGCCTGGCGGCGCGAAACACCGCTTCGGCGAGATTGCTCGCCTGCAACTTGCGCATGGCATCGGTTAGTGCCCGGTCGATCCGATCGAGCGGAATGTCGGTCTCGCGCATCATGTCCTGGCGCGTGCGGCCGCGTGCGGCCAGCGTCAGGCAACGCAATTCCAACGGGTCGAGTTCGCTCATCTGGTCCTTCATGGACGTCGGCTTTTCCACTGCTGCCTGCAGGAGCGCGTCCATACATCGAACACGGGCATTAGATCCTGCTAATTATTTGAAATCGTGACCTTATTTGCACGCGCGCCATGTTTCGTGAAAGCGGAACCCTTGCCCATGATGAATGGAAAGCTAATGCTGTGCCGAACCGGGAAAGGGGTGACATGATTGTCGCAAACTGCTGCAAATGCGGCGATGCCGGTGGGTGAGCGACAGGCGCGATCGCGTAAACAGGCTGGTAGCCGGCCCGGGAATCGGCGACAGATGATGGACTTGTGCCATTTCGGCAGGTGATTTTCTCCGGCGACGATGGCGGGCGGAAAGTTTGCAGGCGAGGATTTGATGTCACCGAGGGATTTGAAGGCAGCACTGCGCAAGGAGAAGCTGGCATTGCGCGATGCAATGTCGCCGGAGATGCGGATCGAAGCGAGCCTGACCATGGCCGATCACGCCGGCGACGTCATCGCGATCGATCCCGGCCACATCGTCGCCGGCTTCTGGCCGATCCGCTCCGAGGTCGACATCCGGCCGCTGATGGCGCGGCTGAAACAACGCGGCGCCCGGCTCTGTCTGCCCGCGATCGTGGACAAGCAGACGATCATTTTCCGCGAATTGCTCGACGGTGCCGATGTCATCGCCACGGGCTTCGGTACCACGGGGCCCGGTCCGGAGGCACCGGAAGTCGATCCGGATATCATGCTCGTACCACTTTCCGCGTTCGATACGACCGGCCATCGTATCGGCTATGGCGCCGGCTATTACGACCGCGCCATCGACCGGTTGCGCAACAAGGGTCACCTGCCGAAGCTGATCGGCATCGCCTTCGACTGCCAGGAAGTGGCATCCATTCCGGCCGAACCGCACGATGTCGCGTTGGACGCCGTGCTCACCGAGAGTGGATTTCGGCATTTTTGAGTTCATTTCGCCGAGATCGTGAGATGACCTAACGCGTTGAAATCACAAAGGCCGGAGCGATAGGCCGCTTCCCGGTTTTCCCGCATTTCATCTAAGGCGTTTCCTGTGCGGTCGGGATCGTGTAGACGCTCTATTTCTTTGTTTTACGCAGTTCCGGACGCCACAATCGCTGAAGCGCTTGCCCCGGGGCTGCCCTGGTGGGATTTGAGCGAGCATGAGGCTTCTGTTTCTGGGAGATATGGTGGGCAAGACGGGCCGCACGGCGGTCTGGGAGCGGCTTCCGGGACTGATCGGTGACCTCAAGCTCGATTTCGTCATCGTCAACGGCGAGAACGCCGCCGGCGGTTTCGGCATCACCGAAGACATTTTTCTCGAGACGATCAATGCCGGCGCCGATGTGGTGACGACGGGCAATCACGTCTGGGACCAGAAGGAAGCGGTCGTCTTCTGCGAGCGGCACGACCAGTTCCTGCGCCCGGCCAACTATCCGGCCGGCACGCCGGGTCGTGGCTCCAACCTGTTCTTCGCCCGCAACGGTGCCCGCGTGCTGGTGGCCAATATCATGGGCCGCGTCTTCATGCATCCGGAGCTCGATGATCCCTTCAAGTCGGCCGAGGCCATCCTCGATGCCTGCCCGCTCGGCGAGCAGGCGGATGCGATCGTCTTCGACTTCCATGCGGAGGCGACCAGCGAGAAGCAATGTTTCGGCCACTTCGTCGATGGCCGCGCCAGTCTCGTGGTCGGCACGCATACGCACGTGCCGACCGCAGATCACCAGATCCTGAATGGCGGTACGGCCTATATGAGCGATGCCGGCATGTGCGGCGACTACGATTCGTCGCTCGGTATGGACAAGGAAGAGCCGCTCAACCGCTTCATCTCGAAAATGCCGAAGGGGCGCTTTGAGGCCGCTTCCGGCCCCGCGACCATCTGCGGCCTCGGCGTCGAGATCTCCGACCGCACCGGGCTTGCCGAAAAGATCGCGCCGCTGCGCCTCGGCCCGCGGCTGGCCGAGACGATCCCGGATTTCTGGTCCTAGGTCGAAGCCGGCAGCAATTCCGGCTTGTCGAACGCGCTTCTGGTTGAGGCGCGCTCTGCCACTTATCGCCTTCCGGGAATTGATTTTTTTCAAGGTGACAACCCCATCAAATGATGGCAGGTTATCGCGAAATCACGCCGGGCCGGGGCGTGATGTATTCGAGTGTTTTCCAGTAACGAATACCGTCCGCAGTCCTGGATTGCGGACCTGTGCTGCCGTCACCGGACAATCGGGAGCAGGCGCTCTCTGCCCGGCGACCTCGATCCAACAGCGTTCGCCGGCCGAGAGCGGAGACCGCTGTATCATTTAATTGCTTGTGTGATTTTGCCTCTTGGATCGCTGCCGATCCGAGGATTTGTGCGGAGCGGGAGAGTAATGCGGCGATTTTCGGCCCATGTCCCGCTCTGAAGTATTCAAAGCGATCGCGGTGGTCGGTCGGGCTGCTCGTCGTGATCCAAAGTGCCTTCGGAGGGCATGCATGTTGTCTCAGTGGCATTTGCCGATGATCGTCGGCGCTTCTCTTTCCCTTCTTTCCGCTGTTGGTGCCCATGCGCAGGACGCGCAATTGCCCGTCGTGACCGTCGCCAAGCCGGTCGTGCGCGACGTGATCGACAGCGACGAATTCATCGGCCGGTTCGAGCCGGTCGACGAGGTGCAGGTTCGCGCCCGCATCGGCGGCTATCTCGATGAGGTCAACTTCACCGATGGCGCCCTGGTGAAGAAGGGTGACAAGCTCTTCGTCATCGACCAGCGCCCCTATCGCACGGCCCTCTCCCAGGCCGAGTCGACGCTCGAATCGGCACGCTCGACGCTGGAATTCGCCGAGGCGCAATTCAAGCGGACACAGTCGCTGACGGGCACGGGCACGCTGTCGATCTCGACGCTCGACGATCACCGTCGGGAACTACTTTCGGCGCAGGCGCTGGTACGCGGCTCGGAAGCGGCGGTCGAGCGTGCCAAGCTCGATCTCGACTACACCACGATCACCGCACCGCTCAGCGGTCGCGTCGATCGGCGTCTGCTGTCGCCGGGTAATCTTGTCCAGGCCGACCAGACCGTGTTGACGACGATCGTCTCGCTCGATCCGATCGACTTCTATTTCGATGTCGACGAGCGGCGACTGCTCTCCTACGCGCGGGTCGCACGCGAACGCGGCAGCGCGCTGCAGGAAGGGGGCGGTGCGCTCGAGGTGCTGGTCACCATTGCCGACTCCAATGAGGCGCCGTTCAAAGGCAAGCTCGACTTTGCCGAAAACCGTGTCGACCCGCAGAGTGGTACGATGCGCGTGCGCGCCCGTCTTGAAAACCCGAAGCTGGTGCTGCAGCCCGGTCTCTTCGGCCGCGTGCAGATCGAAGGCTCGAACAGCTACAAGGCCGTGCTCATTCCGGATGAGGCGATCGGCGCCGACCAGAACGAGCGGATCGTCTACGAGGTGACGGCAGACGGATCGGTGGTGACCAAGCCCGTGCGGCTCGGGCCGAAGCTGCACGGCTATCGCGTCATCCGCAGCGGCATGACCGGTGAGGAGACCATCGTCGTCAACGGCCTGATGCGGGCGCGCCCCGGTACCAAGGTGAAGCCGGAAATGGTTCAGCTTCCCTCTGAGGCGCAAGCGACGGGGACGGAGCAATGAGGTTCGCTCACTTCTTCGTCGACCGACCGATCTTCGCATCGGTGCTGTCGATCGTTCTCCTGATCGTCGGCAGCATCGCCTATTTCCAGCTTCCGGTGGCGCAGTATCCGGAGATCGCCCCGCCGACCATCGTCGTTCGGGCCGCCTATCCCGGCGCGGACGCGGACACGGTCGCCAATACCGTGGCGACGCCGCTCGAGCAGGAGATCAACGGCGTCGAGAACATGCTCTACATGTCCTCCTATTCGACCGCCGACGGCTCGATGGCGCTGACGATCACCTTCAAGCTCGGCACCGACCTGGACCAGGCGCAGGTGCTGGTGCAGAACCGCGTGTCCATCGCCGAACCGCGCCTGCCGGAAGAGGTCCGGCGCATCGGCATCACGACGGCGAAGAGCTCGCCCGACCTGATGATGGTCGTGCACCTGCTCTCGCCGACCGAACGTTATGACCAGCTCTACGTCTCGAACTATGCGCGCACGCGCATCCGCGACCTGCTTGTCCGGCTCGACGGCGTCGGCGACGTCATTCTCTTCGGCGAGCGCGAATATGCGCTGCGCGTCTGGCTCGACCCGGAAAAGCTCTCCGCCTATGGCATGACCGCGGGTGACGTCGTACAGGCGCTGCGCGAACAGAACGTGCAGGTCTCCGGCGGCTCGATCGGCGGTCCGCCGGCGCCGGGCGACAGCGCGTTCCAATACACCGTCACCACAGACGGCCGCTTCAGCGATGCGCGGCAGTTCCGCTATGTCATCGTCAAGGCGACGGAAACCGGCCGTCTCGTGCAATTGCAGGACGTTGCCCGCATCGAGCTCGGCGCACGCGAATATGTCAACAACAGCTATCTGGACGGCAGCCCGGCGGTGGCGCTCGGCATCTTCTCGCGGCCAGGCACCAATGCGCTCGATGCCGCCGAGCAGATCCAGAAGGTGATGACCGACGTCTCGCGGGATTTTCCAGAGGGGCTCGAGTACCGGATCGTCTACAACCCCACCGAGTTCATCTCGGAATCGATCAACGAGGTCTACAAGACGATCGGCGAGGCGGCCTTGCTCGTCGCCATCGTGGTTCTCGTTTTCCTGCAGTCCTGGCGCACGGCGATCATCCCGATCGTTGCGATCCCCGTATCGCTGGTCGGCACCTTCGCGTTCCTCTTCGCCTTCGGCTTCTCGCTGAACATGCTGACGCTGTTCGGCCTGGTGCTGGCGATCGGTATCGTCGTCGACGATGCGATCGTCGTGGTCGAGAACGTCGAGCGAAATCTCGCGCGCGGCATGACCCCGCGCGAGGCGTCGCACGTGACCATGGACGAGGTGGGTGCAGCGGTCATCGCGATCTCGCTGGTTTTGACCGCCGTCTTCGTTCCGACGGCCTTCATCCCGGGCATCGCTGGCCAGTTCTATCTGCAGTTCGCCGTGACGATCTCGGTGGCGACGGTAATCTCTGCCTTCAATTCGCTGACGCTGTCGCCGGCGCTGGCGGCGATCCTGTTGAAGCCGCATGAGAACGGCCACCACGAGAGCGGCAACCCGCTGACGCGTTTCGGCCGATCGATGGCCAATGGCTTCAACAACGGCTTCGACCGCATGGCCGAGGGCTATGCCTGGATCGTGCGCAAGCTGGTGTCGACGAAGACGGCGGTAGCCGCGGCGCTCCTCGTCTTTGTGGGCCTGCTCGGGGCCACCTGGTACATGGCGCAGATCGTGCCGAGCGGCTTCGTGCCGACCATGGACCAGGGTTATGCGATCGTCGTCATTCAGCTCCCGGACGGGGCCTCGCTCGACCGCACCGACGCCGTGGTCAAGCGGGCGTCGAAGATCATTCAGGACGTTCCTGGGGTGAAGAGCGCCGTCGCCTTTGCCGGATTCAACGGTGCGACCTTCACCAACGCGTCCAACTCGGGCGTGGTCTTCGCCCCCTTCGAAAGTTTCGAAGAGCGGCTGAAGCACGGCCAGAGTGCCAACCAGATCATCGGCCAGCTCTATGGCAGCCTGCAGAGCATCCAGGAGGCCTTCATCATCGCCGTGCCACCGCCGTCGGTGCGTGGCATCGGCAATTCCGGCGGCTTCAAGATGCAGATCATGGACCGGCAGGGTTCGGACATGCGCCGGGCGCTGGGGCTCGCCTATCAGATGATGGGTGCCGCCAACCAGACGGAGGGGCTGACGGGCGTCTTCACCACCTTCTCGGCCTCGAGCCCGCAATACTTCCTGGCGATCGACCGCGACAAGGCGCGCACGCTCAACGTGCCGATCCCCAACATCTTCGAGGCGCTGTCGATCAACCTCGGCACCTCCTACGTCAACGACTTCAACGCCTTCGGCCGCGTCTACCAGGTGCGGGCGCAGGCCGATCAGCAGTACCGCGTCGAGCGTGACAATATCCTCGCGCTGAAGGTTCGCTCCGCGACCGGTGCGCTCGTGCCGATGGGTACGTTGGTCGAGATCCGCGATACCGCCGGTCCAACGCTGGTCCAGCGCTACAACATGTACGTATCGGTGCCGATCCAGGGCAATCCCGCGGTCGGCGTCTCGACGGGTACGGCCCTCGACAAGATGGAGGCGCTCGCCGCCCAGATCCTGCCGCAGGGCACGACCTTCGAGTGGACGGAACTCGCCTTCCAGGAGCGCCAGACCGGCAATACCGCGGTGTTCATCTTCGCGCTGTCGGTCGTCTTCGTGTTCCTGGCACTTTCGGCGCAATATGAAAGTTGGGTATTGCCGCTCGCGATCATCCTGATCGTGCCGCTCGGCGTGCTCGCGGCGCTGGTGGGCGTGTTCGTCCGCGGGCTCGACAACAATGTGCTGACCCAGATCGGGCTCATCGTGCTGATCGGCCTTGCGGCCAAGAACGCGATCCTGATCGTCGAGTTCGCGCGACAGGGCGAGGACGAGGGCAAGACACCGGTCCAGGCGGCGGTGGAGGCAAGCCAATTGCGTCTCCGACCGATCCTGATGACGGCCTTCGCCTTCATCCTCGGCGTGGTGCCGCTGATGATCGCCACCGGCCCCGGCGCGGAAATGCGCCAGTCGCTCGGTACCGCGGTGTTCTCGGGCATGCTCGGCGTGACCTTCCTCGGCCTGTTCCTGACACCGGTCTTCTACGTCGCGCTGCGGTCGTTCCGGCGGCGCAAACCGGCGGTGGTGACCGAACCGGCTCCCCACCCCGCCGAATAGAGGGTAGGATCTGTGATGCCCCGGCAGCGATGCCGGGGCCTTTGCCGTTGAGCGTCTAAAATCCTCGTTCTCTGTCGAGGGCGGTGACGTAAACGTGAGCAGGGCCCGCCGTTTGTAACTGGACGCGGCTAGGCCCTTGAACAATTCTCTCCCTGCCCGTGACGCCATCATCAGGCCGAGCGAAGGCAAAGGCATTCGCTGTTCAACGGCTGCAACTCCCACGCCCTTCAGGCCCGGGGTCAAGCAAGCAAAGTGAGAGAGGTGAAGGCTGATGCTCCGGTACCTTGTCTACACGTTCGCCGCCATATGGCTGATCCATGCATTCTGGCCGTCCGTCGCGCATGCGCAGCAACAGCCCCGACACGCCAGTCAGTGCCAGGCGATTGCCGAGGCCATACCTCAGGCGACCTTCGCCAGCTTCACGCCCGCGGCCACCGCCAAGGGACAGGCGACTGCCGGTGCGGTGACCATCACTTATCTCGGCCATTCCACCTTCCTGATCGAGACGCCCGGCGGCATCTCGATCGCCACCGACCACAATGGCCGGTTTGCGCCCCCGACGCCGCTGACGGTCGCGACGATGAACAAGGCACATTCGAGCCACTACACGCTGACACCCGACCCGGCGATCAGGACCGTGCTGCATGGCTGGGGCGATGACGGCGGACCCGCCCGGCACGACCTCGTGGTGGGCGACACCTATATCCGCAACGTCACGACCGACATCCGAGCAGTCGGCGGGGCAATGGAGCATGACGGTAATTCAATCTTCATTTTCGAGGTCGCGGATCTTTGCATCGGCCATCTCGGTCATCTTCATCACGAGCTTGACGACAGCCACTACCGCCAGATCGGCCGGCTCGATGTGCTCATGGTGCCGGTCGACGGCGGTCTGACCATGGGGGCCGAAAGCATGAGCCGTGTCGTCAATCGACTGCGGTCGTCTCTGATCCTGCCGATGCACCGTCGCGGCCCGCCCATCGACGCCTTCCTCGACATGTTCGGCGACGACTACGACAAGCGCTTCGCCGACAGTGCCAGCGTCAAAGTCTCATTGCGTTCCTTGCCAAGCAAACCGCTGATTTATATTCTCCAGGGCGTCTGAACGTTCAGGATCGCCCGATGAAGTTGCTTGTGGTTGGCGTATCGCTTTTCCTGTCACTGTCGACACTAGCCCAAGCGGGTGGCGCGCCGCCGCCACGCATGCCCTCTCCCGAAGGACAACAGCAGCAGAGCCAGCCGGAGCCGACCGTCGGGCCCGCGGGCGTGCAGGAGATATTCGTGATGCCGTCGGGCAATATCGGCTGCGTCTACACGCCGGCCGGCGGCACGCCCGTCTATCAGCCTGCCGACGGCGGCCCCGAGCTTGCCTGCGATATCGTCGCGCCGCGCTACGTTCGCGCCACACTCGGCCGCTCGGGTGCGGCCACACTCAATCACGCCGTCGGTGATCCGAGCTGCTGTTCGTCCGGCCCGGTGCTCGACTATGGGCAAAACTGGGCGCGCGGACCGTTCTCCTGCGCCTCCCAACGCACCGGCCTTTCCTGTCGTCGCGATGACGGACACAGCTTCCTCTTGAGCCGCGCGCAGGTATCGGCCGACTGAAAAGCCGCGCCCCGGCTGGACGGAAAGCGGCAATAAAACTATAAGGCGCCCCATTCCTACATTATCATGCATGCAGAGGGTGCCATGGCTGGCCATTCACAGTTCAAGAACATCATGCACCGCAAGGGCCGTCAGGATGCGGTGCGCTCGAAAATGTTTTCCAAGCTCGCGCGCGAAATCACGGTTGCCGCCAAGACCGGCATGCCGGACCCGGCGATGAATCCGCGCCTGCGCCTGGCGATCCAGAACGCCAAGGCACAGTCGATGCCGAAGGACAACATCGAACGGGCCATCAAGAAGGCTTCCGGCGGCGACGCGGAAAACTACGAAGAAGTCCGCTACGAGGGCTACGGCCCGGGCGGCGTTGCCGTCATCGTCGAGGCGTTGACCGATAACCGCAACCGTACCGCTTCCAGCGTGCGCTCGACCTTCACCAAGGCCGGCGGTGCGCTTGGCGAAACCGGATCGGTTTCCTTCTCCTTCGACCGCGTCGGCGAGATTACCTACAAGCTGTCTGCCGGTGACGCCGACAAGGTCATGGAAGCGGCGATCGAGGCGGGTGCCGACGACGTCACCACCGACGAGGACGGCCACACGATCATCTGCGGTTTCGAGGCGATCGGCGAAGTCTCCAAGGCGCTCGAAGACACGCTCGGCGAAGCCGAGACCGTCAAGGCGATCTGGAAGGCGCAGAACACCGTGCCGGTCGACGAAGAAAAGGCACAGTCGCTGATGAAGCTCATCGACACCCTCGAAGACGATGATGATGTCCAGAACGTCTATTCGAACTTCGAAGTGTCGGACGAGATCCTGGCGAAGCTGTCGGCCTGATTGGACGCTCGGCAGGTTCCGGATTGTCCACCCGTGTCCGAAGGGACACGGGTTTTTCATTGCATGGTGCCGATGACCTATGAATTTGCGATCTTCGATTTCGACGGCACGCTCGCCGACACCGCGGCGAGCTTCATGCTTGCCTGCAACAGTGCCGCACGGCGCTACGGCTTCCGCGAGCTTTCCGTCGAGGAGTTCCAGTCGCTGAGGACGATGGGCAATCGCGAGATCATCGCCCATCTCGGCGTGCCTTTGTGGAAGTTGCCGCGGATCGCCATGTTCATGCGCCGGGCCATGGCGGACGAGGCCGCATCGGTGCGGCTGTTTCCGGGCGTCGCCGAATTGCTCAGCCGGTTGAAGGCCGCCGGTATCGGCATTGCCATCGTCAGCTCGAATGCGGAAGACGGGATTCGCGCCGCGCTCGGAGAAGCGGCTGCGTCCGTGGACATCTTCGAGTGTGGTGCCGCTCTCTTCGGCAAGGACCAGCATTTCAAAAAGGCGGTCCGTTATTCCGGACTGGACGCGACCCGGTTCCTGGCGATCGGCGACGAAGCGCGCGACATCGAAGCGGCCCGCAAGGCGGGGATCGCTGCGGGGGCCGTGGCCTGGGGCTATGCCGATCCGGTCTTCCTGCAAAAGCTCGGACCGGATCGGTTTTTCACCCGGATGGAGGAGATCGCGCCGGCTTTCGGCGTAGTCTGATCGCGCCTTCTCACGCTGCTCTCGCGAGATCGCGCTGGGCGTCGGCGAAGAGGCGAAGCGAATGCAGGCGCGCCTCCATGTCGAAGATCGGCATGGAGATGATCAGTTCGTCAGCCTTCGTCTGGTCGAGGAAGGTTGCGATCTTCCGGCGGATCGTCTCCGGTCCGCCGACGACCGCATACATCATCGAATGGTCCACGAAGATCTTTTCGTCATAGCTCCAGAGCCCGTCCATCGATTGAACCGGCGGCGGGAACCGCCCGCGCGCATTGCGCCGTAGTGCCACGAAGGATTGCTGCATCGAGGTGAAGAGATAATTCGCCTCCTCGTCCGTATCGGCGGCGACACCCATGACACCGACCATGACATGCGGCCTGTCCAGCGTCGCGGATGGTGTGAAGCGTTCGCGATAGATCTCCAGCGCCGAGAGCAGCATGTCCGGCGCGAAATGCGAGGCGAAGGCGAAGGGAAGGCCGAGCATGCCGGCAAGGTGGGCGCTGAAATGGCTCGAGCCCAACAGCCAGATCGGCACGTTGGTGTCGGCGCCCGGAACGGCGATGATCTTCTGATCCTCGGCGACGGGGCCGAGCAGGGCCTGCAGTTCCACGACATCGTTCGGGAAACTGTTGCCGCTTGCCTCCATGTTGCGCCGAAGTGCCTGGGCCGTGCGCATGTCGGTCCCCGGCGCGCGGCCGAGGCCGAGGTCGATGCGGCCCGGATAGAGCGCGGCGAGCGTGCCGAACTGTTCGGCGATCACCAGCGGCGAATGGTTCGGCAGCATGATTCCGCCGGAACCGACGCGGATCGTCTTTGTGGCTGCGGCCACGTGCGAGATCACGATGGACGTCGCGGCGCTGGCGATGCCCTTCATGCCGTGATGTTCCGCCAGCCAGAAGCGTTTGTAGCCGGCTTCCTCGGCAGCCTGCGCCAGGCGACGGGAGTTTTCGAGCGATTGGGCGACGCTGCCGCCTTCGGTGATCGGGGAGAGATCGAGGACGGAGAAAGTCACCATGGCACGGGCCTTCGTTGAGAGAAATTGATGGAAGGCTATGTAAGCTCAAGTTTCCTCAATCCAAGGGCGATGGCGAAGAAATCCTGAAGCCTCTTCTCACCTGTGCGTATGTTTTTGTTTTGTTCACTTTTTGCTGGCAGCGTCCGGGCTGGAGTCATAGGGTGAATTTCATGCAGAATACGATTCGCATCATCGGCATCGATCCGGGCCTCCGCCGTACCGGCTGGGGGATCATCGAGACGCTCGGCAATTCGCTGCGTTTCGTTGCCTCCGGCACGGTTACCTCCGATGGCGAGATGGATCTCGCCTCACGGCTCTGCCAGTTGCACGACGGTCTTGCCGAAGTGGTGCACAGCTACCAGCCGCACGAGGCGGCGGTCGAGCAGACCTTCGTCAACAAGGATGCGACCGCAACGCTGAAGCTCGGCCAGGCGCGCGGCATTGCCATGCTGGTGCCGGCGCGCGCGGGTTTAAGGGTCGCCGAATATGCGCCGAACGCGGTCAAGAAAGCAGTGATCGGCGTCGGCCATGGCGAGAAGCAGCAGATCCATATGATGCTGAAGGTTCTAATGCCGAAGGTCGAGTTCAAGGGCAACGATGCGGCGGACGCATTAGCGATTGCCATCTGTCATGCCCATAACCGGCAATCGGTGACCAGCCGGCTCGCCGCATTGATGGCGTAGTTGCAGCAGATCTGAAGTGTTACAGCGACCTTAGCGCGTCTGATAAGCCGCGCGGCGCTGTAGAGAAGATATTATCCGATGGTCTGAGCGACCATCCCTCACCGCGAGAGACGCCACATGATCGGCAAATTGAAGGGTACCATCGACGAGATCGGCGAGGATCACGTCGTGCTCGACGTGCATGGCGTCGGCTATGTCGCCTTTTGTTCGGCGCGCACCTTGTCCAAGCTCGGTTCGGCTGGCGAGGCGGCGATGCTCTTCATCGAGACCTATGTGCGCGAGGATCAGTTGAAGCTCTTCGGCTTCCTCACCGCGCTCGAGCGGGAATGGTTTCGCCTGCTGCAAAGCGTGCAGGGCGTTGGCTCCAAGGTTGCGCTTGCGGTGCTCTCGACCCTGACGCCGGGCGAACTCGCCAATGCCATCGCACTGCAGGACAAGACCTCGGTCTCCCGCGCGCCAGGCGTTGGTCCCAAGGTGGCGGTGCGCATCGTCACCGAGCTCAAGAACAAGGCGCCGTCCTTTGCCGGTGAGATGGCATCGTCGATCGGCCTCAAGCAGGAGCTTGGCGAAGGCGTCGCCTCCGCGCCGGTGTCGGACGCGGTTTCGGCGCTGACCAATCTCGGCTATTCGCGCGACCAGGCGGCCAATGCGGTTGCCGCCGCGCTGAAGAATGGCGGTGAGGGGGGAGACAGTGCCAAGCTCATTCGCCTCGGCCTCAAGGAACTGGCGCGATGAGCGCTTGCCTTGGCGGGGCGCAGAAGGCAGAACGGAAGGGGCCGGACGCAGGTGGGTACCTGCGCCATGACGACCGACCAATTGGAACGAATGCATGACTGATGCGGCACGTCTGATAACGCCGGAAAAGCGCGGTGAGGATCTCGACGCGACCATGCGCCCGCAGTCGCTGGACGAGTTTACCGGCCAGGCGGAAGCGCGCGCCAACCTGAAGATCTTCATCGAAGCGGCCAAGAACCGCGGCGAGGCGCTGGATCACGTACTGTTCGTCGGCCCGCCCGGCCTCGGCAAGACGACGCTGGCCCAGATCATGGCCAAGGAGCTCGGCGTCAATTTCCGCTCGACCTCCGGTCCGGTCATAGCCAAGGCCGGCGATCTCGCCGCACTGCTGACCAATCTCGAAGAGCGTGACGTGCTCTTCATCGACGAAATCCACCGGCTCAATCCGGCGGTCGAAGAAATCCTCTATCCGGCGATGGAAGATTTCCAGCTCGACCTCATCATCGGCGAAGGTCCGGCCGCGCGTTCGGTGAAGATCGATCTGTCGAAGTTCACGCTGGTGGCGGCGACCACCCGCCTCGGCCTGCTGACGACGCCGCTGCGTGACCGTTTCGGCATCCCGGTGCGGCTCAATTTCTACACGGTCGAAGAACTGGAATCGATCGTCCGGCGCGGCGCCCGGCTGATGGGGCTCGGCATGACCGACGACGGCGCGCGCGAGATCGCCCGACGCGCCCGCGGCACGCCGCGCATTGCCGGACGGCTGCTGCGCCGGGTGCGCGATTTCGCCGAAGTGGCGCGCGCCGAGGCCGTGACGAAGGAGATCGCCGACGAAGCGCTGACGCGGCTGCTCGTCGACAATATGGGGCTCGACCAGCTCGACCGCCGCTATCTCTTCATGATCGCGCAGAATTTCGCTGGCGGACCCGTCGGCATAGAAACCATCGCCGCCGGTCTCTCCGAACCGCGCGACGCGATCGAAGACATCATCGAGCCCTACCTGATCCAGCAGGGTTTCATACAGCGGACGCCGCGCGGCCGTATCTTGACCGCAAATGCCTGGAAACATATCGGCCTCAACCCACCGAAAGAGGTCGAGGCGACACAGTTCCGCCTGACACTCGAGGACGAATAGATGATGACCCGCCGCGGATTGTTGAAAATGATCGGCGGCGGGATTGCCAGCATGGCGGCGCTTAGCGGTTACGCTTTCGCCGTCGAGCCATTGGCCCGGCTGAATGTAACTCGCTACTCGCTGACGCCGCCCGGCTGGACACCCGGGCTGAAGCTGCGTGTCGTCGCGCTCGCCGATATCCATGCCTGCGAACCCTGGATGCCGGCAAGCCGTATCGCCTCGATTTGCCGCCAGGCCAACAATCTCGGCGGTGACGTAACCGTGCTTCTCGGTGATTACGCGGCCGGCATGAATTTCGTTACCCGCTATGTCGATTCCAGCGAATGGGCGAAGTCGCTTGCGACGCTTACGGCGCCGCTCGGCGTCCATGCCGTCATGGGCAATCACGACTGGTGGGAGGACAAGACCGCGCAGAGAAACGGCAGGGGTCCAACCTTCGGACACAAGGCTCTGCAGGATGTCGGCATCAACGTCTACAGCAACCGGGCCATCCGGCTGGAGAAAGAAGGGCAGGGCTTCTGGATCGCCGGTCTCGAAGACCAGCTCGCCCTGGTGCCGGGCAAGAAGTGGCAGCGGCAGCGCATGAAAGGTCTCGACGATATCGAGGGCACGCTGGCGCAGGTGAGCGATGGCGATCCGGTCATTCTGCTGGCGCACGAGCCGGACATCTTCCCGAGCGTTCCCTCACGCGTCGCGTTGACATTGTCGGGCCATACCCACGGCGGCCAGGTGCGGCTTCTCGGCTACGCGCCGGTGGTGCCCTCGCGTTTCGGCGATCGCTACGCCTATGGCCATATGGTCGAGAACGATTGCAACCTGATCGTTTCCGGAGGCCTCGGCTGCTCGCTTGCGCCGGTCCGTTTCGGTGTGCCGCCGGAAATCGTCGTCATCGACCTCGGTTAGCCGGTCCGAGGTCAGAAGGCCTTACGCGGGCCTGATGTCCTCGAGCAGATCCCTGATCGAGGTCGCCAGCCGCTCCGGTCCGCCAGGCCGCCAGCCGAGCTGGCGCAGTTTCTCCGTCGCCATGACCAGATAGCCGTCCGCCGAAACGGTCTTAGGTAGTGGGTGCGCACATCCGGTCAGCGCCTGCACCAGCGAGAGAATCTGCCTGACGTCGAGCAGCAGATCCGAAACGTTGAAGACCTCACCCCGCACCACGGCGCTATCCGCTTCGAGCATTAGGCGCACCGCGGCACCCACGTCATCGCCATGGATCTCGGTGCCGATCCGCGGCTGAATCGGTTTTCCTTCAAGATAGCTCGCAAACAGGTCGGCCCACTTGTGCCGTCGGCCAGGACCGGCGGCACCGTACACACCGGTAACCCGCAGGCTTGCCGGGATGAAGTCCTCGGTTGCAAACATCCGCAAGTGGTCTTCGACCGCGACCTTCACCTGGCCATAAAGCGTGTCCGGATCCGGCGGCGATGTCTCGTCGAGGCGGCCGGCGAGCCGGCTGCCGTAGACGGCGCGGCTCGACAGAAACACGCAGCGCTTGACGCCGGCCGCCCGTGCCGTCTCGAACAGGCGGACCGAGCCATCGATATTCGCGCGGCAGAAGCCTTGCGGATCGTCGCCTTCACCGCCGCGATACCTGCCCTCGACATGTTCGAATGCAGCATGGACGAAGCCGGCAACGCCATCGAATAGGGCGGCCTGGTCGAGATCCGGATCGAGAAACAACGGCACGAAGCGAACATTGGTGCTGAAAAAACCGGGGTCGGGCGGCGTGCGGCCACCGACGATCACCTCGTATCCGTTCCGCAACAAATGCTCGACGATGAAACGACCGACGAAGCCGGTGCCGCCGGAGACCAGGACCCGTGTCATCGGCGCACCGGATTGGGGAGAGAAGCAATCTCCGGAATGTCGTCCCCGGTCAGGAAGGCGAACCAGAGGTCGATCAGCGGCCGCAAGGCCTCGGCACGGGGATGGTCCCTTTCCCAGGGCTTTTCATACTGGTAGTGCAGGACGCCGATCGAGCGCCAGTCCCAGAGCCCCGGCATGTTGAACCAGACATATTGCAGCATGTTCATCGTCACCGGCAGGCCGTGCCAATCCGGGAAGAAAGTCTGCAGGAAGGTCTGGTCGGTGCGCGGCCAGAAGGCCTCGGGTGCGTCGAGACAAGCGAGCATCCGTCCGAATGTCTCAAGCGAAGGCTCGGCGACGAAGACGCCGGAGTTCAGCCGGTGAAAGTCGGCGAGGCTTTCGTAGACGTTCGGCGCGGCGGAGAACTCCGGATAGGAAAACAGCCGGTCGATGTTCCTGAGCACGATCGCGTCGGCGTCGATGAAGACGCAGCGGCGGTATTCGACGAGTTGCCAGAGCCTGAGCTTGCAGAAGTTGTCGAGCGGCGAGTGAAAGGCCGGTTTGCGGCCCTTGGTGAAGGGCGCCTTCTCATGCACGTTCCGGCGCTGATGGCGCTCGTTGAACGCATCGGAAAGCGGCAGGAGGTCGGTCTCGACCAGGCGGCAGCCGAACTCGGCCAGCGGCGCCAGCGCGTCGAGCGAAACGCCACCGGTATGCAGCACCACGATATCGGCCTCGGTGCCGGAGAGGCGCAGCGAGCGGGCCAAAGCGCGAGCCCCGAGCGCATAGTCGGCATTGGTGACCAGCGTCACGAAGGCATGGCCGGCAGAAGGAGGCGAGGAGGGGCGCAACCCCTCCGAAGGATCGGTGGATGTCATGAAACGGATTTCAGCCGCTTGCCCTCTGGATCGTGGTTGATGAGCGGCGCAATGTCCTTGGTCCAGGCGGAGACGGCAGGCACGCGCGTGCGATCGACACGATAGGCGAATTTCTTCGCGACATCGACGATTTCCGACAGCAGCCCGTCCTGCAGCCGCGTCGGGTTGAGGCCGAGCGCCAGGAACTTCTCATTGTGGACGACGAGTTCGTTCTCGGCCGCTTCCTTGCGCGGGTTCGGCAGCCAGGCGATCTGCGCGCCCGTGATCGCGGCGATCATCTCGGCAAGGTCGCGTACCCGGTGGGTCTCGGTCATCTGGTTGAAGATCTCGACGCGGTTGCCGCGGGCCGGCGGGTTCTTCAGCGCCAGCTCGATGCAGCGGACCGAATCCTGGATGTGGATGAAGGCGCGCGTCTGGCCGCCGGTGCCGTGCACCGTCAGGGGATAGCCGATCGCCGCCTGAATCAGAAAGCGGTTCAAGACCGTGCCATAGTCGCCGTCATAATCGAAGCGGTTGATGAGCTGCGGGTGGCGGCGGGTCTGTTCGGTATGGGTGCCCCAGACGATACCCTGGTGCAGGTCGGTGATCCTGAGGCCGTCATTCTTGGCATAAAATTGGAAGAGCAGCTGATCCAGGCATTTGGTCATGTGATAGATCGAGCCGGGATTGGAGGGATAGAGGATCTCCTGGCTGACGGTCTCGCCGCCCATCGTCTCGATGCCGACCGGCAGGTATCCCTCGGGGATTGCCGCGCCGACGGTCGAATAGCCGTAGACGCCCATGGTGCCGAGATGCACCAGATGGGCATCGAGCTCGAGCTCGACCAGCGCATTCAGCAGATTGTGCGTGGCGTTGACGTTGTTGTTGACCGTGTAGTTCTTGTGGCGGTCGCTCTTCATGGAATAGGGCGCGGCGCGCTGTTCGGCGAAATGCACGATCGCATCCGGGCGATGTTCGGCGAGCCAGTTCTTGAGCAGTTCGTAGTCGCGGGCGAGGTCAATCAGATTGAAATGGATGCGGCGTCCGGTTTCGGCGTGCCAGATACGGGTGCGTTCCTGGATCGAGTCCATCGGCGTCAGCGATTGCACGCCGAGCTCCGTATCGATCCAGCGGCGGGAGAGATTGTCGAGGATGTGGACATCGTGGCCGGCATCGGACAGGTGAAGGGCCGTGGGCCAGCCGACGAAACCGTCGCCGCCGAGAATCGCAATCTTCATGCACGTTCTCCTGCTCAGGAAGGAAGTCCGTCACGTGATAGGGTAGGATTGTGACAACGCTGCAATGCTTGCAAATGGCTTTTTGTTCCTGCACAGGAAACGGGAATTTCTTTCGGAGAAAAGCATGTCCCTGATTTCGCTTGCAGGCGAACTGACCGAAAACGGCCATCGGCTGGTCCAGCGCGTCTACTACGAAGACACAGATTTTTCCGGTGTCGTCTATCACGCCCGCTACCTGCACTTCATGGAGCGCGCCCGCACCGACTTCCTGCGGCTGCTCGGCGTCGAGCAGGCGACGCTCGCGATCGAAGGCGACAGCGAAGGCCTGGTCTTCGTCGTGCATCGCATGGAGATCGACTTCAAGCTGCCTGCCCGCATGGACGACATCCTGACGATTACGACGGTCACGGAGAAGGCCGGTGGCGCCAAGATGGTGCTGCAGCAGGAGATCCGCCGCGGCGAGCAATTGCTGATCGCCGCCAAGGTGATCATCGCCGTTATCAACGGCCAGGGGCGTCCGCGGCGGCTGCCGGAAGCGCTGGCCTACAAGTTCCAGCACGCGAAGGAGAGCGCCGGCTGACCGGTCCGCTTTAACAGAGGCAGCTCAATCCACCTCGTTCACCCCGAGCTTGTCCAGGATCTTCTTGGTCAGCGATTGCTTCACGCCGGCGACATCCCGCCAGGGATCTGCGCCGCTTTCGATCCGCTCGAGAATATCCGGGATGCGGAAGCCGTTGGCGGCTTCCAGCGCGGAAAGCTCGTCCCAGCCAACGGGAGTGGCGACCGGCCCGCCGGCCCGTGCCCGGGTCGAATAGGGCGCGATCGCGGTGGCGCCACGCTCGTTCCTCAGCCAGTCAATGAAGATGCGCCCCTTGCGCTTCGCCTTCGACATGGTGGCGATGAACTTGTCGGGATCGCGGTCGGCAAAGCCCTGGGCAAAAGTCTTGGCGAACGCCTTGGCTTCAGACCAGGTGGCGCGGGCCGTCAGCGGAACGATGACGTGCACGCCCTTTCCGCCCGTGACCATCGGCATCGACTTCAGCCCGATCTCGCCGAGCGCGTCACGCAGCGCCATGGCCGCCGCCTTGACGACCCCGAAGTCCAGCCCCTCATCGGGATCCAGGTCGAAAACCAGCCGGTCGGGCGTCTCGAGCTTGTCGAAGCGTGAACCCCAAATGTGGAACTCCAGCGTGCCCATCTGCACGGCGGCGACCAATCCCTTGGCGTCGCGCACGTACATATAGTCCTCGGTCTCGCCGGAGCTCTCCTTGACGGGAACCTCCTTGATCTCGTCGGGAAAGCCGTCGCTGGCATGCTTCTGGTAGAAGCACTGTCCCTTGCCGCCCTGCGGGCAACGCACCAGCGACAGCAAGTGTTCGGCGGCGTAGGGCAGCATCCGCTCCCCGACGACCGCATAATAGCGAGAGAGGTCGAGCTTGCTGATGCCCTGGCCTTCGAACAGGATGCGGCCCGGATGGGTGATGCGCACGCCAAGGACGGTTTCGTGCGCTGCGGTTGATCCCCCTTTTGCGGTCGTTGCCTTCGCGGATGCCGCTTGGGACTTGCCTGAGGACTTCGTTGCGAGTTTCGGCGTTTCGAGTGTCACGGACTTTGCCTCCTTGTCCTCCCGCAGCCCCTCGAAGGCGCCGTGGCGGATATATCCTTCATCGGTAAATTCGGTGAAATCGATCTCTGCGACCATGTCCGGCCTGATCCAGATCGCGTCCCTAGCGATCTCGCGTGGGACGCTCGCGAAGGGACTGGTCGCGCGACGGCGCTTGGCGAAAGCGGCCGAGAGCGTCTCCATGCGTTCCTCGTCAAAACCGGTTCCGACGCGTCCGCGATAGATGAGTTCGCCCTTGTCGAAGGTGCCGACGAGAAGCGAGGCAAAGGCGCGTCCTTTCTTTGTCGACGGCGAATAGCCGCCAATGACGAATTCCTGGCGCCTTGTGCATTTGATCTTGAGCCAGCTTCGAGTTCGCTGGTTGCTGTAGGGTGCCTCCGCCTGTTTGGCGATGATGCCCTCTTGGCCGGCCTTGCAGATGGTCGAGAAGACTTCCGGTCCGTTGCCGCGCACATGTTCGCTATATTGAATGGTGCTGGATGGCGGCACGGATCTGAGCAGCCGCTTCAGTGTCTCCTTTCGCTCGATCAGCGGCAGGCGGCGCAGGTCGCGCCCGTCGAGGTGAAGCAGGTCGAAGGCATAGAAGCGTGTCTCGCCGCCGCCCTTCAGGGCTTTCTGCAGGGCGGAGAACGATGACCCCTCCTTGGACACGGCAACGGCCTCGCCGTCGATCAGTGCGGACCTGCAGTCGAGTTCCGCCAATGCCTTGGCGATGCTTTGGAATTTCTCGGTCCAGTCGAGTCCGGTGCGCGTGTGGCAGATGGCCTTGCCGCCACCGGTGGCAACCAGCAGGCGATAGCCGTCGAACTTGACCTCGTTCAGCCAGGCGTCGCCCTCTGGTGCCTGCGAAACCAGCGTCGCCAGTTGCGGCTTCTGAAAAGCGGGCGGCTTGCCCTTGGCCGATCTCTTCGGCTGCGCGTCGACCGCGCCCGCTTTCAGATTCGCGGCTGTACTTTTGTTGGATGCCCAAACGTGCTTCCTGCGTTCGCCCTTGCCGGCGGCGATCTCGTCCATGGTCCGGCCGGTGGTGACGCTCGTCTGATGGTCCTCCAGGAGAGTTTCACCATCGTCGGAGGCGGCATCGTCCCCCTCCTTGATGAGCAGCCAGTTCTCGCGCTTCTCGCCGTGGCGTGGCCGCATGCGGACCAGTGCCCAGCCGCCATGCATGCGCTCGCCATGAAGATGAAACGTAAGCTTGCCTTCGCGCAATCCTTCCTCGGGATCGTTTTCCGGCTCCCACCAGCCGGTGTCCCACAACATGACGGTGCCGCCGCCATATTGGTTCTCGGGGATCGTTCCCTCGAAATCGCCATAGGCAAGCGGGTGGTCTTCGGTTCGAACGGCAAGACGTTTGTCCTCCGGATTGAGGCTGGGTCCGCGGGTTACGGCCCAGCTTTTCAGAACGCCGTCCCATTCCAATCGGAAATCGTAATGAAGGCGTGTGGCATCATGCTTCTGTACCAGGAAGCGCCTTTGGCTCGGACGACTGCGAGCGATCTTGCCCTTTGGCTCGCGGGTCTCGCGGAAATTGCGGCGTCTGTTGTATTCGGCAAGGGGATCGCGGTTGGCAGCCATGCTTCACCTCAGGCGGATTTGCGTCGGCGAGACGGCGCCGGTTTGGACTTCGCCGACTTCTTCGCGTCACCTGCTTCAAGGCTCTGCTTCAGCGCCGACATCAGATCGACGATATTGTCGCCGCGGCGCTCGGGACGCTCGTCCTCGTCGACCGAAACGCGGTTCGACTTCCCCTTCATCTTGCGCTTGACGAGCTCGGTGAGCGCCGCGGTGTAATTGTCCTTGAATGCGGCGGCGTCGAAGGGTGCGGTCTTGCGATCGATGAGGGTCGTTGCGACGTCCAACAGGTCTTTTTCCGCTTTCTTGCCGGAGAGCTCGGAAAACATCGGCTCCGCCTTTCTCAATTCATCGGCATATCGGAGCGTCTCGAGCAGCAGGCCGTTGCCGCAGGGCCGGACCGCAACCAGGTATTCGCGGCCGCGCAACGTCAGCTGGCCAAGCCCGATCTTCGACGCGGCTCTCAGAGCATCGCGAACCACGCGGTAGGCATCTTCGGCGAGATCGTCGGCAGGCACGACGTAGTAGGGCTTGTCGAAGTAGATCGGCGAGATGTCGCAGGCGCCGACGAACTGCACGAGTTCGAGGGTCTTTTTTGTCTCGAGCTTGATGGAGTCCACTTCCTCCGGCTCGAGCAGCACGTATTTGCCGGACTCGTACTCGTATCCCTTGACGATATCGTCGGTGTCGACCGGGCCGACGCCGTCGACGACCTTTGCGTAGTGCACCGGCTTGCCGGAGGGCTCATGGATTTGGCGGAAAGCCACCTTTGCGCTGGCGCGGGTGGCGCTGAAGAGCTCGACGGGTATCGACACCAGCGAGAGCCGAAGCTGCCCCTTCCATAGGGCGCGCGCCGCCATCACCGGCCTCCACGCAGGCGCCGAATGTTTGGCGTATCTTCGACTACGGTTGCTCGCGCCCTGTCCTGGGCCAAAGCGCGCTCGATATGGGCGATGTCCTCGCCGGTGACGACCGGGATCGGGTCGGAAATGATCGCCTGCAGGACATCGGTCGACAGCACGCCATGAGCAAGGGCGTCCTCCAATGCGGCCCGCGTCTCCCGCTCGGCTTTGAGCTCGGCATAAAGCGCAAGGATCAACCGGTCCCGCGGATCAAAATGCGGCGAGGAAGATCGTTTGTCGCGCTGTCGTGTCGTCTGCTGGCCCATGCCGAAGAAACGTGCCCGGCCAAGGTAAGTTCCGGCCGCGGGGTGATACCGCAAAGACACAGTATGGTAACGGTTGTTTAACCATAATGGTGTCTTAATCACTGCATCAGGATTTGTGCAGTGCACGTCATCCTTTGACCAAAATTGACGGCAAGAAGGCAACCTAAAGCTAATTAAGGTCGCGATGGTGCGATCTACGGCGGTGCCGGGCATTCTTGCAAACAGGACGTTTGGGCTACCCGGTCACGAGCATGAGCCGCTCTTGCCGGGTGTTTGGATTCGGGGACTGAAGACGATGGAACAGGTTGGATTGGCCGCTGCGACGCACGACGTGACCCTCTGGTCGCTGTTCATGCAGGCGGGCTTTGTCGTGAAGCTGGTCATGCTGGGGCTGATTTCCGCCTCGGTGTGGACCTGGGCGATCGTCGTCGACAAGACGCTGAACTACGGCCGCGTGCGCCGTCAGCTCGACAACTTCGAGCAGGTGTTCTGGTCCGGCCAATCGCTGGAAGAGCTCTACCGGACGCTGGCCGACAGGCAGACTGCCGGCATGGGGGCGATCTTCGTTTCCGCCATGCGCGAATGGAAGAAGAGCTTCGAGCGCGGTGCCCGGTCGCCGATCGGCCTGCAGATGCGTATCGACCGGGCCATGGACGTGACGCTCGCCCGTGAATCGGAATCGCTGGAAGCGCGCCTCGGTTCGCTCGCAACCATCGGTTCGGCCGCACCCTTCATTGGTCTCTTCGGTACGGTCGTCGGTATCATGACCTCGTTCCAGGCGATCGCCGGCTCGAAGTCGACCAACCTTGCGGTCGTCGCGCCCGGTATTGCCGAAGCGCTGCTCGCCACCGCTATCGGCCTGCTCGCCGCTATCCCGGCGGTTATCGCCTACAACAAGTTTTCGGCCGACGCCGGCAAGCTGTCGGCACGCATGGAAGGTTTTGCCGACGAATTCTCGGCCATCCTGTCGCGGCAGATCGACGAGAAGCTGCAGAGCCCGCGCCAGGCCGCGCAATAATCGCCAGAGATACGGAGACCACGCTGATGGGTATGTCGGTTGGCGGAGCCAAGGGTTCGGGCGGCGGACGTCGCCGCCGCGGCGGCAAGAAAGCCGTGATGAGCGAGATCAACGTCACGCCTTTCGTAGACGTCATGCTCGTGCTGTTGATCATCTTCATGGTGGCAGCGCCGATGATGACGGTCGGCGTGCCGATCGACCTGCCGGAAACGCAGGCGAAGGCGCTCAATTCCGATACGCAGCCGATCACCGTTTCGGTCAATCCTTCCGGCGAGATCTATCTGCAGGAAACGCCGATCGCGATCGATGAGGTCGTGCCGAAGCTCGAGGCGATCGCCACCACCGGCTATAACGAACGCATCTACGTGCGCGGCGACACCAATGCCGACTACGGCACGGTCATGAAGGTCATGGCCCGCATCTCCGCCGCAGGCTTCAAGAATCTCGGCCTCGTCACGCTGCAAGAACAGGAAAAGTGATCGTCCACGATGAAGGGCAGTCTCGCTACATCTGCTGTCCTCCACGCCATGGTCTTGACCTGGGCGCTGGTGTCGCTTGGCAGCCCGGCTGACTTCCAGGTCGCCGACGTCGAGGCTTTGCCTGTCGACATCGTTCCCTATTCGGAAATGACACAGGTTCAGCAGGGCGACAAGAAGGCGCCAAAGAAGGAGACCTCGTCGCCGGTTCCGACCAAGCGTCCGGAGACGAACCAGCCTGCCGAAAACGTCGGCGACAACGACACCGACCTGAAGACGCCGCCGACCCCGAACGCCAAGCCGTCGAAGAGCGAAGCCACGGCCTCGCCGGAAAAGAACGAAAAGCCCGAGCCGACGCCGGATCCGGTCGAGCAGGAGATCAAGAAGGTCGAAGAGACCAAGCCGGCTTCCGAGCCCGCGACCGAAGTTGCGGCGCTGCCGGAACCGAAGCAGGAAGTGAAGCCGGAGACGAAGCCGGATCCGGCGCCGGCCGAAGAAAAGCCGGCCGAGAACCCGGAAGCCGAGGCGCTGCCCGAAAAGGTGCCGACCCCGGCCGCAAAGCCCAAGGTCGAAAAGCCGGCCCAGAGTGCCAAGACGCCTGAACGCAAGAACGAGGCAACGCCGAAGGAACAGAAGAAGGCGGCGTCCACCGAAGAAAGCAAGTTCAACGCCGACGAGATTGCCGCGCTGCTCAACCGGCAGGACCCGTCCGCCGGTGGCGCCAAGCGCTCGACGCAAGAGGCGGCTCTCGGCGGCAAGAAGACGATCGGCGTGGGCCTCAGCGCCAACGAGATCGACGGCGTGAAGGGTCAGATCCAGGGCAACTGGTCGCTGACGCCCGGCCTCACCGGCGTTCAGGAAGTCCGGGTGACGATCAAGGTCCAGCTGGATCCGGCAGGCAACATTGTCGGCACGCCGGAAGTGACGGCAACCGGCGGACCTGAAGGAACGCGTCGCGCTGTCGAAAGCAGCACGCTGCGCGCGCTCCGCCGCTCGTCGCCGCTACAGAACCTGCCACCTGAAAAATATGATGGCGAAAAAGGATGGAATACCCTCGTGCTGAACTTCGACCCCTCGGAATTCGCACTCTGAGCTGCCGGGATTGGAACCCATGCCGGATAGCCAACACACCGCACAAACCCTTCGTATTAAGCTGAAAGGCTTGTCTCAATGATCAAGGTCTCTCTTTTCCGTGCCCTGATGGTGGCCGCGGGCATGTTCGTCGCCTTCGTGGCGGCAACGCCGGCGAACGCCGTCGTCGAAATCAACATCAACAAGGGTAACGTCGAGCCCCTGCCGATCGCGATCACCGACTTCCTTCAGGGCGAGCTCGGTCAGAAGATCTCGGACGTGGTCGCCGCCGACCTGAAGCGGTCGGGCCTGTTCGCGCCGATCAACAAGAGCGCCTTCATCGAAAAGATCAGCAATCCGGATGCGACGCCGCGTTTCGAGGACTGGAAGGTCATCAACGCCCAGGCCATCGTCACCGGCCGCGTGACGCAGGAAGGCGATGGCAGGCTGAAGGCCGAGTTCCGGCTGTGGGACACGTTCGGCGGCACGCAGATGACCGGCCAGCAGTTTTTCACCCAGCCGGAAAACTGGCGCCGCGTCGCCCACATCATCGCCGACGCGATCTATGAGCGCATCACCGGCGAAAAGGGCTACTTCGACACGCGCATCGTCTACGTCGCCGAGAGCGGCCCGAAGACGGCGCGCAAGCGTCAGCTCGCCATCATGGACCAGGACGGCTTCAACGCCCGGGCACTGACCAATTCCAACGACATCGTTCTTACGCCGCGCTTCTCGCCGAACCGCCAGGAAGTCACCTACATGTCGTTCGAAAACCAGCAGCCGCGCGTCTACTTGCTGCAGCTGGAAACCGGACAGCGTGAAGTCGTCGGCAACTTCCCCGGCATGACCTTCTCGCCGCGCTTCTCGCCGGATGGCCAGCGCGTCATCATGAGCCTTCAGCAGGACGGTAACGCCAACATCTACACGATGGATCTGCGCTCGCGCACGACGACGCGGCTCACCAACACCGCCGCGATCGACACGGCACCGTCCTATTCGCCTGATGGCAGCCAGATCGCCTTTGAAAGCGATCGCGGCGGCCGCCAGCAGATCTACATCATGGGCGCCGACGGTTCCGGCCAGCGCCGCATCTCCTTCGGCGACGGCTCCTACTCGACGCCGGTCTGGTCTCCGCGTGGCGACCTCATCGCCTTCACCAAGCAGTCGGGCGGCAAGTTCTCGATCGGCGTGATGAAGACCGACGGTTCCGGCGAACGCATCCTGACCACCGGCTTCCACAACGAAGGCCCGACCTGGGCGCCGAACGGCCGCGTGCTGATGTTCTTCCGACAGAACGCCGGTGCCGGTGGTCCGCAGCTCTATTCGATCGATCTAAGCGGCTACAACGAGCAGGCGATCCCGACGCAGGGCTTCGCATCCGACCCGGCCTGGTCGCCGCTGCTCGAGTAGGCTGATCCAATATGCGGCGGGAAAATGTGGCAGCGATGCCGCTTTCTCGCCGCAAAGTGCTGGTCTAGCAGGCGCCGAGCCGAAATTATCGATTTGTTAACCATAACTGTTGAAAAGCGATTAACCGCTTCCGGTTACAGTCTGGCAACCGTGAATTCAGACACTTCCAAGGAGACCGGCGTATGAGCCGAATTGACACCCCGGCCGCAGGCCGCATGCAGACCATCGCTCGCAACCCGGTCATGATCGCTCTGGTCATGACGCTTGCTATTGCTGGCTGTGCATCGAAGAAGAACCTGCCGAACAACGCCAACGAGCTCGGCCTCGGCGGCGCTGGCGCTGCAACGCCGGGTTCGCAGCAGGACTTCACCGTCAATGTCGGCGACCGCATCTTCTTCGACACCGACTCCACCTCGATCCGTGCCGACGCGCAGCAGACGCTGGCCCGCCAGGCCCAGTGGCTCGCCAAGTATCCGAACTACGCGATCACGATCGAAGGCCATGCCGACGAACGCGGCACGCGCGAATACAACCTTGCACTCGGCGCCCGCCGTGCGGCCTCCACCCGCGACTACCTCATCAGCCAGGGCGTTCCGGCGAACCGCATGAAGACGATTTCCTACGGCAAGGAAAAGCCGGTCGCCGTCTGCGACGACATCTCCTGCTGGTCGCAGAACCGTCGTGCCGTCACCGTTCTCGGTGGCGCCGGCATGTAATTCTCACGGCCGGGCCTGGTTCGGTCGGGTAGCATGACGTGTTCCAGGGAACACAAGCGTGTTCCTGAAATCACGGACTGCTAAAATATAAGGGCGGCTCTCGGCCGCCCTTTGCTTTTTTACCACACTTTGGCCGAACTCCGTTGCTTTTTCAGGGCAATTGGAAAACTGTGCGGCAATCACCCAGTTGACTCGGCGAGATGTATTGCGGGCCCCGAATCAAGGGTGGGACAACCGGTATTCGAACAGGACAAATGAAATGAAGAAATTTGTCGTGGCGGGACTGATCGGTCTGACGGCCCTTGTGGGTCTGGGCCAGACGGCGAACGCCATGCCGCTTTCAGGGCTGCTGGCCCGAACGACTGAAACGCAAGCCGGCGCGCAGTCGAAGCTGCCCGTGGTGAAGGTGCAGTCGGCCGAGACCGCACGGATTGGCCAGCTCGAGGAACAGATCCGCTCGCTCAACGGGCGTATCGAAGAAATGAGCTTCCAGCTCCTGCAGATGCAGGAGCAGATCCGGAAGTTCCAGGAGGACAACGAATTCCGCTTCCAGGATCTGGAAAGCGGCAAGGCCTCCCCGAAGAAGAGCGGCGCGTTGCAGACGCCGAAGACCAGCGATCAGGCGTCCGTCACCCCCGGGGTGACGGATAGCCAGGCGACGGCACCGGCCGGCGGGGGCAATGATATTGCTTCCTCCGGGCTCCCGTCCAGTGGTGGCCAGGGTTCCGGCGGCGCGGCGCCGACCACGCTCGGTCAGATCGTCTTCGACCAGAACGGCAATCCGGTTGCGGCCACGACCGATGCTCAACCCGGCGCGAACGCCACACCTCCGGGCGTCGACGCCGGTGCCGGACTGCCCGCCGACGATGGTGGCCTCAACAGCAACCCGGGCAACCAGCAGACGGCTTCGCTCGACAACCCCGGCGATCTCTACCAGTCGGCTTACGGCCATGTTCTTTCTGGCGACTACAGCACGGCGGAGCAGGAATTCGGCGACTATCTGGCGGCGTTTCCGCAGGGCGACAAGGCCGCCGATGCCAGCTTCTGGCTGGGCGAGGCGCAATACTCGCAGGGCAAGTACAGCGACGCGGCCAAGACCTTCCTGAACGCGCACCAGGCCCACGGCAAGTCGCCGAAGGCGCCGGAGATGCTGCTGAAACTCGGGATGTCGCTCGGTGCGCTCGACAACAAGGAAACTGCCTGCGCGACGCTGCGCGAGGTCAACAAGCGCTACCCGAAGGCTTCGCCGGCGGTAAAGGCAAAGGTGACGAGCGAGCAGAGCCGCTTTGGCTGCTGAGGCCCACCCGCCAATGGCCGTTGTCGAAACGGCAAAACGATTTCTTGCCTCCTTCGATAGACCAGCGCGCATCCTCGTGGCCGTCTCCGGCGGGAGCGACTCGAAGGGACTGCTTCTCGCTCTCAAGGAAGCGATCGAGGCAACCAAGCCCACAGAATTTTCCCTGGCCGCCTGCACGGTCGATCACGCGTTGAGGCCGGAATCAGCCGAAGAGGCGCGTGGTGTCGCGTTGTTCTGCGAGCGCCTGGGTGTGCCGCATCTCGTCACCCGATGGGACGGGCCGAAGCCCAGAACCGGCATCCAGGCGGCGGCACGCGAGGCGCGCTATGCATTGCTGGCGGAGGCTGCGCAACGCTTCGAAGCATCCTCGATCGTCACCGGTCACACGCTCGACGACCAGCGAGAGACGATCCTGATGCGCACACGGCGGCGGGAGGGACCCGGTGCCGCGGGCATGGCGGAGGCCACGCTCTATGACCGTCGCATCTGGGTGCTTAGACCTTTCCTCACGGTCGAACGCAGCGCCATTCGCGCTTTTCTCAAGGCTAGGAATGTCGGCTGGTTCGACGATCCGAGCAATACGAACCCTCGCTTCGAGCGAGTACGCGCGCGGGCCTCGCTGGCGTCATCGCCGGCGACCGGTGGCAACGTCTGGGATGCCCGGTCGCGGGCGCGATCGTCGGCCGCTGCCGCCGCCCTGCTCGAACGGCACGTAAGGGTGCATGCGGGGTTGGTCGCGGAAATCCCTCCCGCGATGGCCGACCAAGTCCGGGACATCGATTGGCAACGGGCGCTGCTGACGCTGGCGACCGTTCTCGGCGGCCGTACACATCTGCCGGCGGCAGGCACCGTCGAGCGGCTGGTGAATGCCCTGGAGCAGGGGGCGCCGGGCCGGCTGACCGCGGGACGCGTCGTCTTCGACCGGCGCTCGACCGGGCTCTATCTCTATCGGGAGGCGCGCGGCATCGACGACCTGACCTTGCAGGCAGGGCAAACTGCTGTCTGGGACGGCCGCTTCCTGATCCGCAATGGTGGCGACGGTCCCCTGGTGGTGACGGTGGAAGGCGGTCGCGGACCACAACAGCAGAGACTTATTGTCGCAGGTCTGCCACCGGGCGTTGCTGGTCGGGTGTCACTGTCGGCGCCACGCGTCGTCCACGACGACGTCAAAAGTGTCGCACCTATCACAGTCGAGCCGCGGATCGGTCTGTACGACACCTTTTTGCCGGGTTTCGACAGGATCATGGCAAACAGGATCGCCGGATTGTTCGGACGCCAGCCTTACCTGCCGCCACCGGTTCACGGTCTATTGACAGAAATGGAATGGTAGACGGCGGTTTGCCTTGGCAATGCGTCGCCAGAACCCTATGTTAGGGAGCAAGACAGCGACCCGGCGAAATGCGTGGGTCGTGACAGGTTCCGGGGAGTTCGATGAACCCTAATTTTCGTAATCTTGCCCTTTGGGCAATCATAGCGCTTCTGCTGATCGCGTTGTTCAGCATGTTCCAGCAGCCGACGGAGCGCACCGGCTCGCGCGAGATTCCGTTCTCGCAATTCCTCAAGGACGTGGATGCGAGCCGCGTCAAGGAAGTCGTGATCACCGGCCCGAAAGTGATCGGCAGCTATTCCGAAAGCGGCGCTACTTTCCAGACCTACGCGCCATCGGTCGATACGGCGCTGACCGAGCGCCTCGAAGCCAAGGACGTGACGGTCACGGTTCGCCCGGAAACCGACGGCTCGTCCGGCTTCCTGAGCTACATCGGTACGCTCCTCCCGATGCTTCTGATCCTCGGCGTCTGGCTGTTCTTCATGCGCCAGATGCAGGGCGGTTCGCGTGGAGCCATGGGCTTCGGCAAGTCCAAGGCCAAGCTTCTGACGGAAGCGCATGGCCGCGTCACCTTTGACGACGTCGCCGGCGTCGACGAAGCCAAGCAGGACCTCGAAGAAATCGTCGAATTCCTGCGCGATCCGCAGAAGTTCCAGCGCCTTGGCGGCCGCATTCCGCGCGGCGTGCTGCTCGTCGGCCCTCCCGGTACCGGTAAAACGTTGCTTGCACGCTCCGTTGCCGGCGAAGCCAACGTGCCGTTCTTCACCATCTCCGGTTCCGATTTCGTCGAAATGTTCGTCGGCGTTGGTGCCAGCCGTGTGCGCGACATGTTCGAACAGGCGAAGAAGAATGCGCCCTGCATCATCTTCATCGACGAAATCGACGCCGTCGGCCGTCATCGTGGCGCCGGTCTCGGCGGCGGCAACGACGAGCGCGAACAGACGCTCAACCAGTTGCTGGTCGAGATGGACGGCTTCGAAGCCAATGAGGGCATCATCCTGATCGCGGCGACCAACCGTCCCGACGTTCTCGATCCGGCACTGCTGCGTCCGGGCCGCTTCGACCGCCAGGTCGTCGTGCCGAACCCGGATATCAACGGCCGCGAACGCATCCTCAAGGTGCACGTACGCAACGTGCCGCTGGCGCCGAACGTCGACCTCAAGGTGCTCGCACGCGGTACGCCCGGTTTCTCCGGTGCCGATCTCATGAACCTTGTCAACGAGGCGGCGCTGATGGCCGCCCGCCGCAACAAGCGTCTTGTCACCATGCTCGAATTCGAGGATGCCAAGGACAAGATCATGATGGGTGCGGAGCGCCGCTCCTCGGCCATGACCGAAGCCGAGAAGAAGCTGACGGCCTATCACGAAGCCGGTCACGCGATCCTGGCGCTCAATGTTCCCTCCGCCGATCCGCTGCACAAGGCGACGATCATTCCGCGCGGACGGGCGCTTGGCATGGTCATGCAGTTGCCCGAAGGCGACCGCTACTCGATGAGCTACAAGTGGATGGTCTCGCGCCTTGCGATCATGATGGGCGGACGCGTTGCCGAAGAGCTGACCTTCGGCAAGGAGAACATCACCTCGGGCGCATCGTCGGATATCGAGCAGGCAACGAAGCTTGCCCGTGCGATGGTGACGCAATGGGGCTTCTCCGACCAGCTCGGCCAGGTTTCCTACGGCGAGAACCAGCAGGAAGTCTTCCTTGGCCACTCTGTCGCGCAGCAGAAGAACGTTTCCGAAGCGACCGCTCAGAAGATCGACAACGAGATCCGTCGCCTGATCGACGAGGCCTATGAGACGGCGCGCAGGATCCTGACCGAGAAGAACCACGAATTCGTGGCGCTTGCCGAAGGCCTGCTCGAATACGAAACCTTGACGGGTGACGAGATCAAGGCGCTGATCCGCGGCGAAAAACCGGCACGCGACCTTGGCGACGACACGCCGCCGCATCGTGGCTCGGCCGTTCCTTCGGCAGGTTCCAAGAAGGAAGGCCCGGCGAGCAACAAGGGCGAAGAATCCGAAGGTGGATTCGAGCCGCAGCCGCAATAGCTGCCACGGTCGGCAATGGATCCGAGCCGCCGCTCCTTAAGTGGAACGGCGGCTTTTCGTTGCCTCCTGGCCTCTGGCATTTGGTAACGGGATGTAATGATTTCTGATGTTAGGCTCGCTGCCGCTTGCTGCGCTTTTATGTCAAAGAAGACATGACGTGTTTGCGATGGCTGCCCTTGAACGGAATGCCGGTCGCCAAGCAGACGGCATCCAAGGCATGAATGAGGTCCGGTCAATGAAACCCAGTCGCGCAAAACGCAGACAGGCGGAGCTGGCCAAGCCGGCCCTGACCCGGCAGAACGATGGAGTTCTTATGAAGCGAAAGTATTTCGGCACCGACGGCATCCGCGGCCAGTCCAACATGTTTCCGATGACACCGGATCTGGCGATGCGGGTCGGCATTGCGGTCGGGACGATCTTTCGCAACGGTGCCCACCGTCACCGGGTGGTGATCGGCAAGGACACCCGTCTTTCGGGCTATATGCTCGAAAACGCGATGGTGGCGGGCTTTACGGCTGCGGGTCTCGACGTCTTCCTGCTCGGGCCGATCCCGACGCCGGGCGTTGCCATGCTCACTCGCTCGCTGCGCGCCGATATCGGCGTGATGATCTCCGCCTCGCACAACCCCTTCCAGGACAACGGCATCAAGCTTTTCGGTCCTGACGGCTACAAGCTTTCCGACGATATCGAAGAGAAGATCGAGGCGCTGCTCGACCAGGATCTCTCGGGGCAACTGGCAAAGTCTGAAGACATCGGCCGGGCGAAGCGCGTCGATGGCGACATCTATCGCTATCTGGAACACGCAAAGCGCACGCTGCCGCGTGACGTCACGCTTCAGGGCCTGCGCATCGCCGTCGACTGCGCCAATGGTGCGGCCTACAAGGTGGCGCCGACGGCGCTTTGGGAGCTGGGCGCGGAAGTCGTCACCATCGGGACGGAACCGAATGGTCTCAACATCAATCTCGATTGCGGCTCCACCCATCCCGTGACGCTGTCGAAAAAGGTCCACGAAGTGCGCGCCGACATCGGCATTGCGCTTGATGGCGATGCCGATCGTGTGCTGATTGTCGATGAGAACGGCACGGTGATTGACGGCGACCAGCTGATGGCTGTGATCGCCGACAGCTGGGCCGAAGACGACATGCTGCGTGGCGGCGCCGTTGCCGCGACCGTGATGTCCAATCTTGGCCTTGAGCGCTATCTGAAAGGGCGCGGCATCGACCTGCGGCGCACGAAGGTTGGCGACCGTTATGTCGTCGAGCAGATGCGCCAGGATGGCCTGAACGTGGGCGGCGAACAGTCGGGCCACATCGTGCTCTCCGATTTCGGCACGACGGGTGATGGTCTCGTCGCCGCTCTGCAGATCCTTGCGGTCGTCAAGCGCCAGGGCAAGGCGGTGAGCGAGGTGTGCCACCGGTTCGAGCCGGTGCCGCAGGTGCTGAAGAATGTTCGTATTTCTGCCGGTAAGCCGCTCGAAGATGCGGCGGTACGCCAGGCGATCGCTGACGCGGAAGCAGAGCTTGCCAAGTCCGGCCGCCTGCTGATCCGGCCCTCCGGCACCGAGCCGCTGATCCGTGTGATGGCGGAAGGCGACGACCGCGGACAGGTAGAGCGTATTGTCGATGAGCTGGTCAATGTCATCGGCAGTGTCCGCAACGCTGCCTGACGCATTCTGCGACTGATTTCCCTCCAGGGCCGGTGCGATGCATCGGCCTCTTTTTTGTCCTGCTGTCGGGCACCGCCGCCGAAAGCGAAGGCATCTTACGAGGCCATTCCCCACACTGGAATTCCTACTGCATGTTTCCTTTATTCGTAGCCGATTAAAGGACAAAAACCTGCTGCAACTGAAAGTGCTACAGCGACCTTCGCGCGTCTGATAAGACGCGCGGGGCTGCAGTGGAGAGCGTTCCTGTCTTTCAGGGGCGAGCTAGTACGTTGTCTTGCCGGTTTATTTAGCTCTACCTTAAGGGAACTCGACGGCGGACAATAATGCAGCGTAACAACCGTAAGAATAGGCTGGTTTCTTAACAATCTCGGTAAACGTTTGTAGTTAATCGGAACTTAACCTTTCCTCCTCATTATCCATAACCAACATCGGGATTTGGACACCGGTTTCATGGTGAACCAAGCAACGGAATGTATTGGAGTGGGCCATGAAGAGAATTTTGAGTGGCGTTGTTGCAATTTTGCTCAGCGGCACGGCAGCTTTTGCTGCGGATGTCTACCAACCGCCTATGGAGCCGGTGCCGGAGCAGGCCGTCGAGGTCATCCAGACCAGCGGCTGGTACCTGCGCGGCGATGTCGGTTACGCCTGGAACCACCTGCGCGGCGCAAATTTCTACCAAGGGGGGCCGAGCGGCTCGATCGCGGATTTCGACTCCGCCGATATTGATGATTCCTGGGTGATTGGTGGTGGTGTCGGTTACCAGTTCAACAATTATTTCCGTGCCGACATCACGGCCGACTACTGGGGCAATGGCGACTTCACCGGCTCGACCAGCGGCGGCTGCGGGCTTTTCCCGGGAGAGCCTTGCGTGTCGCGTGACATAAGCTCGGTTTCCGCCTGGAGCCTGATGGCCAACGCCTATGTCGACATCGGCACCTATGGCGCCTTCACGCCCTACGTCGGTGCCGGTATCGGTGCCACGCGCGTGAGCTGGGACGGACTGCGCAACACGAGCTGCGTCGATGGCGACCCCACCCGATGTGACCCGACGACCAATCATGGCGGCAAGGATAGCTGGCGCTTCACCTACGCCCTCATGGCCGGTACCGCGATCGACCTGACCTGCAACCTGAAGGCCGATATCGGCTATCGCTTCCGCCAGGTCGATGACGGCGACATGTTCGGTTACGCCAACGGTGGTGGTCCGGGCTTCGATGACGGCTTCTACATCCACGAGGCGCGCGCCGGCTTGCGCTACTCCTTCGGCAATACCTGCGAAGTTCCTTACGAGCCGCCGCCGATCGTCTACAAATAATCCGGCAGCATCCGACAAGCACCAAGGCCACCTGCGGGTGGCCTTTTTCGTTGTCGCCAATCTTTGCCCGTTTCCTAACGAGCATGGTTAACCGCGGGTTAACCAGTCGCTGCAATAGTTAACGCTGAACGAAGCGGCGACGGCATGGCTCCATCCCGCACGGATAGCAGTGGTGAAAGGGCATGGGCATGGATTGGCGAAACGGGTTCTGCGGAGCCGCTTTTGGTGCCGGCCTGCTCCTTTCCGGTTCGGCGCTGGCGGCAGACGAGGATCTCCTGAATGCCCCGGAGATCACCATCGAGAAGGACGCGGCCGGTACCAGTGCGATCTACCTGCGTGGCGATATCGGCTACGCGCCGTGGCGCGGCGAAGGCGACCCCTATTACCGGACCTTCGATGCGGGAACGCTGACCTATGACAGCGTCTCCTTCGACAATGCCCGTTTTGACAAACCATTCTCCGGTTCGCTCGGCGTCGGCTACCAGTTCACCGATACGTTCCGCGCCGACCTGACTGCCGAATATTTCGAGGGCCGGTTCAGCGGTTCGTCGTCGTCGGCAAGTCCTTGCGCGGGGCAGGGGGCTGGCACGTCCTGTGCGTTATCGACTGGGGCCGATTATTCCGGTCTCGGCCTGATGGCCAACGCCTATGTCGATTTCGGCACGCTTGCGGGCTTCACGCCCTATGTCGGCGGCGGCATCGGCGCGACACGCCTCAACTGGGACACCGCAATCGAACGTGCCACTTGTGTGGCCGGCGGCGGCGCTTGCGTTGGTGCGCCCACCTCGACCACCTACGAGGGGCACGACAGCTGGCGTTTCACCTACGCGCTGATGGCGGGTATCTCCTATGATCTCAGCGAACAGCTGAAGCTCGATGTCGGTTATCGCTATTCGCATATCGCCGATGGCGAGATGTTCGGCTTCGGCGCCGAGGCGCTTGTTGGTGCCAGCGGCGACAAGGGCTTCGACGACGGGCTGTGGCGCCACGAGATCCGGGCAGGCTTGCGCTTCTCCTTCTGATCTCTCGAAACCGGTGCCGATGGCGGCACAGAAGGGCGTCGCCTGCTAACAATCGATCGGCTGGCCTTGCTCAGGCTTTGCAGATGTTGCCCGCGACGCCATAAATTTTCTCGATTGCGACAAAGCGCTTGACTTCCGGTCCCGGCCACAATATCGACGGCGGCGGGACACCCTTCCCCAACGAAGGGCTATCTATCTGGAAGGATAGCACATGGCAAAGCCTGCACAGCCGGACCTCCGTCCGAACAACACCCATTTCTCCTCTGGCCCCTGCTCGAAGCGCCCCGGTTGGACGCTCGACGCTCTCTCCGATGCTCCGCTCGGTCGCTCGCACCGCGCCAAGATCGGCAAGACGAAGCTCAAGCAGGCCATCGATCTTACCCGTGACATTCTCGAAGTGCCGGCCGACTACCGCATCGGTATCGTGCCCGCTTCCGATACCGGCGCCGTCGAAATGGCGCTCTGGTCGCTGCTGGGTCAGCGCGGCGTCGATATGGTTGCCTGGGAAAGCTTCGGCGCCGGCTGGGTGACCGACGTGGTCAAGCAGCTGAAGCTTGCCGACGTTCGCAAATTCGAAGCCGGCTACGGCGAGCTGCCCGATCTTTCCAAGGTCGATTTCGACCGCGACGTGGTCTTCACCTGGAACGGCACGACCTCCGGCGTGCGCGTGCCGAATGCCGATTTCATCCCGGCCGACCGCAAGGGCCTGACGATCTGCGACGCGACCTCTGCCGCCTTCGCGCAGAACCTCGACTTCGCCAAGCTCGACGTCGTCACCTTCTCCTGGCAGAAGGTCCTTGGCGGCGAGGGCGCTCACGGCGTCATCATCCTGTCGCCGCGCGCCGTCGAGCGCCTGCTCACCTACGTTCCGGCCTGGCCGCTGCCGAAGATCTTCCGCATGACCTCGGGCGGCAAGCTGATCGAGGGCATTTTCACCGGCGAGACGATCAACACGCCGTCGATGCTCTGCGTCGAGGACTATATCGATGCGCTGCTCTGGGCTGAGCAGGTCGGCGGGCTCAAGGGCCTGATGGCCCGCGCCGATGCCAATGCGCAGGTGATCTTCGACTTCATCGCCGCCAATGACTGGATCGCCAACCTGGCGGTCAGGGACGAGACCCGCTCCAACACCTCGGTCTGCCTGAAGATCGTCGACAAGGACGTTTTGGCGCTCGACGCCGACGGCCAGGCCGCCTTCGCCAAGGGCGTCGTCGCCCTCCTCGAAAAGGAAGGCGTTGCCTTCGACATCGGCCATTACCGCGATGCACCGTCCGGCCTTCGCATCTGGGCCGGCGCCACCATCGAGGCCGCCGACATGGCAGCGCTGATGCCGTGGCTTACCTGGGCATTCGAGACCCAGAAGGCGACACTGGCGCAGGCTGCGGCCTGATCCGGAGCGGGGTGAGGAAAATGTACTCTGCCCGCGTCCCGCACAGATGAAAGTGATCCGCTTCGCTCCCGGGGAGGGGGCGAGGCTGGCTATCCGCATTCCTATTCAGACCTGATCTCTAAGTAAGGAGGCCTTTCATGGCACCTCGCGTTCTCGTATCCGACGAACTGTCGGAAACCGCCGTCCAGATCTTCCGCGACCGCGGCGTCGAAGTCGATTTCCAGCCCAAGCTCGGCAAGGACAAGGACAAGCTCGCCGAAATCATCGGCAACTACGATGGCCTTGCGATCCGTTCGGCCACCAAGGCGACGGAAAAGCTGATCGCGGCTGCGACCAACCTCAAGGTCATCGGCCGCGCCGGCATCGGCGTCGACAACGTCGATATCCCGGCCGCCTCGCGCCGCGGTATCATCGTGATGAACACGCCTTTCGGCAACTCGATCACGACCGCCGAACATGCGATCGCGTTGCTCTTTGCCGTTGCCCGCCAGCTTCCGGCTGCCGATACCTCGACGCAGGCCGGCAAATGGGAGAAGTCGCGCTTCATGGGTGTCGAGATCACCGGCAAGACGCTCGGCGTCATCGGCGCCGGCAACATCGGCTCGATCGTCTGCTCGCGCGCCATCGGCCTGAAGATGCATGTTCTCGCCTACGACCCGTTCCTCTCCAAGGAGCGTGCCGAGGAGATGGGCGTCACCAAGGTCGAGCTCGATGAGCTGCTCGCCCAGGCCGATTTCATCACGCTGCACGTGCCGCTGACGGACAAGACGCGCAACATCCTGAACGCCGAGGCGCTCGCCAAGACGAAGCCGGGCGTGCGCATCGTCAACTGCGCCCGTGGCGGTCTGGTCGACGAGAAGGCGCTCGCCGAGGCGATCAAGTCGGGTCATGTCGCCGGCGCCGGCTTCGACGTCTTCGAGGTCGAACCTGCGACGGAAAGCCCGCTCTTCGGCCTGCCGAACGTCGTCTGCACGCCGCATCTTGGCGCTTCGACCACGGAAGCGCAGGAGAATGTCGCGCTGCAGGTGGCCGAACAGATGTCGGACTACCTGGTCAAGGGTGCTGTCTCCAACGCCATCAACATGCCGTCGATCACGGCCGAGGAAGCGCCGATCCTGAAGCCGTTCATCCGGCTTGCCGACGTTCTCGGCGCCTTCGTCGGCCAGGTCACCGAAAGCGCGATCAAGGAAATCGAGATCCTCTATGACGGCTCGACCGCCGGCATGAACACCAAGGCGCTGACGAGCGCGGTGCTCGCCGGCCTGATCCGGCCGCAGGTCGCCGACGTCAACATGGTTTCGGCGCCGGTCATGATCAAGGAAAAGGGCATCATCCTCTCCGAGGTCAAGCGCGACAAGACCGGCGTCTTCGACGGCTACATCAAGCTGACGGTGACGACGGCGAACCAGACGCGCTCGGTCGCCGGCACCGTCTTCTCGGACGGCAAGCCGCGCTTCATCCAGATCAAGGGCATCAATCTCGACGCGGATGTCGGCAACCACATGGTCTACATCACCAACACCGACGTTCCCGGCATGATCGGCTTCATCGGCATGACGCTCGGCGATGCCGGCGTCAACATCGCCAACTTCCAGCTCGGCCGTGAGAAGGAAGGCGGCGACGCGATCGCTCTGCTCTATGTCGACGCTGCCGTTTCCGAGGCCGTGCTTGACAAGCTGCGCGCCAACAAGGCAATTCGCCAGGCAAAGCCGCTGGTCTTCAACATCGATTGAAGCCGGCACAGGAAGCGGCAGCATGTTCTATCGCTTCGCCGACCCGATCACGGGATACATCGAGGACGCACCGGTGACCGTCGGTGCGTTTTCCTGTTTCGAAGGCATGTGACGAGCAATGACCGACATGACGTTCCGCTGGCGCGAGGCAAGCCTGCCTGACCTCGCCTCCGTATCGGAGATCCAGCTTGTGGTTCACCAGGCGTTTCCCGAGGATGACGCCGTGCTTGCCGATCGCATCGCTCTGAGCCCCGCCGGTTGCTTCATGCTGGATGCGGACGGGCAGTCGCGGGGTTACGTGTTGAGCCATCCGTGGCTCAGAGACGCGCCGCCGTCGCTGAACACCATGCTTGGCGAAATCCCTGGCGCCGCCGACACCTGGTACATCCACGACCTAGCCCTTCTACCCGAAATGCGCGGCTCCGGAGCCGGAGGCGGAGTCCTTCCGATGCTGGAGGATGTCGCCAGGACAGAAGGGTTCAGGTCGATGTCGCTCGTCTCCGTCAACGGATCCCGCGGGTTTTGGGAACGACAGGGGTTTGAGGTGCGCATGGACGAGCGGCTGGCGCTGAAGCTCTCAAGCTATGGCGAGGAAGCGCTCTATATGGAGCGGCTTCTCGCCCGATAAATGAAGATGCCTTGGTCCCAAGGAGAATATGCTGGCGGCGACAGAAACACCCATCTGCTGACCAAGGCTTAAGCCGCTTGCCAGGTTCCAGCGATTGCATCGCGCGACTGTTGTCTGACACGCGCGAGGGCTCAGTGCGGGCGACCCCTCTCGGCAATGGCGATACCGCCAAGCACCAGCAGGAGGGCGACAAGATGGAAAAGGTGGAAGGTCTCGCCGATCAGCAACACGGAAAGAAGCGTTCCGAAAACGGGAATCGCATTGATGAAGAGGCCTGCCCGATTGGCGCCGATCATCTCGACGCCGCGTACATAGAGCACCTGTGACATCAGCGACGGGAAGATCGCGGCATAGAGTACGATGATCCAGCCGGTGGTATCCGGCACGATCGCCGTGCCACTGCCAATTTCCCAGAAGAGCAGCGGCAGGGCGCTGACGAGTGCGCCGAACGCGGGCGCGGCAATGAAGCTCTGCCAGTGCATGATCGGCTTGTAGCGCAGTGCCACGGTGTAGCCTGCATAGACCACGCAGGCGGCGATCATCAGCGCGTCGCCGAAATTGAACTCGAGTGTCAACAGGCTCGAAATGTCGCCATGGGCTGCCGTCACCAACACGCCGACCAGGGTAACGCTGAAGCCGATCACCTGGGCGACCGACGCCTTCGTGCGGAACAGCATGAAATTGAACAGGAAGATCAGCATCGGAATGCCGGCCTGAAGGATGACGGCGTTGATGGCGCTCGTATATTTCAGCGCCGAATAGAGCAGCGCGTTGAAGGTGGTGAAGCCGATCGCGCCATATGCGAGCAGTTGCAGCCAGTGCTTACGGATCTTATCCCAGTCGCGACGGATCTGTGGTGTCATCAGCACCAGGATGACGACCAGCGCAAAGACCCAGCGCAGGGTCGTCAGCATCATCGGGCTCACGTGTCCGACCGCCATCTTGCCGGCGACGGAATTGCCGCCCCAGAAGAGTGCGGTGACGCAGAGATAGAGATAGGCTCTGGAATTCACGATGCTCGGACCTGTGCGGGGATGGGCGACCTGTTGCCGGGACGGCGGGAGAGACGGAGATATAGGCGCTAAATCCCGCCCTTGTCATGCAAAAAGGGCGGAACGCCCGATATAACGGGGTCGCTTTCCGGATGACAACACAGTATAGATGCGCGGGTTTGAGAACAGCGCAGCCTCGTTTGCGCGCCTGCACAGGAAGAGAATTATGACGAATGTCGTAGTGGTCGGCTCCCAATGGGGTGACGAAGGCAAAGGCAAGATTGTGGATTGGCTCTCCGAACGCGCGGATATCGTCGTGCGCTTTCAGGGCGGTCACAATGCCGGCCATACCCTGGTGATCGACGGCGTCAGCTACAAACTGTCGCTCCTGCCTTCCGGCGTTGTCCGTCCCGGCAAGCTTGCCGTCATCGGCAACGGCGTCGTCATCGACCCGCATGCGCTGATTGCCGAAATCGAAAAGCTCAGCAAGCAGGGCATTGCAATCACGCCGGACAATCTGCGCATCGCCGACAACGCCACGCTGATCCTGTCGCTGCACCGCGAGCTTGACGGCATCCGCGAAGATGCGGCCTCCAACAGCGGCACCAAGATCGGCACGACGCGCCGCGGCATCGGCCCGGCCTATGAAGACAAGGTCGGCCGCCGCGCGATCCGCGTGATGGACCTCGCCGACCTCGATACGCTGCCGGCAAAGGTCGACCGCCTGTTGACGCACCACAACGCGCTGCGCCGCGGTCTCGGTGAAGCGGAAATCAGCCACGCGGCGATCATGCAGGAGCTTTCCTCTGTCGCCGCCAAGGTGCTGCCGTTCATGGACACCGTCTGGGTCCTGCTCGACAAGGCCCGCCGCAAGGGCGCGCGCATCCTGTTCGAAGGCGCGCAGGGAACGCTGCTCGACATCGACCACGGCACCTATCCGTTCGTCACCTCGTCGAACACCGTTGCCGGCCAGGCCGCGGCAGGCTCGGGCATGGGCCCGGGTTCGCTCGGCTACATCCTCGGCATCACCAAGGCCTACACGACGCGCGTCGGCGAGGGCCCGTTCCCGACCGAGCTCACCGATGAAATCGGCCAGTTCCTCGGCGAAAAGGGACATGAATTCGGCACGGTGACGGGGCGCAAGCGTCGCTGCGGCTGGTTCGACGCGGCACTGGTGCGCCAGTCGGTTGCTGCCAATGGCATTACCGGCATCGCGCTCACCAAGCTCGACGTGCTCGATGGTCTCGATGAGCTGAAGATCTGTGTCGGTTATACTCTGGATGGACAACAGATCGACCACCTGCCGGCGAGCCAGGCGCAGCAAGCTTCGGCAAAGCCAGTCTATATTACCCTCGAAGGCTGGAAGGAATCGACGGTCGGCGCACGCAGCTGGGCGGATCTTCCGGCGCAAGCGATCAAATACGTTCGTCAGGTCGAAGAACTGATCGGTGCGCCGGTCGCTCTTCTTTCGACCAGCCCCGAACGGGACGACACAATACTTGTGACGGACCCCTTTGAGGACTAGTGTCGGCGAAATGACATTGCGTCGCGATCGCAAAGACATACCTGGGCGTATGAGAAAGTACTAATGGCGGATTTTGTTGCAGTTATTCGCAGGACCGTTGACGGCCTGTCGGAAAACACACCCGAAATGCGGGACAGGGTATACGAGAAGGCGCGCGCGGCCGTGCGCCGCCAGCTCGAAAACATGAACCCGCGTCCGTCGGACGACATGATCAATCGCCAGTTGGCGAAACTCGAAAACGCGATCGCCGAAGTCGACAGCGAATATGCCGAAGCCTTGCCTTCTCTCGAAGAGACGGAGGTGGTGGAGGATGCGTCCGAGGCCGTAGCCGTCGGGCAGCCGGTTGAGGACGTCGTTCCCGAGCCTGAAGCGCAGCCCGAGCCGGCTCAGAGCGAGCCGGCCGCGATCGCTGAGGAAGCAGCACCGGAAACGGAAAACGCTGCCGACTATGGTGCTGCGGTTCACGGGGAACCGGCGCAGTATGCCGACCATTCCGCCGAAGCGGCGGAGGTAGCCGCGGCAGAGCCGGTTGCGGAAGAACCGGTCGTCGAAACGGCTGATACTCCGATCGACGAGCCAAGCGCCCCCGTTGTCGAAGAGCCGCAGGCCGATGCCCCGGTTTACAAGGCCGCGGAGTATGCGGCACCGGCTGCGAGCGAAACGCACGATGTGACTGCCCCCCCGCCGCCGGTGGACGAGCAACCTCGCTCGGTCGAAGAGCCGGTGTGGGATGCTCCGGCGATGGCCGCCGAGGAAAAGCCGGTCGCCTCGGAGTGGGATCTGCCGGAATGGGAAACCGCCGCTCCAAACGCGACGCCCGCTCCCGCGGACGAGCAGGTCGAGGAGGACGAGCAGGCCCATGGGCCCGAGCTTCTCGGCATGCATCCGGTGGAAGAACTGCAGCAGGATGCGCCGGCGGAGACGCCGAGGGCAGAAGCTGAGCCCCCCAAGGCCGATACCGCGCGTAACTGGTCGTTCGACGATAACGATCCCTTCGCGGCATTCGAGGAACGGCGAACCGAAAAGAGCGCGGAACCGGAAATTGCCGATTGGTCCTGGCCGATCGAGAAGACCGGACAGGCGGCCACGACCGATACCCCCCAGAGCCAGCAAGATCGCGCCGGCACGGCCTGGGACCACATTGACGACCTGCTCGGCTTCGAAGGAGCCGCGACCGCAGCGACGGCGGGTGCAGCCGCATCGACGGCTGCGCGCGAGCCGGAACGTGGCGCCGAGGGACCGGCGCCCGCGACATCGCGACCGGCATCTTACCGGGTTACGCCGAAGCCGTCGCGCTTCAGCATCAAGCGCCTTGCCATCGCCGCAATCATCTTGCTGGCGCTAGGCGGTGGCGGCTTTGCCTACTGGCAGAACCGGCAAGCGGGCAACGCCTGGCTTTCGAGGATCGTGGCGTCGGTCACTTCGGCCGTTTCAAGCATCGGGGGATCGCCGGCAGAAGAGAGCGCTCCGCCGGCAGATGGCCAGGGAGAAACGACGCAGCAGCAACCGGCACAGCACGACGATACGGCGGTCCCGGACAACACCTCTACGAAATTCACCCAGCGTCTGCTTAATGACGGCTCCGAAGTCGACAATGGACCCGCCACCGCAAGCGCCGAGGGCACTGGCCAGGAAGGCAAGTCCGTGGCGCAGCAGACCGAGGCGAGTAAGCCTTTGGAAACGGTCAATGCCCAGGGCGGAACGACCGGTCAAGCGGGCACACCGCCTGCCGGACAGCAGACTGGTGGACAGCCGACGACACCGGAGATTGCCATCGCCAATGGCGAGAAGATGTTCCTCTACGAAGAGCGCCTCGGCCAGTCTTCGCCGACGGCCATTCCGGGAACCGTTGCGTGGTCGGTGAAGGAAGAATCGCCCGGCGGTGACGCCAAGCCCGAACCGGCCGTCCAGGCACAGATCACCATTCCGGACCGGGGCCTCACCGCGTTGATGACGATCAAGCGCAACGCCGACGAGTCGTTGCCGGCAAGTCATGTCATCGAATTCGTCTTCTCGCTTCCGCAGAACTTCGAGGGCGGCGCGATCGACAGTGTGCAGCGCGTTTCGATGAAGCGTACGGAGCAGGATCGGGGTGACGCGTTGATCGCTGTCCCGGCGAAGATCACCGACGACTTCCATATGATCGCGCTCAACGATTCCAAGGACGCGATCGGCAACAACACCGAACTGCTGCGCAGCCGTAGCTGGATCGACATTCCGCTGACCTACAGGAACGGGCGGCGCGCGCTGTTGACGCTGGAGAAGGGACCGAGCGGAACGGATGCCTTCAACCAGGCGCTGCGCGCCTGGGCGGCCGCGCCGGCTACGGATGCGGCGACCAACAGCCAGTAGGCCTGAATCCGACAGGACAAAGAAAAACCCGGCAGGAGCGATCCGCCGGGTTTTTCATTTAGCTCACGTCGCTGCCGTGCCACCGTAAGGTACGGCGCGAGGGGTGTTATGCGGCGCCTTCGACCACCCGCAGGGCGTTGGCGCGCTCGAGAGCGGCCTTGCGCACGGCGTCCTGGACCTTTTCGAAGGCACGCACCTCGATCTGCCGCACGCGTTCGCGGCTGATGTCGAACTCGGCCGAAAGATCCTCGAGCGTCAGCGGCTCCTCGGTCAGGCGGCGCGCCTCGAAAATGCGGCGTTCGCGGTCGTTCAGCACCTTCATCGCATTGGCGAGCAGCGCCCTGCGGCTTTCAAGCTCGTCCTGCTCGATCAGGATTTCTTCCTGGTTGTCGTGGTCGTCGACAAGCCAATCCTGCCACTGGCCGGAATCGCCCTCACTCGCCTTGATCGGCGCGTTGAGCGACGCGTCACCGGAAAGCCGGCGGTTCATCGAAACCACTTCGTCCTCGCTCACCTTGAGCGTGGTGGCAATTTCCTTGACCTGTTCAGGCTTCAGGTCGCCTTCATCCAGGGCCTGGATCTTGCCCTTGAGGCGACGCAGGTTGAAGAACAGCCGCTTCTGGTTGGCGGTCGTACCCATTTTCACAAGCGACCACGAGCGCAGGATATATTCCTGGATCGCCGCCTTGATCCACCACATCGCATAGGTTGCGAGGCGGAAGCCGCGATCGGGCTCGAACTTCTTGACGGCCTGCATCAGGCCGACATTGCCCTCGGATACGACTTCGCCGATCGGCAGGCCGTAGCCGCGATAGCCCATCGCGATCTTGGCGACGAGGCGAAGGTGACTGGTCACCAGCTTGTGCGCCGCATTGCGGTCGTCATGTTCCTGGTACCGCTTGGCGAGCATGTACTCTTCCTGCGGTTCCAGCATCGGAAATTTGCGGATTTCGTCGAGATAACGATTGAGGCCACCTTCACCAGCGGCAATGGTCGGTAAATTGTTTCGGGCCATATGAAGCACCCCCCTTTAATCGTCTCCGGCTTCCGGTCGGCAAGCCGGGCATGTGGGTCTTCGTCAAGACCCCACGAGCCTAGAAAATAAGTACGGCGAAAGCATGATTCAAGGACTCCGGTTTCACCAATCTGTGAGACCGGGTGACAGGAATGTCACGAACAGAGACTAACGCTTAGATTGGAATCCTGACAGCGGAATTCAAGGGGGCGATCACACTTCGCCGCGCAAGGCCTCGATCAGTTGCTCCATGTCGGCCGGGACAGGCGCTTCGAAATGCATGGTTTCGCCGGTAGTCGGGTGCTCGAACTGCAGCATGAAGGCGTGCAGGGCCTGGCGGTGGAATTGATTGACGACGGCTTTGGCCGCATCCGGCAGCAAATTCGCCTTGGTGCGGAAGGCGGCGCCATATTCCGGGTCACCGATCAGCGGATGGCCGATATGGGCCATGTGCACGCGGATCTGGTGCGTGCGCCCCGTTTCGAGGTGGCATTCCACGGTTGACGCCAGGCAGGTGCCATCCGGCTTTTCGAGATAGCGCTCGACGACCTCATAGTGGGTGATCGCTTCGCGGGCGTCGTCGCTGTCTTCGCGCTTGACCGCGCGCTTGGTGCGGTCGCCGGCGCGCCCGAGCGGCGCGTCGATCGTACCCTTCAACTGCCGCGGACGTCCCCAGACGACGGCGCGATAGGCGCGCTCGAGCGGACCGGTGCGACCGTGGTCGGCAAACTGCTCCGAGAGATGGCGGTGCGCGGCATCGTTCTTGGCGACGACCATGACGCCGCTCGTCTCCTTGTCGAGGCGATGGACGATGCCCGGGCGCTTGACGCCACCGATCCCCGACAGGCTGCTGCCGCAATGGTGGATCAGCGCGTTGACCAGCGTGCCGGTCCAGTTGCCGGCGCCCGGATGCACGACGAGACCGGCGGGCTTGCAAAGCACGATCAGGTCGTCGTCCTCGTAGAGCACGTCGAGCGGGATGTTTTCGCCCTTCGGCTCCGGATCTTCCGGCTCGGGCAGGTCGATCTCGAAGACGTCGCCGGGATGAACCTTCTTCTTCGCTTCCGTCACCGGCTTGCCGTTGATCGACACCGCGCCCTGCTCGATCAGGCTCTTGATCCGGTTGCGGGAGAATTCACCCGAAAGTGCGTCCGTGAGGAAGGAATCAAGGCGCCCCGTGGCATCCTCGCCTGCGGTCAGGACTTTCCTATTGGCCGTCGCTTGTTTAAAGGGGTCGTTCATTCCGTTCCAAATCCGAAAAAGGCCAGCCATGACCGCAATCGAGCCCGATGACCAGGAAGACAAGCCGCTAGATCCGGCCATGGAAAATGTCCGCCGCAAGATGGTGAAGCTTCAGCTCGTCTCGGCCGGTGTCATGTTGGTCATGCTTATGGCCGTCCTTGGGACGATTGTCTACAAGCTGACACGCACGGACGCGAAGGCACCCGTTCAGGCCGCCGCTGCTGTCGTTCCGAGCGAAGCGCCGGTCAATGCGGTCGCAGCGCTTCCCGCCGGTTTCACGGTGACGAACGTGGCGCTCTCCGGCTCCCAGGTGCTCTTCTACGGCAACCTGCCGGGGGCGGAGCCGCGCGCCATCGTGTTCGACATCGGCGCCGGCCGCATCGTTGCCGACGTCACCGTCAGGACGAACTGACGACATGTCGAGTGCCCTTCCGCCCCTCCAGCGCATCGATGACCCCGCCGATCCCCGAATTGCCGGCTTCGTCTCGATCAAGGAGCGCGATCTGACCGGACGGCAAGGCCGCTTCATTGCGGAAGGCACGGTGGTGCTGCGCATGCTGGCGGCGGCGCACGAAGCCGGGCGCGGCTTTGCGGCCGAGGCGATCCTGCTGCTCGAAAACCGGCTTTCCGGCGTTCAGGATATTCTCGCGCGGTTCCCGCCGTCGGTACCGGTCTATGTGGCGGATGCGCAGGTGTTCGATGCAATCGCCGGCTTCAACATGCACCGGGGCGTGCTTGCGCTCGGCCGCCGCGACGGTGAGCCCGGCCGCGATGCATTGATCGCGTCGCTGCCCGCGTCGAGCCTCGTTCTGGCGGCCTGCGGTATCTCCAACCACGACAACATGGGCGCGCTCTTCCGCAACGCCGCGGCCTTCGGGGTCGATGCCGTGCTGATGGATGAGACGTGCTGCGACCCGATGTACCGCAAGGCGATCCGGGTCTCCGTCGGCTCGGTGCTGACGGTGCCTTTTGCGCGCGAAGGTTCGGTCGCCACCATGCTGGAGCGGCTGCAGCAGGCGGGCTTTGCGATTTGGGGGCTCTCGCCCGCCGGTGACACCGAGCTTTGTGCAATCCCGCCGGCGGCGCGCACGGCGCTTCTCATGGGAACAGAAGGGGAGGGGCTGCCGCAATCGGTGCTGGCCTCTGTCCATACGGCGCGCATCCGTCAGCGCCCGGGCCTCGACAGCCTCAATGTCTCCACCGCCGCCGGCATTGCCCTGCATCAGGTGGCACTGGTCAACGGCCGGATCTGACCGCCCGTTCACAGGCTTACCAATGATAAAAGCTGGCCCGATCCGTGACCGTGGCGGAGCCGAAGCCGGCGTGCCCGCGATCCGCCCGCCCGACAGGCTCTATTCGCGCGGCAGTATGTCCTTCGCCCGCTTCGCCAAACTCTCGCGCTTGGCCGCACCTTGCTCCTGCTCGTCGCCTGCCAACAGGTTGAGGATGGGCGAGGAGGGGCCTTCGTTCGTCGCCGTCAGCGCGACCATGCCGGCGGCAATTGCCGCAACCTCGTCGCGCAGGGCGTCGTCATGGGCGGCGGATTTCGAATTGGTCAGGCGTTCCGAAAGCGCGGTGGCACGGTTGCGCAGATCATCGGCGGCGGCAGAGCCCAGCATCTCGCCGGCGGGCTGATCGGACTGGGAGACGGAACCGTTGGCGGCCCGTTCGGCGGCCGGACGGCGTTCCTTTCTGAGCGGGAAGGCGATGCCGGCGGCACGCAGAGCCTTGGCCGCATCACGCATTTCCTGGTTGGTATCCTTTACCTTGGCCTTCAGCCGTTCGATTTCCCCTGCGCGCCGTTCGAGCGCACTCTCGCGGTCGGCGCTGGTTGCCATCTCGCGCGCGAGCTTGTCTTCCAGACGGTGTAGCCGCGTTTCATCGCGCGAGAGACGCAGTTCCATTTCCTTGGCATGGGTCGTCTCGGCCTTAAGATCGCCGCGCAGGGCTTCGCGCTCATCGCGCAGCGTGGCGATCCGGCTTTTCAGATGCTCGACCTCGGTTTCGCGCGCGGCCAGACTGATCTTGAGATTGTCGATCTCGGCGGCGTGCTGAGCGAGCTGGATGCCGAGCTTCTGGATCTCGTCGGACTTTCCGGCGTTGTCGCGCTCGACGCTGTCGAGCGTTGCCTTCATCCGTTCCACGCGCTGTTCGAACTGTCGGATGGCGGAGCGCATGTCGGCCGCTTCGACGTTCATATCGGCAAGCTGCGCATGCAGGTCGGCATTCTCGCCGCTGAGGCGCCGTGCCTCCTGCAAACTCTTCTCGTTGGCCAGCATCAGCGACACGCCTTTGTCGCGCTCGCGCTTCAGGGCCTGCTGCGTGCGCGCGTTTTCAGCGGCGTAGGCCGCGCGGGCGGCGTCCTTCTGTGCGCGCACCTCCTGCGGGCTGAGCGGCATGGTGGCCTTCAGTCGGTCTTCGGCAAAGCGCACGATGCGGCGGTGGATCGCCGGAGCGACCAGCAGGCCGATGATGATCGCCGTCAGAAAGCCCAGGGCAAAGAGAAGCGCGAATTGGATCACGAGCTGGCCGTTTCAAATCTGTATCGGAACCGCAGCGCCTGCCGGGCCTCGCGGTCCGGCAGGCGCTGCGTATTTCGCTTCCTTGCACTAAACATGACGTTTCGTGCGCTGCAAGTGTCTGGCGCGGGATTTTGCCCGCGTTAACCCGGCTACAGCGCCGCGCGTCTATTGAGACGCGCAAAGGTCGCTGTCGCACTTTAGATCTGCTGCATAAATTTGTCCTTAAATCGATGCCGATTTAAGGAATTATGCAGTAGGCCTCAGAAGGGGTTCCAGGTGGGGGTTTGGGTCATCTTGAGGTAGCCGACATTGATGCCGAGCCGCGCGCCGATGCCGGTGCGGATCGGAACGACGACAATCTGCTCGTCGGTCAGAACCGTCATGCCGACGCCGGCGACGACATAGGCCGAACCGGAGACGCCGCCGAAGCGCTTGTAGAGCGCTGGCACGCTCGGCAGATTGTAGACGAGCATCATGGCGCGGCTGCCCTGACCGCCCCAGTCGATACCGAGCGAGGGGCCTTGCCAGAAGACGCTGTGCTGGCCGGCGTTCTTGGTATTGAGTTCGCCTTCGCCATAGGTGAGGCCGGCGATGAATGCGCCCGAGCCTTCCTGCCCGAGAATGTAACCGTTCGGCAGGCCGTAGCGCTCAAAGGCGCGCTCGACGACTTTCGCCAAGCCGCCTGACGTTTCGCCGAAGAAGCCGTGACCGGCATCGACGATTTCCTGCATCGTATATTGGCTGTTGTTCGCAGATTGGGCATGCGCCGTCGTTTGGGCAGCGGCGACCAGGAACACCGTGGCCAGGAATACACGGCAGGCCTGCTTGGCTGCCTTCATGATCTGATGCATCGTTTCCTCCGTCAGGCGCGAAAGTTGCTCGCTTGCGGGTTTGCAGTGGCCGCCAGTCAGATCACTGCGCGACCAGTGAAGGGTCTGGACCATTTCCATGCAATTTGAACCGATGGTCTTAACAATCGGTTTACCAAATGTGGTGTCATTATGTTCCACTGATGAACGGCTGCGCCGGGCAGCCCATGACTTGCGTCTTTTCGCGTGAGGCTTTACCGGCGTCACGATGGCGCGTGGCCCCGAAGGTGGGCCGGCGGAACCAACAAGGATACACGATGGCAACGAATCCGAACCTGACATTGACGGGACCCGATCTGGCCGCGCTTCTGTGCAGCCGGGTTTGCCATGACATCATCTCGCCGGTCGGCGCCATCAACAACGGCCTGGAACTCCTGGACGAGGGCGGCGCCGACGCCGACGCGATGGACCTGATCCGGACCAGCGCACTCAACGCGTCGGTTCGCTTGAAGTTCGCCCGTCTCGCTTTCGGTGCGTCCGGTTCGGTCGGCGCCTCAATCGACACTGGCGAAGCGGAAAAGGCCGCCAAGGATTTTGCCGCCGCCGAAAAGAAGACCGAGGTCAACTGGCACGGCCCGCGCGCGATCATCGCCAAGAACAGGGTCAAGCTGCTCCTGAACCTCTTCCTCATCGCCTACGGCGCAATCCCGCGCGGCGGTTCGATCGACGTGACGCTGGAGAACCCGGAATTCGACGCCGTCTTCACCCTGGTCGCGAAAGGCCGCATGATGCGCGTGCCGCCGAAGCTGACGGAACTGCTGTCCGGCACGCCGGAAGAAGCCGTCGACGCGCATTCGATCCAGCCCTACTACACCGTGCTCCTGGGCGAGGAAGCGGGCATGACGATCGAGGTTGCATCGACCGGCGAGGAGATCATCTTCACCACGCGCGTTGCAGCCTGAGGTTTCATTTTCCGGCGACAATCGTTCCCTATTCCGACGTACAAATACGGGTGATCCCGTGCTGCGGCGCGGGGTCGCCGCTCTGCGTTCCGTTTGTCGCACTTTACGCCCGTCTCTGGAAAATTTAATCTTTTCAGATGGTTGATGTAGCGAAGAAAGGCAACGTTAAGCAAACTCCGTAACGAATTCTTTCCCAAATTTGTATAGAGTTGTTTCAAGCCTGCGAGTACGCGTATAGGTAAGTTGCGAAGGGAGTTGGACATGCGGCGCTTGATGATTGCCGACGGCTCGGATGTCGTTCGGAAGGTTGGGAAACGTATCCTGTCCGGCATGGGCTTCATGGTCTACGAAGCGTCGAACAGCCTCGAGGCGCTCGTCCGCTGCGAGGCGGAGCTCCCGAACATCCTGATCATCGATGCCGGCTTGGAAGGCGCGCTCGAACTCATTGGCAACATCCGGCGGCTTCCGAACGGCTCGTCGGTCCGGATTTATTATTGCGTCGTCGAGGCGGATCTGAAGAAGATGATGGCTGGCAAGCGGGCCGGCGCCGACGACTTCCTGCTGAAGCCTTTCGACCGCAAGATCCTGACCAGCGTCTTCGCCAGCCAGTCGATGGCGGCCTGAACCGTCCCGCTCACAACTATCTATCAGATTGAAGCCGTGGTCCGTGCCGCGGCTTTTCGTGGTTGCCGCCGGCCGTCATTCCCATATGACCCGATCCGGGCTTCGATGCCGCTGACGGCGACGGCATACAGCGCATCGCGATCTCCGAGATTCGCTGCTTGCGCTTCAAGCTTGTGATTTTTCGTGTGTCGTTATCGCAAGACCGCTGCGCACTTTGCGCGGGCCTACTCTAGAAACAACAAAACCCGCGCGCGGCGGGTTTTGTGAACTTCCGGGCCCGCATCATGCGGGTCGTGCAGGCCCTTTACGGGTATCAGGCAGTTTCGGCGTATTCAGCACCATCCGGCTCGCGCAGCACGTAGCCGCGGCCCCAGACGGTTTCGATGTAGTTGGCGCCGCCGGCGGCGTTTGCGAGCTTCTTGCGCAGCTTGCAGATGAAGACGTCGATAATCTTCAGTTCCGGCTCGTCCATGCCACCATAAAGGTGGTTCAGGAACATTTCCTTGGTCAGCGTCGTGCCCTTGCGCAGCGAAAGCAGCTCGAGCATCTGGTATTCCTTGCCGGTCAGGTGGACGCGCTGTCCGCCGACTTCGACCGTCTTGGCATCCAGGTTGACGATCAGCTCGCCCGTGGAAATGACCGACTGGGCGTGACCCTTGGAGCGGCGGACGATGGCGTGAATACGGGCGACCAGCTCATCCTTGTGGAAGGGCTTGGTCATGTAGTCATCGGCGCCGAAGCCCAGGCCGCGGACCTTGTCCTCGATGCCAGCCATGCCTGAGAGAATCAGGATCGGGGTCTTCACCTTGGAAAGACGCAGCGTTCTCAAGACTTCATAGCCGGACATATCCGGCAGGTTGAGGTCGAGAAGGATGATGTCATAGTCATAAAGTTTGCCGAGATCGACGCCTTCTTCACCGAGGTCGGTGGTGTAGACATTGAAACTCTCGGACTTGAGCATCAGCTCAATGCTCTGAGCCGTTGCGCTATCGTCTTCGATTAGTAGAACCCGCATATTCTTCCCCTTTTCCGCCGCCCAAGGTCGTCGTGGCACCCTTACGCGATACGGATCCAGTCGTTGCCTGATTTGGAGGCTGCCACCAAATGGTTAACAAATTCTGATTCCCTCTGGCAAGGTGTATCGAGATTGTTAAATATTTTTAGCAGTCTCCTGATTTCAAACGTGAATCCAGAACGACCAATCTCATGTAAAACATGAAGAAATGCCGCTATCTGACTCTTCCGACTCGTTAATGCCAGGGCGGTCACATTTCGTGCCTCAGCATTTACGGAGCCTTAAATCATCACGCCTATGATTAACGATGCCCGTAAACGAAAGGTTACCAGCGGTAGGCTTTTGTTAATATCGCTGAAGATTTTTCGTTTCCGGCCCTGTTCGGGCCGGCTTGCGGGCAAATCAGTAACCGGGGTCTCGTTATCCACGGGAGTATTGCGTATGAAAGCACGTGAGAGCCTTGTCCGCCTGAAGGAGTTTCAGGTCCGCGAGAAGCAGCGTCAGCTGAACCAGCTTCAGATGATGATGGCTGAGTTCGAGCGGATGACCAAGGATCTGGAAAATCAGATTATTTTCGAGGAAAAGAAGTCGGGTATCTCCGATCCCCAGCACTTCGCCTATCCCACCTTCGCCAAGGCCGCACGTCAGAGAGCCGACAATCTTCAGGTTTCCATTCGCGAACTGAAGGCGCAGCAGGATGCTGCCGAGCTCGCGCTCGAAGAAGTGCAGGCTGAATACGCGAAGGCGGCGGCCCTCGAAGAGCGGGACACATCTGCCCGCCTGCGGGCATAAGCTGCGGCTCTTGCGCCTCGATCGGGCGCAGCCAAGCCGCAAGGCCTTGATCTAACGGACGATTTGATCCCAGGTCGGTTCCGGTCCGGGGGATTCCGTGCGCCGCTCAGGCAGGTAACCCGTTTCGGGTCAGATTTTTCCAGCCTTGTCGGATCATGCCTTTGGCATGACCCGATCCGGCACGATCGTGACAAGACGAAGAGGCCCGCCCGACGCTTTGGCATTCGGGCGGGTCTTCTCATTTTGAGATCGGGATGGGCTGCCGGCTCTTAGATCACGATGATTTCGGGTCGGTCGACCCAAAATCATCGTGATCGATTCTCATAAGTTAGAGCGGGATGCGGGCGGAAAACCGCACACACTTTTCCTCATCCCGCTCTAGCGGCGTCTCATGCCTGGATGACATCCTGCCATTCGGGGTGCCGCATGGCCTGCGCCTTCATGAAGGGGCAGAGCGGGATGATCTTCCAGCCACCCTTGCGCGCTTCGTCGATCGCGTGTTTGGCCAGCGCCTGGCCGACACCTTTGCCGCGCAGGGCATCCGGAACGAGGGTGTGATCAACGATGATCAATTGCGGCGAGGTGCGCGAATAGGTCATTTCCCCGGTATTCCCCTCGACAACGGTCGAGTAGCGGCCGTGCGATCCAGTTTCCTCGTGTACGATTTCCATGACAGACTTCCTTGGTGAACCGGTTTCTTTGTGCGGAAGCTAGCGCAGAAATCCGGAAATCGGAATCCGTCAAACCACTATCGTCGATACACACACTGTTCGCGAAACGGCACCAGTCCGGCTTTCGCCTAGTGCATGTCTTCGCCCTTAAATCGACCTCGATTTAAGGGCGAAGACATGCAGAAAATCGAAGTTCTACAGCGGCCTTTGCGCGTCTGATAAGACGCGCGGCGCTGCAGAGGCCGAAACGACGGCGGCGGCTCCGGAGAACCCGAAGCCGCCGCTCGACCTATGGCCCTGCAATGGGCGAACTAGTGGCGATACTGCTGGATGCGAGTGGTGCGCAGGCCGGCAAGACCATGATCGTTGATCGAGGACTGCCAGGACAGGAATTCTTCGACCGTGAGGGTATAGCGCTCGCACGCCTCCTCAAGGCTCAACAGGCCACCGCGCACGGCGGCAACGACCTCTGCCTTGCGGCGGATCACCCAGCGCCGGGTATTGGCCGGCGGCAGATCCGCAATCGTCAGAGGGCTGCCATCGGGGCCGATGACATATTTTACGCGTGGTCGCATCATTTCGGTCATGGGACTCTCTACACAAACTCAAGACCATATGACCGAAACCTTAGCCTGCCACATTTAACATTTACCTAAGCAGCAAGTAACAATTTGCTCATAATTTGAGACACTTCGGCGGGGCATCTCATCGTCGATATACCCCATTCCATTCATGGGGCCTTGCGCGCTGTCCTTGTGAATTGCTTTGAGAAGAGCCTGGATTATCCCGGAATTGTCATGGGAGCCATGCAATTACCACATTTCACTTTAACTAAAATTTTTGGTAACGAGGCGCCGAAATAAGGATGAGCGACGTATGTGCGCTCCCATAATCATTCTTGGTGCATCGTCATAATTTTCACAACCGGACGCGTTGCTTGCGCGGTCAGGCCGGTGGCGGCGGCTGTATTTTGTTCGTCGGGTGAAGTTCATGCTTCAGGTGATCTGAGGCGTTTTTGTATTCTCTCGACCGGGCGCGGTGGCGCCTGGGGATGTGGTGATCGCAGATGAAGGAATCGAATGAACCGGCCTTGCTGCGCGAGGCGGAAGCGGCGGACATTTTTTCGGACGTCGATACGGCTGCCGTCCGCACCGAATACGAACTTCTGCATCTCATGCGACGGCTGATCGCCCGCTATGGTTTTGGCCATTTCATGATCGCGCGCATGCCGCTGGCCGAGCAGCAGCGCTTTTCCGAGCGGCTGGTGCTCAGCAACTGGCCGTCGGAGTTCGTTCGCCAGTACGACGCCTGCGAAACATTCCAGTCGAGCGCGCTGGTCGAGCGGCTGCGCTTTACGAAATTGCCGGTGACCGGCGGGCCGGAGCTCCTCGATATCGCTGCCAGGCCGGTGGACGAGGCGATAGTGCACCGGCTGCTTGCCCATCCGGAGATGGCCCGCCACTTCGCCGTGCTCCTGCATACGAGCAACGGCGATCCCTTCATTGCAATGCTCTCCGGCCGCCGCGAGGCACCGGTCGGCGTCGAATGCGCCACGCTCTATCTGACGCTGGTCCAGCTTTTCGAATGCCTGGAGCGCACCTTCGACACCGGCAATTCGGCGCGCGAGAAGCTGTCGAGCCGCGAGGTGGAATGCCTGCGTTGGGCGGCCGCCGGCAAGAGCAGCGACGAGATTGCCATTATCCTGGGTATCTCGACCTATACGGTCAGCAGCTACTTCAAGAGCGCGACCCGTAAGCTCGACGCCGTCAACCGCATGCAGGCGATCGCCCGCGTCATGCGGCTGAAGCTGATCTGACGCCGAAGCGACGCGTCTTAAGGACGCGCGGCATCGCCGGTCTGGCGGCCGGCCTTGCCGCCGGACGGACAAGTTTCTATATGTCGCGGAATTGAAAGTGCTGCGGCGACCTTTGCGCGTCTCATCGGACGCGCGGCGCCGACTGCATGTTTCCTTTGATCGTAGCCGATTAAAGGACAAAAACATGCAGTAACTCAAAGTGCTACAGCGACCTTAGCGCGTCTGATCAGACGCGCGGCGCTGTAGAAGCCGAGCGTGCCGCAAGCCGAGAGTTCCTCGGCCAAGCATCGCATGAAGCGTGAAACAGGGCAGGCGAAGGATTGCCGCCCGAAGGCCGGATTGGATCCCGTGAACAGTCTCGATTTTGACCGCAAGCCCGAAGATACGCGTGTTGTCGTCGCCATGTCCGGCGGCGTCGACAGTTCCGTGGTCGCCGGCCTGCTCAAACGCGAGGGCTACGACGTCTTGGGCATCACGCTGCAGCTCTATGATCATGGCGCTGCCGTGCATCGTGCCGGCTCCTGCTGCGCCGGCCAGGATATCGACGACGCGCGCCGCGTCTGCGAAACGCTCGACATCCCGCACTACGTGCTCGATTACGAGGCGCGCTTCCGCGAAACGGTGATCAATCCCTTCGCCGAAAGCTATATCGCCGGCGAAACGCCGATCCCCTGCGTTGCCTGCAACCAGACGGTCAAGTTTGCCGATCTGCTTGCCACCGCCAAGGAGCTCGGTGCCGATGCGCTGGCGACCGGCCACTACATCCGCTCGCGCCCGAGCCCGAACCCGCGCTACGCTGGCCAGCGGGCGCTCTATCGGCCGACGGACGCCGACCGCGACCAGAGCTATTTCCTCTTCGCGACGACGCAGGAGCAGATCGACTATCTGCGCTTCCCCTTGGGGCATCTCTCCAAGGCCGAGACGCGCAAGCTCGCGGAGGAAATGGGCCTCGTCGTCGCCCAGAAGGCCGACAGCCAGGACATCTGTTTCGTGCCGCAGGGCAAGTACAGCGACATCGTCTCGAAGCTGAAGCCGAACGCGGCGCTTTCCGGCGAGATCGTGCATCTCGATGGCCGCGTGCTCGGCACGCATGAGGGCATCCTGCACTATACGATCGGCCAGCGCCGCGGCATCGGCATTGCCACCGGCGAGCCGCTCTACGTCGTTTATCTCGACGCCCGCTCGCGCCGCGTCATCGTCGGCCCCAAGGAAGCGCTGGAGACGCGCCGCGTTTATCTGCGCGACGTCAACTGGCTGGGCGACGAGGAGCTCGAAGCGGCTGCTGCGCGCGGCTTCGACTGTTTCGCCAAGGTGCGCTCCACCCGCCAGCCGGCCCCGGCGGTGCTGGCGATGGATGACGAGGGTATCTACGTCGAGCTCGCCGAAGGCGAGGCCGGTATCGCGCCCGGCCAGGCCTGCGCGCTCTATTCCGGCGTCGGCGAGGATGCACGCGTCTATGGCGGCGGATTCATTCGCAAATCAGAGCGCGAAGCCGGCGCGGAAGCCGCCCTGAAGGCGCTGCTTGCGGCGCCTGCGGCCGCCTGAAGCCATTGATTTCCGGGCCGTTGTGAAAACTTCACATTTTCCCGGAGACTTCGCTTGACACTGGCCGGAACGGCGCCTTATAAGCCGCCCGTCCAGTCAAGACGGCTTCCCCTTCGAAGCCCTGACGCGGTACCCGGCGGAGTAGCTCAGTAGGTTAGAGCAGAGGAATCATAATCCTTGTGTCGGGGGTTCGAATCCCTCCTCCGCTACCACTAAAACAGTTTGTCCGACCCGGAGACATAGATGACAGTTTGTCCCTAAGAGATGGGTTGTAGCTCGCCGCGATTTTCCGGAATTTTGACAGCCAAAACCGGAAAGACTGAATTTCCGTTGTTCGTGTCAAAAGTATCTCTCAAAGGCTCTCCACAAACAGTTCATAGGGTTCGGTAAAACCCCATTTTCCGATTAACAGTGCATTGATCAAGAAGCCTTCGGCTTCTTCTTCCGGCATCCCGGTCATGTCCACCATCATCGCTACGCACTCGTCGCGTGTTCCCTCCACACGATCCGACTTGCCGTCCTTCACGATGCAGACACACCAGGTCATCGTTTTCCCCAACCAAGGCCGGCCGCGCCGCCGCGTTTTGATTTTTTGACACCGGGTTTTAGGATTTTAGGTTTGGCTTCAGCGACCCGCCACGACGCCATTGTGAACGTAGCGTTCCAACAAGTCAGCAAATTCGACCAACCTAATCTCAGCAACGATGTCTTGATGATCAACGCCGAGGCTCGCGGCCATTTCTTGAGCGCGCTTCGATAGCTTTATTAGGGCTTGGAAGGCCTGTAGGTGGCCGTATTTGTCGTAGACTTGATACTTGGTGCCACCACGGTTCTGCTCGGCGAACAGGGCGTTGTCGGCGGCGGTGCCAATGGCAGCGATACTTCCCTCGGGCAATGGCATCGGCCGCTTGTCAAAAAGGCTAATGTGAGCTGACCCGTTTACGGTCAAGGGGGCCCGATCTGCAAGCCGAGTTCGAAGGATAGTTTCTATACGCTGAAGCAGGCCTACAAACTCAGTATTCCGAGCCTCGGCGAGGCGAGCGGTTTCCTGCGCCGTTAGAATGTCGTTCTGGGCGGCGAAGAGGTCGGCACTTTTGATCGCCGCGTCCGTTTGTGACCCGATGAGCGTGTTTTGTGCGCTGAAAACGTCTCGCGTCTCTTCAAGCTCTTGCCGCTGAGCCCGCAACTCGATGGCCTGCATCACTACTGTCACGGCCAACAGAATGAATGCCGCCGGCGCGAACACCCCAGCCAGTAAGTCGCCCAGCTCGTTCGCGGTCATGCACGGTAGGTAGCCTTCCCATACTGGCTGCTTAGGGCCGATTGCGGGATATTGGCAGGCCCAAACCCTTGAGAGTAGCGCGTGGGCCAACACGAACCAGCCGCCGAGGAGCACTGAGGTGAGAAAGGCGCAAACAAATATGCTGTGACGGCTTAGGAACTTCATCAATCACCCATGCAGGCGAGGATTCGCTTTAAAAAACCAAATGGGATGCAGCAACTACCTTAGGCTTTTTGGGCGAAACGTCCGTTACACAACATTTCTGAGATCACTGACTAGCCTTCATCCGAATCATCCAAAGGCTCTTTTCCGTGGTACTTGGTGACGCGGTAAGCCTGTATCTTCTCGTTAACTCGAACGATCTCGACGTCGACGTAGTAGACCATCTGCAGCAGGGCGTCGCCCATGATCTCGCCCTTTACGGACGCAACTGACTCATCAAACAGAATCGACTTTGCGCCGCGGTCGATTTCTTCGATTCGTCCCTTGTCGGGGCTGCGTGAACCCGCCACCCGAGCGTCTGACTTGTCGATTTTTTGCCAAACAAGCGCAACCGACTTTTTGGTCTCGGTTTCTGGGAGCAGAAGTGCCTCACGGTGATGAAGCGCATTGTCCATGATCCGCGAAGCTTGCGGGCTGTTGATATTGAATACGAGGATTTGGTCGCCTTGTACGTTGTTTACGTTGAAGGTCTGCGTCCCGCCTGCATTCGCGATAGGCTTCACGATGTTTACCGCGTCGTCGCAATCTTTAACCGTCAGCTCGGGCGCACTCGCCGCACTGGTTGGCTTGGAGAACGTCTTGAGTAAGGTGTCGATGGATGCTGCAAAGCCCTTTACTGCTTCGACAAAATCTCCCGCGCCAACAGCTGCGATTGCTCCAGCGCCGGCTTTGCCGGCATCTAGCAAGTCCGGGATTAGCGAGATATCAATCGACCCAGGTTTGATGCTCGAAACAAACAGGCGGGGATTTTCACCCCGTGTCAGATCGAATTCTTCTTTCGCATAGTTTTGATATCGTCGTCCCAGAGCCGCGAGAGACGCAAGCATGTCCTCCAACTCGATCGGGTTCTTCGGTTCGATATGCAAATTGAGCGCGGGCGGGTAGCTCTTGCCCGTAGACGCGGAAGTCGATGTCGCCAATCTCTGAATCCCCCAACACAGTTCTTAAGACCTGCGATAGATTCGGCTAAAATGCAACGGTAGGTTACCAGTCGGAAAAGACTGTGCTCAACATGGTCTGCATACAATCGGTTCACAGGCTCATTTCATATAGATCGAACCCTCCGACGAAGTGATGGGGGGCGTATTGGGGCGGCGGATGAAATTCAGAGAGTTCTTCGATCGATACGGCTGGGCTGTCGGGGTAGCTATTGCCGCGCTTGGCTTCTTTCGTGTGCTTTACGGACGAGAGCCGTTCTGTGGCAGCGACGGCGAACATTGCGCGAGGGAGTGGGCATCAGCCCTTAGTGGGTGGATTGCAGCTGCCGTGGCCTTTCCAACCCTCCTGTCATTGCAAAGACAGATTAGTGAAGCCAACCGACACCAACAGGAGAATATTGAGATCAATCTCATGCCGACCTTCGCCCTGGCGCTTAGAGTTCGCGAGCTGGTGATGAGGCAAACGGGCTTAATAATTGGACTTAAACGCAATCTGCGGAGAGGCGACAAACTTGGCAGATCTCCACACGAGCGGCGAGAACTCGGGGAAACCGCTCGAGTCATCGCGACATCGTTGCTCGGTAGCCCGGACTTGATCAATTTCAATACGACCGTCGCCGGCGAGCTATCCGGCAATCGGTACTGGATTGAGAGGGAGGTCGCCCATCTGCACGACCTTTTGATCCGATACGATCAAGACGTCCGCAGCAAGCCCGACGACGATGAATTTTTTCGGACTGAGTATCGCGTATTCATCCATGATTCGGTCGACACGGTTCTCGAAAACCTCGAACCTTACCTCCTCGATCGAGATGAGCAGGCCCGGCTCTTCCTTCTTCGATGGAACCAGCCGGCGCGCGAGCCGTATAAATTCCCTGATCCCCCGCCCGTCCCCCACTCCCAGTAAGCTACTGGGAGTGGCAGGCTTCGGTCACACGGGTCTGGTGACGATGAGTTCACGTGCGTTCGTGGCCTTTCCGGCGCTGACCGAATAGGTCAGCTCGGCCTCGTGCAAGGCAAAGCCCTCGAAGGTTTTCCGGATCTCGGGCACGTCGTTTATGGACATTATGAAACGCCCTCGAAGCCGTCTCAAACGCTTCGCGAGGGCAGCGAACTGATCGCGGTCGAAGAGCGCTTTTCCATAGTCGTCCTCGCTGCCGAAGTAGGGCGGATCGAGGTAGAAGAGAGTTCCCGACCGGTCATAGCGGTCGAGGAACTCCGACCAGTCGAGGTTCTCCAGGATGACGCCAGCCAGTCGTTCGTGAACATCTTCAAGCATTGGCGCGAGGCGGGTGAGATTGAACCGTGCCGATCGGTCGAGGCTAATGCCGAAATTCTGGCCGTTGACCTTTCCACCGAAGGCGAGCTTCTGGAGGTAGAGAAAGCGCGCTGCGCGTTCAAGGTCAGTCAATGTTGCCGGATCGCAGGCCTTCAGGCGTTCGAACTCGCGCCGACTGGTGACCTGGAATTTCAGCGTGTCCATGAACTGCGGATAGTGCCGTTGCAGGATGCGGAATAGGTTCACGACCTCGCCGTTCCGGTCGTTGATGACCTCGCTTTTCGGCGCGGCCGTGCGGCGGAAAAAGACGCCACCCATGCCGACAAAAGGTTCGGCATATGTGGTGTGCTTGATGGTCGAGATTATCCCGACCAGGCGGCTCGCCAATTGCCTCTTGCCGCCGATCCAGGCCGCCGGAGGAAGGGTAGGCGAAACCGCCTTCATTTCTTCATTAAACACCATTTCAAAAAGCTCACGACTCAGTCACAGAGAGCCCGCCCTGCAGGGTACGGGTGTGACAGTTGTCGAACGCGGCTGTCGGACGGGTTTCTAACGCCAATCAGTGGCCCGTCGTTGGTGCGTACTGCCGTTCGCACCAGCCGCCCGGTTTTAGTTTGCGGGCGTCATCGCTGACGTGTCGGGCTCGACCGCATCCGGCACCAGAAACTTCTTCACGAATTCCGGCTCGTGCTCGGCGAGCTTGTTGAGCGCGGTAACGAGGCTCTGCTTCAGGTTATCGACCTGCGTCGCCATCTCCTCGACCTGGGCGGAGAGGAGCTGGTTTTGCTGCTTCAGGATGTTGACGACTGCGGACATGTCAGGGTTCCATTCAGGGTAGGTAAGGTGAGAGGCTGAAGACATCAGCCGGTTGCGGATGGTCATGCCGGCGCGCCGTTCGCCGGCCAGGCGAAGGCGTCGATCCCAGCGGTATCGGTGATCGTTTCCGCCGCGATCGCTGCCAGCACCGCCGCCTCGGCCGCAAAGCAGGCTTGGACATGAGCGCCGACCGCATTGGCCATCGTGACGACGTTGGCGGCCGAAAGCGTGACGAAGCCGCCGCCCGACTTGAAGGAGATGGTTTCAGTCGGGTTGTGCTGAACGTAGACGTAGGCGCCTGCGATCATCGCCTGGCTGGCACGATCGGTGAGGATCCGGACGCCGTCGACGACAATGCCGCCAACTTCCACCGTGTAGCGCTTGGCGGCTGTGTAGGCGGCGAGGTCGACCGGGATCGGTGTCGGCGACCAGCTGGCAAGCAGCGTTGTAATCTGGCTTGGGACCTCGGGCCAATCACCGGCCGTATCGACGAGCTGGTCTTCCTGCTTGCCGAGCTGGGCGATGATCGCCGCCTGTTCCTCTGCCGGCAGGAGGCTTGTGATTTTCGCGGCCAGGGCGAGCCAGTAATCGCCCGAGGCGTAGACCTGTTGGCGGCCGAGCCAGAAGGCGGCGGATGCCATCCAGCGCTCAATGCGGCCGGCGTTGACGCCCTGCATCAGCGCGTCGGTCATCGCTTCGTACATTGTATCTATGCGGTACATGCTTGCTCCTATCGATAAAGGGTCATGATGCGGATGGTGCGGTTGGTGGAGACGACGTTGGTCCCTGACAGGGTCCGGGCGTCGAAGCGGAACTGAGTGCTGCTCGACCCAGCTGGAGGCGTGAAGTTGAACTCGTGCGAGAAGTGCGTCGCGGTCTTGAAGGTGAGCGGGACCAGTGCGACGTAGTCGTTGGTGACGCTGTCCCAGATCGAGATCACGACACTGATAAAGCCCGAAGTCGCGTCGTTCGTACCGGAGATAGAGAACGACGTATGGACGATGACCGCCTGGGCGTCAGTGCCATGCGTTGCCGTCAAACCGGTGATCGCGGTGTTCGAGGTGAGGACGTTTGCAATGCCGGCCGGAGCCGCATAGTCGACGCGAGAGATGGCGCCGCCGATGATGTTGCTACGGGCGACCTGCAGGGTGCCGATGGTCGCAGCGCTGATGTTGACCGTGCCCAGTGTCGCCGAGATCGCCGACAGATTGCTGACGTTGATCTTGTCTGCCGTGACCGAGTTGGTGGCGAGGTGGTTCGCCACGATGCTGCCATCGACGATCAACTCGGCCGCCTTGGCGCGTCGCAGGATCAGCCGGTCAAACAGCAGGTTTTGCGTCGTTGACTGGCTGTTGTGGTTGAAGAGCTGAAGGCGGGCGTAGCGAGCGTTGGCCGGCACGGTGATCTTGCGGGTGTACCGGGTCCAACTGTTCGGGATCGACGCGTTGGAAAAGATGTCCAGGGAGCTAAGGAACGACTTCGCGCCGTCATAGAAGTTGACGCGATAGTAAGCCCCAGCGCTGGTCGCTGTGCCGTTGGTGCTGATCGAGGCTTCGCCATAAAGGACTTCGCCGGCCGTGACCGCGATGTCGTACTCGGGCAGCATGGTGACATTGATGCTGCCGCTCAGGGCGCTCGCATCCTTTTGCAGGTTCGCCGCGTAGGCGCCGGTCTGGACGATAGCCGAGGTGGCGTAGAAGTTGCCGGCGGTACCCGAAACGCCGCCCCAGGCGGCGACCGTGCCGTCGTTGAAGTAGCCGTTCGGAACGAGGTTCTCGAAATCGGTGAGGACGAGCTGCTTGGCGGTGATCGAGTTGGCCGCGATGTGGTTGGCGCCGATCGCATCGGCCGCGACCTTGGCGGCCGTGACCGAGTTGGCCGCGAGCTTGTCTGTGGTGACTGCGCCCGTCGCGATGGTGGTCGCAGTCACGGCGCCGGCATTGATCTTCCCGGCGATAACAGCGTTGGTCGCGATCTTGTCGGCGATGACCGCACCGGTAACGATCTGTCCGGCATCGACGAGCGTGGTACCGGACGGAGACCACGGCGAAGGTTCGGTCTGGTTGGGGCCTGCCTCGCCAAAGTAGGCGTTGCGGAACCACACATAGCTGTCTGTCGTGCCCGACGATGTACCCCTATGGCGGACGAACACATGGGCTTTGACAGCGCTCGCGGGAGCGGTCGCGAACAGGGTGCTCCGGGTATAGTTCGAAAGCAGCTGCTGCGGATTGCCGCCTTCGGCAGCGATGGCTGCGGTTGCGGCGTAGGTCACGGCGCCGGCAGCATCGACCCAGCCGATGTACAGCTGCCGTTCGGCCCGGTGTGCGAAGCCGTACACTGAGAACTCGTAGCGCTTGCCGGCCTCGACCGGGTAGTTCTTGCCCGTGCCCGTCGCGGCATCGAGCGGCCAGAGGTCACAGACCTCGCCGGCAACGGCGCGATTGTGGCGCATCTGGATAGCGGCGCCGTTGGCCGCGTAAGTGTCGGTGCGAATGTCCATCTCAAACGCCGACAAGGCATTGCTGTAGCGCACGCCCCAAGTCGACAGACCGGCATAGAGGTCGGAGTTTTCGATGTAGTTGGCGCCCCGGCCGACAGCGAGCTTGTCGGCTGAGATCGCGGCCGCAGCGATCTTAACGGCCGTCACGGCGCCGGCAGCGAGCTGGTCGGTCGATACCGCGCCGACTGCAATCTTGCCTGCAACGACTGAGTTCGCCGCGAGTTTGTCGGTCGTGACCGAGTCGGCCGCGAGATGATTGGCGAGGATCGAGCCGTCAACGACCAGCTCGGCAGCATCCTTGCGCTGGCAGGACACGAAGCCAACGCGATAGGAGCCGACAGTGATGTTCACATTGGGGACGAAATCGAGCCAGGCGTACACGGCGCCGGCCGGCACGGTGACTTGGCCCGTCTTCCCAACATAAGCGCCGTCCGTAGCGACGAAGGTGAGAGCCGAGGTCGCTCCGACCAGCGTCGCCTTGTCGGCCTGCATGAAGCGCAGGCGGGCGTTGAGGTAGGTGTTTGGCGCGCCGACTGCGCGGCCAACGGCATAGACCCGGTAGACCTCACCCGGAACGACCGGGAAGATGTTGGCGTTGCGAGTGACGCCCGAGACCATCCCTGTCGGGAAGTCCAGGTAGTAATTGCCGGTGTAGGCATTGGCCGCATTGTTGACGATCGCAACACCTGGGCTCTTGACCCAGCCCGCGTCGCCTTCGCCGAAGTTCGGGTTTTCAACGCGGTTGTTGAAGTCCGCCATGATCAGCTTGGTGACCGAGATGGCGTTCGCGGCGATGTGGTCGCCGACGATGGCGTTGGCGACGATCTTGGGCGTCGTGATCGCGCCGTCGGCGATCTTGGTTTCCGTGACCGCGTTGCTGGCGAGCTTCGAAGCGTCGACGGCGAGTGCCGCCAGCTTGGCGTTGGTGACCGAGCCGCTCCCAAGCTGGCTGGCAACGATCTGCCCGATAATGTCGCCGGCCGCGACATCGGCCGTCCAGGCGCCGGCCTTGTAGCGGTAAACTTTGCCGTCTGTTGTGTTGTAGACCTGCCGGCCTTCAGCGTTGCCCGTCGTCGGCAGCGAGGATTTCACCTCGACCGGCTTGATATCCGAGGCAAACTTCGTCGCTGTTACCGCTTCGTTGGCGAGTTTCTGCGCGGTCACGGCCGCGTCGGCGAGCTTGTCTGATATGACCGCGCCCATGGCGATCGCCGCCGCCGTAACAGCCGCCACGGCGAGTTTGGTCGAGGTGACCGCGCCGGCCGCCAGCTTCAGGTTATTGACCGCCTCGTCCATGATCTTGTCGGCCGTCACAGCCGCGTTGCCGATCTTCTGGGCGGTGATCGAACCGTCCAGGATGTCGCCGCTGGCGATCAGGACATTCGCTGTTGTGACCGAAAGCCATGCGCTCCGCGTGGTCTCACGCTTGGTGTACGGGACATACTGGCCAGAGACTTCATACTCGGTCGCGGGAAGGCACCAGGCGCCGGAAATCAGCCACGAGAACGGCTCTGCATAGGCGGTGCTGTCGCTGTCAAAGACGATCACTCCGGTCGCCTTCACCCGCACTTGCACCCAAACGTTCTTCACGTCGTCGAGATCGGCCGCGCAGGAGATCTTGATGGCGGGCCGGCGATCGACGCCGCCGGCATCTTTGACGGTCGCAGGCTCGACTGCCCAGCCGGTCATAGGCTGCGGCGGGGCGGCGATCGGCCCAATCCAGCCGGTGCTCGGCGGCAGGATCACTGCCGGCGGATCGTAATCGTCCGGATCGACCTCTTTCATAAGGACCCGCTGGAAGCTGCCGCGCAGGCGGCTGATCCGAACGATCAGAAAGAGCTTGTTGCTGTAGTTGTTGTGCAGGCTCGACCAGGCTACGCAATCGAGTGGTTCCAGCAGGCGCGCCGATGGCGGCATGGTGAGTTCATGAACAATGAACCGCCGGCCGTCTTCTTCCATCGTCTTCTGCAGGTGCTGCACCTGGGCGGAGAAAGGCACGGCCTCGAAGGCGAGCGCATTGCGCAGCGAGCGACCATCGGCAGTTACGTGTTCGGCCGCGATATACTCCGGTGCGTCTTTCATCGCCCAGCGCTCGTTCGGCTCTGGATAGGTCGCGGCGATGGTGTTGTGGGTGTCGGACAGCGACGGGAACGGGTCCAGCTCCTGGTCGGAAGTCACGATCACCATGTCGTCGGTGAAGTTGAAGACGGCCGCGCCCGGCAGACCGACCAGAACCTTCAGCGCGCCGCCGACCTCGGCAAAGCGCGCATTGCAGGCCAGCCGCAGGTCTTCGATGATTTCGAGCGGCTCCTGGTCGAAGAAGATTTCCGTGCCGGCTTGGAATTGCGGCTTGCCGTTGACCACCCGATCGCACTCGTTGGCGGCTGCGACCCAAGAGGCGGCCGGCAGGCGGTGGGCGCCCACATTCTGCCCGCCGTAGACCCACTCGCCGCCGTAGTACATGCCGCGCGCGATGTTGTAGATCATGATGATCGGATTGCGCGTCGGCTCCCAGGTGGAGGGGTCGTTCCAACGATGGGTGCCCGAGCCGCCGTTCGTCGAATCCTTGCGAAGGTCATAGAAACGGTAGGGGTGCGGCTCGACCAGCATGGCAGGCGCGCCGTTGAACTTGTCCGAATAGCGCGCGGTGACAATAAGCACCTGGCAGCCGCGGCCGATCATCGAAGCCAGAAAAGGCCGATCGGCATGCGCACCGAACGTTGCTCGGAGCCAAGGGTCGGCGACCGTCTGAGTGCCGTCGAGATAGCGGACCCAAAGATTGTCTCGGCCCTTGCTGTCACGGAACTCGACAACGGGATAACCGAGGCCGTCCGGATGCGGCTGGTCCCAAAGGACGCCGCATTTCTGCTCGTTGCACCAAAGGCTGGTGATGCCCAGTGGGCCGGCATAAGACGGCAGCGAGCCGATTTCGAGCACGTCTGTGAAGTAGGCATTCGGCGTCTTGTCGGCGCTTCCCCATGTGCCCCAATACTTGCGCCGTCCGGCGGTCGCTCGCGAACCGGCCACGACCGACATCGGTTGATCGTCGCCGGTCTGAGTGTCGAGGACGACGCCGACGCGCTGCTGGTTCTTCTTCGCCTTCTTGCGAGCGATGGCCTGCTGCACGAGGCTCATGCCGATCGACAGTACCGTCTTGGCGATGATGCCGCCGATGACGGATGCGCCGACGAAGCTGGAGATGGCGGAGCCGATGGCGGCGATCGCGCCAAAGATCGGCGCTGCCTCGGCCGAGCCGGCGAGCAATGCGAGGAAGAAAACGAAGAACAGGTAGGCTTTAAATAGCATTTCAGCCCACCTTGAAGACCATTTGAGCGTCAAGCAGATCGACGGTACCGGTGCCAGTCATCGTCAGAACGAGGATGCGCTCGCCGATGACGACGCCGAGGCCGTGGCCGATCGGTCCCTCGACCGGAATGGCGGCGATATCGCCGATCCGCGCTTCACTCGGATGGCTGGCGGGCAGGATGGAGGCGATCATTTCGCCGAGTGACGAAAAGCCGGCATCGCGGATGAGACGCGCGGCGGAGACCGCATCCGAGTAGCGGTCGCGATAGTCGGCGGCGAGATCCTCGCCAGTCAGAGCCTCGACGATGCGGCCGGCGAGACCAGGACCGCAATCGTGGGCGCCCCACTCAAACGGACGGTCCTTGATTTCGGCGGTAACGGCGGCAAGGCGCTTGCGCCAATCCTGAAGGCGGACGAGCTGTTCGGTCATGTGTTCTTCTGTCCCCAGGGGAGCTTCCAGTTGCCGGCCGTCGAGGCGTATTTGCCCCACTCGTCTCCCTGGCGGAGCTTCTGGCCCTCGTAGCTCGACTTGCGCGGATTGATGCGGGTCAGCATCGACATGAGGTCGCTGACAGTTCGGAAGGTGGCTGCGCCTTCTTCGCCGACAGGCGGCGTCCGGATAGGCGCCTTGTCGACCTCGCCGACCCAGTCGACCAGCGTGCCGAGCTGCTGGCCGGTGTCGACGTCGAGATAGAGCGTGTGGATCTCGACGCGGGCGAGACGGGCGTCGTGCGTGCGGATCAGCGCCTGCACCACGTCGGCAATCTGCGGCATCTCGATCGAGGCCGACTGCACGGTCATGTCGGTAGTGCAGGTGATCTCGCCGACCTTCAGCGCCGGCATGGCGTAATAGGTCCGCGTTTCCTCAAGGCCGGTCGTGGCGCTGATGATCTGCATGGTCAGATCCTCGTCACCCGTCCAGGCGCCGACCGGTACCGGGTCGCGGGTCGCGCGATCGGTAACGGTCACATAGACGAGACGCCGTTCGCTCAGGCCCTTTTCGGGAGCGGCAGCAAGAGCCGCAGCGACGGCAGCGGGAGCGTTCAACATCAGGAAGCACTCTTCTTCTGAATGACGGTGAAGCCGGCGCCTTCGGTGATCGACCGGCGGGCGGTGCCCGGCCTATGGGTGGCCGGATCGACGATCACCGGACAGGCCGGCTGCTTCAGGGTGACCGCGAGGCCGACTGCGAGCGAAAACGGCAGGAACGGGAAGACCTGGACATCGACCTGCCCGCCTGCCGTCGCTGCGGCCGTCTCCGAAACTTCGTGGAAGGCGTGGCGACCGCCGGCATAGGGGATCTGCACCTTGTCGCCGAGGGTAAGCACGTAGCCAGCCGGCAGGCCCTGCAACTTCAGGATCGACCGATCGGCCAAAACAGTGCGCACGGTCACGGCAGCCGCGCCGAGGGTCAGCCCCTTCGGGTCGGCTTGCGGGTAGAGGCTGGTCGGGTCGCAGATGAAGAACGGCTGCTTTGCGCCATGGAGGCGGCGGATCAGCGCGGCGGCTTGCTTCAGCTCGTCATGCAGCCCGCGCCCGAGGGTCACGACCGCACTCCAAACCGGGTCGGCCAGTTCGGTCTGCATGACGTCGCCAGAGCCGAGGCCGGCGAGCTGGTCGTTTCGGCGGATGTCCCACTCGACGGTCGCGATCGGCAGGCGGGCGAAGACTGTCGCCAGGGAAAGGATTGCCATCAGCGCCACCTCGGATTTGCATTGATCTGCGCGACGCGGTCCGGCATGCCGTCGTCATATTCCTGCAGAGCCCGCTGCATGCCACGGTAGGCGGCAGCCTCGATCTCCCGGTCGCCGCGCGCGCCATCGAGCGAGATGTTGAAGTTGGCGCCCTGACGGTCGCGGCCGGAGCTGTTGCCGTATCCCTCGTTGCTGTTGGCAGCGCGCGGCAAACCGATCGGCTGGACGTCGACGGCGCCACCGTTGGCATAACCGCGCCGGCCGAGGCGCATTGCCTCGACGACATGGACGCCGCCAGCGCGGGCAACGTCCGCCTGAGACCAGACGACTTCGCCCCTGTGCACGACGCCGGCGGGATCATACTTGTTGCCCGGCCCGGTATAGCCGCCATCCGACCAGAGGCCGATCGAGCCGCCTGCGACTGCCGAGGCAAACTGTCCGGACGCTGCGAAGACACTCAGGCCGTAGCCGCTAAGGCTGGCAAACAGCGACCCCAGGCCGCCGCCGCCGGAGCCGGCGCTGGCGAGCGTCTGGCCAAACTTGTTGAGACCGCCGCCGAGGCTGTTCAAACCCTTGCCGGCCGTCTCGACGCTACCGCCCAGAGATCCGAGTGAGCCGTTGACCTGGCCGGCGGTACCGCCGAACTTCGAAAGCGCCTCTTCTGCGCCATTGAGGCGACCGGTGAAGTTGTGTGCGCCTTCCGGGTTTGCCCAGGAGAAGCCGCGCGGCCGCTCGAAGCCGGCGAAGGCAGCGGTCGCGGATCGAACGTCTTTCGCACCCAATAGCGCGTTCCAGGCGCGGCCTTCCGAGCCCATCAGCTCCGAATAGGCGAACTTGTGCTGTGACAGTGCATCGCCAAGGTTTCCGCGCCCGCCAATGGCGTTGAACAGCGAGGCGCTTCGATCGTTGTGCTGGTAGAGGCCAAAGGCTTTACCGCTATCGCCGATCGCCACCGGATTGAACGAGCTTTCGGCCTTGATGTTGCCGAGGATGCCGGCGACCTGGTGATCGGCGAGGCCCTTCGATTTCCAGAAATTCCAGGCGAGCTCCTGACCGCTGCCGGTGAGGACTGAACTGGCCACATTGTCGTTTGCGGCCTGATGCATACGCATCACGCTGCCGATGCTCGAGGTGACGATATTGTCAGTCGATTTGGAGGCGCCGAGCCCAAGCAGCTTGCCGATCAAGCCGCTATCCTTGCTACCCGATCCGGTAACAAGATTGACCAGATCGTTGATCAGACTGTCAGAGAGTTTCTCGATACCCCTGTTCAGCGCGCCAATGATTGCGTTGCTCATTGCCTCGCCAAAGCTGTCGCCCTGCAGGAGGCCGTCACGGAAGTCCGCGAAGAAGCCGCGCACTCCGTTACGAAGCTCGCCGATCCGAATATTCTCGCGGATGGCGTTTGCTTCTTGCGAGGTGAAATCGACTGCAAAACCGGCGCTCCGCAGGCGAGCCGCTATTTGCTGATCTTCGTCCGAACGGAAAAGCTGCTCGCGTTCAAAGCGCAGCTCGTTGGCGAAATTTGCCCGTGCGATCGCTTCGGCCATGCGCCCGTATGCAGCGACCTTCTCCTTGATCATAGCCAGTTCGCGCTCGTCTATGGCAACGCGGTTGCGCGCAGCTTCCTCGCGGATCTGAGACGTAAGCTCGAATTCCTTGCGCAGCGCCGCCGCCTCGGCGCCGGTCTTTCCGATCAACGTAAGGTCTAGCTGCTGGCTCGCGAGCATCTGGTCGAGGGATCGCGCGCGATCACGCTGAGCGTCGGCAAGCTCCTTCTCCGCTTGCGCAAGCGCGGAAGCGCCGGCAAGTTCCATTCGCTGGCGACGTTCTGCGGGGCTCTCGTCCCGGTATTCTGCGGCCGCCTGCTGGCGCGCTGAAGCGGACTTCTCAGTGGGGGAGCGGGCGTTGAGGGCGGCCATCTCGGCCTCAAATGCCCGACGGTTCCGGTCGAGCTGGACGCGCTGGCGGCTTTCATAAAGCGCGAGGTCGCCCATGTCGTTCCGATTGGTCGTGCCACGCGACAGCAGCAGTCCGTTGGGGCCACGATCCTCAAACGCCTTTTTCCGTAGCAGCTCCATTTCGAGGAGGAGCTTGTTGAGGTTCATGATCTCCTTGCCCAGCACGATAACTTCGTCGGCAAGCTGCTGGAGACCTTTAGACCGACCGATGCGCTCCACCTCTGTATGGAACTGGACGAGATCCGGGCGCCCTTCCGCCAGTTGAACCTTCAACCGATTGATGGCCGCTTCGAAGGGGCGGAATTTGGCGTCCACTGAGAGTGCACTCTCGCCGAGGGCAAGAATGGCATCGGCTGTGCGGCGGAGTTCCTCCGGATTTTCTGATGAACGCAACAAACGCTCAAAGGTACGTTCAACGCCGGCACGGAACCGATCGAGATCCGGAGTGCCCCTCCGCATGCTATCGAGCAGGGCGTCTACGTTCTGCTTGAAGTCTGACAAGGGGCCGGAGAGGTTCTTGAGGTCTGAGACGCTGGCGCCGTCGCCGGTCAGATAGCTCGTCCAACCGTTGGTGCCGGTCAATGCAGCCATCATAGCGTTGTTTTGCTGGCGTGCGACCGTCCGCATGAGGGAGTCGTTTTGCCGAACATATGCATCGGCGAATCCGCTGCCGCCGAGACTTGCGGAAACCTTGATCGCCTCTCCGAGGCCGCTGTACCGAGCCGTCAGCGTCTCAACGTTCTCTTTATGGGCGGCCAATGCGTCATCGAGCGTCTTCACTTCCTTGCGCGATGACGACAGCCACTGGATGGTCGCGGCTGAAGCGGCCACGACGCCGATGGTCACAAGCGAGACTGGGCTAATGATGGAAGTGAAGGCCGCAAGAAGACCTTGGGCTGGCCGCTCCATGGATGCGATGACGGCTGAAAGTTGCGTCCCCTGTTGAAGGGCAATCTGCAAAGGGCTCATGCCCATTGCTGAGGTGACGGCAATATCCTGAAACTGAGCTGCGATGTTGGCGGTGTAGAATGACTGCGCGCTCAGTGGGGCGTTGTCGTTAGCGACGCCTGCCGCCAACGCAGCGTTACGTCCTTTGATCGCGTCAATCGACGCAAGCGTAGCCTGCCTGTGGCGCGATATCGCATCGGCCATGGCGGTCTCCCCGAGAGCGCCTTGAGCGTGCGCCATGCGGATCTCTAGGAGAGCCTCGCGATACTTGCGAATTGCCGCAAAGCGTAGATCATACTTTGCACGGAGATTGTCGGCGGCCAGACCTTCGGCTGCCAGTGCACCGGTCCAGGAGCGAACGTTGTTGTTTGCCGCGCCATCGTGAATACCGACCGAGGCGTTGATGAGCTGCTGAAGCTTGGTGCGGGTGCGATCGGCCTCCTGGCCAATGCCGGCAACAGCCTCCTGGGCGGATGCACCACCCGAGCGCGCTCCGCTGGGATCGATGGTGACGCCGATCGCGAGCTTGAGGTTCGCAGCCATCAATCGTCCCTTTCATTGAGGATCGGCAACGCTGCCTTCTCCATCACGTGTAGATCCGCAAAGACTCCAGGCGGGCTCTGCAGATCATCCAGAACGAGACGGCAGGCAGCGTAATCGAGACCGATCCAGATCAATCCGGCCATCGTGCCGACCACGCGCCACTGCGTTGAACATGCCAGGAGAGCAACAAAGGCGGGCCAGTTTGCGGGCATAACTTCGAAGGCTTCTTCTTGGCTGACCGGTACGGACACGCGGACACCGAGTTTCTCGAATTCCCGCCGCGCCTCCTCAGTTAGGGCGGCGGGTTTGGTGTTGTCGGTGCGGCCAGAGTGGGCGTATGCCCAGGCCCTGGCCGCCGCCTTCAGTTTCCCAGGCGGGCGCCGTCTTCCGAAACCGCTTCCTGATATGCGCGGGCGAAAGCCTCTTCGACGCGTCGATAGTTGAGGATCGCCCGTAGGTTCGCTTCGTTGAACGGGATCGGCTGGCCGCTCTCGTCGCAAAGGCGTTCGTCCCAGCCAACAATGACCTCGGCGGTGGTAGCGCGAGCATGTTCGCGCAGCTCCTCGTCGATCGCACGCAGCTTGGCGGGATCCCGTTCCTTCGCAGCGCGCGCGAGGATCTCCTGCCTCTTACGATCGCTGGCGGCTGCCTGATCACGGTCGACTAACTTCAGCACCGCCCCGAACTCGTACTCAACGAGCTTGCCAGGATCGGTGGGGCTGGGTTCCAGAACCTTAACCGGCCATTTGAAGGTGAGGTTTGGGGACAGCTTGAACATGGTTTTTCCTCGGTTTTAAGGGACGTTGAAAGGGGGGATCACGGCATCACTTGACCGTGATCTTGAACTCGTCGTTGCCCGCTGCGGTCGGCGTGTAGAACAGCGGAAGCGTGTTGTTCAGGATGCGCTGGGTTTCGCCGAGGGTCGGACGGCCGACCTGCACGGCCGGAGCGCCGAACTCGACGATGTTACCGGCCTCAATGCCGTGAACCGCCGCGAGCACGCCCTTGGTGTGGGCCTGGGCGATCTGGAACCAGTTCTTGGTCGCCAGCGATACGGCCTCCATGATGGCGCTGCCTGTCATCTGCCGATCGACGTGTTCGATGCTTTCGGCGCCGATCAGGAAGCGCGGCTCGATCTGGTTGCCGATGTCCATCGTGACGCCTTCGCACGCACCGGCATGGCCGTGCAGCGAGAAGGTCGTATTTGCCTTGCTGACCGGAACCGGCTTCTGCCAGGCTGCGAGGGTCACGGCCGGCAGAGCCGTGTCAGTGATCGTGCCGAGAAGGCCGGTCAAAGTGAAGCTGAAGCGCGGAATCTGGCGCGGCGTCAGGTTCATGGTGAAGGTGCCACGCGATCCCAAAAGGACATGGCGGACGCCGTCGGGGTTGAAGTGGATCGTCGCCGCTTCCTGCAGCTTCGAGATAGGTGTGTACTGGACGTCAACGCCAGCGGAGACGACTTCCTGCATAGCACAAGCGCGCAGCAGCGGACCGTAGGCGGGCGCAGTGCCGGCGGTGCCGGAGCCGGCGATTTCCACCTCACCGGTGAGCCGGGCATAGTTGCCAACGAGGATCACGCCCTGGTGGCCCATGTACGGCAGCATTAGCTCGCGGTTCACGTCCTCGCCGACGAGCGGCTCCAGGCGGGCATTTACCATCTGCATGGCATTGGCCGCGCCAGTCGGTGCAGCGTCAACGCCGTAGGTTGCTTCGTTTTTCGCGGTTATCGCGAGGTTGCGGAAAAAACGCGCCATTCTCAGGCTTCCTTTCTAACGCTTTTGCTGGTCGGCCGAGCGGGCGGATTGTCGGCGGAGGCGGCTGTCCCTTCCGCCTCCGCCACCGGGGACGAGGAAGCCCCGTCCGAGGCGGGCAGGCCCGCCTTGGCCTCTTCGGTTCGCTGGACGAGTGTCAGCTCTCCGGTTTGGGGATTGCGAATGTAAGATCCGCCTTTGCCTTCGTTCATCAGGGTTGCTCCTCGATGTAATGGGCGGTGGAGTAGACGTCCTCGAACCAGATCGTGCTGTTGACGGCCTGCTGCATCTCGCCAGCTACGTGCTGGAGCGGATCGGCGGCATCGGTCGGAATGAAGCCGACCAGACGGCGTCGGACGTATTTTCTAAGGTTGACGATGTCCTCGGCCGCTTCGAAATCGTCGGTGCCCGACAGGTTCTCGGTGACGATCACGACGGCGATATCGCCCTCGTTGCGCTGAAGGATGAGGCCGGTTGCTCTTTCGGTCGGATGGGAACGGTCGGCTGCTTCATAGACGTAGGCGGCCGGAACCTGGGGCGGGCGGTCCTTGACGCTGGCCAACGCACCGGCGCCTCCAACGATACGGAACGGGGTGCCAGGCTCCATCAAACGATCGACGATGCTGCGGATCATGGCATATCCTTTCTGAGCTGCTCTGCGCCGATCTCCAAGAGGCGCGCAGTGTCGACCTGGGAGAACCCGAAATAGGGCCGAGCCGGAATGCTGATCGTGTGCTCGCCGATCGTGACGTTGCGCAGCTCGGCGCCCTTGGTGCCGTGCTTGACGAACCGGGCGCGGCCGCCACGGATCTTCTTGAGAGAAAGACGTTGACTGCGGGCGTATTGCTGGATCTCGCCGCCGATCTGGTGAACAGCCGCGTGAACCACGTTGGTGCCGACCTCGGCGCTCATTTCATCCGAACGCATGACGAGGCTTTGGTAGAGCTGCGTCGTGACGCGCAGGATATTTGCGGTCCCGCGTCGCCGGCCGCGCCGTACGGTGCGGTTGGCGGTTCGGTTCGAGAGCGGCTTCCATTTCTTGCCGTCCGGGTCAGTTTCGGTTTCGAAACGCCGCTGGGTCGACGCGAGCATGTAGGCGGCCATTGCCGACGTCATCTGCCCCGGATGTATCGCGGCGCCGATGAAACGAGAGAGCCCCTCGTTGACGGCATGATCGTTGATTGTGATCGGGTTGCCGGTCATTTCAGAAGCCCTTCAGGGTGTCGCGGGTGAAGACACGACCAGGTGCTTTCCATTGCACCTGTCCGCCGGCAGCGGCGGGAGGCGTTTCGCCGCCCTCGGTGAGCTGAACGAGACCCTTGGAAACATCACGAAGGAAGGCCACGGCCTCGGCGTACGCACGAGCGACCGGGCTGTCTTTCTCGGCTGCCTTGCCGTGCAGGTAGTAGCGGGCGATATCGCAGACGTTCTTGGTCAAGACGCTCGGTACCGGCGAGAGCGGTAGTGAAAGCACCTTCGCAAGGTAGCCGTCCGCCAGCGCCGAGGCGTCGCCGATCGCGCGCGTCACCACGATATCGTCTATTGCCGAAGCAGGCCTGTTGACGCGGTCGGTGAGCTGGATGAGTTCCTGCTCTCCGAACCGGTCAATCAGATCCTGCTTCGTGCAATAGGTCATTGCTGCTTACTCGGCGTCGGAGGTTTCGGTCTCGGCGGTCGTGATTTCGGCAACCAGTTCGGTTTCGGAGAGGATCGCCTCGATCGCGGCCGGGTCGCGGAAATCAGACAAGGGATGGTCGGTGGGGCTCGCCGGATGGCTGATGCCGCCGCGACGGAAGCCAGCAGCCTTCGCTGTGACGCGCAGCACGATCTTGCGCGGATCCGCGCCTTCGGCGTCGAGCTTCCGGAGCGCCGCGAAGGTCAGCGGGAAGCGCTTCTGAAACTCTTCCTCGCCGATCGACAACAGAGCGAGATCGTCGCCCTTGCCCTGGTCCTCGGATGTTTTGATGGGCTGCTTTGCCATGTGAGGTCTCCTTTGCGGTTCTTGAGGAAAGGCCGCGAGCCGGCCCTTTCTGAAGAACCGCCGGCCGGGGAAAAGGAAACCCGGCCGGCGTGCCCTGCCTGCCTACGCCGCTAGGCAAGCCAGGGAACGACGAGAACCTCTGCGGTGTTGAACCATTCGTTCGATCCGCCGTTGGCCTTGCGTTCGTTGGCAATGACGCGACGGGCTGCACCTTCGAGTGTCGGCGGAACGACAAGCAGTTTGGGCTGGATCGCCAGCGGCCGGCCGTGGTCGCCTTTCATTCCGCCCAGCGTGGCGCGGGCGGTCTCATAGTGGGCATCGTCGAGCGTCTGCTTGGAGCCCCAGGCCATCTGCCAAAAACCGAAGCCGACCTGGCAGCGGCCATCCAGACCATACTGGTACTCTTTCTTATTGAAGACGTTCGGATCGTCTTCCTTGTCCATGCGCACGAGCTTGTTGAACTTCTTGCGGTCCTGGAAGATCAACGGCTTCAACGGCCGGGTGACATCGAGCAGGAACCACGGCGTGCCCGCGCCGCCATCCGTGTTGGCGACAGAGATCAGGTTGCCATTCTCGTCGAGCACCGGATGATCGGTGTCGAAGAAGAACTGGCCGTCGTAGCACTTGGTGCCGAACCCGTTTTTCAGGAACGGCCAGACCAACTCGTCGGGGAAACTCGCTGCAGAGGCGCCGAACTCCTGGAAGAGAGGTGCGTAGATCCCGAGGTTGTCGTCGTCGAAGTCGTCGCGATCGACGCCGATCGTGTTTTCGTACGACTGGTTCGTCAGCGAGTAGCCGTGCTTTGCGAGGCCGTTGACGACGCGGTCACCGATCCATTCGCGGAAGCGGGGCAACTTGCCGAGCCAGCCATACTCCTGCGTCTTGGTGGACGAAGGAACCACGGTCGCAACGCGCGCATACATGCTGTTGACGCTTGCGAAGCCGGTCTGAAACGCGGCGCTGAAGCCGAGATAGGCCGAGCGGAGAGTTTGGGAATTGATGTCCATGGGAGCCCTCAGGAGAACTTGACCCAGACGCCCTGGGCGTCCACGTCGAAAATCTTGCCGACGGCCGAGCGCGTACCGCCGCCGTTCGTCTTTGCGACCGTCTGGTCATCGACGCCGTAGCAGTCGGAGCCAATGTCGGCCTGGGTGATGGCGTCAGCCGCTGCCGAGTTGGCAAAGCGGTAGATGCCGACCCCGATGTCGACCGAGACAGCGCCGGCAGCGCCACCGGTGTTATCGGCGCGGCGTTCGGCACGGCCGACGCCCTTGAGGTTGAGAGCGGTGGTGACGGGCACGGCATTGCCAGCCGCGTTCACCGCCACCATCGCGCCGGCATAGATGACAGCGCCGGCTGCTACCGCGATCCGGCGACGATCGCCGCCGCGTTCGGGAGTGTTACGATCACCGGACAGAGCCGTCATGCGTCACCGCCTTTCTTGGCGTTCTTCATCTGCTCCTCGGTGAGGCCCATCTGGCGCATGACCGCGAGGTCGGTCTCGTCCAGGGCGGCATCGGCCTTCGGAGTGGGATTGGGGGTGGAGCGCTGGGCCGCCGTCAACGAAGGGGCGTTGTCGACAAACTTCTTGAACGCAGCGGCGTCGGTCCGATGGAGGGAAAGCCCCCATTCCTTCAGAGCAGGCGCGATCTTGCCGTCGCGGATCGCCGCGTTGACGGCATCCTCGGCTTCGTTGCCGGAAAGCTTTTCCTGCAGCGTCTTGATGTCGGCCTGCATCGCCGAGACCTGCTCGATCGGCACGTACTTGGTCGGGTCGACCGTTCCGGTGCGTGCCGACTGGATGGCGATCACGACGTCGTCGACCTTGGCGCCGGTAGTCAGGCCGGCCGCCTTGGAGACGCGCTCGACGTCAGCGCGGAAGCTTGTCGCCTGGGCGGCGATCGCCTCCGGTTTGGTTGCCTTGTCGAGACCGAGCGCGACGGCGATTGCCGACGTCGAGGTCAGGACGGCGTTGATGGCCGTGAGGATCGCGTCCTCGCCGGCCCCCTGGGCGAGGCCCAGGGCAAGCGCAATCTTGTCCATTGGTTCTTCCTGTGTTGTGAGGTCTGCTCTAGCCGCGACGGCGGCGAGATCGAGGTTCGGCACATTGGTCAGCGCGGCGGAAAGCAGGCGGGTGACTTTGCCGGATTGAGTGTGGAGGTAGACCGGCGAGATGTAGCGGTATTCGCCCACTCTGATCGCCTGGGCAGCCGTCTCGGTCCATTCGACCCGGCCCCAGAGGCCGTTGTCGCGGATCTCGAAATCCTTGATCCATCCGGCAGCAGGCGCGCGGCCACCGACGCCAGGCACGGCGCTGAACACCGTCTGGTGATCGTAGTCGACGACGATCTCGGTTGAGCCGGCGCGTTCAAGCGTTGCCTTGATGACGCCTTCAAGGTGCGCCCTGTCGCCGGCATCGTAGGGACCGCGACCATCACGACCGCTGAACGGGCCGAGCGGCAGCAGCATGATCCAGGAGTTGCCGACCACAGGCGCGGCCTCGGCAGCGATCAGCGCTGTGGCATGGGCGGCAACCAGGGCCGGGAAATGTGATTTGGCGGCGTTTTTCATGAGGGCAAGATGCCCTCGGCTTTATTGCCGGATAAGTCGCAACGGTTTGTGGGTGTTTGGGCTAAGCCCTATTGGGTGGCCTGTTTTAGAGATATCACGCGCCCCATTCGGATCAAGGTCGATTTTCGAGGCCGTTTTGAAGGCCGTGGGCGCGTTTTGGGGGGCAGGTGCGAGTATCCGGCCGTCCGCAGCCCGTGACGCGCGCTGTAGGGGCTTCCTTGCAAATTCGTGCCATACCCCTGATAATAGGTACTGCGCGTGACACGGTGATATTCTCCCTGCCGTAGAACCGTCGTCAGACGGGATCGCAATGTGGGGTTCCTGGGAGGCCCCACCGCGCTTTACTTTCCTCTCCTGTCGATCAGCACCTTGACGCCTTCGCGCGCCAGCAACCGGCGCACGTTCTCGTCGCTCGCATAGCGGAACGAGGTGACGAAAGCGGCCTTGCCCGTCTTTGTGGTCTTCGCTGCCACATAGCGCCAGCGGCCATCGTTGAGCTTGACCAGGACGAAGGTGTTGGCGCCATCACGAAACACGAGCGTCGGGTCGGTGCCGATTGCCGACAGCGCGCGATAGTCGGCCAGGGTCATTTCCGGGTGCCGGCGCAACTGCTTCTGCATCGTGTCGGCAGAGAGGATCGCTATGCGCGCCGCCGTGCCCGCAGCTTCGCCGATCGCGGGCGGGATCGGCATGACAGGCATGCTTCCTTCGGGCTTCTCGACGAAACGAGCAAAGGCATCCGAGTGGACCCGCTCGGCAACCAACGGCTCCAGCAGCTCGAACGGCGCGCCGGCCGCTTTCTGTGCCAGCGCCTCGTTGATCGCAACGTTGGCTCCCAGGCGGCCGGGGTTATAATTCCAGCCGGGATCGATGCCGATCGGGATGTCATGGACCTCGCCCGTGCGCTTGTTTACCCAGGATTTCAGTTCATCGGCCGGCGGCTCGAACCTAAGATCCTCGCCCTCTGCCTTCAGCTGGTCGACCTCGCGGGCCGAAAGGCTCTGCAGGGTGCAGCGGCAGTTCCAACCGCACGGCGGTGCCCAGACGTCCCAATAAGGGTGATCGACGGGCAGCACCAGGTTATGGCGGCGCAGATGTTCCGGTCGGGTCCGATCGTCGCGGATCGCTACGTAACGCAGGAACGGCCGAGCGCTCTTGTTGCGCTCGAAATTCGCCCAATGACCGGATGCGTAGGACACACGCATGTTGGCGTTGAAGATCGTTTCGAGGCGGCGAATCGAGCCAAGCTGTCCCGGCTGCAGCTCGCCGGTCAAAGGGTCGGTGATCAACTGGCGGCCCCACCATCCCTTGGCCTGCAGCAGTGGTGTCAGCTCGCGGGCGAAGTCGCGCAGCGTGCGCCCTTCTTGAAGCGCCTTTGAGAGGGCGTTGAAGATGTCCTGGAGGACATCGAAGCCGGCTGACTTCGCCACGGTGAACATGGCGGCGTGATCGGCCGCATAGGCGTCCTGCCAGGCAAACGTTGGCGAGAGCTGTCGACCTCGTGCCAGGAGCACGCGGATCGCGTCTTCAGGTGGAAGTGGGATGAGCTGCGCCGTTGCCACTTAGAGGTCCTCGCCAGCTTCGCCGGCAAGCCGAGCCGCAAACGCGGAACGGGCGAGCACCTCTGCAAGCTTGGTGACGCCCATCGTCTCGATGCGGCGGGCGATAATCGCCTTGGCCTGCTCCTCGGACTTCGCGGCCGACAGCTCGTCTTCGAGACCGGCGACGATCGGCGCCATCATTGGCTCCCACGCGTCGTCGATGATGTCCTGCACCCCGCGATCGACCGCGTCGGCCGAGGAGGGGAGCGCAGCATGTGCCGCCGGCTTCTTCGTTTCCGGCTCTTCGGCGCTGGGCGCTGCCGGCCGCTGAGGCGTCAGCAGCACGTCGTCGCTGCCCGGATCGGGAATGCCGATCTTGTCGCGGATCGTTGACATGCCGACCTTGAGGCCAAGCGGCACGAGTTTGACCACGTTGTCGACCAGCTTCTCAATGTCTTGTTCGTCCGGCCGACCGATCTTGATCTTCGGGTAGGCTTTTCGAGTTCCGCGGTTGAGCATGACCAGCGGCACGACGAGGTCACGATTGAGGGCGGCTGCCAGCTGGCGAGCGTCAGAGGCTTCAATGTCCTGGCGCACGCCGTCGTGCACCTGGCCGACAGCATAACTGCCCTTCTGCGCGTCGGTGGTCGACGTTTGGCCGAGCACTAGTTTCGAGACCTGGCGGTCAAGCCAATCGGCCCGCTTCTCGTAAAGCTCGTGCGATCCGGAAACTTCCGACTGGATAAACTCGACCGTCATCGACGCCGGGACGATCGCTGCGAAGTCGGTACCGATCGACGAAACGGCTTCCAGCAGGATCGCCTTCTCCTCCGGAGAGGCGTCGGGACCAAACTTGCCGAGGCGCATGGGCTGGCCGTAGGCCTCGCTGAAGATCGCCCAGTCGCGCGTGGTGAAGGTCTTGAAGAGATACGTCCAGGCAACGGCCCTGGCGAGGCCGCCCCGGATAGTCAGACCGGATTTGACCTTGGCACGATGCACGATCCAGCCGAACGGCTTCAGCGGCTCGTCGCCATTTTCGCCCCGCAACAACAGAGTGTCGGCGTCCGTCGGGTCGAAGGTGAACCAGCGCGGATCGTTCCACTTCAAAGCGCCTGGCATCCACTGGCCTTCCGAGGTGTCCCAGATGATCTCGGTCGCAGAGAAGCTCTTGCCGATCGCGTCGAGAACATCGACCAGCTCGTCCTGGAATTCGTCGCGAGATATGACCTCGCGCACCAGATCCGCATCGGCGACGCTGTCGGCATCGTCGCCGGCCGCTTCGACGCTGATATCCAATCCGACCACCTGCCGCTTCCGGGTAGAGAGAACGCCGGCATAGTGCAGATCGCGCTCCTCCATGTCCTCGGCCAGTTCAAGATAGGCCTCGGGGTCTCCGTCGATCGATCGGCGCAGCAGATTGGCAAGCTTGCCTGGCGTTAGACCTGGTGCCTGGTGCCGGCCGACCGGCTGGCGAACGCCGCGCGTCGTGACACCGCCCTGTTCCTGTTTCAGTTCGGCCTTGCGGATTGGCTGCCCATAGGCATCGAGAAGGACGGAAGCGGCCATCAGTATGTTCCTCGCGACCGGCGCATGCTCGACATGCGGAACGGCTTGTCATCGTGGTTTTGTGTTTCGGAGTAACGGTCGGGTTTTGGCGGCGCGGCCTGATAGGCGTATTCTGTGCGATCGCCATCGGCAGCATGGATGCCGAGGAAGGCCGCCCAGGTGCGGTCGGCGTGATCGTCGTCACGCTCCGCGACAAAGCGCGGCGCGCCGGTAGCGGAGCTGACCTTCCGGAGCTTGTGAAGGTCCGAGCGTAAAGCCTGGTCGCCTTCCTTGATCCGGACGGTGCGATCCTCAAACCGTTCCTTGCCGCGCGTTGCCATGACCAGCTTGTTAGGGCCGGTGAACAGCACGCCTTCGACGCGGCTGCCATAGCGCCGCTGCGCGTCCTCGACGGGCTTCTCGCCCATGCCGGTTTGGTCGATGCAGGCGCGACCGACGCGGTAGCGCGTCATGACATCGTCAAAGGCCTCGTCCATCTGGGCAAAGGTCGCGCGTTTCTGCTCGATGCGCTCGCGCTCCCAAAGAACGTCGCCGATCTGTTCCCAGACAAAGACAACGTGCAGGTCGTTGCGCCGGCCGATGTCGCGGCCAACGAAACAAACGTTGCCCTGGTAGCCATCGGGATTTCCGGCGTTCTCGTCTTCAACCGAGGTAATGAGGTCGTAGGAGAGCCAGGCGCTCGCCTCATCGAGATACTTTAGCTCGTATTCCTGCGCCCAGGCGTCATCGTCAGCGATACCGCTGCGCAGCTCCTCAATGTTGCGTGGCAGGCCGTCTTTTACGGCCTGATAGATGTCGACGACATGGCGGGACCAAGCTTCGTCCTTGCCTGTGTCCAACTCGTAGAACTTGCCGGACTTGCCGTTCGGCGTGGACGTGACGCGCAGCTTCCAGCCGGCGGAGATGACGGGGAAGAGCGCCTTCCAGATCTCCTTGCTGTCCTTATGAAACGCGAACTCGTCCAGGAACACATTCGACGAAAAGCCGCGTGCCGTGTCGGGATTGGCTGGCAATGCCGTGATCTTTGAGCCGTGGGGCAGCGTGACATCGAGGGCGTTGTAGACCCCGCTCGCGCCCTTCCATTCATACTCCTCGGCTTCAAATCCGAGATCATAGGCCTTAGCGTGAAGCTTGATACCCTCGTTCATCGCTTCCCGGGCCTGGCGCTCGCCGCGTGACAGGATCACCCACCGGGCGCGCTTTTGCTGCACGGCATGCTCGAAACAGTCGTCGACGACTTCGAGCGTGGTCGTGAATGTCTTGCCGGTTTGGCGGGCAAACTTGCCGATCTTGAAACGAGACCGATCGAGGAACCAGCGCTTTTGGAAGCCGAAGAGAGGGACGGCGGGAGCACTCATTTGAAGATCCCGTAAACGTCTTCACGGATGCGTCGCAGCACTTCGGCGCCGTCGGTCGTGCCCTTCTTCTGCAGCTCGCCTTCGACAGCGTCCACGGCCCTGCTGATCTTTGCCTGGGCTTCGACCTCAAGCTTGCGGCGATGCTCGGCCGAGTGCCGCTGCGCGACGACAGTTTCCTTGTAGGCCTTGGCCAGTTCCATTGCGTTCTTGCTGTCTAGGCCCTCGCCGTCGAGCAGCTCGTCGATCAAGGTTTTGAGGAATTCGCCGAGCACGATATCGGCCTTGCTTACTTCCTCTGGGGTCAAGCGCTCGGCAATGCCGGCATAGACGTGGCGGCGCTCTTCAAGTTGCATCGTTCGCTTCGCCAGGCGCATGGCCTTACGGTTGAAAGCCGAACGCGAAACCGGCTCGATGCCACGTACTTCCAGCCGATCGTTTAGCTCGAACAAAATGTCTGCCTGACTGCGCCGCCGCTCATTGAGCTGGCCGAGCGCCCAAATCAGATCGTCCTGTGCTTCGTCGGGCAGCATATCGAGGCTGGAGAGGCGACCACGGCCTTTGCGTTCCTCGGCCATCTCACGCACCGATCCGCGATGGGCGCTGCACACCAGAAATCGTGATCAGGCCTTTGACGTGCAGCTCGCCCCGCTCGGTTAAGCGGGCGATCTTCACGCTTCCGGCAGGGATGATCTCAAGCGCTTCCATGTCCTGCAGGTACTGGAACTCCATCTCGACCCATTCGCGCGGCTTGTCGATGAGGAAGTCTGACAGCAGGAAACGACGCATCGCTTCCGATGTGATTGACTGATTGGCCTGGCTGGCAAGCTCCTTCAGGATGATGAGCCGCGCTTCTTCCCGGATGATGTTCTCGATGCTCATTTGTTGGCTTGCTCCAGAAGGAATTCCTGTAGGCGTCCGCTGGTTGCGGCAATCGGCTTGAGACGTTCGTCCAGTGTGTCGAGGCGACCGGAGATCTTCTCCATGGTCAGCTCCAACCGATGGGCGGTATCGCGATCGGGAAGGTGCTGCAGCTCGTTCTCGACCTTCTGGATTCGGCGATCGTGGCTGATCAGCGTGCCTTCGGCCTTCGACAGGCGTTCGTCCAGCTTGCGTTCCCCCGACGAAAGGATGTTCTTCAACTGAGTTCCAAGCGCGATGATCGACAGCAGCGCGCCGACCCACGGCATGATGAGGCTGAGATTGAGGTCGGTCATCGACGCCGGTTTCCTTCTTCGTGGGCTTGTTGGCAGCTAAAGCAGCGGGTGGCTGATGGCATAACTTTGCGGCGGGCTTGACCGATCGGCCGACCGCATTCGTCGCAATCGTCTCGGCCGACACCGCTTAGAGCCTTTCGAGCACTCGCGATCGCCGCTTCTTTCTCATCCTCAACGCGCTGCTCGGCGAGTTCGCGTTCAAAGTTGCCGACCTTCATTCAACGCCCCCGGTTGCGTCGACCGCAGCGACGGCTGCTGCTCGACGCTGCTCGCAAATACGGAGAGAGGTGCGATCGGCTCCCCACTTGCCGGTGACTTCCTCGGCGGTCATTGCCCGGTCGGGTAGTGGTGTAGGATCAGAACACCGTTGCCGTGCCGCCTCGGGCATGACTGGCTTGATGACCACGGTTCGGATCACCGGCTTTGGTTCAGCGGGCGAGCAGGCGGACACGACCATGATCGAGGCCGCAAGCGCCGCCATCAGGCAGAGCCGCATTCTTCTTCTCCAGTTCGACTTGTTCTTGTTCGGCCGCGCGGATGCGTTCGTTGGCGGCGGTTTCGACGCGCAGAGCTTCACGCGCCTGGTCGGCGATGCGGCGGGCAGCGTGGGCATTGGTCCGCTCGATCTCGGCGGTCCAATGGGCGTCGCGCTCTGCCCTGGCCGTGGCAGATGCTTCGTCAATCATTTCCGCGACCATCGAGACGGCGAGATATGCGAGACCGGCGGCTGCAAGAAGCAGCACTCCAGTAATGAGATACGGGAGTGCTGCCCGACTGATTGCGGCGGTCACTGTTCACCTCCCGGCTGGTCGCGCGGTAGGTTGGAGGAGCGAAAATCCATCGAGCCCGAGATCCGGTGGATGCCGAGCAACGCCGCAATGAGTGCCACCATGGAAGGGACCGCGATCGTGCCGAAGGCGACCGCCTCGGATCGCCCCATCAGGGCACCGGCCGCGCAGATCAGGATCACCAGCCACGCCATCACCGACGAAAGCCAGAGGTGCTTTTTCGAGGTCGAGTAGGAGGGCTTATCCATGGTCAGGCCTCGTTTCGGGAAACAGCGCCCGAGGCGGTCAGCGTGACGCGACCGCCGGCAGGCTCGCCGCCGGTTGCAGGCCAGCGGATCGCCACCAGGCGCGCCTTCTCGATGCGGGTCACGGAAACGGAGTTCGACTGATTACCGCCCAGGACGTGAAAGTGGCTGGCGTCCTCGCCGACATAGAGGCCGACATGTCCGCCACCCGGCCGCTTGAAGACGAGAACCGCGCCACGAGCTGGTGTTTCAAGGCGGATACCGAAGTTCGCCCAAGCGAGCGCCGAAAGGTAGTTTCCAGGCAGCGGCTCGCTCGGAAGGGTGAAGCTGATCCAGTGCGCCAGGGCGAGGCCGCACCACGGTATATCGTCGTTGGTATAGTAGGATGCTACCCAGCCACCCAGGCGCTTGGCCCATCCGATAATCGTGCTGTTGGAGCCGGCACCCGCGACTTCCTTCAACCCCATAAACCGGCGGGCCTCGCGCATCCAGACGGGCTCGGTCGGGATCGGCATCTTCTCGAACATGGTAAGGTCGACACCCGGTTTCTGCGGATCTCGCCGCAGCAGGCCAACGGTCGCCTCGTCGGCGAGCCCGGTCGGCTTCAAGCCGGAGGCCTGCTGGAACCGCTTGAGACCGGCAACCATCTGTCTGCCGGGAACGCTGTCGACGACGCCGGCATAGGCGCCGTGGACGCGAAGCCGACCGATAACCCACTGATCAAAACTCATGAAAAATGCCCCAAAAAGAACGCGGCCGAGCGGCCGTTGTTGGGGCGACATTCGCTATTCAGCGGGCACAAAAAAACCCGCAACGGTTTGCGGGTCTTTCAGAGTAGCTCAAGTTGCCGCTTGTCGGGCGGCTTGCGCTTGCCCCTTGGCTTTAGCCAGGTCCGCACCGTCACATCGGTAACGTGAAGGTGTCGCGCAATCGCGTTGGTTGTCCATCCCATAGCGCGGAAATGCTGCGCGATAAAGGGCTTTCCAGTGTGGACGCGGATGCTGCCCGAACCGACGCGACGTGCGAGCGCGGTTGTCAGCTCCTGGCCGACCAAAGCGACGACCTCGGAACGGCCCTGCGGGTTTGCCGACAGGTGGACGTAGGAGCCGCCGAACTTAAGCAGAAACTCAATACCGAGATCGAGGCCGAGAACTTCAATGTAGGGTTCGAGCTGCGCGGGAACACGGATCATCGGCGAGCATCCAGCGCAAGTTCCAGGCGGACCTGCTCGGCAGTGAGGAGCGAAACCTTCTGCTGCATGCGGATCCGCGAGTGGGCGTCCAGGCGGACCCTTTGAAGGCGCTTCAAGAGCGCTTCACGCTCGGCTTTGATGACCGCGAGCCTACTGGTGTCGAACAGGGGGAGGCTCTTCATCGGTCGCCCCCATCCGGACGGCGGGTTGGCCAGCGGGGCTTCAAGACGCTGGTGCAGACGCCGGTCTCAAGTCGCAGCTTAACGTTCTCGACGACGACGCCGATTGCGCCGAGTTCGTTGGCCGTCGCTGCAAGGCCGGACACGTGACGGCGAACCGCGTCCACGTCGAGACCGTGCGCACGTTCGAGGTATCGCAGAATGGCATGATCTGTAACGCGGACGGTGTGGTTCATGGCTTGGCCTTCCCCTTGCTCTGTGCGTCTCGGATGCGACGGCCGAGTGCGTTCATGACGAGGATCCAGCCATCCTTGTCGCAGCGCTCGACGCTAAGGCCGGTCAGTTCCCTCACGGTGGCATGGAAAGCGCCAACGCTGTTCGCGTTGACGTTGCCGCCGAGCTTGCGCCACTGCGCCCAGGCGATCTTGAAGCCGTCTGCTCGGGCGTAGTCTGAGGTGATTTCGGTGTCGGACCATTCGACCCCGCCGACGCGGGCGATCCATGCCTTCAATGCCTCGACCGCCTTACGAGCATCGTCGGCGAACTTCAGGAACCGGACGTGTTCCAGACCAGTCTGACGCTTGACGAAAGCGAGCAGCGCCGCGTCGTCACGGTTCTCGACGATGCCGAGATTGTGGCCGGCAATCCAAAGCGCCTGGAGCTTTGCCGCGTAACGCCCCGTGAGTTTCGCGCGGCCGTTAGGACGCCGATCGCTCGCGGGTCGGAAGCCCTGCTTCCTGAAGTCGGTAATGACCGCTTGGCGTTCATCCTCGGTCATATCTTTCGCCGAGGTCTTGCCGGTGATGATTTTGAGTTTTGCCCGGTAGGTGTCTTCGTCCAGGCCGAGCTGCTTCTTAGCTACGTGAAGTGCAACGATCGAACCGGTCATGGTTGCACCACCGGCATCTTGCAACGAATCGATTTCGTGTTCGATATGAAGCTATGAAGCCGACTTCTCCACCGCCTAATGAAGAACCCACGCTGCCAGCAACCGTTGTTGCCTGCGCGCTTATGCTGGCGACCGCGCTGCTGTTCATGAGTCTCGCCGACGACAAGGCCACCGGCGAGACTTGGTTGTTTCGCTATCAGACTCTGCTTACTGGCATCTTTGCGATCGGCGCCGCATTCGTGACCGTCAAACAGATGCAGAAGACTGACGAGCAAAGCGAGCGGCGCCATCAAGAACTGGCGCGCCTTCAGGTGCGTGCCGAGAAACTCAAGATTGAGCGAATGTTGCTGCCGCAGTTTCAGCAACTGAGGCTGCACTACAAAGAACTCCTGCATATTCAGCGGAAGGAGAAAGGTAACTTCTTGGATTGGTTGGAAGACGGGGAGGTTCCGCACGATCAGATTTTGAGAGCTGCTGACGAGTTGGTCTCGGTTGGGAACGATCTCAGTGTTATCCGAGAAATCCTGGATCGAGTGCACTGGAGAGCAGCGGCCGATTTGTTCGGCGGTGAACTTCAGTTCGCGGAAGAGCGGTTGAAAAAGCGCTTGGACATAGCTCTTTTGGCCTTCCGGCGCCTTGAAAATCTCGCTGGATCCGAATTTGTTCTCAGCGAGAAAGATTGGGGAATACACGCAGCCCGGCCCGTCGTCGACCGAACCGCAATTATTGAAGCATACCGGGGAGTGAACATGGTCGTAGGCGGGCTGGATAAGCTCTTTCCACATCTCTTCCGTCTGGCCGATCTCTATCAGGTACAGGTGTAGGATCCTGTCGGCTAAGAGCGTAGCCAACGTCGGGTTCGGCATGGTGGCTCGTCGATGCGCAGTATTCCTGCGGCAGACGGCGTCAGTTTTTCCTTGGAGAGATGGATGAGCAAGGCAACGCGTCCGTTCGCTATAGCGGCCATTCTTGTTGTGATCGCTTTGTTGGTCTTCCCTCCCATTTTCGGAGAGCGGCCGGTTTTTGCCGACAGAACTGGCGGGGACCCCATGTGGAACTTCGTCTACGATTTTCAGACGTTGATTACCGGTGCTCTCGCGGTGTTTGCGGCCGTAGCGACGATCCGAGAAATGCGCATCTCCGATGCGAAACAGGAGCGGCGACACCATGAGCAACGGCTCGATGCGAACCGAGGCAAGTTGCGCGCTGCCGCTAATTTGCTGGAGTTTCTTCCGGTAGCGCTCACATCTCAGATCATCACTCTGCGTGTTTACACAGAATCGGAAAACCCCTTTAACAATGCCCTTGAGATAACCCACGCACAGATAGTAGTTGAAGCCGTCGTTGCAGTGCTCAATGACGAGCGCGTGAACGCCTGTCGCGAGTTTTTTCCGAGCGAAGTCTTGCAATTGCTCCAAGATAGCAAGAATTTCGCCGATTTCATTCTGCGAAACATTCGCGCACGTACCCAAATCGATACAACTCGACCGGCCGCTTCTTATATCGATGACTTTCATTTGGAGGCGATGACGACCAACACAGAGGCGCTTGTTCGCAACGCTGACCAACTGGTGTCGCGGGCGAGTGATTGGGCCTACAAAACGGTCTTGGATCCTACGCGCTGACATTACTTGCACCTCACGCCTTTGCCAGATCGATAGTGATTGCCCGCCATTCGTCGTTGGCGTTGGCGCGCTCGTAGAAGCGGACGTATTCCTTGGAGCCAGTGACTCGGATTGCACTTCGGATTGCGTCCATGGCGTTGTTCCAACGCGAGTCCTCGATCTCAAGACGAAGCAGCATGAACACGTCAGCGCGGTTCACCTGGCCTTCCTTTTGAGTGTTGAACGCGCGGGTCACGATCGCTTGGATTTCGGGGCGGCTGTCGGCCGACCACTCGTTCAAGCATTCGTCGATCAGGTTTTTGGCGATCTGCAACTCGGCGCCGAACGTGATTTGGTCGGAAACCTGCACCGTCACCTTCAGAAGGCCGTCGTAGCTCTGGTACGTCCGGTTGCCCTTCTTGCCGCCGATCTTGGCCTTGGCGCCAAACTTTTCGGCGAGCAGCGCGTCGAGGGCACCGAGATCCGCGAAAGTGTTGACCTTCAGGCGCGATGTGCGGGCAGAGGCTTCCTTGGCGAAGGCGATGCATTTGCGCACCGTCTGGTCTTCCAGCTTGTATTGCTCCTTTACCGCGCCAATCGGATCGAAGCCGCCAAGCGCGTTGATCATGAACTGCTGGCCGTTCATCACGGTGATGCCCTCGTCGGGCTTCTCTTCAAAAATTGCGACTGTCATGTTGGAAGTCCTGTTTTCGTGAGGGTTACGTGGCGCCGCCGCCCGGATTGGAACCGGGCGAGCGCTGCTTGAGCGGAACGACGTTGCTGTTGGGGTCAAGGAGGATCACGGCGGTAGTGCCGCTGAGACGGCACTCCATGTTGCGCCACTCCGTTTCGAGATAGGTCAGCAGGAGCAGCATGGCGCGTACGCCACGCGGCTCCAGGACGACGCCTCGCGTTTCGAATGGCGTCATGCTTTCCCGCATCTCTTTGAGGATCTCGGGGACCATCACTTCCTCCCGCTGAAATCGAGATGAAGGACGTTTCCGTCCTCCACTCGCGCCGGCTGCTCGGAGAGCAGCTCACCAGCCGCAGCCTCAATCACGCTGAATGCGGCGCGCCCTTGCTCGCCGAGGCGGTGCACGGCGAGTTCCTGTTCCATCAGGTCGACGAGAGACCCGATCGAGCGAAGTCGATCGGCGATGAGGCGCAGGTGCGTGACCGGGAGGGCCGTGCCGCTGGCAGCGTGAGACTGGATCTCGGCCTGCAGCTCTCGGATAGCCAAGCTGGCAGTGTTGTCGAGGACGCTGCTCACTGGAGATCCTCCACGTCGCGGTTCGACCAGGCAGCCTTGAGATGCTTCAGGGACAACTCTTCCTCGGCGCCGATCGCGGCCATGTAGGCGAGCTTCAAGGTCTTGTCGATCTGACCGAGAGCGCCGCCCTTTTTGCCGACACCCAGAAGGAACTGCACGCAATCCTCGGAGGTCACACCCCAAGCGGCGATGTAGGCAGCGATGTCTTCGACATAGGAAGTCGCGCGTTTCAGGCGCTTGCCGATGCGGCGCTTCAACTGAGCGTAGCTCGGCCCGCCGCTGGACTTGTTGAAGCGGGTGTAAACCTCCTCGTTCCCGACGAGAGCGATCCCGCATTTATAGATGTCCATGAAATGGCGAAGCTGGTTGATGGCGTCGTCGACGAGGTTCTGCGCTTCGTCGATGATCAGCAGAGTGCCGCCGCCGGTACGGGAGAGCCTGGCGCCGATAGCGCGCACCAGTCTAGCCGGGTTCACCTCGCGCACGTCTAGCTCGGACGCCAGCTCTACCAGCATGCCATGCACTGTCTTGGTGTGCGGGCTGATCGTGACATGGAAAACATGCGGCCTGGTTGCAGCGTAGCGGCGGCTAGTCGCCGTTTTCCCCATGCCGGCGCCGATGGTGATAAACACCATGTCCGAGGTCATCTGCGCCCAGTGCAGGGTCTCGAAGATCTCGCGGCTGATCCGCGTGTTGATGAAGTCGGGAGACTGCGGGATGGTGGCGGCGAGGCTGACGCCCTCGTCAAACGCTTCGAGCCAATTGCGAACCTGACGGTTGAAGGGTTCGATCCGGCCGATATAGGTGCCGGAAAACCACTGGCTGAAGGTCGCCGACGACATGCCGATCCGGCGGCCGGCTTCGGCCTTGGTGAAGTTGTTGGCTTCGGCGATCTCACGAACACGGGCGTTCAATTGCTCCCAGTCCGCGACATCCTCGTGCGTATGCTTTGCCTTAAAGTCCTGCGATGGCGTCGGCCGGTCCCAGGTACCGGCTGCAGGGCTTGTGGACACATGTGTATTCATCTAAATGGTTCCTCGTTCAGATGCCCTGAAGGGGCGGATTGTTGGGCGGGACTTGCACTCCCGCCCTGCTTTTTTTCGGAACCGCACTCAGTACATTTCGGTTCATGCTGACGGCCAAGACGCCTTACTTTTCGGCCGTATTCCCTTTCGAGAATGGTAGGATCGAAGCCCCGCCCGACACGCGGGAGAGGGCCTTCGAGAAAACGTCGGAAAACTCGTCGTCGCTGATCGCTTCTTGAGGCGCGGTCGCGAGGTTGCCGGTAAAGATGCGGGTGACAGCCGGCCGGATCGGCTCCGACCGCTCCTCGGCCTTGCGGCCCTTCTCCAGAATTTCGCCGAGTTCCATGGGCGAGAGTTTCCGGTGCGCTCTCGCCAGGGCCTCGTTGGCCTTGCGATAGTCGGCCCGATTGCGGGCGTGGGTGCGGGCGGCGTCCTGATTGTCGAAGCCGGTATCGGCAATGCACTCGGCATCGCAGATGAAACGGTTTGCGAGGTCGTAGACCTTGATGGGCTTGGTCAGGTGATCTGGATCGAAGCGGATCGTCACTTGCTTGCCCATGTACTGGTTGAGTTCGCGGCTCCAGTAGCGGTTGCCCATAAAGTGGACTTCGCCGCTGCCCTTGTGGGTGCGGATCGCCTCCGATGCCAGAAGCCAGAGGAAGCGCTGCGCTTCAGTCGCGTGACGGACGATCGTCGTCGGCTGGCGAATGCTTTCGGCAAAGGTCTCGTCAAAGCTGCGACCTTTTGCGGTCTCCGCCCGGCGGCCTTTGCGGGAGTTGTGCTCTGTGACCAGCTCGGCGACGAGGCGGGCAAGATCGTCGATCTCAATCGCGCGCGTGCCGTAGTCTTCCGGCTTCTCGTTGGGGTTCTTGCCCGTATAGGCGCCAGCGCAGATCGGATGCTTCGAGACGGTTTCAGCGAAGTCGCCCCAGGCGCGCTCGATCGGCTTCGACTGACCGGAGTAGGGCAGCACGAAATGGGTCTCGATCTGCAGCGCCGTGAGCAGGCCTTGCGGATCCTCGGGACGGACCTTGAAGCGGTAACGGGTGCGGGTGCCACCGGAGATCTTCTTCGAAGCGAAGGCGCGGCCGTTGTCGAGGTAGATGCGTTCGGGGATGCCGAACTCTTCGACCATGTCGCCGACGACCAGGCGCACCACTTCCCATGTCTCGGCCTCGGATAGACGCCAGGCAAGGATCTTGCCTGAATAGAGATCCTGGATGCCAACGAGATAGACGCGGCTTGGCTTGTCGCGGCCGGGGAGCCGAACGAAGATATCGAGCTTGTGCCCGTCCATGTTGACGGCCTGCATGGCATGCAGATGCGAGCGGGTACGGCGCTGCGCAGGGAAGAGCATTTTGCCGCGTTCGGTCCCCTCTCGGGTCACCACCTGGACGGCCCTCGGGACTGCTGCCTCCATGCGGCGGCGAAGCGATCGCTCCGAAGGGATCGGAGACCACCCGTTGATTTCGGCGGCTTCCATCATGCGTCGGAAGCAGGAGGAAAAGCCGGGTTTCTGCGGGCGCAGATAATCGGACTTCAGGAACTCCCAGGCGTCGGGGTGGCACTCGGCCACCTGCGAAACAACGCCATCGGCAGCGGCGCTATTCGGTGCAAGTGCGGCCAGCCAATCTTCCGGGTCGACGCCTTCGGTGGCTTTGCGCCACTCATAATAGGCGGACTTCTGGACACCGGCATCGAGCGTGGCGACGGCGATGGCTGCGGTGCGGTTCAAACCGCGTTCGCGGGCGAGCTGCTCAACGCGGTTGAGGACCTTCAAGCGCTCTTCACAGACCGCTTTCTGCGCCTTCGAAAGGCATTGAAGCGCGACCAAAGGAGGTTCTTCCTGGCACGGGCCTCGTCCCAGCCCGCGGCGTCTGGAGCGTGCCGAAGCCGCACCTGGGCCGCTGCCGGCAGGAGGGAGAAGTGATACTCGAAACCGCCACCACGGCCAGCGCGTTGACGCGCTTGATCCGTAGAGCGCCAGCCGCATTGAGCAATCATCAGCTCGATGCCTTGACGGGTCTGCGGCAAGTCGGGAAGCCGAGCTGCCGCGATTTCGGTGGACGTCAGCCACTCCTTCATGTGCGTGTCCTCCGGATCGTGACGGGGCGGGATTTGAGCGTCCGTAGCGACTGGCGAATGACCTCCTGCTCTTGCTGCAGGCGGGCGATTTCGGCGAGGCGCGCTTCGTCACCGACGAGGAGGGTGGCGCCCTGCTCGGACACGGCTTCATCCCAAAGCCACATGGCGCCGGTCGCATGCACGAAGGCGGCGAAGCGCGGCAGGGTGATGTCGTGCCCGTCCTTGCTCTCGGCCGTGTACGCGTCGAGCATGGCTTTGCTGATCGACGGCAGGCCGAGATACTGCGCCATGCGGGCGGCGATGGTTGGCCGGTCGTAGGGGCATTCGCGGATGGCGCGGGCCATCGCGCGCTTCATCTTCGACCGGTAGCGGTCGATGTCGATCCGCGCGACGGGCACGCGAACTGGGAATAGGGGCTCAAGGAACAGATCGAACTGGGCGGGGTCGCGTTTCATTCCGCGGCCTCCAGGAAGGAGAAGTCCTGGCTGTCGCCGACATGTGCGAGGAAGCGGCGCCGGGTGTCTTCATTGGCGGTCTTCCAGGCGGCGACAAGCTTACCAAACGCGGCTTCTTGGGGGTCGGCCTTGGTCGGCTCACCCTTCAGCGAAGACAGTACTTTTTTGACATCACGGTCTTCCCGCAGAACGCTCGCAATGCGCGCTTGCTCTGACGGTCCCATCTTGGCGAGTTTGAGCAGAAGGGACTGATCGTCGTCCCCACCGGTTCCTCGCAAAAGGGCGCGCAGATCTGGATGCAGGTTAAGCCCGATACGGGTGACCTTCTTGTAGGTCGTCTCTCCAAAACCGAGGCGCTCCTGCACCTGCTTTGACAGCTCGCGGCCGGGTGCGAAGATCGAAGGGCACTCGGTGCCCTTCGATTGCTTCAGGTTCTTGGTCCGGTCGATTTTGCCGTGCTTTTCTTCCCAAAGCTCGCGGTACTTCATCACGAATATCGCGCGGTCGAGCGCAGACAGCTCGTTGCGATAAAGGTTTTCGCTGAGTTCCAGGAGCTGAGCTTCGACTGCATCGGCCGAGACGACAATCGCGTCCAATTCATCCCAGCCAATGATCACGGCGCCGCGAGTGCGGTGCCCGCCTGCGACCAACGTCAGGGGCGTTTTTCCCTTGTTCGCCGCCGGGGTGCGGCGAACCATGATCGGACTGATCTGACCGCGCTCCGCCATCGAGGCGCCGATGGCCTGGGCATGGTCCTCGTCGATTGGGCGTGCGCGTTCGCCGATATGGATGTCTGAAATCTTCGCGCGGATGAACTCGGCCATTTACGCTGCCGCCTTTCTCAACTGTTGCATGAAGATGTCCTTCGCCCTGGCCGCCATGCGGGTGTACGCCTTCGCGAAGACGGGGCAGCCGAGCCGCTCGTCGATCTTGCGAATGGCGAAGGAAATGGACGTGCGCTGCCGCGCCTGCATTTTGACGATGCGACGGCGCGGCACTTCGAACTCGATATGAAGGATGTAGATCGCCACTTGGCGCGCGAGCGCGGCGTCGAACAGGTCACGCGGCGGCCAGATGATGTCCCGAGTGGCAATGTGTGAGAAGTGGGATTGCACTGCCTTAATGCAGCATGCCAGCATCACTTCCAGGCGCTGGTGTTCGTCGTAGGGGTTCAGCATAGCTGCTTACCTACCGCGATAGCTGCGGCGATGAGGCCGCACAGCGCTACGCTAAACAAAAGCGCTGTCTGGGCCGCATTGCAGAAGCGGGAACGGGACGGGATGAACGGGTTTTCCATGTCTACGCGCCCGCCTTCTTTTGGCGTTGCCGCATGGTGGGCGGGCGCTCATAGTTCTCACGCGGCTGAGGGGATCGCCGCTGACCGGAGGGCTGGTAACGGCTCGGCCACAACAAGTGTGCCTTTGTACCGAGAGCAGCGGCGATTGCCTGTTCCCCGGCCATGTTGGGTTCGCGGAGCGTTGTTCCGGCAGTCCCTCGTGGCAGGTAGTAGCGACGATCGATGTCGTAGAGTGTGAAGCCAGCAAGGAGGAGCTTGCCCTTAACAGAGGCAAGCTCCTCCAGCTTGTTGGCGGAGCGGTCGCGCGGCTTGTCCGTCCTTTGGGGGCGGTGCATAGTCAATCCTCGTTGTGAAGAGGGAGGCCCTGGCCGGTCTCCCTTTTCATGGGTGATTTGTTCCGTGTTCATGGAAAGGGTTATCGCAAAATATTGCGATGCGCAACTAGGCATCGCATAATTTTGCGATAATGAGATAAGTGGCAGAATTCTCTTATGACGCGATCATTGAGCGAATCCTCAGCAAGAATCGCTGGGGAAACGAAGGCGCATTGGCGACAGCGCTGGGCATCGCACCCAACACCTGGACCGCGTACAAGAAGGGAGTGCGTTCCTTCGGACTACATGAGGTCGCAAAAATTTGCGATACGCTGGATGTGAGCCCTCATTGGCTGTTGTTCGGAACGGAAGGGGAAAGAAGTGACCTGCGCGAGCGCGTGGAGCTGTTGCTACGAGAGGTACATGAGGAGGCGGGGATTTCACTGCCCGCAGCCTCGATGGAGCAGACCGTCGTTCGATACTATGCGGGGTTGGTCGACCAGATCGTGGATCCGGACGATCGGGAGGAAATTGATCTACGTCTGAAGCTTCTGCGCAAAGAGGTTGCCAAAGACATTTCTGAGGCTCGTGCCGAGCCAGGATCTGGGAAACGCTCGGCCTAATGATCGTCAAGCCGCGCTTGGATCACCCAGAAAAAAACACACATGCGACCGCGCCCGGTTTTGCCAGGATGTTCGAAAAGTTCGGTTTTGTGTTTGAGCCTGTCGACACGCCTAGGAGCGGCGCGGCGGACGGGCGCGCTGAAAAGCGCCCGTAGCATTCAAAGTCGCATAATTATCCTCGGCACCTAAAAATTGCACGACAAGCTAAGTCGCGCACACTTGGCGTGCAAGGGGAAGCTGGTGCTACTTTATGGCGCGAAAGTTGGACGCCGGCTTACAATGGCCAGGTCGGCCGAGTCTCAGACTTGTCCAACGGTTTGTAGACGGGGCTGGCATCATGTTCCACAAGCGGGCTGAACTTGCCCGGAACTCGCGCGTAGCGATCGACAAAAAGATCAATCGTAGCGTTGGCAAGATCAATCATGCAGTTAACCATCTCAACGCCATCTTTGGTGCGACGGTATAAAGACCGCGAATTGTTGGGCCAGTAGACCGCAAAGCCGCATAGCAGATCTCGATCGTCAACGAGTATCTCCATTAGGCCCTTGTAGGTTATGTCGTAAGGTATCGCTCTACCCTTTTGCATGCCCCAAACTTGCCGAGCGGTGGTTTCGATCTGCAGAAATGCCGCGATGAAGGCCTTTGCCTTCGTAATCAATACGTCCAACTCTTCGAAGCTCAACATGAAGGCTTTAGCTCCTGAACCGCTTCGACACCGAAAGCCCTCGTCAGTCACGATGAAGTCAGAATGCTGGACAGCATTGCGCAGCTTATTGCTATAGAATTCATCAAAGATCTCGCCAATTCCGAGCCCGGATTGCTTTGACAGTTCCTTGATTATTTCGATCTTTCGCCCGGTTCTAATTCCGGTCTTCGCAAAGTTCTTTTTTTCTTTATCGGTAAGGGAATCGAAGAAAGGACTAGGACTGTAGCCTTTGCAGAGTCGAAAGCGCAGCAGGTTCGTAATTACCTCATAAGGCGCATCCATTTCGACCACGTGGCAGTAGAGCAAGAGGCCGAGCCGCCAAATCGTCTTGTCGGCATCCGGAAAATCTTTCTCCGGTAGTTCCACCCTCATCAGCCTATTGAGATCGTTCAAAATGTTGCGGCTCTCGGCGTAAGGATCCCAGCCTTTATCCTCCATCCCCAGCACTCTTAACAGGGAAGCGAAGTAGCGGATGATGTCGTGGCTCGTCACGTCGTCGGGCAAGAACAGCGGTTCAAGTATTTTGATGTACCGGTCTCGGTGCGCGTTGAAGACAGACGCTGGATCAAGCTTATTCATGCGAGGCGCCATTTCGAAAAAGCTAATTTGCAACCCACAAGGTCCACGAGTCGCGACCTCGTTGCAAGCGGGCAAGCGAGCCTCTTCGAGGTTGTGCCCCCCGATTTGGGAACATGCAAGCGGATCCGATTGCGCCGGAGCCGCTTGCATGTTCCCAACGGGTATCTCTTGATGTTTAGGCTCTGATTTTACACAATAAAACGGGAAAACAAGTCAACCTGCAAGTCGCTTGCATGTTCAAATTGGAAAGCCGGCCGGTTTCAGCGGGCAGATTGCGCCTGGCGCGCCGTGGTCAACGCGCCCTCAAAGGCGGATTTGCGGGGTTTCGAAGACTTCTCAAAGCCAGCGCTCGATTTTTGAAGCCGGCCCTGCAGGACGGGTCTACTTGGCCAGACGACACTGATTTGGGTGCGGCCGCGTGTCAAAATCGAGGGGCGCAAAATTTTTGGCGGATTGCGCTCAAACCCTTGATTTCTCGGCGTTTGCCGCCAATTCCCGCCTATTCCCGGTTGATCCCACTATTTCCGGATATTTGTGTCACCCAACATGGGTGACAATCTCGTGCCGAACGGATTGTCGATGGTTTGCAATGTCCTCTGCTCCAAGTCGATATATCCCAGATCATAGTGCATGAAGCTGACGAGCCAAATGCCGTCGTCGACTTCCTTGATTC